>CAYNLK010000070.1:0-31724 GCA_964398055.1 uncultured Caldilineaceae bacterium
CGACTGATGCCAAAACTGTCCTCCCCATTGTGTTATTTACGCCTCGGTGTACTAGAGCGTTAACAGCTAACAGTTGAACGGGGCCTGTTGGAGGCAGCAAGTTGAAGGTTTGAAAATTCGGCTTCAACCGATTTTTACCACACCCGGCAGACACAGCCTTTGAGGTATTCGGATTCGGGGTAGGTGAGCAGAACCGGATGATCAGAACTCTGGGCGAGCCGTTCGATGATCTGGACCGTCCGGCCGGCGTCGACGGCGGCGCCAAATAAGACCTTTTGAAAAAGATCAACACTGACCGCCCCGGAGCAGGAGAAGGTTATCAAAACGCCGCCGGGCTTGATCAGTTTCATACCCAGCATATTAATGTCCTTGTAACCCCGCGTTGCTTTTTCGACCTGCCGTTTGTTGTGGGCAAATTTGGGCGGGTCCAAAATGACCACATCAAATTTCCAATTGTTGGCCTGGTAGGCCCGCATAATCTCAAACACATCGGCGGTGGCATAGCCGTCCTCCCGGTCGCCGAAGCCGTTGCGCCGCATATTGCGCTCGGCCAATTGCAGCACCCGCTCTGAAGAGTCGACATTGATAATGCGCCGGGCACCGGCGTGAGCCGCATACACGGCAAAAGCGCCGGTATAGGCAAAGGCGTTCAACACCTCTTTGCCAGCAAAATATTTGGCTGCCTTCTCTCGATTTTCACGCTGATCCAGGTAAAAACCGGTCTTGTGCCCAAATTTGAGATCAACCAGGAAGGTGTGACGATTTTCGATAATTTCAACCAAATCCGGCGGGACTTCGCCCCACACCGGCCCGGCCACCGGCACCAAACCTTCCTGCTCCCGCACATCGACATCACTGCGCTCATAAATTCCCTGGGGCGCAACCAAATCGACCAGTACATCGATAATTGTACTACGATACCGCTCAACCGCGATGGAGAGAAATTGGACCACCAGCCAGGGGCCGTACCGGTCGACAATCAAACCCGGCAGGCCATCGGCCTCGGCGTGGACCAGGCGGTAGGCATCGGTATCCGGGGACTCCAGCAACGCCTGCCGGCCGGCAATAGCCCGCCGAATCCGTCGGCGCCAAAAATCATCGTCGATGAGATCGTTGGGATTCCAGGTGAGCAGCCGCACCTGGATTTGTGATTTTTGATTGTAGATGCCGCGGGCCACAAAACGGGCACGACTGTTCCACACATCCACAACATCGCCGTTGGCAGGATTACCCTCCACCCGGCTGATAGCCCCAGAAAAAATCCAGGGATGGCGATTGTTGGCTGACTTTTCGCGGTCTGGTTTGAGGATGACTTGGTTGGTAATCATAGGCCCTCGCGGGGTTCGTGACGTGGGTTACACGGCTGGGTAACCCCAAAGATTGAAACTGAACTAATCTTAATCGGTTGGCGGAAAATGTCAATAATTTATCTTAAGGTGGTGAAACGGTGGCAGTGAGCAGGGGATTGAGCGGCGGCGATTCCCACAAACGAAGCAAATCATCAACGGCAAAGCCAAAAACCAGGTAGACGGTGTGATCATTGGCCGCAGTACGCAGATAACGCTGATCATTGACCGGCGTCTCTGCGCCGGTGTAGAGGGTGATGTGGGAACCATCGGAGATGGTCAGGGTAACGGTCAATTCGGCCGGGTCAAGCCCGTATTGAGCCAGATCCGTTACCGTGGTGATCAGTTGGCTGGCGCTCAACTGCCCCAGCCGAACGGCCGCGCCGTTCACTCGAGCCTGGTCCAGGTGGTCGGGCGCCAGTTGGTTTGGCGCCAACATAGCCCACTCCTGGCCAGGCCCAGCCGCAGTTCTGACGAAATGAAACGGCGGGCTGCCGGCTCGCTCCACTCGTAACCCAACCAGATCGTATTCCCCGTAGGCTCGTTGGTGGAGTGGAATAGCCGAGTTAGCGGGCGGTTGTTCATTGGCGTCCAGCTCAAAAAAGTAAACATAGCCACCGATGGCAACCAACATTATTATCAGAAGGCGGGTAGCCTTCAGATTCATCTTCATCGCCGCTTCCACCAAATGGCCAGTCCCACGGCAAAAACAGCCAGTGGCATGATGATGACGGACGTCAACAGGGTCATATTGACCTGAGCGGGAGTTAGATACAGCCGCCGGTCCTGCGGCTGTTTGGGCCGAATGGAAATTAACTCTTCCTCTTCGGTTAGCCAATTGACGGCGTTCATGAACAGGTCGAGGTTGGCCATCTGAGAGGAAGCATTCTGGTTGGTGACAAAGCGACTATTGCCAATGACCACCAGGCGGGCCTCATTCGTGCCGTCTTCAACGGCGACCCCCAGGTGTAAGGGACCAGGATAGTCAACCCCTTCGTGATACTCCGGCTCGGCGGCATGGACATCGGTTTCAGCCCAACTACCGGGACTGGTAGAGAGTATCGCCGCCACGTTTTTGCTGAAATCCGGGGGCGGATTCAGGGTAATGGAGCGGGCAAAAGGGTAGAACGATTGGAAGCCGTTCAACCCGCGGGTAATTTCATGGTACGGATATTTCACCACCAGCGGGGCCAGGAGCTGTGGCTGGAGTCCATGCGGTCCCAATGTTACCAGGGCGTGATTATAATCCTCAACCACAAAGTCATTATTGACCTCTATCCCATAGGTCCGTAATAACTGTTCCAACGGCACCGGGGCCAGGGGACCGATCAGGATCATCAATTTGCCGCCGGTCGCCAGCCAGTCGGTCAGCAGTTGGGTTTCGGTGGCCGACAAGGCTCGTTCGGCCCCGGCCAAAATCAGGGCGGTTGCATCGGCAGGGATGGCGCCGGCCGTGGCCGACAAATTGAGGGTGTCAAGCTGGTAATTTTCGCGTTCCAGCGCCTGTTGCACCGCGCTGTACCCCTCTTTGCCGCCATCATCAAGGCGAGGTTGACCGTGACCGGTCAGAAAATAAATTTTTCTGGGCTGATCACGAGTGACCCGGATCAAACCGCTGGTAATAGACTGCTCGTCCACCCCGGCAGTTTCGTAACTATGATAACCGCTAACAAAAACCAGGCCGTAGTTGGTCAGTCCCACACTTTGGGCCAGGGCCGGTTCGATATTGGGATCGTGAAACTCATAGCTCAGGTAAGGCGTGTAGTGACTGTATCGCTCCAGATATTCGCGAGCCCGCTTGAGGCGGGGATCACCACTTTGAAAGAAGCCGAGAATCTGGACCGGTTGGTCAATATTTGCCAGGGTGTTGATGGTTTGCTCTGATAACGTAAACAGACCGGTTTCGGTCAGGTCAAATTCATGCTCGTATTTCAGCCCCAGAAAATTGAGCAAGGCCAGAATGCCAACAAAAGCCAGACTGGTAATCAAAGCGTTAGAGGCATATTTGACCGGCCGGCCGGCCAGAGCCGTCCGCACCACCTCTGGCCGCAGCAGCACCGCGCCCAAGAGCAGCACGCCCCCCAGACCGGCGCCCAGTTGAGCCTCAAGATATCGGTTTTGATTAAAGAGGTAGAGCAACGCTCCGCCTATAATCAGGACCACGCCCAGAGTTGCCACGGCCCAGGCATGGGCGCGCAAGTTTCGCCGCGAAGAGATAGGAGGATGTTGAGACGAGGCCGAAGGAAGTTCCGTGGTCATTTACGCCATCTCCTGATTTCAAGGACGCGGGTGGCCAGGAACAGGGCGGCCGCCGTAACACTCAGAAAGTAGACCAGATTGGAGGTGGTAACCAGGCCGACCAGGAAATCGGCAAAATGATTTTGAACGGCCAGATAAGTAAACAGGCTGCCGACTGGACCTGCCAGCGTTGCACCCAATCCGCCGCTAAGCCAGAAGGTGAGAGCCAGGGCAACTCCCAACACCGCCGCAATGATTTGATTAGCCGTCATAGCCGAGGTGAGCACCCCAAGGCTGAGCAACATCCCGCCGAGCAAAATGAGGCCCAGATAACCAGAAAAAGTGACCGGCAGGTCAGGCGCGCCGTAAAAAGTCAATACCAGGAGATAGTACAGGGTCGGGCTTAACATAGCTACAAGTAGGAGGAAAGCGGCTATAAACTTCCCCATCACTACTTCCCAATCACGTACCGGGGCAGTCAGCAATAGTTCCAACGTTCCGGAGCGGGCTTCCTCGGCCAGGAGGCGCATCGTTAAAATGGGGGCTACAAACAAAAGAATCACAGCAACCACCGTAAAAACCTGGGAAAGCGTGGCCAGGTAATCAAACGCCACCGTGAAGTAGAAAAATAGGCCGGTAATAAACAGGAAAGCTGCCCCAACCACGTAGGCGATGGGCGATAAAAAATAGGCCGCTAATTCCCTTTTGGCAATAACCAGGACATTCACAACGTGACCACCTGCTCCTAAACAGCTTGCTCGGCCGTCAATTCCAAAAATATGTCTTCCAAACTGGCATCAATTGGCCGCAATTCCAGCAGGCCCCAGCCCTGCTCAACGACAAAATGAGCCAGAGACGGGCGGCAGTCGGACCCGCCGGCAAACTCGATTTCAAAGGTATCAGGCATCATCATCACTACTTTTCGAACTTGGCCCAATGACTGGAGGATTTCAACGGCGTTAGACGGCGCGGCTACTGTTTGCAGCCTGACCCGTTCATTACCTTCCAATCGGGATATCAATCGGGCCGGGGTGTCTTCGGCTACAATCTGGCCTTTGTTGATGATGAGCACTCGGCTGCAAATTTGCTCTACTTCTGACAAAATGTGAGTACTGAGGATAATCGTGTGCTCGCCGCCTAGTTGCCTGATCAACTGGCGCACTTCGATAATCTGCTTGGGGTCCAGCCCAAGCGTAGGTTCATCCAAAATGAGCACTTCGGGATCGTGGACAATGGCTTGGGCAATACCAACCCGCTGGCGCATCCCCTTTGATAATTTGCCAATCAACGTGTCAGCCTGCCGTCCCAGGTCCACCTTCTCCAGAGCTTCGGCCACGCGCCTGGACCGCTGGCTAATTTTGCGCAGCGCAGCCACATAATTGAGGTAGCCGCGCACGGTCATATCGGGATAGAGGGGCACTGATTCCGGCAAATAACCAACTCGTTTGCGAACTTCCAGGCTTTGGATAAAGACATCGTAGCCGGCTACAGTAGCTAACCCCTCCGAAGGGGGCATATAGGCGGTCAAAATTCGCATGGTCGTGGTTTTACCCGCGCCGTTTGGCCCCAGGAAACCAAGGATTTCACCTTTTTTCACCTGAAAGCTAACGTTGCGGATGGCGGTGGTAGCGCCATAATATTTCGTCAAATTGTGAGCCTGGATCATCGAATCGGTCTAATCTCCTGTTAATGGCGGATACTCCGGCTTTTCGATTGCTCTACCAACCACCACACAATAAAGAACGGGCGCAACCTCAAGTAAACGACTTAAGGAAACGTCCCGCTACATAAACGATAGTACTAGTTTGTGATTAAAACAAGATTAAATGAGTTGATTGGTCTGACCAGCAACCCATTGTCCAAACAATTTGACAATCAAAAGTATCTCATTTAAAATCTGTCCGGTTAGTAGGTTGCGATATCATCAGGGCAAAGAAGCTACAGTTCAGCGTATCGCCACGAGGTACTGAGCTTTTTTTTTGCAATCAAATTGCCCCATATCTGCCACCGTTTGTCGCACACCAGGGCCTAACAGGAGGCCCTAAATATCCCCAATTATATTACTTTAGGAGAGGGTTTATGATCCGTTTAACTGTTGTAATAATGACTGTTTTGGCTGTTCTGGCTATGGCGCCCGCCGTTCTGGCCGCGCCCCTGGCTCAAGAAGGGCGTGGGGCGCTACCGTTATTGTGGTGGCTGGCCCCGATTGGCTCAATTATTGCCCTATTTTTTGCCTGGTATTTTTACCAGTCGGTCATGAAAGTGAGCGAGGGCACCGAGCGCATGGCCGAAATTGCCCAGGCTGTCCGGGAAGGAGCTATGGCTTACCTGCGGCGCCAGTATAAGGTGGTTACCATTGCTTTTGTGGTTCTGTTTCTCCTCTTTGTAGTGCTGGCTTATGTCTTTGGGGTGCAAAACCGAGTCATTCCCTTTGCTTTTATTACCGGCGGCTTTTTCTCAGGGCTGTGCGGCTTTTTTGGGATGAAGACGGCCACAAACGCTTCAGCCCGAACGGCCAATGCGGCCCGGCAGAGTTTGAACGACGGCCTGCAGGTGGCTTTTCGGGCCGGCGCAGTGATGGGGTTGGTGGTGGTCGGCTTTGCCCTGCTCGACATCAGCGCCTGGTTTCTGATTTTGTACTATCTCTTCCCGGCATCATTTTTCGACGCCAATCCCTTACCCCAAATCACGGCTATTATGCTGAGCTTTGGTATGGGCGCGTCGACCCAGGCGCTCTTTGCCCGCGTGGGCGGCGGCATCTACACCAAAGCGGCCGATGTTGGCGCTGACCTGGTCGGTAAGGTTGAAGCCGGTATCCCGGAAGATGACCCCCGCAATCCGGCCACAATTGCCGACAACGTGGGTGATAATGTGGGCGACGTGGCCGGGATGGGCGCCGACCTGTACGAATCTTACGCCGGCTCAATTCTGGCAACTGCGGCTCTGGGCGTGGCGGCAGTGGCGACTGAAGTGAGCCGAACGGGCGGGGCTTTCCTGCCGGCCGGGATGAATGAGATTGGGCTACAACTAAGCTATCTGGCCGCGCCATTAGCTCTGGCGGCGGTCGGGGTGGTACTATCGATCATTGGCATCTATCTGGTTCGAGCCAAAGAAGATGCGACGATGGGCGAATTGATGGGGGCCATTAACAAAAGCATCACGTATAGCTCTATTGGGATTGCCATCGTCAGTTTAGGGATCGTTTATCTGCTGCGGTTGAACAACCCGCTGATGCTCTGGCTGGCGATTGTAGCCGGACTGGCGGTTGGCATTGTCATTGGCCTGGCTACGGCTTATTACACTTCTGATGAATACAAACCAACCCAGGATATTTCTCAGCAAAGTCTAACCGGCCCGGCTACAGTCATCATCGAGGGTTTAGCCGTCGGGATGCGCTCAACCGGTATACCCGTAATCGCGGTAGTCATCGGTATCGTCATCAGCTATTATCTCCCCGGCGGTGCCCAAAATGCCCTGCTGGGACTGTATGGCGTGGGTCTGGCGGCCGTGGCTATGCTTTCGACCCTGGGCCTGACCCTGGCCACCGACGCCTATGGCCCCATTGCCGACAATGCCGGTGGTAATGCGGAAATGGCCCACCTGCCACCGGAAGTTCGCCGGCGCACCGATCAGCTTGACGCGGTGGGTAACACGACGGCGGCCACCGGCAAAGGGTTCGCCATTGGTTCGGCCGCGTTGACCGCGCTGGCCTTACTGGCGGCGTACCTGGAAGAAATTCGTTTTGGCCTGTTGCACCTGTCCAAAGTAGAAACTCTTTGCCTGGGTGAGCAAGTTGCTAATACCTGCACCGGTGATGTCGTCCAGGTCGCTAAAATGACCTTGCAAGATTTTGCGACCTACTACAATATCAATCTATTGAATCCTGCCGTCTTGATTGGCTTATTTGCCGGCGGTATGACCGTGTTCTTGTTTGCATCAATGACGATGAGCGCCGTAGGTCGAGCGGCGGGGGCGATGGTTCAGGAAGTGCGCCGGCAATTCAAAGAGTTTCCGGGCATTCTGGAAGGCACCGAGCGGCCGGATTATGCTCGCTGTGTGGCCATCAGTACCGCCGGCGCTCAAAAAGAAATGATTGTGCCCTCCCTGCTAGCTATTGTGGTCCCGGTAGTGGTTGGCCTACTCTTTGGCGTAGCCGGGGTCATGGGGTTGCTGGCCGGCGGTCTGGCGACCGGTTTTGCGGTGGCGGTGATGATGGCCAACTCCGGCGGGGCCTGGGACAATGCCAAGAAATATATCGAAAAAGGCGCTCATGGCGGTAAAGGTTCCGATCCTCACAAAGCCGCAATAGTCGGCGACACCGTTGGCGATCCCTTCAAAGATACCACCGGCCCATCTCTCAACATCCTGATCAAGTTGATGTCGATGGTCTCGATTGTATTTGCCGGTCTGATTGCCCAGATGGGGCCCGGCGGCATTTTAGGTTTGATCATCGGGGGGTGACGCCTCATTGGATTTTGCCCGAATTCACTTGAACTAAACAAAAAGAGGGAAGTCGATTGGACTTCCCTCTTTTTTCACCATATCGTCGACGATCAGGCCCGTTCAAGACGAACCAACGTGCCGCGTTTGACCACTCTAAACCGGCTGGCGTCGCCCAGCACCCGCCCCACTACATTGACCGGGCTGTAAGCCCGTGGCTGCTGGTCCAGGCTAACCGGGGTTGGACCAAAAAAAATACAAAAAGCCTGGCCCACCGGCCAATAGGCCAACTCCCCAACTTCCATTTCCACCCGGGCATCTTTAGCCTGGCTGGCCATCACCGGGATTTCAAAGTAGATTTCGTCGCCCCAAATGTTGGCGTGGCCGGTCAGGGGTAGGGCCTCCCAAATCTGTCGAGCCGTCGGGCTGTTGTTGAGTTCAGCCGGTAAGTCCACGCCGCCGGCCGTAATGGTGATCTTCATCCTACGCCGACCTCATTTCCGGCCAAGCAGCGCCCGGACAATCTCGATCTCCAGCAGCTCGTAGTTCCGCTCGGCAATGAGGCCGGCGATGCGATTCTGATCCAGGCCCCGAACTACATCCAGCAGGGCTAAAAAGATTTCCCGGCTATTGGCCAAATGCTGCGTGGCCACATCGGCCTTTTGGGTGCGCATTGCTTTAACGTCGAGGCCAACAAACTCCCCATTCTGGCCATAGGCGCGGCGATCCAGCACCCACACCTGCATAAAGGCCCGGCGCAAATCAACTGAACCAAATGCTTTGTCCTGGTCAAACTTCAAACCGTTCTGGTCATTCAGGTGAACGCTCCAGAGTTTCTGGTGGGTCAGGGCATAGGCCATTTCATCCGACGGATCCAGGCCGGCCAAGATAGCGTGAGCCGACTCGACCAGGGCCCCAACCCGAGCCGGTTCGTCGGTGAGGTAAGCCAGACCGATGGCGTGGCCGATCGTCGGGATATAAGCCAGGTCCATCGGCTCATTGGGCTTCGGCTCGATCAAGATTTTTATATCCGGATCATGAGCCAACATTTTATTGATGGCGGTCACCAGCAGTTCCACCGCCTTGGAGGCATCTTTGGCTTCCCGGATATAGGTCCCTTCTCGAGCCAGCCACAGCACAATTTTGTTACAATTTAGGGCCCGGGCAATGTCGAGGCATTGCAAACTGCGTTCGATGGCATACTGGCGCTCGGCCTGATTGTTAGACGTGTAGCCGCCGTCGATGGTGCGAGGATCCTCCCACAACCGAGGAGCGACAATCTCGGCCACCAGGCCCTCGCCATCCAGCACCTGAGCTAATTCTTTAGCGGCTTTTACAATTTGGGCGCCGGTTAGATCATTCAGATTAGGGACGGCGTCATCATCGTGGAACTGAACCCCATCAAAACCCAATTTCTTGTAGACCGCCAACTTCTGAGCAAAGGCTACCGTTGGCCGGACCGGGGGGCCAAATGGGTCGGCTCCTTCGTGAATGTTCCACGGGCCGAATGAAAATCGAAATACTCCTGACATAGTCAAACTCCTTAGAAACAGTGGGTAGCAATAGGGGCGAACTGCTGTCCGCCCCTATTTGATCAACAAAAAGGTAGAACTTCTCTTGATTTAATCTTCAGAGGCAAAGGCCGCGTCAAAGGCCACCGCCGACGGGGCAAAGTCGGTGCGGCGGATGAAGGCCAGGGCATCGGGCGCGCCCCAGTCGCGATCCATGCCGCTGTCTTCCCACTCCACCGAGAGCGGTCCTTGATAACCAATGCGGTTGAGCGCCCGGAACAGCTCTTCAAAATCCACATCCCCATGGCCGGGCGAAACAAAATCCCAACCCCGCCGCGCGTCGCCAAATTGCAGGTGGGAACCCAGAATCGAACGGCGGCCGTCACTGATCCGCTTTTTGGAGTCCTTAACGTGGACGTGGTAAATCCGGTCGGCGAATTCCATCACAAAAGCGGCGGAGTCAAGAAATTGGTGAGCAAAGTGGCTGGGATCAAAGTTGATGCCAAAGGCCGGGCGGCGGCCAATCGCCTCCAGAGCTTTCTGGGTGGTCACAAAATCATAGGCAATCTCGGTGGGATGAACTTCCAGGCCCCATTTTACCCCAACTTCGTCGAACACATCCATAATTGGGTTCCAACGGTCGGCAAATTCCTTATAACCAGCCTCAACTTTGCTAAAATCATTGGGCGGGAAGGAGTAGAGCAAATGCCAGATGGGTGAGCCGGTGAAGCCATTAACAATTTTGACGCCAAAAGCGGCGGCGGCGCGGGCGGTGTTCTTGACCTCTTCGGCGCAGCGCTGGCGGACGCCTTCGGGGTCGCCGTCGCCCCACAGCCGCGGCGGCAGGATGCTCTTGTTCCGCTCGTCAATGAGGTCACAGACACATTGGCCCACCAGATGGGTGCTGATAGCCCAACATTTCAGGTTATATTTTTCCAGTAAGTCGCGTTTGGCGCGCACATATTTGTCGCTTTCCAGGGCTTTGTCTACTTCAAAGTGATCGCCCCAGCAAGCCAATTCCACCCCATCAAAACCCCATGCGCTGACTTTCTGCAGCAGTTGCTCCAGAGTCAAGTCGGCCCATTGGCCGGTGAAGAGAGTGACTGGTCGTGCCATTTTTTATCCTCCTTGAAAGGTTTATGAATTGACTTAATAGGTGAAATATTTGCAGAGATTAGAGATTGGGAGATTGGAAATTAAGAACATATTGGCCAGGAATCTCTAATCTCTGATCTCCTATGAAATGAGTATTATTTAGAAGTCGGAACTGGAATTTCTATCTTTTGCCCACCCTTCATAGCGGACTCATGCGAGTAGATGCCGGCCATAGTCCAGTTGGCTGCGGTGGCCGCATTCACCGCCGCCTCTCTTTCCTCAACAATGGCTCGCACAAATTCATGGGCCATATGGGGGTGCGACCCGCCGTGGCCGCTGCCCTGGATGAAGGAGGTATGCTCATGCTCCTCATCATAAACCCCACCCAAAGTAAAGGGGGCAATCTCCTTGGGTAGCAGATGTCCGAAATCCGGGACTTTTATGCGTTCGGCATCTTCATAACCGGAAAAGATTACCATCCCTTCTTCGGCAATCTGTTCCCACTCAAATGAAAGTTTGGTGCCGTACACGTCAAAACTTTCGCGGTATTGCCGAATTGTATCGAAGAGCGACCGGGTTACCTCACAGGCAAGGTCGGAGTCTCGCAACTTCATGGTTGACGTTTCAACGGCAAAGGGCGAATTATACTTTTTGATATATTCTTCATTGATCCGTCCGGAGCCGTGGCAAATGACATACTCGGCGGTGGTTTTGGCCAGGGCCAGCAGCGGACTGACCGCATGAGTGGCGTAGTGCATCGGCGGGAAACCGTACCAATAGGCCGGCCAGCCGGGCAGCCCCATATTCTGTTGGTGGGAACCGCGTAGAAATTGGATTTTACCCAGTTTGCCGCTTTCAACGAGATCCTTGGCATAGAGGAACTCGCGGGTATAAACGGCCGTTTCCATCATCATATAAACTTTTTTGGCTTCTTTGCTGGCCTTGACAATTTCAAGACATTCTTTGGTGGTAGTGGCCATCGGTACGGTGGAAGCGGCATGTTTACCGGCCTTCAAAGCAGCAATCGACATCCAGGCGTGATCGGCAATCGGGGAGTTGATATGGACGGCATCAACTTCTTTATCGGCGATTAACGCTTCAAAGCTGGTAAACCGTTTGTCAACCCCAAATTGATCGCCAATCTTATTAAGATTCTCCTCATTGCGCTGGCAGATAGCATACAACTCGGCATCGGGATGTCTTTGGTAAATAGGGATAAACTCAGCCCCAAACCCCAACCCCACAATAGCGACTTTAACTTTTTTGGCCATGCTCAATCTCCTTCCTATGCAAATTTCTCTCTCAGGAATTTTAGGCCATCGAACGCCAGGCTATCCTGGCTGGGGGCCAACACCCGCCAGATGGCCGCGGCCCGGGCAATACTCTTGACCTTATCGGTAAAAGATTCGATGATGACCCCACCATCGTAGTTGATGTCCTTCAGCGCCCGGGCCACATCATCCCAGGTCACATTGCCGGTGCCCGGCGTCCCCCGGTCATTTTCACAGGCGTGGAAATGGCGCAGGCGCGGCCCAACCGCGCGAATAGCCTCGCCCAAAGATTTTTCTTCAATGTTCATGTGGAAGGTATCCAGCATGGCCTGACAAGCCGGATGATCGACCCGATCAACCAGCTCAATCACCTGTGAAGCCAGATTGATGAAGCTGGTTTCAAAACGGTTGAGCGGCTCGATGCACATGGTCACCCCGTGGTCACCGGCGTATTCGGCCAGCCCCTTCAACTGCGATACCAGCAGGTCCATATCCCTGGCCCGCTCGTCGGCCGTCATCTGCCAGGTGCGGCCCACCGCTGAGTAGAGCGGACCGGCCAGGATCTCACCGCCAAGCGTATGGACTGCCTCAATACAGTGCCGCACATAGGCTACCCCGTTAGCCCGAATACTCGCATCGGAATGGATCAGGTCTCGATCCGGGCCCATCGCCGCCACCAGGTCGACGGCCAAACCGTACTCTTTGATCAACTTGCCCGCTTTGGCGTAATCGTAATCGTTAAGCCCTTCAACGGACACTTCGACCATATCGGCCCCGCCTTTGGCCACATGGGGGATCAGCCACTCCAGGTCTGCATCGGTCAGGGGTGCAACCCAGATCCAGGTATTAACGCCAAATTTCATTATTGATACCTCCTTGTATGGTAATAGTATGTAATTTTGTAAGATCTTCTATTTAAGCGTAATTTGATGAAGCTAGAGAAGCAGCCGGCTTAAATCAAGTTCCGGTAGGGGCCATTACGACTCGCCTCTGGCCTGGCCCTGCTCAAACTCGCTAATCGAGACAGGTCCCACCCCTTCGTCATGGTGAACACCTCGAGGAATCACGTGGCTCCAGAGAATAAAGGACAGGGTCGAGAAGAACAAGAGCAGGAAACCGTAGCGATAGGCGGTAAACGACCAGGGTTGGAACATGCCAATAATCCCCAGGCCAATGCCGGCAATGATAATCCACTCGATCGGCCGGTAGATTCGTTCGGGAATATTATTGCTCAGCACACTGGTCACCAACCAGATCAAAGTGATAAAAAGGAGAATAATCGACACAAACACAAATACAAATGGTATCGCCGAGAGTAGTACGTTTGTGGCCATTTGTTGCTCGGTTGCCAACGACCGAATCACCGGTCCGGCCACAAAGCCAAGAAGGAGAGTAATAACTGCCGCAATCGGCAGACCAATAGGAACACGCGGACGTTTTTTGGTCATAGCTTTTTTCCTTAAGCCAAAGTTAGTAACAAAATCATTCAGCCGGTCTCTACAGGGCAATCCGGTTCTGGCTCGACCGATCAAAGAAGTGGAGATGTTCGCGGACAATATTAAAGCGGATCTGTTCGCCAATTTTCCAGTGAGGCATCCCCGAAATCGTGCTGAGCAGAACCTGCTTACCAGACTTAATGTGCAAAATCGTCTCCACGCCCAACGGCTCAATGAGCGTAACCTGTCCTTGAAAATCTCCCTCCGTTTGGGGCTGCACATCCTCCGGCCGCACGCCCAGCACAAAGTGGTCTGGCAACATGTCGGTAGAACGCTCTAACGATAGTTTGATGGGGCTGTCATCGATGTGCAAGGTGCCATTTTCACGGCTAATGTTTAACAGGTTAATGCCGGGGGTACCGATCAGATGAGCCACAAACATGCTGGCCGGGCGATCATAAATATCTTCCGGCGTCCCAATTTGGACCAGCCGGCCTTCGTTCAAAACGCCAATTCGATCGGCCATCGTCAAAGCCTCAACCTGGTCGTGCGTTACGAATAAGGTGGTACTACCCTGGGTTCGTTGGAGGTGCTGGATTTCCACTCGCAGGGCTTCGCGCAACTTGGCATCCAGGTTTGAAAGAGGCTCATCCATCAGAAAAACCCGTGGCTCTCGCACAATGGCCCGGCCAATCGAGACGCGCTGCATCTCCCCCCCCGACAGCCGGGCCGTCTTTCGCTGCAACAGGTGGGAAATTCGTAACTTTTCCGCCGCTTCTTCCACCCGGGTCTTGATTTCGGCTGCGGAGGTCTTCCGGAGGGGGGAACGCAATGGAAAAGCCAGGTTGTCAAAGACCGACATGGTTGGGTAGAGAGAGTATTGCTGGAAAACAAAGGCGATATCTCGATCAGCCGGCGAAACCTCATCCACCAACTCGTCATCAAACAAAACGTGACCTTCGTCCTGGCGTTCCAGCCCGGCAATGACCCGCAACGTCGTCGTCTTGCCGGCACCCGTTGGCCCCAGCAGCACAAAAAACTCGCCATCTTTAATGGAAAATGAAACTTGCTTCAAAGCGGTTACAGTTTGGAATCGCTTGGTTAGATTTTGCAGGGTTACGTTTGTCATAACAAGTTACCTTTTAAGCGCCATTTCAGTTTTGGGATTGAAAAAGCGGACCATCTCCGGATCAAGGTCAAAGCGAACGGTTGTTCCAATACGATAGCGGTTCAATCGATCGCTGCGAATATGGACAATATCCTGCTCGTTTAACAATACGTGCAGCATCGTATAAGCCCCATACAACTCCGAGGCATAAACCTCACCAACCCATTGGCCATCAGCCTTGATCTGGGCAGCTTCCGGCCGAAAACCTACCACCAGCTCACCTGAGTCCGGCAAGTCGGTTGGCAGGATATTCTGCCAGTCAGCCGGCGGGACATAATGATTTGCAGCCGACAAGTGGATGGCCCCGTCTCGATATTGACCGGTGACCAGATTCATACCCGGACTGCCGATAAAGCGAGCCACAAATAGATTGGAGGGATCGTAATAAACTTCAGCCGGGCTGCCAATTTGCTGGACCACAGCGTTAGACATGACCACGATGCGGTCACCCATGGCCATCGCCTCAATTTGATCGTGGGTTACGTACACAGTGGTCGCTTTCTGGTCGATGTGCAACTGCTTGATTTCAGCCCGCATTCTCTCCCGAAAGTCGGCGTCGAGCGCCCCCAGCGGCTCATCCATCAGGAAGGCGGCCGGATGGCGTACCAGGGCCCGAGCCAGGGCGATCCGCTGCTGGTCGCCCCCGCTCAACTTGCCGGGCCGCATGTCGAGCAGGTGCTGAATTTGCAACAAATCCACCACTTCTTTGACCCGCTTTTCGATAACCTCCTTGGGCTGGCCCTGAGCCTTCAGCGGGAAGGCAATATTCTCATAAGCGCTCAGGTGAGAATAGAGCGCAAAGAACTGAAACACAAAAGCAACGTCTCGCTCGCTGGGAGTCAGCCAGGTAACCTGACGCCCATCGAGCAAAATCTGGCCGCCGGAAACACTCTCCAGGCCGGAGATCATCCGCAGGGTGGTCGTTTTGCCACAGCCTGATGGCCCCAGCAACACCACAAACTCACCGCTATTGATGGTCAGATCCATCGGTTTAACGGCGTGAACTTCACCAAATTTCTTTTCTACTTGTCGGAGCTCGATTGTAGCCATTTATTTCATCCAGTTCAATTATTGTCGGATAGCGCCAAAGGTGACGCCCCGCAGCAGGTGTTTACGCAAGGCAAAGGTAATAATGACCACCGGGATCAAGAAGGCCAGGGAACCCGCCGCAATGGCCGACCACTCAATTCCGCCGCGGCCCTGCATGGTGGCAATGGCCGGGGGCGCGGTTCGGGCCGCTTCACTGGTGAGCATCAACGCAAAAGCGTACTCATTCCAGGCGAAGATCAGGGCAAAGACGGTCGTCGCGGCAATGCCGGTAGCCGCCTGGGGCAGCACAATCTTGTAAAACGCCTGAAAACGACTGTAACCGTCAACCAGGGCTGCTTCCTCATATTCTCGTGGGATTTCGTCAATAAAGCCTTTGAGCAACCAGACCGTCAGCGACAGGTTAAAGACGGTATACAAAAGGATCATGCCCGCATGCGTATCATGCAACCCCAACTGCCGGTACATCAGGAACAGCGGAATGGTGACAACCACCGCCGGTAACATGCGGGTACTCAGGATAAAAAAGAGCAGGTCATCCTTACCCGGCATTTCAAAACGACTAAAGGCGTAAGCGGCAAATACCCCCAGCGTGACCGAAAAAAAGGTGGAGCCAACAGCAATGATAAAGGAATTCCGTAAACGTTTCACAAAATCACTGGGGCCGGTGATAACCTGACCGTTCTTCAAGGCAATTTGAGCAAACAGACCCAGATCTTCGGCATTGGCTTTAGCCTGTTCCAATCTCCGGCCGGTTAACTGGGATCGCTCGGTGAGCAAGAAGACAAAGCCTTCCAGGGTTGGTTGAAACACCAGCTTGGGCGGCACCGAGACGATATCGGCCCGGGATTTCAAGGAAGTGATGCCCATAATGAAGATCGGGATCAGGCCGACGATGGCCAACACCACAATGATCACGATCCGGGTAGTCTTAAAGAGTTTGGCTTTTGGACTGACCTTGTCCACCCGAATACTATCGGTAACCGGCGTCCGCGGCCCTGTTTTGGCAAAGGACATAGCCGTCAAGCCCCTTTCATCTTATTGAGATTTCTGATATACAGGTTGCTCACCGCAATGATGATGATGAGCACCATATAAGCCAGGGCGCTGGCTCGACCGGTTTGCCATTGTCCCTGGAATGCTTGCCGATAAAGGTTGACCGCAATGACCTCGGTTTGATCTCCCGGTCCGCCGCCGGTTAAGCCCATCACCAAGTCGAAGGATTTACTGAAGGCTTCAATCGTGCGGAAGAGGAGGGCTATGAGCACCAGCGGGGCTACCTGCGGCAGGGTGATCCGGCGGAATTGGAACCAGGAACTGGCTCGATCAATCGCCGCCGCCTCGTAAAGATAATCAGGAATAGCCTTCAAGCCGGACAGAATCAACAGCATCACAAAGGGAGTCCACATCCAGATATCAACGATGATGATGGCCCACAGGGCCAGTCCGGGTACGGCTTGACCGGCGTAGCGGCTGGCCAGCCAGTCCGGCGCCATTTTGGGGTTGGTGTAACCCAACATGTAATTCAAGTAGCCAAAAGTGGGATTGTACATCAGTTTCCAGAACAACCCCGCCACCACCGGGGAGAGCATCATCGGCACCAGAATCAGGGTAGTAACCAGCCCACTCCCAAAAAACTTCTCCCGAACCAGCAGGGCCAGAAAGAAGCCTAGCACCAACTCCAGCCCCACCGAAAAGACGACGTACCGGCCGGTCAGAGAGAAATATTTCCACATCGTCTGGTCGTTAAGAACGCGAGCAAAATTATCAAAGCCAATCCAGGTAGGCGGTTCTTTGATGATGGCCGAATAGTTGGTAAAGCTGAGGAATAGACTATAAAACAACGGAAACAGGTTGATCATGATAAGCAGGATCAGGGTCGGCCAGATAAACAGATTCCGAATAGTTTTATCACTTAACCCCCGGCCCCCCCCAGACCGGGCCGAACGCTTGGCTACCGCGGCTTCAGCGGGAGCTTGCACAGTTGTTGACATAAGTTTCCTTTCCCATCTACTTGGCCCGACGGGTCGGCCTCACCAGGTAGACATTTCTTCTTTTTGTGTGCGGCCCTTCTCATAACCAGGCAACAAAAGCACTTCTAAAATCTACTGTTTTCTCGTTCCCACGCTTCGCGTGACGCAGAGCGTGGGAACAAGAAAAACAGTCCTGTTTTTAGGTAGAGGCAGGCCCAAGACCTGCCTCTACAGCTAGAATCGACGATTAACTATTTGACAAACCCACCATCTTCGAGCAGTTTCTGATGCTGCTCGGCGATGCGATCCAGCGCTTCCTTAGCCGTGCCCTGTCCACCAATCACATAGTTGCCCAACTCGGTCTGGCTGACCCGCAGCAACTCACCGTAGATCGGAATGTTCCAGAAATCCTTCACAAAGGTCATCGTCTCGGCAAAGGCCGGGTTGAACGGCGTCGCATCCAGAAACTCTTGCGACTGAAGCACTTTGCTGTTGCAGGTGTAACCGCCCAAATCCGCCCACTCCGCCTGAATCTCTTCCTGGGCAAACCATTGGATGAAATCTTTGGCCGCCTGCTGCCGTTCCGGGCTGATGTAGGAGATGATGCTCATACCCTGACCACCCAGAGCCGCATACTGATCGCCATCCGGCCCCGCCGGGTTCACAAAGAAGCCGGTGTCCGCCGCATACGGGTTCACCTCCGGGTTCGCCAACGCCGGGAAGAAGGCAAAGTAGTTCATCGCCATCGCCACCTGCCCGCCGATGAACGCATCGTTCGTCTCCACAAAGAAGGCGTTGCTCAACCCCGGCGCCTGGCAGCAGTCGTACAACTCCTTGTACAACTCCACGGCCGCCACGTTCTGCGGTGAGTTTACCACCCCCAGCGCATTGTTGTTTGCATCCGCCCAGTTCCCCCCAAAGCTGAACATCGCATTCTGCACCCCCATCGTCAGCGCATCGTAGTCAGCCTGGGTGTAGATCGCCACCCCGTACAGGTTCTGCTCCGGCCGGGTGAAGAAGTTGGCAATGTCCAACAACTGCGCATACGTCTCCGGCGGCGCTAAATCGTACCCGTACTCCGCCTTGAACGCCGCCTGCTCGTCCGGATTCTCAAACAGGTCTTTCCGATAGGCCCAGCCGTTGGCGTCACCCTCGGTCGGATAACCCCAGTATCGCCCCGAACCCGCCGGATATTCACCATAGTATTGCAGCGTCGCCGGAGTCACCGTATCTTTTATCCCCGTCGACGTCAGAAAATCGGTCATATCAAGATAGTGACCCTGGGTCGCGCCCTGGCCAAGCCACTGGCTGTCGCCCACCACCATATCGTAGGACTTACCCTGGGCCGACATCTCGGTGAAGAACAGGTCACCAAACGAACCCCACGGCTCCTGGATCACCTTGACCTTGATGCCCGTCTCGGCCTCGTACATGTTGCCGATTTCTTGCAGATAGTCAGCCGGGTCCCACTGCGCCCACAGGATGCTCAACTCCGTTACACCAGCAGGCGGTGGAGGCAGTTCGCTCATCGGCGCCGCTTCTTCGGCCATTGCCGCGCCTTCAGTCACAAACCCACCATCTTCGAGCAGTTTCTGATGCTGCTCGGCGATGCGATCCAGCGCTTCCTTAGCCGTGCCCTGTCCACCAATCACATAGTTGCCCAACTCGGTCTGGCTGACCCGCAGCAACTCACCGTAGATCGGAATGTTCCAGAAATCCTTCACAAAGGTCATCGTCTCGGCAAAGGCCGGGTTGAACGGCGTCGCATCCAGAAACTCTTGCGACTGAAGCACTTTGCTGTTGCAGGTGTAACCGCCCAAATCCGCCCACTCCGCCTGAATCTCTTCCTGGGCAAACCATTGGATGAAATCTTTGGCCGCCTGCTGCCGTTCCGGGCTGATGTAGGAGATGATGCTCATACCCTGACCACCCAGAGCCGCATACTGATCGCCATCCGGCCCCGCCGGGTTCACAAAGAAGCCGGTGTCCGCCGCATACGGGTTCACCTCCGGGTTCGCCAACGCCGGGAAGAAGGCAAAGTAGTTCATCGCCATCGCCACCTGCCCGCCGATGAACGCATCGTTCGTCTCCACAAAGAAGGCGTTGCTCAACCCCGGCGCCTGGCAGCAGTCGTACAACTCCTTGTACAACTCCACGGCCGCCACGTTCTGCGGTGAGTTTACCACCCCCAGCGCATTGTTGTTTGCATCCGCCCAGTTCCCCCCAAAGCTGAACATCGCATTCTGCACCCCCATCGTCAGCGCATCGTAGTCAGCCTGGGTGTAGATCGCCACCCCGTACAGGTTCTGCTCCGGCCGGGTGAAGAAGTTGGCAATGTCCAACAACTGCGCATACGTCTCCGGCGGCGCTAAATCGTACCCGTACTCCGCCTTGAACGCCGCCTGCTCGTCCGGATTCTCAAACAGGTCTTTCCGATAGGCCCAGCCGTTGGCGTCACCCTCGGTCGGATAACCCCAGTATCGCCCCGAACCCGCCGGATATTCACCATAGTATTGCAGCGTCGCCGGAGTCACCGTATCTTTTATCCCCGTCGACGTCAGAAAATCGGTCATATCAAGATAGTGACCCTGGGTCGCGCCCTGGCCAAGCCACTGGCTGTCGCCCACCACCATATCGTAGGACTTACCCTGGGCCGACATCTCGGTGAAGAACAGGTCACCAAACGAACCCCACGGCTCCTGGATCACCTTGACCTTGATGCCCGTCTCGGCCTCGTACATGTTGCCGATTTCTTGCAGATAGTCAGCCGGGTCCCACTGCGCCCACAGGATGCTCAACTCTTTGACGCCTGAAGCATCAACAGGCGCGGCCTCTTCAGCCGGAGCCGCTTCTTCAACGGGGGCGGCTTGCTCTTGGGGTTGCTCCGGGGCCGGAGCCGGAGCCGGCGTTGCCGCGCCGCGACAGGCAGCCAACCCCATCATCAAGACCACTAACAGACTGATGAACCAAAATAGAGTTCTTCTCATCTTTGTTCCTCCTTGAACTAGTCCTCACTAATAAGAATTTTCTACTAGAGTTTGACAAAAATCTGCTGTAGAAATTATTGATTGAGTAGACTCGTCTTCACCTCCTTTTTAGGCTAATGTCTAACCAAAATCGACTCAGATAACATATTTTGGCGAGCGATGGTGCCTGGTTGGGTCAGAATAGCCTGATAGACCATGGCCACCCCCCCCATCACACAGGCATCAACCCCATGCCTGGCCAGGACCACCTGGGTTCGAGTAGGGTGATCGTGCCACAGCAGAACTCGCCACTGTAATTCCTCGTAAATGGCGGGTAATAGAAACTCACCGGCTAGGCTCACACTGCCACCTAACACCACCAGGTCCGGATTTAGCGCATTGATGAGTGAGGCAAGCCCAATACCCAGATGATGTCCCACCTGCTCTAAAGCTTTGAGCGCCACCGCGTCTCCAGTAGAGGCAGCCTCGACCACCAAAGCCACAGTCAGCCGGCTTAAGTCGCCGGCCACCAGGTCAATCAGAAGACTGGGCTGACCTTTGTCCTCAATGGCTCGCCGGATGTGGCGGAACAACGCCGACTGGCTGACCTGAGTTTCCCAACAACCGCGATTGCCACAATTACACAGTTCACCATCGGGGTCGGTGGTCATGTGGCCAAACTCGCCGCCAAAGCCGGTGGCGCCGCTGACCAATTGCCCATCCCTGACAATACCGCCGCCAAGCCCTACCCCGGCGCTGACGTACAACACTTCACCGTGGGCCTGGGCTGCCCCAAAATAGTACTCGCCCAGGGCGGCCATCTTGGCCTCATTGTCAACAAACACCGGCAGTTCAAAAGTCCGGCGCAGGATAACCCCCAATGGGACATTGCGCCAACTCAAATTTGGCGCAAACAGCAAGTTACCGCTCTCGCGGTCAACCAGGCCCGGCACGCCGACTGCCAGGCCCAGCAGATGGCTACAATCTTGACGGCTGGCTGCTATCTCTTCAGACAGCAAGGTTAAGGTTCTCTCGATGATGGCTTGTTGCCCCAGGCTGCGCGAAATAATCTCTGTACGCCGTTGGAGTATTTCAGTAGCAAAATTGACCCGAATGACTGAAATGTAGTCAACGCCGATCTCACTGCTAATAATGCAGCCGGCTGCAGGATTAAGCTCTAACAAGACGGCCGGACGACCCGTGCCAATCGATTCAAAACCAACTTCGCGGATAAATTGATGTCCAATGAGTTCCTGAACCAAGCTAGAAACGGTAGTTTTGTTCAAGCCCGTCATTTCGGCCAGGGCCGTGCGTGAAATGGGCGCATGCTCGCGTAAATGATGCATAATGGCCGAAAGATTGATTTCACGGACTAGTGCTTGGTTGCCGGTGCGGTAGCGAGTCTGCGCCATTGCCAGATGCCTGACCTCCGGGAAGATAAAGAGGGATTATGAGATAGTTAGTTTGTTGGGCCAACAAACTAAGCGGAGTTTACCACAGTTCGAATGGCAGGTCAAGACTTGCTAAACTATTTTTAGGATATTTTGACCGGAAATTCTGGCCCAACTTCCAGACAATAACCAGTTTATGGAACCTATTTCTTGCCGTCCTGCTGGCGCCGCAGCTTGACCACCGGACTGGCTTCATCCAGCTTGACATCAGCCCAGCTAAGGATAGCCCCGGCCGCGACCGGACGGACCAACTCGGCGCCGGGCGCCAACCCCACCGGCAACGCCTGCAACTCCCGCACCACCTCGGCTCGATCCATCACCCCGTGGAAGGTGTAGCCGCCAAAGTCATCCAACTTATCGCCCGGCCAGAGCGCCCGCTTGGCTACAGTCATAATATCGGCCACCGGCTCATCCCGCGGCGCCAGCGTGACCTCCCGGCGCAAATAAGCCCGGGCAATCGAGATGGGCGCTTCCAGGAACCAGAGGTGATAGGGCCGGAAAAAGGTGAAATATTTGCCCTGGCCCACCTTGAGATAGTTCAGGTCGGCCTGGATGCGCTCATCCTGGATCCGCACCGTCACAAAAACGCCCCCGGACATCGACGTGCCCTGCACAAAATCGACCACGCCGGGGAATTGGGTGATGCCGCCATCCTCCGTCAGGGCAAACACCCGCGACACGGTTTCCAGGGTCGCCTCCGGGCCAACCATGCCCCGCTGCATCGGGACGCAGCCGGTGGCGTTGGCCGCGCAGGCCATCTCGAACATCGTTTTGGTGCCGTCCACGTATGAGGCCACCTGGTACGGATCTTTGTCCTGTTTTTTGGCCGAATCGGCCACCGTATCCGGCGTAGCCGCCGGATTGAGCGGGTTGTTCTTGCCCTTGCCGATGACGATGACCTCATAGCCCAACATCGTCACAAAGTTGTACAGCTCCATCAGGCAGCCCGGCTCATCACCGGAAGAGACGCTGTAGAGCACCCCGGCCTCTTGGGCCAGCTTTTTGAGCTGCCGACCTACGGTTACGTCGGCTTCGATATTGATCAGCACTACGTCCTTGCCATTTTGGATGCCGGCATAGGCCATCTCCGTGCCGCTAGCGGGGGAAGGCGTGGCGTCGGTGACGATATCCACCGCTTCAAGCTGGGCCGCCAAAGTATAGGAACCGGTGACCACTCGCTTGCCGGCGCGCATAGCGTCCATCGCCGGGCCAACCGCGCTGGCCTCGACTACCGTCTCAGCGCCATAACCGGCGGTCAAGAACGCCTGCCGTGCCGCGGCCAAATCCTGATCAACCAGGACGGCCACCTCCATGCCGGGCACGTGCTTCATCGCCGCCACAAAACCGCGGCCCATCCAGCCGGCCCCACTGGCGCCGACCCGGATGGGCCGGCCTTCAGCTTCAAGTTTCAACAGTTCGTCGCGCATGGCCTACCCTTTCTTGGCCGCTACAGCGGCGCGGGCTGCGGCCACGATGTCCTGGGCCGTCAGGTGATATTTCTCCAGCAAATCTTCCGGCTCGCCGGAGTCGGTGTAGGTATCGGCCAGGCCGACAAAGCGCATCGGCACGGGCTGGCTTTGGGCTACAATTCGGGCGATGTTACTGCCCATGCCGCCGTGGATGAAATGCTCTTCGGCGGTCACAATGGCGCCCGTGTCGCGAGCGGCAGCGACAATGGCGGCTTCGTCCAGTGGCCTGACGGTGTGCATATCCACGACCCGCGCCTCGATGCCTTCCCTCGCCAGCAGCACCGCCGCGTCGAGGCTGGCCGCGACCATCAAGCCGCAGCCGATAATCGTTACATCACCGCCTTGGCGGACCACGTTGGCCCGGCCAATTTCAAAGGGACAGTCGCCGTCAGGATAGATGTGCGGCATGGCCACCCGGCTGGAGCGCAGATAGACCGGCCCCACATGTTTCGCCGCAGCCCGGACCGCCTGGTGCATCGAGGCTGGGTCGCCGGGCACCAGGATGACAAAGGTGGGCATAGTGCCGACCAGGGCCAAATCCTCCGGAGCCATCGCCGTGGCCCCGTCCTTGCCCAGGGTAATCCCGCCGTGGCTGCCCAATACTTTCACATTCAGGTTGGCGATAGCCACCGAAACCCGCAACTGGTCGTAGCCGTTGGCCAGGATAAAGGCGGCCAGGCTGGAAGCAAAGGGGATGTAACCGCACGAGGCCAGGCCGGCGGCGATGCTGACCATATTGCTCTCGGCAATACCGATATTATAGAAACGGTCAGGAAACTCCTGGCGCACCCCTTTAGTGTAGGTTGTCGAGGAGAGGTCGCCGTCCAGAATGACGACTTTGTCGTTGTGACGGCACAGCTCGAGGATGGCATCGCCAAAGACCTCCCGCATGCGTTTGGCCGGTTTGAGGCCGGCCAGCTCACCTAATTGCATAATAGTTCCTCCCGGGCTTTTTCGGCTTGTTGGGGGCTGAGGGCTTTGCCGTGGAAGGTGTAATCGGCTTCCACAAACGACACGCCTTTACCCTTGACGGTGTGGGCAATGACGACCGACGGCTGCCCTTTGATTCCCCGCGCCGCGGTCAAAGTCTCGATCAAAGCTTGAATATCGTGGCCGTCCACTTCGGCCACGCGCCAGCCAAAGGCGCGCCACTTGTCGGCAAATGGCTCTAGCGACATCTCCCGGCTGATCGGTCCGCTTTCCTGGTATTTGTTGTAATCGACAATGGCAGTCAGGTTGTCTATCTTGAAATGGGCGGCCGACATCGCCGCTTCCCAAATTTGACCCTCCTGGCACTCGCCATCGCCCAGCAAAACATAAATGTGATAGTTCAGCTTACTCAGCCGGCCGGCCAAGGCGTGACCTATTCCCACCGAGATGCCTTTACCAAGCGAACCAGAGGTTGTTTCGATGCCGGGCAACTTGTGCTGCACCGGATGGCCCTCGGCCCGGCGGTTGACCGTACGCAGGCCCTCCAGTTCGGCCCGGTCGAAGTAGCCGGCGTTGGCCAGCACCGTGTAGAAGATCGGGGCAGCGTGTCCCTTGCTGAGGATGAAGCGGTCTCGCTCCGGCCAGTCCGGCTGGTCGGGGCGATAGCGCAAGACCCCGCCAAAGTAGAGGGCCGTGAGAATCTCGACGGCAGAATATGAACTTGACACGTGCCCCGAAGCGACCCTGGTGGTAACATCCAGGACTTCGAGTCGAAGTTGGCGAGCCTTTTCTTGCAAGGCTTGTGGATCGGTGATGATGATTTTATCAGGCATAAGATCTCCTTGTTCAAAAAATTTTGTTACTGCTCAGGTTTTTTCAACATGATATTGAACAGTTGGAGTCGAGGCTTTAGCCGGTAATTTAGCCCTGGAACCGGCTGAAGCCTCGACTCCAGTGGTATACATTTTTCCCCGGTGTTCAAAATGTTATTGACCCTTACACTTTTTGGCCGGGATTAGTGGATGAGGGGATTTTTTGACAATATTTTTCCCCCGCTTCGCGTCTCCCAATCCCGGCAAGTTTTGGCACATTTAACAAATAGTCTGCCCAGTTACACGATTTTCAAGAATTCTTCCACCGCGGCGGCCGTCGGCAAGGAGGGGATAACGCCCAATTTCAAGGCGGTCAGCGCGCCGACGGCGTTGGCATAGCGCAGAACCTGGCGCAGTCGCGCCGCCGTAAGCTGAGCTTGCCAATCGCCGCCCTGAATGAATTGCCAGTGCAACCCGGCGATGAAGGCATCGCCGCAGCCGGTCGCATCGACCGTGTCGACAGTGAAGGCGGGCACATAATCTCCCCCCTCGGCGGTCTGGAAATAACTACCGCCCGGCCCCAGGGTGACGACAATCAGACGGGGGCCGTATGCCAACAGGGTTTTGGCGCTCTCCTCCGGCCTGGCCTGGCCAGTCAGCAAAGCCAACTCGCCCTCGTTGATCTTCAACAGATCGACGCGTGGAATGGTGGCCATCACTCGTGCGTAAGCGGCTTCCCGGCTCCACAACTTGGAACGGTAATTCACATCAAACGAGATCAGCGCGCCGGCGGCTTTGGCGATTTCAACCGCCGCCAGCGTGGCGCTGCGGCTTGGCTCTTCGATCAGGCTGAGCGAGCCAAAGTGAAAGACTTTGGCGCTTTGCAACAGCGCCCGGTCAAGCTCCTCGGCCCGCAGCCGGGTATCTGCGCCGGGGTTGCGATAAAAGACGATATCGTAGGAGTTCACGTCCGGCATGGCCAGAAAGGCCATGGTGGTGCGGGCCTCAGCGTCAAAGCGCATGCCGTCAATGTTCACCCCCTCCTGCTTGAGCACACCGGCCAAAAAGTGACCAAAATCTTCGTCGCCCACCTTGCCGATGAAGGCGCTCTGCGCGCCCAACCGGGCCGCGGCCACAGCCACATTGGCCGGCGCGCCGCCGGGCTTGGGTCGAAAGGCCGATACTTCGGTCAACTTCTTACCGACTTCGGCCGGGAACATATCGATTAAGAGTTCACCCAGGCAAACGATATCCACTGTGTATGTCGTGCCTCCTCAAAAGTGTGTAGCGGAGTGATTGGTTATGGGAGATTGGGGATGGGAGATTGGCGAAAAATTACTAATCTCCCAATCTCTAATCTCCCTTCTCTACTTGCCACCCAACATGCGCCGCATCAGTTGGGAAATCTTGATGGCGTCGGAGGTTTGGAAACATTCTCGCAGTTCTTCACGGGGCACCCGCTCCACCAGTTCCAGGGCAAAATGGAGATTGCGAATACTTTCTTCGATGGCCTTTTCCGGCGGCTCCCGGTAGGGGAACAAGTCCAGGCCGTACCAACCATCGTAACCCCACTCATCAAGCCAGAACATCGCCTCGACCGTCTCCCACAGGTTGACCGTGCCCACAATCACGTCATCGTCGAACAGTTTCCAGTTGTCGTTCCAATGGGTGTGGAACAGTTTGCCGTAGCGGCAGGCCAACGCAATAGACTCGGCCAGATTTTCCTGCATCATAAAGGCGTGGCCCATGTCGATGTTGATGCCAAAATTGGGCCGGTTGATTTCGTTGATGATGGTCATACAATGGCCAATGGTCGGCAGCATGATGTGGGTGCGCGGTTCAAACGCCTTGTACTCCAAAACAATTTTTTGCGTTGGCATGTATTCCACCCAGGCCGCCAACCCTTCGACCAAGTTATCCAGCCGCTGGCGGTGATCGATCTGGAACGGATAATCGTAGCCGTCCTGGGCCGGCCAGTAGACCATCACCTCAGCTTCCATGTACTGGGCCAGGTCGGTCGTCCGCTTGGCCAGGTCGAGCGCCTGTTGGCGCAGTTTGGGATCGGGATTGCTGAACTGGCCGAATTTCCAGCGGGGATCGATCCACAGGTGCGGGCAGAATTGCACAATTTTCATACCCAGGTCGTCGGCCAACTTCTTCAAATCCTTGTAGTTGGCGTCGGTCACCTCCGAGGGGTAGTGCATTTCCAGGCCGCCCACGCCCGGCACCGCGGCCGCCAACCTGAAACGCTCCTCGATGGTCGTATCGGGGCGATAGCCCTGTTTGACAAATCGGTCGCTGGTCGCGCCCAGAAACCAAATACCGGCTGATACTTTGAGTTGTTTCATTGGGTAACCTCCATAAAAAGTTATTGCGTGGTGCGTGCTGCGTGACCAATTAAACATAACACGCAATACGCAACACGGAACAAAAAAGTGACAATATGGAATCTTTTTAGACTATCTCCACTCTAATCCCGCAGCTCATTATAGAGCGCATACCGATCGCCGCGGTGGTACAACCGCAGAAACTCGATGGGGATATTCTGGTCCGAATAGGAGACCCGCTCGATGTAGAGCAACGCGGCTCGGGGCGAGATCGACAGTTTTTGGGCCAACCTGGCCGGGGCCGCGATGGCTCGAATGACCTGCCTGGCCCGCACCGGGCGAATCCCATAATCTTGGTCGAGGACCTGGGTTAAGGGAATTTGGGCGTAATCATACTTCAACACCCCGGGACAATAGCGGTGGACCAGATGCGACTCCTCAATGCTCATCGGCTCGCCATCGGCCAGACGTAACCGCTCCAGGCGGACCAACTCTTCACCGACGTCGATTTGCAGCTTTTCAGCGATCTCAGCCGGAGCCGGGATCAGGCCGGCCGAGAGAATCTCCGTGTCCGGTCGAAAACCGCGCTGGCGCATATCCTCGGTGAAGCTGATGATCCGGCTCAAACCCTGCTCTACCGTAGGATGGGCCACAAATGTGCCTCGCCCGCGCTGCCGGTAGATCAAACCATCGTTGACCAGCGCCTCGAGGGCCTGGCGCACGGTAATGCGGCTCACCTGAAACTGCTCGATCAACTCCGTTTCCGAGGGCAGCATGTCGCCCGGCTGCCACTCACCCCGCACAATATTGCTGCGCAGAATCTCGTAGAGTTGGTGGTAAATTGGTAGTTTGCTGGCGCGGACGATTGCGTTCATAATCTATCGGGAGTAGGGAGTAGGGAGTAGGGAGTAGGGAGTAGGGATTAGGGAACATGAAGCCTCCTCTTACTCCTTACTCCCTCCCCACCTTCACCCACTGACCGCTTGCAGCCGACTGGCTCAAGGCCTCCAGTACGGCCTGATTTTGCACCCCAACCGAGAAGTCGGGATCGCACGGTTTGTCCTGCTCGATGGCCAAGAGGAAATCGGCCACCTGATGGATGTGGGACTCTTCCCAGCCCAGGATATGGCCGGGCGGCCACCAGGCGCTCACGTAAGGATGCTGGCCGTTGGTCACGCTGATGGTCCGCCAGCCCTGCTGTTCCACCGGATCATCTTTGAGAAACAGTTCCAGCTCATTCATCCGCTCCAGGTTGAAAGCAAGGGAACCTTTGGAACCGTTGACTTCCCAGGAATTGTAATTCAGCCGGCCCGTGGCCAGGCGCGTCCCTTCAAAAACGCCGGTAGCGCCATTCTCAAAGCGGGTCAGGAAAGCAAAGCAGTCGTCCACCGTGACCTGGCCCTTTTGGGCGGAACCGGTGGCGCTCAGGCCGGTCATCTCAGCCGGCAGGGGGCGCTCCTTGATAAAGGTCTTGGCCGTGCCGGTGACCTCGGCAATCGGACCGACCAAATAATGGGCCAGGTCGATGATGTGCGAGGCCAGGTCGCCGATGGCGCCGGTGCCGGCAATGCGTTTATCGAGCCGCCAGACCAGCGGAAATTCGGGATCGACGATCCAATCCTGGTTGTAAACCGCCCGCCAGTGATAGATTTGGCCGATGTGGCCGTTAGCGATGATCTGCTTGGCCAGGGCGATCGCCGGCACGCGACGATAGTTGAAGCCGATCTGGTGTTTGACGCCGGCTTTGACCGCCTCAGCGTGCATCTCTTTAGCTTCAGCCAGACTCATCGCCATCGGTTTTTCCAGGAGGATATGTTTGCCGGCCTGCACCGCGGCCACAGTGATGGCGCAGTGGCTGTCGTTTGGCGTGCCGATATCAATGGCGTCGATGTCGGCCCGTTCCACCAGCTTGCGCCAGTCGGTCTCGTAACTCTGCCAGCCGTGTTTTTGAGCAAAGGCGGCCACCGCCGCCTCGTCCCGGCCGCACACCGCCGCCAATTCCACCGGCCCTTTGATACCGAAAAAATAGGGAGCGGTACGATAGGCGTGGGAGTGAGCCTTGCCCATAAATTTGTAGCCCACCATGCCAATTCTCATTGCGCCATCCTCCTTGATTGTCATTTGATTTGCCGAATAAACATTATAATATTATAATATTATATATTAGTCAAATTGCAGGTTAACCTCGTTTGACCTCGTTCCCAAACTCAGTTTGGGAACGAGGCCAACTAAGTTTGGGAACGAGGCCAATTCACCATTCATAATTCACCATTCACCATTCTTAAGGAGTGAACCATGCCAAAAATGAAAGGTCCCGCTATTTTTTTGGCCCAATTTCTCCGGGATGAAGCGCCCTACAATAACATCGACAATATCGGCCGGTGGGTCGCCGGTCTGGGCTACAAAGGCGTGCAAATCCCCACCTGGGATGGCCGGGTCTTTGACCTGGATCAGGCCGCGACCTCCAAAAGTTATTGTGATGAGTACAAGGGCAAACTGGTCGAGATGGGGCTGGCACCGACCGAACTGGCCGGCTACCTGGCCGGCCAGATTTTGGCCGTCCACCCGGCCTATGAGGTCATGTTCGAGGCGTTTCACCCCAAAGGTCTGCGCGGCGAGGCCCGGACCGAGTGGGCCGCCGGCCAGTTGAAGAAATGCGTCCAGGCGTCGGTGCATATGGGCACCGAGGTCATTCCGGTGCTATCCGGCAGCTTTGCCTGGCACATGGTCTATCCCTGGCCGCAACGCCCGGAGGGGATCATTGACGAAGCCTTCAAGGAGCTGGCCAAACGCTGGCGGCCCATCCTGGACCTGGCCCACGATAACGGCAAAGTTATTGCCTACGAGCTGCATCCCGGCTCCGATATCTACGACGGGGCTACCTACGAGATGTTCCTGGATTACACCGATAACCACCCCGCCGCCTGCCTCAACTACGACCCCAGCCACTTTTTATTGCAGCAACTGGATTACCTGGATTTCATCAAACGGTACGGCGAGCGGATCAAAGGTTTCCACGTGAAGGACGCCGAATTCCGGCCGGATGGTCGGGTGGGGGTGTACGGCGGCTACCAGGGTTGGGCCAGGCGAGCCGGCCGCTTCCGCTCGTTGGGCGACGGCCAGGTCGATTTCAAGCGGGTCTTCACCCTGCTCACCGAGGCCGGCTTCGACGGTTGGGCCGTGCTGGAGTGGGAATGTTGCGTGAAGAGTCCGGAACAGGGTGCCGCCGAGGGCGCGCCCTTCATTACCGGCCACATCATCGAAACAACTGCGGTCGCCTTCGACGACTTTGCCGGAGCCGCCACCGACGTGGCCCGCAACCGGGAGATTTTGGGGTTGGCGTAGGGAACCAACCTGAACCACGATAGCTACGAAAAAACGGGACTATTCAGCTTCACAGAGCCACGCAGAGATAGCCCAGAGCTTCACGGAGAAAGGCTTTCAAAATCTCTGTACATCCTCTGTGCTTCTCGGTGATCCGAGCTTTTATCCGAATAATTACGAAAAAACAGAAAACCCCTCGCTTCGGTGAGGGGCTTTCTATTGCGCCGGGCTTTGGCGCAGCCGGGTGGACGGGTTATAATATCGCCAGTAAGTGTAATTGACGAGGTGAAGCGATGTCCGAAGTTATTACCGCGATTTATGAAAAAGGGGTGCTGCGCCCACTGCAGCCGCTCGACTTGCGCGAGCAGCAGACGGTCTATCTGCAATTGTTGCCAACCCAGCCAACCAATGAGGCTGAAGAGGTCATCCAACTCTTAGTGGCAGCCGGTTTGCTGACTCCGCCCTCCGGTCATTCCGAGGTTGATCCGGTTTCTGAAGAGGAACGGCGCGAGTTGGCCGAAACCCTGGGCAAAGCTCCCGGCAAGCCCCTTTCCGAGATTGTGATTGAAGACCGGGGTGAGCGGTGAGCATCTACTTTCTGGATAGCAGTGCATTGGTTAAACGATATGTCGTTGAGGCCGGTACTCCCTGGATACAACAATTGGCCGATCCTCGCCAGCACAATCAACTCATCATTGCTCGCATCACTTGGGTCGAGGTATTAAGCGCCTTCGCCCGGCGTCAACGAGAGGGCAGTTTTTCCGCTGTAGATACTGGTAAGGCAATCCAAACTTTTCGCTATGATTTGGATATGCAGTATCAGGTGGTCGAATTCACCCAAACATTAGCTGAAAGAGCCGGTAAACTAGTACACCGAGGCGTAAATAACACAATGGGGAGGACAGTTTTGGCATCAGTCG
>CAYNLK010000071.1:0-31471 GCA_964398055.1 uncultured Caldilineaceae bacterium
AGTGGTACACTTTTCAACCGCTGAATTTGGTACACTTTTCAGCCGTTGACAACATGAAAACAGGTTCATCCGCAATTCAAGTAAAAAAGGTTAACATTTAGATAACCAGAACCTGCTTTTGTCACCCACCGTAGCCCATTCTCAGGAAAGTGAAGGTTCGAGTCACACCTCGCCCACTTTACCTACTTTCCTACATTCCCATCACTAACACCGATTTGACATTCTCCCCTTCTTCCATTTTGCGAAAGCTTCTTGCCACTGCCGCAAAGGATAAACTCCACCAATAACTGGTTCAAGATTGATGTGGCCCGCGGCTAGCAAGGTCAAGACCCGTTCCCAGTGGGTGTAAGTGTGCCTAAACGATCCTTGCAGGGTAACGCCTTTGGCTACCAGGGTGTCCAGACTGAAGTCCAGTGGTTCTGGTCCCCAGCCAATCTTGATGATCCGTCCATTGGGAAATGGGGCGATTTTCATTGGCTTCTCGCTATGCGGCTCGTCCCGGCCAGGCCTCAGGATTGACCAGGTATGGCGGTCGTTCACCCCGCAAAACCTGCAATGTTTGCTCAACCGCGCCCTGGCTCATCGCTTGCCGGCCCCGATCGGTAAATGAGGAAATGTGGGGGGTGGCCACGACATTCGGCAAACGGAACAGGGGGCTGTCGGGCGCAGGCGGTTCGGGATCAAAAACATCCATGGCGGCGCCGGCCAACTCACCGGCTTCAAGCGCATCGATCAGAGCCAACTCATCGACGATCGGCCCGCGGCTGACATTGATCAGAAAGGCGGTTGGTTTCATCCGCTGTAATTCCGGTTGGCCAATCAGATGCCGGGTTGCCGGGGTCAGCGCCGGATGCAAGGAGACGAAGTCGGCTTGATCCAAGAGCGCTTCTAAGCTGTCGACTGCCTCAACGCCTATGGCCGCAGCCTGACTTTGGTTTAGGCGCGGATCTAACGCAATCACCCGCATCTGCAAGCCACGTCCACAAATTTCAGCTACCCTACGGCCAATCCGCCCAAAACCGACCACACCCAACGTGCGGCCACGCACCTCGGTGCCCTGTAAGCGGCTATGGGGCATGTTAGCCGTCCCGCGCAGATTCCTGTCGCCGGCAGCCACCTGTTTAGCCAGGGCCAGCAACAACGCCACGGCATGTTCGGCAGTCGATTCAGTGGGGCCGTCGGGCGTGTTCACGACCAAAATGCCTCGTTCGGTGGCGGCGGTGAGGTCAACATTATCCACGCCAATACCGTGCCGGGCGATAACTTTCAAAGTTTGGCCGGCCTGATCCATAAAAGCAGCATCGGCGATGGGGTCAACGCCCAAAATCACCCCGGCCACGCCGGGTAGATCGGCCAGCTTGGTGCTATGGATGATTTCAGTTTCGGCCTCAAGCAAAGCCAACGGTTCCGGCATCAGTTCGTAACCAACCCATACTTTAGGTTTCATCTATTCCCTCGCTTGAGTGGTTTAATTTGGATACCACTTGGTGTTACCGTCCCAGCCAGCCGCCATCCACGGGGATGACCACGCCATTGACGTAGTCTGAGGCATCTGAAGCCAGGAAGATAGCCACGCCCTTCATATCGGCTGGCTGTCCCCAGCGCTGGGCCGGAATACGGGCCGATATCATCGTGCTCCGGTTGGGATCGGCCATCAAGGCCTCGTTCATCTCGGTGGCCATATAACCGGGCGCAATGGCATTTACATTGACTCCCCGACCGGCCCACTCATTTGACAGAGCCTTGGTCAATTGGCCAACCCCGCCCTTGGCCGCGGCGTAAGCCGGAACGGTTATGCCGCCGATAAAGACCATCAACGATGCTACATTGATGATTTTACCTTTCCCTTTGGCCAGCATCACCCGTCCGGCCAGTTGGTCGAGCAAAAACATCGAGGTCAGGTTGACTTCTAAGACTTTGTCCCAATCTTCAATGGGAAACTCCTCGGCCGGGTGACGACGCTGAATACCGTGATTGACGATGAGGATGTCGAGTGTACCCAGCCTGGCCAAACATTCCTCGAAACCGGCCCGCAGTTGCTCCCGGTCAGACAAATCGGACTGGCAGGCTATAACCTCTCGACTCGCGGCCTGGCTCAATTCTTGGGCAGTCGAAAAAATAGAGTCGCTACGGCCCATGATGGCCACATCGGCCCCGGCCTCCAGCAGCCCTTCGGCCATACCACGGCCCAAACCTCGGTTACCGCCGGTGACCAGGGCTTTTCTACCGGTTAAGTCAAATAGTTTCATCACGCTCCTTTTTGATCCCTTGCTCGATCCGGCTCTGAAAATGGGTAAAGTTAGCCAGGAGACGCTGCCGGGTCAGCGCAGCATCGCCGCTTTTGATGGCTTCCAAAATGGCCCGGTGATCTTCAAACTCTTCAACCGGATCGGCATCATAATACCTTCAATGTCCAGTTTATCGTAGGCCAGCCAGAAAACTTCCGGCAGTTTGAGTAGGGTTTGATTATTCAGGGTTTGATACAAGATATCGTGGAACTGTTTGTCAAAACCCAATACTTTTCAAATAAGCGATTGAAATCGCTCCTCCAGGACTAAAGCCGGTCGTCCACCTGCGTGGACGGCTGTTTTTGTCCGCGGAGGCGGACATCACGGCGTAGCCCTCCAGATGCGGTTTCAACCGCGTCTTTATTTGAAAAGTATTGTGTCTAAACCGGCCCAGAAGCGACCCTGCGGGCACGCTCGGCCCATAATACCAGCAGTTCATCGAGTTGGGCAATTTGGCCCGCGCTAATCAGCCTGACGACATCGCCGATTGACCTGTCGGAACTCTCAATCTTTTTTCATTTTATTATTTGACAGGTTGAGGGATTTGTACCATAATTGGACATCTTGACTAAATAATGAACACAAATTGGGCAACAAATTTAGGAGACGATGATGCTTCCTAAAAAACGAGTTATTGCCGCCCTCGAACACCGCCCCTTTGATCGGGTCCCTGTTGCGGAAATTGGCATAGATTACACCATTACCGATAAAGCTCCGGGTAATGAAACGCTTTACCGGGCCAAGTGGCGAGAATATCAAGCCTACTGGCAGGGACGCCGCGACGAGATTGTAGCCAGCTACAAGCGGGATATCGTCGCCTTAGCCCGTAAGTTTGAATGGGACTTTGCGCCCGCCCCCCTGGTTCCCCCCTATCGTCTAACCTATGAACCCCCTGAATTTCTGGATAAATACCGCTACACCGAACGAACGATCACCGAGCAAAATACCCTGCTTGATTTGGACTGTAAGGAAGCCTGAGCCAATGAAACGGTAACTTTGGCCAGGAGCAAAAATATAAGGGCACTGCCTATGAAAAAATAATCGTGGCAGGAACGTCCTCTTGATTGAATTGATAGGAAAGGAAGGCATATGCTGGCAGAATATGAAGGGAGGTGGTTGCTTGGTCAAAACTATTCCGGTCCATACCTGACGGGTGTGGACTACGCGGGGAAGTCAGGGCCTATTTTATAATCACCCAGTACAAAGATGTATTAAAAGGAGAAGATTATTATGGCAAAGCGATACATAACAAGACGGGAATTCTTGCGCACTGCGGCGATGGCTTCAGGTTCTCTGGTTGTGGCTAGCTGCACACCCATTGTAGTAACGCCGGCTGAGGCGCCCCCGACCACAGCGCCGCCGACTGCTGCTCCTACCGTGGCTCCGACGGTTGCGCCTGCCGCCGAAGCCACGGAACCGGCCCTCGGCGCATCCCTGATTGGCAAGCTGGAAGGGCCAGAAATCATCCGAGACACCAGCATGTTTCCAAAAGCGTTTGGCGAAGCGCCAACACTGGCCGACCTGGTCAAGGCCGGCTCGCTGCCGCCGGTTGAAGAGCGTTTGCCCGACCCCGAGGACCTGATGGTCATCAAGCCGCTTCATGAAATTGGCAAATACGGCGGCACGTGGCGGCGCGCGTTCACCGGCCCCGCGGATCACGAGAACGGCAATCGCATCAACTCGATGGACAAAATCTTGCACTTTGACTACACCGGCAACACAATCATACCCTCGCTGGCCAAAGATTGGGAGGTGAGCGACGACGGTAAGACGATCACGATCTATTTGCGTAAAGGCGCCAAGTGGTCTGACGGCGAACCGCTGACCGCAGACGATTTTATTTTCTGGTTTGAGGATATCTATTCGAACCCGGATATTGTGCCCACCCCCTTCCCTGAAATGCAGATCAACGGCCAGCCGGGTGTGATGAAAAAGGTCGACGACTTTACCGTCGCCTTCGAGTTCCCCGAACCGTACACCTATTTTGTCTATCAACTGGCCGGGAGCACGGGCATTGGGGCCGGTTTTGCCACCCGCGGCGCCTTCCAAAACTGGGGCGGCGGATATTGCCCGGCGCATTACCTCAAACAATTCCTGCCCAAATACTCATCCGAAGAGGAAGTGAACAAAATGGCCACGGATGAGGGCTTTGACAACTGGGTGTCGCTGCTCAAGTTTAAGTACAGTTGGGCGCTCAATCCCGAAGTACCCGTGATGACGCCCTGGCGAACCGTTTCGCCCATCAACACCCCTACCTGGGCTATGGAGCGTAATCCATACTTCTGGGCCGTGGACACCGAGGGGAACCAACTGCCGTACATTGACGAAATCTCCATGGCCCTGGCGGAGAACGTCGAAGTGGCCAACCTGCGCGCCATTGCCGGCGAGTACGACATCCAGGAACGCCACATGGGCCTGGCCAAATTGCCCGTTTTCCTGGAAAATGCGGAGCAAGGCAACTATACCGTTCACCTTGATCCGGCCTTTAATGGCTCGGACGCGGCGCTGCACATCGGCAACGCCTACAATGGCGACCCCGAAATCGCCAAGTGGCTGAAGAATAAAGATTTCCGTCACGCGCTCTCGCTGGGTATTGACCGCGATCAGCTCAACGAGGCCCTCTGGCTCGGTGTCGGCACGGCCGGCTCAACCGCGCCTTCGCCCGACACGATCTACAACCCCGGCCCTGAATGGAACAAAAAGTGGTGCGAGCTGGATATTGACCAAGCTAACCACATCCTCGACGGATTGGGCCTGACCGAGAAAGACAGTCAAGGTTTCCGCCTGCGCACCGATAACGGGGAACGCCTGGTATTCGAAATGGTTACTGTTGGCGGGCAGTTCATTCCCTACACCCAGGTTGGTGAAATGATCAAGCAGCAGTGGAAAGCGATTGGCATTGACGTGAATATCAAAGAGATGGAACGTAACCTTGCATTTGGTATGGACGCAAACGATGAGAACCAGATGATCACTTGGGCGAACGATGGCTCGGAAATGCTCTTCCTCTTTGCGCGTCACGCCTTGCCGGTGGACCCGGCGGAATGTCATATGGGTATGGCCTTTGCCAAGTGGTATGCCTCCAACGGCGAGCAGGGCACAAAACCGGACGATCCCGAAATGCTGCGCGCATTTGAGCTCTACCGAGAGGCGTTTGGGCTGGACGAAGCAGGCCAGATTGCGAACGCCAAAGAAATCTGGAAGATCATCGTCGAGCAGCAGTGGAGCATTGGCACGGTTGGACAGTCGCCGGCGTTCATGGGCGTTCGCATTGTCAAGAACAACATGGGCAATATCCCGGAACGTCAGGTAAACGCCCAGCACGCGCGCACGCCTTGTACTTCTCGACCAGTGACCTTCTTCTTCAAATCGTAACTTACCCCCATCCCCTACCCGTCCCCCGTCATTAAATGGCGGGGGACGGGCGTTAACGCTCCACTCTTACGCCGGCAGTACCAGAAAAGGGTTAGGGTAGGACGGAGAGGTGTAACTTTATGATAGCTTATATCGTACGCCGTTTGATCCTGGCAATTTTGACCATCTGGGCCATCACGGTTCTCTCGTTCCTTATTATCCAATTGCCGCCGGGTGATTACGTGACCTCGTACATCGCTTCGATGTCAGCGTCGGGGAACCAGGTAACGGAAGCGGAGGCGCAAGCGCTCCGCATCCAGTATGGTCTCGATCAGCCGATCTATATCCAGTACCTCAAGTGGATGGGGCTAATCATGCGCGGCAACTTTGGCATGGCCATCGAATGGGGCCGGCCGGTGCTCGACGTTATTGGCGACCGCCTGGTTCTGACAATGGTCATTTCCGTGGCCGCCATCATTTTTACGTGGGCGCTTGCCCTACCCATTGGCATCTATTCCGCAGTCAAGCGCTATTCTATTGGCGATTATGTGGCTACGATTATCGGCTTTATCGGCCTGGCCATCCCCGGCTTTATGCTGGCCCTCATTGTAATGTACGTTGGCTTCAAGTATTTTAATGCCAATGTCGGCGGACTGTTCTCAGCCGAGTACGCCAACGCGCCCTGGAGTTGGGCCAAATTTGTAGATATGCTCAAGCATCTGCCCATTGCGGCCATTGTGCTGGGCTTAGGGGGTACGGCGCAAATGATCCGCATTATGCGCTCCAACCTGCTTGATGAACTGCGCAAGCCCTATGTGATGACGGCGCGGGCGCGTGGACTTTCCGAGTACCGGGTGATTGCGAAATACCCGGTGCGCGTGGCGCTTAATCCGTTTGTTAGCACCATTGGTTATCTATTTCCCTATGTCATCTCGGGCAGCATCATCGTCTCGATGGTGTTGAGCTTGCCGACGGTGGGGCCGCTATTGCTCAAGGCGCTGATTGCGCAAGATATGTTCCTGGCGGGAACCATCGTGTTGCTACTGGGTGTGCTGACCGTCGTGGGTACGTTTATCTCGGACTTATTATTGATGTGGATTGACCCGCGTATTCGCCTGGGGAGGCAGTAATGGCAGAAGCAATGTCCACCAAAACGGGACATCCCAACACGGCCTTCCCCATGCTGGGGCCGGATGAGGAATTTGTTACGACCCAGGCTGAAGAGCAGATTGCCGTTGCCACGCAATGGCAGTTAATGTGGTGGCGGTATCGCAAACACTATCTGGCTATGGCGGGCGCTATGATACTCATTCTCTTTTACGCCTCCGTGGTGGTCGCGGACTTTTTGGCCTACGCCAATCCGGAGGCGACGGAGGCGCAGCGTTCCCTGATGCCGCCGCAATCGATTCATTGGTTTGACAATGGTCGGTTTAGCCCGTATGTGTATGGCTTTACCGGCGCCCGCGATCCCCAAACATTCAAGCGCGTGTATACGCTTGATCCCGAGAAAAAAATTCCGGTTAAGTTTTTTGCGAAAGGGTTTGAGTACAAGTTGCTGGGTTTTATACCCAGCAGCATTCACTTGATTGGTGTGGAAGGCGTCGCGGCGGGCGAAGCGCTCTTTCTTTTAGGCACGGATATGCAAGGACGCGATGTGTGGTCGCGTCTGATGTACGCCACCCGAACCTCGCTGGTCATCGGGCTGGTGAGCGTCGCCCTCAGCCTGATTCTGGGCGTGGTGCTGGGCGGTATTTCCGGTTACTATGGCGGCGTGCTTGATACCATCATCCAACGTGTCATCGAAATCCTGCGCTCTATTCCCACCATTCCGTTATGGATGGGCCTGACGGCGGCGCTGCCCGCCACCTGGAGTGTCAACCAAGTCTACTTTGCCATCACTATTATAATCTCCCTGCTGGGGTGGACAGAGTTGGCGCGCGTCGTGCGCGGGCGATTTCTGTCGCTGCGCGAGGAAGACTTTGTGATGGCGGCCCGCCTGGCCGGTTGCAGTCGAATGCGCATCATCCTGCGGCATATGGTGCCTTCATTTTGGAGCCACATCATTGCGGCCACTACGCTGGCAATTCCGGCCATGATTATTAGCGAAACAGCCCTGAGCTTTCTTGGTTTGGGATTGCGCCCACCCGCCATCAGTTGGGGGGTATTGTTGCAAGACGCCCAAAACATCCAGGCGATCGCCATTTCTCCGTGGTTATTGATTCCCGCCATTCCGGTTATTATCGCTGTTTTGGCCTTCAATTTTGTGGGCGATGGTCTGCGCGACGCGGCTGACCCTTATGGATAAAATCACTATGGGAAACGGGTCCAAAACGTTACTATCGGTACAAAATCTCAAAACGTATTTTTTTCAGGATGAAGGAACCGTGAAGGCGGTGGACGGCGCCACCTTTGAGGTGTATGCCGGGCAAACCGTCGGCATTGTCGGCGAAAGCGGCTGCGGCAAAAGCGTAACGGCCCAATCTATCTTGCGGATTGTGGAACATCCTGGCCGCATCGTGGAAGGTAAGATCACGTTGCGCCGCGCCAACGGTACCGAGACTGACTTAACCCAACTCCAGCCCAACAGTAGAGAAATACGCGCTATTCGGGGGGGCGAAATCGGTCTGGTATTTCAGGAGCCGATGACATCCTTTAGCCCGGTGCACACGGTGGGCAATCAGCTTGTCGAAACGATCCAACTGCACCTCAACATGAATAAACGCGAAGCCCGGCAGCGAGCCATTGAAGTGCTCGGCCAGGTGGGCGTGCCCAAGCCGGAGCGCCGGATTGACGAATATGCCTTTGAGTTGAGCGGCGGCCTGCGGCAGCGGGCCATGATTGCTGTGGCGCTTTCTTGTGATCCCCGCTTACTTATTGCCGACGAGCCGACCACCGCCCTCGATGTGACTACGCAGGCGCAGATTCTTGACCTGCTGCGCCAGTTGCAGCAACAACGCGGTATGGCGATCATGTTGATCACGCACAACCTGGGGGTGGTTGCGGAAATGGCCGACTACGTGGTGGTGATGTACCTGGGGCGTGTGGTAGAGGATGGTCCGGTGGACGATCTGTTCCACGCCCCCAAGCATCCGTATACTCAGGCGCTGTTGCGCTCAATTCCCAGTATCGAATCAACCCCGCGGACCAAGCTGCCAACCATCAGCGGCTCTATTCCGCATCCTTATAATCGCCCGTCGGGGTGTCCTTTCTACCCGCGCTGCCCGGATTTTATACCCGGCACGTGTGACCGGCAGGAACCGGACTTCTTGCCGGTAAATGAACGGCAAAAAGTGAGTTGTTTCTTATACCAGGATAGGCAAAAGACGGATGACAAATAATGCCCCCTCCGCTTCGTCATTTGTCTTAGGGCCATTATTTGATAAAAGGTAAAATCGAAAGTGAAAGACTCTAACGGCCAAGTGCTACTCGATGTCAAAAACCTGCGCAAGTTCTTTCCAATTCGGAGAGGATTTTTACAGAAAGTGGTGGGGCACGTCCGCGCCGTAGACGACGTCACCTTTTACATCAACCAGGGCGAAACCCTCTCATTGGTGGGTGAAAGCGGCTGCGGCAAGACAACGACCTCGCGCTGCATCCTGCGGGCGATTGACCCGACGGCAGGACAGATATTCTTTCGCTCGGACGATAATGAGGTTGTGGATGTGGCCTCGCTGCCCGAAAGCAAGGTGCAACAACTGCGCGGCAAAATGCAGATGATTTTTCAAGATCCTTTTTCTTCGCTCAACCCGCGGATGACCCTACTCGACATCGTCGGCGAGCCACTGCTGGTGCATGGGATGACCAACCGTCAGGAACGGATGGATCGGGTAGCGGAGTTACTGCGCCTGGTGGGACTGCGGCCTGAATACCTGCGGCGGTATCCGCACGCTTTTAGCGGCGGGCAACGCCAGCGGATTGGTATCGCCCGGGCGCTGGCCCTTAATCCAAGTTTGATCGTAGCCGATGAACCGGTCTCGGCGCTTGATGTGTCGGTGCAGGCCCAGATTCTCAATCTGCTGCTTGACTTACAAGACGAGCTTGGTCTGACCTATCTTTTCGTCGCCCACGACTTGAGCGTGGTTAAGCACATTAGCGACCGGGTAGCGGTGATGTATGTCGGCAAAATCGTTGAAATGGCCAAAACAACATCCCTGTTTAACAATCCAAAACATCCCTATACTGAAGCTCTGCTCTCGGCCGTCCCCAAACCGGATCCCCGTCTCCGCTCTGAACGCATCGTCCTCAAAGGCGATGTGGCCGACCCGGCCCACCCTCCATCCGGCTGTTATTTCCATCCCCGGTGCGATTACGCCGTAGATATCTGCCATCAGGTTATACCCCAGTTGGAAGAAGTGGTGCCCAAGCACTACGTGGCCTGCCACCGGGCCCGCGAGCTTGCGTTGAGAGGAATCGAGAAAATATGAGGCGTGTTCCTTTTGCAGAAATGAAACAGCAGTTTCAAACTGTGCTGCTGAAAGTTGGTTTTGCGCCAGAACGGGCCGAACAATTAGCCGCCATTTTTGCCCAAAATAGCCTGGATGGCGTCGTCTCTCACGGTTGGAATCGTTTTCCCACTTTTATCCGGCAGATCGAGCAAGGCTACATCAAGATCGACGCCGAACCGGAACTGGTCACCGCTTTTGGGGCGTGGGAACAGTGGGACGGTCACCTGGGCCCCGGCCCGCTCAACGCCCTGGCGGCCACCCGGCGGGCTATGGCTCTGGCCGGCGAACATGGCCTGGGCTGCGTGGGGCTGCGCAACACCAACCACTGGATGCGCGCCGGCGCTTATGGCCAGGTGGCCGCCGCAGCCGGTTTTGTGCTGTTGTGCTGGACCAACGCCACCGCAGTGATGCCGCCGTATGGCAGTCGCGACATCCGGCTGGGCAACAATCCACTGGTGCTGGCCGTTCCCCGCCCGGAAGGTCCGGTGGTGCTCGACATGGCCATGACCCAGTTTTCCTTTGGCAAGCTGGAAGTGGTCAGTCGCCGGGGTGAAAAATTGCCGGTACCGGGCGGCTTTGACCAGCATGGCCAGCCTACCCAGGATGCCGCGGTGATTCTGGCATCCGGGCGGGCCTTGCCCATCGGCTACTGGAAAGGCTCCGGATTGGCGTTGCTGCTCGATATGACCGCCGCGTTGATTGCCGGCGGGCTGGCCACCTACCAGATCAGACAACGCCAGGCCGAATTTGGTATATCGCAAGTATTTATTGCCTTTGACATCAGCCAACCTGCCGGGGCGGCCTGGGTTGAGCAAGTAGTTGAAAATATCATCGCCGATTTGCACCAGGCCGAACCCGACGCAACCACGGCCGAGGTATTGTTCCCCGGTGAACGGGTGCTCAGAACCCGCCGGGAAAACCTGGCCAACGGCATCCCGGTCGACGAGACCGTGTGGCAAGAAATCTTGAATATGTAACTCTCGGATTGGCGATCTAGACGAACTGCGTCGTCAGGTATCCCGCGCCAAATAATGTTTTGTCTCAAGGGAAAACAACAATGAGTAAAAAGGTGGTAACTTTTGGAGAAATCATGATGCGCCTATCGCCGCCCGGCTTCTTGCGGTTTGGACAGGCGCGTTCTTTTGAGGTGATTTACGGCGGCGGCGAGTCGAATGTCGCCGTGTCGCTGGCAAACTACGGCATACCGGCTGATTTTGTGACCCGCTTGCCCAACAATGAGCTGGGCGACGCCTGCTTGCAGTTCTTGCGGCAGTACGGGGTAGGCGTCGACAAGATTATCCGGGGTGGCGACCGTTTGGGTATCTATTTTTTGGAAATGGGCTCGATGCAGCGGGGTAGCAAAGTGATCTACGACCGGGCTAACTCGGCTATGGCTACCATTGAACCAGGCATGATCGACTGGCGGCAGGCTCTGGTCGACGCCGACTGGTTCCACTGGACCGGCATCACCCCGGCCATTTCAAAAGGAACGGCCGACGTTTGCCTGGAGGCGATCCAGACGGCCAAAGAGCTGGGGCTGACCGTGTCGTGTGATCTCAATTATCGTAAAAAACTTTGGAAATGGGGCCAGCCGGCCGGTGAGGTGATGGCCGAACTGGTTAGTTATTGTGACGTGGCCATTGGCAACGAAGAAGACGCCGACAAGGTCTTTGGCATCAAGGCGCCCGATACCGACGTGACCAGCGGTAAGGTTGAAGCCGGCCGCTATCTCTACGTCTGCCGGCAACTAGATCGACGTTTTCCTCATTTGCAGACCATCGCCATTACCCTGCGCGGCTCCATTTCAGCCAGCCGCAACAGTTGGTCGGGCGTGTTGTGGCAGGCTGGCGAATTCTATACTGCCCCCGGGTATGACATCACCCACATAGTTGATCGCGTTGGCGGCGGCGACGCCTTTGTGGGCGGCCTGATCTACGGTTTGCGAACTTATCGAGACAACCCCCAGCGGGTGCTCAACTTTGCCGTGGCGACCTCTTGCCTGAAGCACTCGCTCTTTGGGGATTTCAATCTGGTTACTGTGGCCGAAGTTGAGAAACTCATAGGCGGCGACGCGTCCGGGCGGGTGTCACGTTAGTCGCCGGATTAATTTTTATGAAATTGGGGTTCAATCGGATTTCGGAAGGTTGGCATCGTAAAACGTAAAACGTAATACGTGAATTTAGGTTTCACGTTTTGCGGATTTGACCTCATAACCCCATAAAATTCAAAATAGTCAAAATTGGAGACAGCATCATGGAAGTTCGCTATTCACGAGACCCGCACAGCTTTGAAAGGATGAACACCGCTGAGATCAGCGCTGAATTTCTGATTGCCGATCTGTTCGAACCCAATGAAGTCAAGCTGGTCTATCTCCACATTGACCGGATGATTGTCGGTTCAGCCGTGCCCACGAATCTCTCCTTGAGTCTTGAGGCCGGCGCGGAACTGAGGGCCAAATACTTTGCCGAGCGGCGCGAAATCGGCGTGATTAACATCGGTGCTCAGGGCAGCATTATCGTTGATGGTCAAGAGTATGGCATGGCCAATCGGGAGATGCTGTACATTGGCCGGGGCAGCCAGGAGATATCCTTTGCCAGCGCCGACGCCAGCCGCCCGGCTCGCTTCTATCTGGTCAGCCTGCCGGCTCACCGGGCCTATCCAACCACCCACGCGACCCAGGCGCAGGCCAATCGCCTCGATCTTGGCAGTAAAGCGGCCGCCAATGAACGAACGATTTTTCAATACATCCACGAGGGTGGGGTGCAAAGCTGCCAATTGGTGATGGGTTTTACCGAGTTGGCCGGGGGCAGTATTTGGAACACCATGCCGGCCCATACCCACGAACGCCGGTCGGAAGTCTACATGTATTTCAATCTGGCGGGCGATAATGTCGTCTTTCACCTGATGGGCCAGCCCCAAGAAACCCGGCACATCGTCGTCAGAAATGAGCAGGCGGTTATTTCACCCAGTTGGTCGATCCACGCCGGAGCCGGTACGAGCAATTACTGTTTTGTGTGGGCCATGGGTGGCGAAAACCAGGCCTTCAGCGATATGGATCCGGCGCCGCTGGCTGAGATGGCCTAGCAGTCTGTCGGAGAGAAAATCAGTTGCCCCGTTTATAAGGGTTTTTGGGGTCAAAATAGGGTGATTCGCCTGAAATTTGACCCCAATAACAAGGGTAAGTAGCCTATTTTGACAGGCAAAAGCGTTCTCTCCGACAAGCTGCTAGTAGTTAGTAATCAGTGAACAGTGATCACTGATCACTGTTCACTGTTCACTGTTCACTGATCACTACTTTCCGAGGAGCGCTTTATGAAAGCGGTAAGTTTTCAGGGCAAAGACACGGTGACCGTTGTCGATAAACCCATCCCCCAGGTAACAGACGCTACTGTGCTCATCAAAGTAGCCTATGCCGGTATTTGTGGCTCAGACCTGAGCATTGTGGCCGGCAAGCACCCCCGGGCCAAACCCCCGCTGGTAATGGGCCACGAATTTTCCGGCACAATCGTCGAGCTGCCTCAAAATCCCCGCCCGGATTTAAAGGTCGGCGATCGGGTAACGGTTTTCCCGCTGATAACTTGCGGTCAGTGTTATGTTTGCCAGATGGGCTTGCCCCACGTTTGCAAAGAACTGAAGCTCTTTGGCATCGATACGGACGGCGCTTTTGCCGAGTATGTCCGGGTAACGCAAGACACTGTCTTCAAAATTCCCGACAGCGTATCTGACCAGGAAGGGGCGCTGATAGAACCTTTGGCGGTCTGTATCCACTCGGCCCGGATGTCGCGGCTGCAAATTGGCGACACGGTGGTGGTCACCGGGGCCGGGCCAATTGGCCTGTTAATGGCGCTGGTGGCTCGGGCCGCGGGCGCGGCCCAGGTCATTGTGACCGAGATAGCGCCGGCGCGGATCGCCGGGGCTGAGAAGCTGGGCTTTACGGTATTGAACGCCGCCGCTGATAATCTGGTTGAGCAAGTGGTGGATCTAACTCGAGGCCGGGGCGGCGATATTGTGTTTGAAGCCACCGGCCATCCCAGTGTGGCCCCTTATCTACTCGATCTGGTCAGAATCAGGGGGCAGATTGTCCAGGTGGGTATTTTTAAGGAGCCAACAGCTATCGATTTACGGGCGGTCAACTTCCACGAAGTCGATCTGATTGGGGCCAGAGTTTATACTCGTGAAGATTACGACCAGACCATTAGCCTGGCCGCCCAACAGCGCTTTGACCTCAAGTCGATTGAGGCCGAGGTGCGCTCGCTGGATGAAGCGGCGGCTGCCTTTGCCTCGGCCAAAGCAGCCACGGCCGTAAAGACAATGTTCAAGATTGGGGGGTGAATGAGGAGTGACGATGAAGACGATTCGCTGGGGCATCATCGGTTGCGGTGATGTAACGGAGGTCAAAAGCGGTCCTGGCTTTCAAAAAGCGGACCATTCCAGCCTGGTGGCGGTGATGCGGCGTAATGGCAACCTGGCCGCGGATTACGCTCGGCGGCACGGCGTGCCGAAGTGGTATGATAACGCCGAGGCTTTGATCCAGGACCCTGAGGTAGACGCCGTTTACATTGCCACCCCGCCCTATGCCCACAAAGCGTACACCTTGCTGTGCGCCCAGGCCGGCAAGCCGGTTTATGTTGAAAAGCCGATGGCGCTGAACTACGCCGAGTGCCAGGAGATGCTGGCAGTCTGCCGGTTGGCCGGTGTGCCGCTGTTTGTAGCTTACTACCGGCGCAGCCTGCCCCGCTTTCTGAAGGTAAAAGAGCTACTTGAGAGCGGGGCTATCGGTGAGGTTCGCGGCGTAACGATGGCCCTCTATATGCCCCTGCCGGACCGGCTTGACTGGCACTACACCCCTGAAATTGGCGGCGGCGGCAAATTCGTTGATATGGGTTGCCACACCCTTGATTTTCTGGATTACGTGTTAGGTCCCATCCGGTCGGTCAAAGGGTTTGCCGGGAATCTGGGCGGTCATTACCCCGCCGAGGATATTGTTACCGGCGCGTTTGAGTTCGAGTCGGGCGTCCAGGCGGTCGGTATTTGGAGCTTTACCACCTTCAACCATTTTGATCAGACTGAGATGGTAGGAACCAAAGGCAAGCTCAACTTTTCTTCCTTCGATACCGCACCCATTGTCCTGACCACCGCTGCCGGCGTAACTGAGTTTACCATCGACAATCCACCTCACGTTCACCAGCCGCTCACCCAAACGATTGTCGCTGAGCTAAACGGCCTGGGCCATTGCCCCAGCACCGGCGCAAGCGGGGCGCGAACCAATTGGGTGATGGATCAACTTTTAGAGGGATATAGCCAACCAGTCTAACAGTGTTAATAGGAAACGTGTATGTCCGCAAAGGGTGTCCTCAACGAATCAAACTTATCGCAAACGGTGTTAAAAGCGCTCGATATCTTGGAATGTGTGGCGGATGCCGACCGGCCGCTATCGGCTGCCGCCGTTGCGAAACGGTGTGACATATCCCGGCCGACGGCGTATCGACTTCTTTGCACCCTGGCCGAGCGTGGTTATGTGGCCCACGTCGAAGGTTCGGCCTATCGGCTAGGCGCCCAGGCGCTGAGTCTCAGCAAAAAGGTACTGGATGCACTCGATCTGCCGGAGTTAGCCAAACCCCATATGCGTAACCTGAGCGATGTGACCAACGAAACCGTCCACCTGTCCATTTTGGACAATACGGAGATCCTCTACATTGCCAAAGTAGAAAGTTCACAGTCTGTCCGGATGGCCTCAAATATTGGGGCTCGCAACAAGCTTCATTGCACGGCGATGGGCAAAGCGATTTTAGCCTTTTTGCCCGGTCCTGATCAGGCCAGACTTATTGAGCAACTGAAGTTGACCGGCTGTACTGCGACGGCGATCACCGACCGGACGGCTTTAGCCGAGGAACTGGCCAGGGTCCGGGCGCAGAAGTTTGCCATTGATGATGAGGAGAGTGAGGATGGCGTTCGGTGTGTGGGCGCGCCAATTTTCGACCATACCGGCCGTGTCTTTGCCGCCATTAGCATCTCGGGGCCGGCTTACCGGCTGTCTATCGCTCGCCTCAACGCCCTGTCCTCATTGGTCATCGAGGCGGCTCGAGTTATCTCCGGTACTCTGGGGTACTTACCACCTAATACCCAACCCGGCAAAGAGTCATAATTTCTGAATAACCATAACTTCAAGCGGTCCCGAAACAGGCTAGTTTTAGGCGGGGATCAGGAGATTAGAAGCTTTCTTATAACTGATTTTATCCCCAAATCTCCAAATCCCGGCGAGTAATTACGAATAACCAAAAAATCGAGGTGTTAAAATGACTATTTTAGATTCATTCAAGCTTGACGGAAAAGCAGCGCTGGTTACCGGCGTCGGCCGCGGCATAGGCCAGGCGGCCGCGCTGGCGCTGGCCGAAGCCGGCGCGGATATCGCCGGCCTGTACCAGAGCCGGTATGAAGAGACTCAGGCCCAGGTAGAAGCTTTGGGGCGCCGGTTCCTGCCTCTCGAATGTAATCTACTGGAGGCTACCGTTGAACAGTTGAACGGCGTGGTCGGCCGGGCTGTGGCTGAGCTGGGTCGGTTGAATATTCTGGTCAACAACGCCGGCATTATCCGGCGAACGCCCGCGCTCGAGTTCAATGAGCAGGATTGGGATGATGTTCTCCAGGTTAATTTAAAATCGCTATTCTTCCTGTCGCAAGCCGCGGCCCGGGTAATGGCCAATCAGGGCGGCGGTAAGATCATCAACATCGCCTCGTTACTCACGTTCCAGGGCGGTATCTTGATTCCCGCCTACACCGCGTCCAAAAGCGGCGTCGGCGGGCTGACCAAAGCCCTGGCCAACGAATGGGCCAAGCTGAATATCAACGTCAATGCCATCGCCCCCGGTTACATTGCCACCGACAACACCGCCGCCCTGCGGGCCGATCCGGAGCGGAACCTGGCCATCCTGGCCCGCATTCCGGCGGGCCGGTGGGGCCAGCCGGCAGATTTGCAAGGGCTGGTGGTGTTCTTGGCCTCGGCTGCGTCGGATTATATGCACGGCTCGGTTGTGCCGCTGGATGGCGGTTGGCTGGGCCGTTGACCTGAACCCGCTTGAAGATGGAATCGAGAGAAGGTGAGTCATTATGGCCAGCCATTCCAGAATTGAAGTGTTGAATGCCGTGCTTGAGTTGGGCCTGGTGCCGCTTTTTTACCACAAAGATATCGCCGCGGCTCAAAAAATCGTGGCCGCTTGTGTTAACGGCGGGGCGCGGGTCATCGAATTTACCAACCGGGGCGATTTTGCCTATCAGGTTTTTACCGAACTTGCCCGCTACGTCGCTGCGACCTACCCCGAGGTTATGTTAGGCGTAGGCTCGGTGATCGACGCGCCAACCACGGCCCTATACATTGCCAACGGCGCCGACTTCATCGTCAGCCCCATCCTCAACCCTGAAACAGCCCGGTTGTGCAACCGGCGCAAGATCGCTTATATACCCGGTTGCGGCAGCGTATCAGAAATATCTCAGGCTGAGGAGCTAGGTGTTGAGATCGTTAAGGTATTTCCGGGCGGCGCAGTGGGCGGGCCGGATTTCGTCAAAGCGGTGCTGGGGCCCTGCCCCTGGAGCCGGATCATGCCCACCGGCGGCGTCGAGGCCAGCCGGGAGAATATCGAGAGTTGGTTCAAAGCCGGGGTAGCCTGTGTGGGGATGGGTTCGAACCTGATCGTCAAAGAGCTGGTCACCGCCGGCGATTTTGAGGCCATCTCACAAAAGGTGGCCCAGGTGCTGGCCTGGATCAAAGAGGCGCGGCATCATTCTTAACTCTGTTGGAGAAACCAATGCAAGCAGCATTCTATCACGGCAACAAAACTATTACCTTGGGGGAATGTACACCGGTCGCTCCCCAGCTGGGCCAAGTACAATTGAAGATATCCTACTGCGGCATCTGTGGCACCGATTTGCATATCTACCACGGGGCGATGGACAAACGGGTCCACCTGCCCCAAATTATGGGCCACGAAACCGCCGGTACGGTCGCCGCGCTTGGGGCGGGAGTTGAAGGCTTCTCCATTGGCGACCCGGTGGCGGTGATGCCGCTGGCCCCGTGCAACAACTGTCCGGCGTGCCGGGCCGGCCATAGCCACATCTGCCAGCAGCTCAAGTTTCTGGGTATCGACACGCCAGGCGCTTTGCAAAGTTACTGGACCGTGCCGGCCCATACCTTACACCATTTGCCGGCCAATCTCCCGCTCACTCACGGCGCTATGATCGAGCCGCTGGCCGTGGCCTGCCACGACGTCCGCCTGGGCCAAGTCAAAGCAGATGAGTATGTGGTGGTGCTTGGCGGTGGACCGATTGGGCTTTTAATCGCCCTGGTTGCCCGGCAAGTTGGGGCCAGGGTGCTGGTATCGGAAATCAATCCGTTCCGCCTGGAGTTGGCCCGGCAGTTAGACCTGGATGCGCGTAACCCGCTTGAAAACGACCTGCCGGACTATGTTAACCGGCAAACCAGCAGCGCCGGCGCCGACGTGGTCTTTGAGGTGACTGCCTCACTGGCCGCGGCCACAGTGATGACGCAGTTGCCCCGGACGCGGGGCCGGATTGTGGTGGTTGGAATATTTAGCCAGCCGCCCCAGGTTGATCTGTTTCGTTTCTTCTGGCGCGAACTCAAACTGTTTGGCGCCAGGGTGTACGAACACCAGGATTTTGAAAAGGCTATTCAATTAGCCGCCGCCGGAACTATTCCTCTGGCAAAAATCATCACCGACATCCGCCCGTTGGACCAACTGGAGGCCGGCTTTAAGCTGATGGAGAGCGGCGGCCAGGTTATGAAAATTTTACTGGAAGTTTGATTAGAAATAGGAAGATTGACGAAGAGGGTTCATCGAAAAGGTTCGAGAATGTTTCTGCCGGTGATAGGTTTTTGTAATATTGGGCGCAATAAAAGTATAATAAGGCTATGGCTTTTATTGTTCGACTTGATAAACCCAAAGATAGTTCAAAAGGCACCCACGGTTGGCAAGTGCGGGGACCGGGTAAGCGGGGGTATCACTCCAAATTATTCAGTGATCGGCAATTTGGCGGCCGCGAGCAGGCTTTGGCCGCCGCTGAAGCCTACCGGCAGGAGCTGGAGCGCCGGTATCCACCCCGCCCCGCCAATACGCCGACCTACAAGGCCAAACCCCAACCCAACAATCGCAGCGGCATAGTGGGCGTGTATCACTCGCACCAGTATAACGGCACCGGACGATACCAGGAGTACTGGTGCGCTTTCTGCCCAATTGGACCGGACGGTACAGGCTACTTCAAGAAGTTCTATATTGGCGAAGAGCGGGACGCCGAGGAGGCTTTTCGCCTGGCGGTTGATCTGCGACAGAGGTGGGAGGAGGCCGCCGACCAGGGCCAGGCAGCCATCCGGCGCTTTTGGGCTGAGATCGAATCTGGCTGGTTGTAGACGCGTCATTAGCCTCGTTCCGCTTACCCCCGACCGAATCCCCGTCGCCCGGCGAGCCTCAGGTAGTTGACGAATCCGGTTACTTGACCGTATCATCTGGCATCCGGAGGTAACGCTATGCCTTACCTGAGTTTGAAGCCTAACCACAAAGGCGGTGCAAACCTACTACCAGGAGATCAAGTAGAAGCAGCAGTTGAGCTTTTTGCACGAAGGCGCCGTTGCTCCCCATTTTGCCAAGTTGTTGCAATCAAGTATAACAATTTCCTCACCCTGGCCGGCATCCCGGCCGCAGCGTTTGCCTACAAATTGGGCAATTGACTCGCCCTGTTGTTAACGCTGACTCAGCCCGACTCCAGGCCATTAACACTTACGAAAGGAAAAACAATGAGTATGCATCAAAGCGCCGTCGAAGAAACCCTGGCCGGCCTGCGGGCAGCCGGGGTTGCCGTAGCCTGCTTTCTGCCGGATTCGCTCTTCAAAGAGCTTTACCCGGCGCTGGTTGCCGCGCCTGATATCCGCACGATTCCGGTCACCAATGAGGGTGAAGGCGCGGCCATTTGCGCCGGGGTGTGGCTGTCCGGTAAACGAGCCGTGCTGGTGATGGAAAACTCCGGTATTCGGGCCGCGGCCGAACCGCTGGCCCGGTTGGGCCTGGGAGCCAGAATTCCGGTGGTGATGATCATGAGCTATCGGGGTGATGTCGGTGAGCCAAACTGGTGGGCCATTCCCCACGGCATTACTATGGAACCGATGTTGCAGGCGCTGCGGATACCCTTCAAGATCGTCCAGCGGATTGACGATATCCGGCCCACCATCAAAAAGGCTTTCACCAGCGCCTATGCCTCCATGAACCATTACGCCGTAGTTCTGACCGGGGATTGCACCGACTATTTCCCCGGCCAACCTACCCACCCCATTGACAAACCCTGAGTGAAGGAGGATAATGGTGATGGAACGTTACGACTGCATGAAAATCCTGGCCGCCCAACTCAAGGATGAGCTGGTCATTCTGTCGCTCGGCGGCTCGGTGGATGAATGGTATAACGCCGCGCCCCACATGCGCGAGGCCAGCCTGTTCCAACAGCAGTTGGGTTGCGTGACCCCCGAAGCCTTTGGCCTGGCCGTCGGTTTGCCCCACCGCCAGATCGTGGCGCTGGACACCGATGGCGGCCTGCTCTTTAACCTGGGTATCCTGGCCACGCTGGCCAATGAACGGCCCCGGAATCTGTTTATCATCGTGTGGGATAACGAATGTTACCAGTCGATTGGCGGGCCGCCTACCCATACCGCCGCCGGCATCGTTGACCTGGCCGCCATCGCCCGAGGGGCTGGCATTCAACATGCCTATACGGCCCGCGATTTGACCACCTTTGAGCAGTTGTGTGCTGAGGGCTTGCGCTCCGGTCAGCTCTATCTGATCGTGGCCAAGGTCAGCAGCCTGCCCCGGCCCGACCTGAAGCGCAAGCACAGCGACGGTATCGAAGATAAATATATCTTCGCTCGCTACGTGGAAAAGAGCGAAGGGGTTACCATTATGGGACCGTCGGAGCACAATTAGCCGACGCACAGGGATGCGCCAGCTACTCTTTCCCCCCCTCCCCTGATTCGGGGAAGGGATATTCATGCAGGAGGCGTTATGAAAAATCAACGTGGATTTTACCGACTTTCAAGTTGGACCCCGGCCACGACCAGTGAGTCGCCGGCCTGGTTTGGCCCACCGTGGCTGCTGGCCACCGGCCCCGGCGATCCCAAAAAGACAGTCCGGGTAGAACGGCGCCGGCGCAGCGAACCGGCGGGGGAGGCCGGTCGCCCCCGCGCCGAAGCGCCCCAGCGGCGCCGAGCCGATGAACCGCCGCCGCGGCCTCCCTCGGGTACGGGCGGCGGCGCACGGCCCCCCTTCCGACCCTCAATGCCTTCAGGCCCACGGCGGCCCATCAGTATTGGCTTGTTGTTGGTGTTACTGCTGTGCACTATCCCCATTTTTCTGTTTCTGGGGCCGGGCGACTCCGGCGAAAACCCGCCTGCCGAGGTGCTGCCCCTAGAAACCGGGTTGGCTGCCCCGGCGCCGGTGGTCCGGGACACGCCCAGGCCGACCGCTACATCTAAACCGGTGGCCTTTACGCCCGCAGCCGTGCCGGCGGAGGGGCACACGTGGCTGGTGATGCTCTACCAGGACGCCGATGATAAGATATTAGAGAAAGATATTTATGTGGACCTCAATGAGGCTGAGCGGGTTGGCTCCAGCGAACGCATCCACATTGTAGCCCAGGTGGACCGCTTCAAAGGCGGATATCAGGGCGATGGTAACTGGTCCACCACCAAACGTTTTTACATCACCCAGGATAACGATCTGGAGCGGGTCGGCTCGCAGGTGGTGGCAGATTTGGGCGAGGTCAATATGTCCGACGGCCAGACTCTGGTTGACTTTGTGACCTGGGCTATTGAGAACTTTCCGGCCGATAAGCACGTCCTGATTATGTCCGATCACGGGATTGGTTGGCCCGGCGGTTGGAGCGATCCTTCACCGGGCGGCCGGGCTGATCCCAACCTGCCCATTTCGGCGGTATTGGGCGACCAGCTCTACCTATCCGAATTGGACGAGGCGCTGGCTGAGATTCGCCGCCAAACCGGGTTGCAACAGTTTGAGTTGATCGGCCTGGATGCCTGCCTGATGGCCCACCTGGAAGTGTTTAGCGCCCTGGCCCCCCATGCCCGCTATGCCGTCGCCTCGCAAGAAACCGAACCGGCCCTGGGCTGGGCCTACACCGGCTTCCTGGAAGCCCTAAAAACCAACCCGGATATGAACGGGGCCGAATTGAGCCGGTTGATTGTCGATAGTTACATTCAGGCTGATCAGCGGATTGTGGACGAGCAGGCCCGGGCCGACCTGTTGCGGCAGGGTTCCCCGCTGGGCGGACTTTTTGGCTTTGGCAGCATCACCGCCGCCCAGTTGGCCCGGCAGATGGAGCAAGATATCACCCTCACTGCGGTTGACCTGGCAGCCCTGCCGGAGTTGATCGACCGGGTGAACGACCTGGCCTTTAACCTGCAAGAAGCCAGGCAACCGGTTGTGGCCCAGGCGCGGACCTATGCCCAATCATTTACTAGCGTCTTTGGCCGGGATGTGCCGCCTTCTTATATTGATCTGGGTAATTTTGTCCAGTTGCTCAGCCGCGCAAGCAACAATAACCGCGTGACCCAGGCCGCCGATCAGGTGCTGGCCTCGTTGAACCAAGCCGTCATTGCCAAAAAGCATGGTCCGCGCAAACCAGGCGCTACCGGCATCTCCATCTATTTTCCTAACTCCCAGCTGTACCGGACGGCGACCACCGGCGCCGAGTCCTATACCGTGGCGGCGCGGCGCTTTGCCGACATCTCTTTGTGGGACGACTTTCTGGCCTACCACTATACCGGCCGCTCCTTTGGCCGTGAAACCGGGGCGCTGGCCGTACCGGAGCGCGGCGCGCCGATCAGCGCGCCAGGCGCCGGCCAAATCGAGCTATCGCCGCTGACCCTTTCGGCTGACGTGGCTGCCCCCGGCCGCCCGGTGTTGCTGAGCACCGACATCAGCGGCCAGAATGTTGGCTACGTTTACCTTTTTGTTGGTTTCTATGACCAGCAGGCCAATTCCATTTATGTGGCCGACACGGATTACCTGGAGAGCGCCGATACCCGCGAAGTCGACGGGGTGTATTATCCTGACTGGGGTGAGGCCGGTGAATTTACGATGGAGTTTGAGTGGGAACCGGTGGTGTTTGCCATCAGCGATGGGGTCAACTCGGCGCCGGCGCTGTTCACGCCCCGGAGCTACGGGGTTACGTTTGAGGAAGCCACCTACACAGTTGATGGCCTCTACACCTACACCGACAGCGGCGAGTCCCGCAATGGCCACCTTTATTTCCGGGATGGCCAACTACGGCAGGTCTTTGGCTTTACCGGCGAAGGCGACGTCGGCGCGCCGCATGAAATCATTCCGCAAGCGGGCGATACATTCACCGTCCTCGAAAAGTGGATGGACCTGGACCAAAACGGCCGGGTGGCGCACGTTACCACCCAAACCGGAGCCAGCCTGACCTTTGGCGAGCAGCCGTTTACCTGGCAAGAGTTGGATGCCGCTGCGGGTGACTACATCGTTGGCTTCATCGTCGAAGATCTGGACGGAAACAGCACTGAGGTTTACAAGCCGGTAAGGGTTGAGTAACAGGTGACCGGCACTTTTACGTAGGGGCGCAAGGCCTTGCGCCCCTACCTACCGGTCATAAACCAGCAGCCGCAAGCCGTTGAGCGAGACCAGCACCGTGCCGCCTTCATGACCGAGCACGGCCAGTGGCAGGGGCAGGGCGATGGCAAAGATGCCGATCAGCATAATGACGATCATCGTCATCGCAAAAGCCAAATTGACTATAAGCGTCTGGCGGGTTTGCCGGCTCAAGGCAATGGCATAGGGGATTTTGGTCAGATCGTCGGAGAGCAACACGAGATCGGCGGTTTCCAGGGCGACATCGGTGCCGGCTGCGCCCATGGCAATGCCCATCGAGGCGCTGGCCAGGGCCGGGGCGTCGTTGACGCCATCGCCGACCATGGCTACGAAGCCATACTCGTGCTCTAGTTCTTTGGCCAGCCGGACCTTGTCCTCGGGCAACAGGTCGGCGTAATATTGGTCTACACCCACCTGGGCGGCAATGGCTTTGGCCACCCGCTCATTGTCGCCGGTCAGCATCACCACCCGTCCCACCCCCAATGACTTCAGGTCACGGACCACCTCGGCGGCCTGTGGACGCACTTTATCGGCAAAAGCAATCACGCCCAGCAAGTGGGCCGTCTGTCCATCGTTCAGCAGTTGGGCCACCACTACCGAGGTCTTGCCTTCAGCTTGCAGCCGTTCGACCTCCTGGGCCGCGGCCGCGCTTCCCAGGCAGTTATACTCCTCAAAGTAGCGTAAATTGCCCACCCGGAGGTCCAGCCCATCCACCTGGCCGGCCACGCCTTTGCCGGTAGCCGCTTCAAAAGCGAGCGCCTCCGACAGCTCGAGCTGGCGATGATTGGCCGCCGCCACGGTCGCTTTAGCCAGCAGATGTTCCGACTTGGCCTCCAACGTGGCTGCCAGGGCCAGCAGTTCATCGGCCGTGCCGTGCCAGCGTCCGTTGCCGGTTGGCCCGTTGGCCAGCACCGTCACATCGGTTACCTCGGGCTGGCCCATAGTCAAGGTGCCGGTTTTATCAAAGGCCACCACTTTGATCCCGGCGGCCTGTTCCACGTAGACGCCGCCTTTGAACAACACGCCGCGACGGGCGCCGTTGCCAATGGCTGAGAGAATCGAGGCCGGGGTGCTGATGATCAGAGCGCACGGTGAAGCCGCCACCAGCACGGTAATGGCCCGGTAGAAAGCGGTATTGAACGGTTCGCCCAACACCATGATGGGAAAGATGGCCACCAGGATGGTGAAAATGATCACGCCGAGGGCGTAGTATTGTTCGGCTTTATCCAGAAAGCGCTGCGTTTGGGCCTTCTGGCTTTGGGCTTCCTCCACCAGCCGGATCATCTTGGCAATGGTCGAGTCTTTGGCCAGCCTGGTCACCTGCGCTTCCAGGCTGCCGTTCTTGTTGATGGTGCCGGCCAGCACCGCATCGCCAACGCGCTTGGCCACCGGCATCGACTCGCCGGTAATGGGCGCCTGATCAACCGTGCTTTCGCCCTCGACTACCAGCCCATCCAGGGGAATACGGTCGCCGGGCCGCAGCACAAAGCGGTCGCCGATCACAATTTGTTCCACCGGCAAGGTGACCAGCCGGCTGCCGCGGCGCACCTCGGCCTGATCCGGTCGCAGTTTCATCAAGGCCCGGATGGCGTTACGGGTGCGGTCCAGGGCGTAAGCCTGCAACACGTTCGAGAGCGAGAAGAGAAACAGCAGCATGGCCCCTTCGAACGGCGCACCGACGACCGCCGCCCCCAGGGCGGCCAAAATCATCAACAGATCGATGTCGATAGTCCTGGCCCGGAGCGACTCCAGCCCGGCCTTGAGGCCAAAGGCCCCGCCGGTCACGTAGGCAACCACGTACAGGCCCGTTACAACCCCATGGGGCGCGCCCAGGTATTCCAGCAGCCAGCCCAGCAGCATGGCGACGAACGTAATCAGGGTGAAGATCGCTTCCAGCCGTTGGGGGGTGAGCCAGAGCCTGGCCCGCCGCAGCCGGCTCTGCTCCGCGGCGGGTTGGGCCGTCTCTGCCGGCGCGTCGGCGTGGGAGGGGGCCACGCTTACCCCAAGCTGGCTAATACTCTGCCTCAACTGGTTGGGTGAGGTGAAGTTGTGGTCGTAAGTAACGCTTAAGACACCGCCGGTATAACTGGCCGAGGCCTGGCGCACGCCGGGTAACTGGGCTACCCGCCCTTCCAGAACCGCCGCACACGACTCGCACATGCGGCCGCCGCGGCGGCCCAGGCGCATGGTGCAGGTGGCCAGCCGTTGCTGCAAGGTGGGAGCGACGCCTTGGGCTAGCTGGGCTACTTGCGGCTCTGAGATGAGTTGGGCGTCGTAAGCTACGGCCAATTGTTGCTGGTCGGTATCCAGTTTTACGCTGATGATGCCCGGCTCGGCTGAAAGGGCTTCGGTAATAACCTCAACGCAGCTATCGTCGTACTCTACTTCGTTGCCAGCGCCGATATCAGGCCCTGACAGATTCTCCTCTTGAGACATAGTTTTCATATTCAATCCTGTTTCCCCAATAGTCCACTTGGTGGGGTGACTTGAGCGAAAGGATCACCGCAATTAGGACGGTCTAATTGGCCGTTTAGGTCAGCCGGAAAATTTATATTAGACTAATTTAATATTTAATTTAGTATAAACTTAAATTTAACCGTGGTTAAATCAAGGTTAGTATAACTATTTCGGTTATGATTGTCAAATGGATGGATGGATGGATGGATGGATGGATGGTTGGTTGGTTAACAAGCTTGAGGATAATAAGGGGATTGGATTTTGTTGGCTTGATAGTTGGTTAGTTTGATGAACAACCAACCATCAAACTAACCAACAAACCAACTATTTTCCAAGTTACCCGGCCAGCAGCCGCCACACCTGGGCCACTACGAACGTGACCATAAAGCCGAGGGCCAGGGGCAACAGCGCCGCCACTGCCGTCCAGCGTTTGCTGCCGGTTTCTTTGTAAATGGTGTAAATGGTGGTGCTGCACGGGTTGTGAATCAGGCTGAACAGCATCAGGTTGACCGCAGTCAGCAGGGTCCAGCCGCCGGCCTGCAGCAGGGTCATGGTTTCGCCTTCACTACCTTCAAACATAACCCCGGCCCCCGAACCGAAGCCTTGCACCCCGGTGACCAGCACGGTCAACATTAACACGGTGGGAATAACGATTTCATTGGCCGGAATCGCCACCACGTAGGCCAGCAAAATAACCCCATTCAAACCCAGCAGCAACCCAATGGGATTGAGCAGGCTAACCAGGTGTACGGCCAGGCTGGCGTCGCCGATGTAAATATTGGCCGTTAGCCAGATGACCGCGCCGGCCGGGGCGGCAAAAACGATGGCCCGCCACAACACGTAGATGGTCCGGTCGATAAGCGAGGTGTAGACGGTTTGCCAGAAGCGGGGCGGGCGATAGGGCGGCAGTTCCAGGCTAAAGGTGGAGGCTTGACCCTTCAGCCAGCTGCGCGACAGGCCCCACGAAACCACAAAGCTCAACAGTACCCCCAGGGTGGCAATGCCGACCACGGCCAGGGCCGAGATGATCCCGGCCAGATAGGCCGGCGCCAAAGCCCCAATAAAGAGTGTGGCGATCAGAATCTGGGTGGGCCAGCGCCCGTTGCACAAGGCAAAATTATTGGTAATGATGGCAATGAGGCGCTCACGGGGGCTATCGATCACCCGGGTGGAAACGACGCCGGCGGCGTTGCAGCCAAAGCCCATCATCATACTGAGAGCCTGCTTGCCGTGCGCCCCCGATTTCTTGAAGATATTATCCAGGTTAAAGGCCACCCGGGGCAGGTAGCCAAAATCCTCTAACAAAGTGAAGAGCGGGAAGAAGATAGCCATCGGCGGCAGCATCACGCTGACTACCCAAGCCGTGGCCAGGTAGACGCCGTCAATCAGCAGGCCATCCAGCCACCAGGGCAGCCCAACGGCGGCCGCGGCCGTTTTGAGCAGCGGGTAAATGGTATCCAGCAGGATAGCCGCCAGCCAGGCAGATGGATAGTTGGAGCCGACAATGGTGATCCAGAAGACCAAAGTGAACAACAGTAACATCAAGGGAAAACCCCAAATGCGGCTGGTAACCAGCCGGTCGATGGCGCGATCCAGGTTGAAGCGGGGCGGCTTGTCCGGGTAGGTGACCGCCCGGTCGGCAATCTGGGCGGCGTCGGTATAAATGGCCTCGACCACGTTTTCATGCAAGTTGCTACCAACCTCCCAACGCAACCGGGCGGCGGTATCCAGAATTTGCCGGGCCGCCGCGGCAGTCGAGCCGCCGCGGCGAGCCAGTTGGCCTTGATTAAGCATGGTGCATCGCCTCCAATTGCAGGTGGAGATTGCCGGTCGTCTGCCCCGGATCATCGCGGGTCAGGTCGCCCAGTTCGCCCTGTTCCACCGCCTCGATGATTCGTTGGTCGCCATCCAGCAGGCGCAGGGCTACCCAGCGGGCATTGGGCAAGCCAGGATAAGCGACCTCAATTTGGGCCACCAATTCAGCGATGGCCTGCTTCAATTGGGGCGGCTCGTTCTTGAGGCGATGGGGCCGGCAGACAAACTGGCCGGTGGCTACCTGGCTGATGGCTTGCAACAACTCCGGGATACCTTCGCGGGAACGAGCGCTGGTCGGCACGACCGGTACGCCCAAATCTCGGGCCAGCGACCGCTGATCGACCGTCAGGTGATGCCGCCGGGCTTCATCCATCAGATTTAGGGCCACCACCGCCCGGTCGGTGATTTCCAGCACTTGCAGCACCAGATTCAAATTACGTTCCAGGCGAGTGGCATCGGCCACAATCACCGTCACATCCGGCTGGCCGAAGAGGATGAAATTGCGAGCCACCTCTTCGTCCAGGCTGGTCGACAGGAGCGAGTAAGTCCCAGGCAGGTCAACGATCTTGTACCGGTGGCCGCCGTAAGAAAAGCCGCCCTCGGCCCGGGTCACCGTTTTGCCGGGCCAGTTACCGGTGTGCTGGCGCAGACCAGTGAGCGCATTGAAGATGGTACTCTTGCCGGTGTTGGGATTGCCGGCCAAAGCGATGACGTAATCCCAATCTTGCATATCAATACCCAGCTTGATCAGATTACTGATGTTATGGGCCGGACAGGTTTGACAGCTCTGACCGGCTGGAATCTTGACGGAACTCATATTCAGGCTACCTCCAGTTGATGCTGTTGGTTAGGGGTTAACTCGACTTCACGGCTGATGTTGATCATAGCCGCCTGCTCCCGGCGCAGGCCGATCAGCGCCCCGCGAATGCGATAAGCGGTCGGGTCGCCGCTGGGGCTGACCATCTCGGCTTTGATCACGGTGCCGGGCAGAATACCCAGGTCCATAAAGCGGCGCCGCTCCAGGCCCCGGCAAACCGGTGAAATACTGACTACCTGGCCGGTCTCCCCAGGTTGCAAATCAGCCAGATTTTCCGTTGGCTTCAACGCAGCGATCTGCTTTTGGGACAGCGGCATCACCGAGACGTTGTGGGCCAAAATTGGGGCCAGGACTTGCTCCTGACCATCGACCAAAAACCGGATTCGTTGCGGGCTGACCTCGGTGACGCGGACAACCAGGCCCGGGTGTAGCCCTTCGGCTACCAGTTGAGCATAGACAACAGCCGGCTCATCTTCAAGGTGCACAATCCGAGCTACCTGGCCGCTGGTCAGCTTGGTTAGAGGCTGGCCGCCGTGCGGTACAAATTCACCTCTGACCGTGGGGATGGGGTCGCCGTGGGGATCGTGGATGGGGTGGCCCAGGCGGGCCGAGAGTGCCTCAGTTTCAGATGCCGACAGGGTATGTTCTTTACGGTCGGCCCGGTCGTGCCACTCATCCTGGGGGAAGCCAGTTTCGTCGGCCAGGTAGCGCTCCCACAGGCGATGGGCGCGGATGATCTGCAGGGCATATTCCTGCCCGGCCGGGGTAAGGTGCAGCTCGTCGCCGGTCATCTGCAGCAAATGGTGAGCGGCCATTTTAGCCAGCAGGTCGGCGACCTCGTTGAGTGAAATTTGCAGCACCCCGCCGATACTCTCCACCGTCGGGCGTCGACCTTCGCTACGACATTTGTAGATATGTTTGAGGGCATCTTCGGTGAGAATACGTTCCGTTGCTGCCGTTAACTTGTTCATATCAGGCTTACTCCAATCCAGTATAAAATCTTTGAGTACTTATTGCTAACTAAAATAAATTTTAGTTTAGACTAAATTTGATTAAATTATAACTTTGATTGGGGCAAATGTCAAGAGGGTTTTAGCCGGCGTCCGCCAGCCAATGGGTGGCGCTGCACCCGGAGCAGTCCATCAGTCTCCGTAATGATAACGGGCTTGTAAAAAGTCGATACGGTCCTGACTGACGACATAGACCAGGCGGTGCTCCTGGGTAATACGGCGAGACCAGACACCGGCGCTAAGATATTTGAGCGGTTCCGGCTTACCCAACCCATTGAACGGGTCGCGCAGGATGGCCTCGACCAGATTCAAAATGCGTAGGGCGGTGCGGCGGTCGGTTTCAACCCAGTAGCGTAGGTCTTCACGAAATTCTGGGTGAAACACGGCCAGATGCTCATGGCTCATCGTTTAGCCCAACCTCGCGGCCCAGCTCGGCGATAGTTTGGGGCGGAATAGTCTGATCGGCAACGCGGGCCAGGGCGGTGAGCAGGCGACGAGCATTGGCCGGCGACCGCAGCAGGTGAGCCGTTTCCAATAGGCCGGAGAGTTCATCGGCTGCGATCAAGGCAACCGGGTCAGCGCCGCGTCGCTCAATGATGACGACCTCCCGATCCTGAGTTACTTGATCAAACAGCCGGGCCAGGTTGGAACGAGCCTGAGTATAAGTGGTTTGGATGGTCATAAACTAGCCTCCATCACCTAAAGTGTACAGAGATACTGTACAGAATTCAATAGATTTTGTCAATAAACTAACTGCGTTCACTCTTCGGCCACCGCCTGGGTCTGAGTGGGGTCAAAGTTAGCCGGCCATTGGGTCTGGCGGTTATACCTGGCGCCGTTAAATTTTGCGCCAGCCAGATTGGCCTGGGTCAAATCTGCCCCCCTGAGGTTGCTCCAACTGAGATCAACCTCAGTCAGGTCTGCTTCGCGCAGATTGGCCCCGGAGAGATTGGCCCAACGCAGGTCGCTTTGACGCAGGTCAGTTTGGTCCAGGTTGGTTTCGTTTAGTTGAGCCCAGCGTAGATCGGCGTGGCTAATGTCAGCCATACTGCAGATGGTCAAGCCAAGATAGGCGCCGGCCAGACTGGCTTCCTTCAGATCGACCCCACTCAGGTTGGTTTCACTGAGATTGGCCCCGTTCAACCTGGCCCGACGCAGGTTGACTCCGCTGAGATTGGCGGCGCGTAGATTCGTTCGACGCAGAATGGCTCTTTCGATATTAGCCTCACTCAGGTCAGCCTCATTGAGGTCCGCGCCGGTAAAGTTGGCCTCACTCAGGTCAGCCTGGCTGAGGTCCGCTCGTCGCAGGATCGCCCCGTTCAAGCTGGCCTGGCCCAGGCTCACCATGCGCAGATCGGCTTCGCTCAGGTCAGCCCCACTGAAGTCGGCGCCGGTTAAATCCTGCCCGCTAAGAAATTTGGCCATCTGTAAATTTACCTGGCGGAAGTTCAGCTCTTCCCCACTGGAGCGGGCCGAGCTAATGATCTCTTCAACTTCCTTGCGTCGCAATATCTTCATGGTGTCTACTCCTCGTCTTGAGCCGATTGTACCTCAAATTTCTAGTTCTGACGTTTTCTGTGGTTACTCCAGTTATAGGCTGTTACCAGTT
>CAYNLK010000072.1:0-31201 GCA_964398055.1 uncultured Caldilineaceae bacterium
TCCGGGAAGGTGGTCGGACCGTTGGGGCTGGCGTTATTACCAAGATCGTTGAGTAGGTAAGTTATCTGAGATAGCATCACAACCTTACCAATGGAGTCAGTATGGCCAAGCAAAAGATAAGAATTCGCCTTAAAGCTTATGATCATCGGGTTTTAGACCAATCGGTCCGGCAAATTGTGGACACGGCCGAACGGACAGGTGCAGCGGTGGTCGGTCCGGTGCCGCTCCCAACCAAGATTGAGCGATTTACCGTGATTCGGTCACCTTTTATCGACAAGGACTCGCGCGAACAGTTTGAGATTCGTACTCACAAACGCTTGATTGATGTGATTGATCCCAAATCAAAAACAATCGATGCCCTGGTTCGCCTCAATTTGCCGGCCGGCGTAGATGTAGAAATTAAGTAGTTGGGCCTATACCTCCAGAGCCGGTTGTGAGTCTAAAATAATGAAAGGGGAGACTGAAGGAATGATGGCCTAAATCCACGCTGATAACTGGTGTGGTTACAGTTCCTTGAGTCTAAGATACAATGAAAAGCATTCTGGGTAAAAAAGTCGGGATGACCCAAATCTTCGATGAGAAAGGGGAAGTTGTCCCGGTCAGTATCATCGAAGTTGGGCCTTGTTATGTAACGCAAAAGAAAACGGTTGACACGGATGGCTACAATGCCATTCAGTTAGGTTTTGACGAAGTGCCTGAGCGCAAGGTGAATAAACCGAAAGCCGGTCATCTCAAGAAATCTGGCGCCCCGGCGGTTCGGTTTCTGCGTGAGTTTCGGGTTGCTGATGCCGACAGCTACGACGAAGGGCAGAAAATTGACGCCTCCCTGTTTGAGGTTGGAGACCGGGTTGACATCATCGGTACCAGCAAGGGTAAAGGTTTTGCCGGAGTGGTCAAGCGGCATGGTTTTGGCGGTGGTCCAAAAACCCATGGTCAGTCCGACCGGTGGCGGGCGTCCGGCTCGGTTGGGGCCGGTTCTACTCCGGGCCGGGTGTTCAAAGGGGTGCGGATGGCCGGTCGGATGGGCAATGAGCGAGTGACGGTTCAGAATTTGAAGGTGGTTCTGGTTGACGCCGAAAAAAATCTTTTGGCGGTTAAAGGCGCGATTCCCGGGGCCAAGAATGGCCTGGTTATCGTCCGCGAGGCCAGGAAATCGAGTGGAAGGTAGAGGAGTGCGTGATGAAGGTTGACGTTAAGAACTTTGATGGCGCCACCATAGAAGAACTTGAGCTTCGGGAAGATATTTTTGGGATCGAGCCTAATGCCGCGGTTATGCATCAGGCTTTGGTGCGCCAGCAAGCCAACGCCCGCTTGGGAACCCACAGCACCAAGACTCGAGCGGAGGTTTCTAGAACTGGGGCTAAATGGTATCGGCAAAAAGGTACGGGCCGGGCTCGCCACGGTGATCGTAAGGCGCCAATTTTTGTGGGCGGCGGTCAGGCCCATAAGCCCAAGCCGCGGGATTATTCGCAAAAGATGCCCCGCAAAATGCGGCGACTGGCCCTGCGCTCTGCGCTCTCGGCCAAAGCTGCGGCCGAACAACTCGTCGTTTTGGATCAACTGGCTCTGGCTGAAGCAAAAACGGTACAGATAGTTCAACTGCTTGATAATCTCGATATTTCCGGCAGCGCCATCCTGCTTTTGCCCGAGCGAAACGAGAATGTTGAAAAGAGCGCTCGCAATTTACCGGAAGTGAAGGCGTTGCGAGCTAATTATCTGAATGTGCGCGATCTCTTGGGTCATAACTATGTAATCATGACGAAAGAGGCCGTGTCGGTGATAGAGAGTTTTCTGGGACAGTAAGAAGGATCCCTGGGAGTAAGCTTATGGACACGAATCCCTATAAAATCGTAATTCGACCGATTGACACGGAGAAGAGCCGTAATGCGGCTGATCAGGGCCAGTATACCTTTATGGTGCACCCCTGGGCGAATAAAGTAGAGATTGCTATGGCCGTGTCTTACATTTTTGATGTGGATGTAGTTAAGGTTCGAACGATAAATCAAGCCTCTAAGTATGGTCGCTGGGGGCGTAAACGAATTCGACGAAAGCCGGCTCAAAAGAAAGCGGTCGTGACCCTGGCCCCCGGCCAACGAATTGAGGCCTTTGAAGGCGTGTAAATTTTCAGTCTTGATATAGGCGCAAAGCGGAGAAAGCAGTTATGCCTGTAAAAGTTTACAAACCGACCTCGCCTGGTCGGCGAGGGATGTCAGTTTTGACATTTGAAGATATTACGCAGACGACTCCAGAGAAGAGTTTGTTGGCGCCCCAGAAGCAGAATTCAGGGCGTAACAACCAGGGTCGCATTACGGTGCGGCACCGCGGGGGTGGTCATAAGCGGCGGTATCGCATCATTGATTTCAAGCGGGACAAACACGACGTACCGGCTACGGTAAGATCAATCGAGTACGACCCCAATCGGACCGCCCGTATTGCCCTATTAGTTTATGCTGACGGCGAAAAACGATACATCCTGGCGCCGGTTGGGCTGGCCGTGGGCGACACCGTAATGTCGGGGCCAAATGCCGAAATTCGGGTTGGCCATGCCCTACCCATCTATCGTATTCCCCTTGGAACCCAATTGCATAATATCGAGTTACAGCCCGGTAAAGGTGGGCAACTGGTTCGGTCGGCCGGAACGTCGGCCCAGTTGCTGGCCAAGGAAGGTGATTACTCTCAGGTTCGTTTGCCCAGTGGGGAGGTCCGCTACATCAGCCAGAACTGCCTGGCTACAATCGGGCAGATTGGCAACGTGGAGCACAGCAATATTGTTTTGGGTAAAGCGGGCCGTAAACGCTGGTTGGGTATTCGCCCATCGGTGCGTGGTTCAGCAATGGACCCCAATAGCCACCCCCATGGCGGCGGCGAAGGTCGAGCGCCGATTGGGATGCCCGGCCCAAAGACTCCCTGGGGTAAGCCGGCTCTAGGGGCTAAAACCCGCAAAAATAAGCGGACCGACAAGTATATCGTTCGTAGTCGGCGTCAGAAGCGGCGATAAGGAGGGGTAACTGATGACTCGTTCTCTGAAAAAAGGGCCTTTTGTAGAGCCGAAATTACTCAAGAAAATCGAAACGATGAATGCCGCCGGCGAGAAGCGGGTTATTCGGACCTGGTCGCGCGCCAGCACTATTTTTCCACAAATGGTTGGGCACACTATCGCCGTGCATGATGGACGTCGACACGTGCCTATCTATGTCACCGAAAATATGGTTGGCCATCGCCTGGGTGAATTTGTGCCAACCCGGTATTTCCGTAGTCACGTGGCTAAAGAAAAGTCAAGTCGTCGTTAGAACGAGAGCGTACGTTTAAGGCTCAAATCATAGCGGTGATTTTAATAACAGGGTCGTGAACATGGCAGATTTCCAAGTTAGAGCAGTGAGTAAGTATATTTTAGGGTCGCCCATAAAGATGCGGCGGGTGGTTAATTCTGTCCGCGGGCTGCGGGCTCAGGAAGCGCTGGAAGTTCTGGAACTGTTGCCGCAGCGGGCGGCAGTACCGGTAGCCAAGACGATCAAGAGCGCCCTGGCCAATGCCGAAGAAAATTATGCCCTTGATGCCGAGGATATGGTCATTGCCCAGATTGCGGTGGATGAGGGGCCTCGGTTGCGACGAGCGCGCTATGGCGCTCGGGGGCGATTCAAACCGATCAAGAAACGAATGTCCCACATTACCGTGGTGCTAGAAGAAAATGCAGAGGAGTTGGCGGGATAATGCCTCCTCGGGATTAATAAGTCAATCTCGCGTCCAGTCCAATGCAGGGCAAGAGGTTGAATTCGTCAAGTTTTAGTTTGGCAAAGGAGAGTGTCATTTGGGCCGCAAAGTTCATCCGATAGGATTTAGATTAGGGATCATTCAAGATCATCGAGCTCGTTGGTATGCTGAGGGGAATGATTACAAAGAGTTGCTGGAGGAAGACCTGGCAATTCGGAAGCTAATTTATGATTCTCATGACCGGGGTGCTGTGGCCGATATCGAAATTGAACGGTTGCCGGCGGCAAAACAGGTGACTGTTAAAATTAGCACGGCTAAACCCGGCATTATTATCGGCCGTAAAGGGGCTGCGGTTAACCAACTGCGCAAGCAACTTCAGGATTTGACCCAAAAGAAAGTGCATATCGATGTTCTGGAAATCGATAACGCTGACACGAATGCCTTCCTGATTGGGGAGAATATTGCTATGCAGATTGAGCGCCGGATTTCTCATAAGCGGGCGATGAAACAAGCTGTTCGTCGCGCCATGAAGGCCGGGGCCAAGGGCATTATGATTACCTGCAGCGGTCGATTGGGCGGCGCGGATATGGCTCGTCAAGAAAGCCAGCGTGAAGGCCGGATTCCTCGCCACACCTTGCGAGCTGACATCGATTACGCCAATGTTGAGGCGTTAACCACCTTTAGTAAGATTGGGATTAAGGTGTGGGTTTACAAAGGTGATATTTTGCCCAGGGCCAAAGAAGAGCCGGTTGGGGCTTACGTGTCGCCGTAATGACACTTGTAACAGACTGAATGTTGATGGGATAATGCCTTATGTTAATGCCGAAACGTGTTAAATACAGAAAGCAGATGCGCGGCCGGATGAAAGGTCGAGCTTCTCGTGGGGCCAAGGTGACTTTTGGTGAATTTGGTTTGCAAGCCGCCGAGCCCTGCTGGATGACCAGCCGTCAAATTGAGGCTGCTCGCCGGGCTATTGTGCGTTACGTGCGGCGGGGTGGAAAATTGTGGATCCGAGTTTTTCCTGATAAGCCAGTTACGGCCAAACCGGCCGAAACCCGCATGGGTAGCGGTAAAGGGTCGGTAGATCACTGGGTGGCAGTCATCAGACCGGGTCGGGTACTCTTTGAGATTGCTGGCGTTACCGAGGAGCAGGCTCGCGAGGCGATGCGGTTAGCTGCCCATAAATTACCGATTAGAACCCAGTTTGTACGCAGAGTGGATTAGGAGTGTGAGTGATGAAGGCGTTTGAAATAAGGAATTTGTCGGACGACGAAATTCGGACGAAAATTGAAGAAGCTTACGAAGAACTCTTTAATCTACGATTTCAACTGGCTATTGGTCAGGTCAAAGATCCCAGCCGAATCGGTTTGTTGAAGCGGGATATTGCTCGGATGAAGACAGTTCTGACCGAGCGTAAGCTGGCGGCTGTGTCATAAAATTGTTTAATTTGTTTATTTTCCAGTGTCAGGAATAGGATTATGGCTAGAGAGCAACGTAAAATTCTGGTAGGCCGTGTTACCAGCGACAAAATGGATAAGACCATTGTGGTGCAGGTAGAGCGCCTGAAACGACATAGCCTCTATGGCAAGGTGGTCCGTCTTCATAAAAAATTTAAGGCCCATGACGAACAAAACAGCGCCAAAATTGGTGATCTGGTCAAGATTATCGAGTCCCGGCCCATTAGCAAAGAAAAAAGATGGGCTTTAGTAGAAATCTTAGAGAGTAAAGAGTCCTGAGAACGCAACTTGATCTTGTTCTGAAAGATTCTTGGAGCAGTGAAACGATGATACAACAAGAAAGTCGCCTGAAGGTTGCTGATAACAGTGGGGCTAAAGAAGTGTTGTGTATTCAGGTGGTGGGTGGTTCTCGGCGCCGTTATGCCAGAATAGGCGATGTGATCATTGCCACCGTTAAACAAGCCGCGCCGCAGGGTTCGGTGAAAAAGGGTGATATTGTCAAGGCTGTAGTGGTGCGGACTACTAAAGAGGTGGGGCGCCCTGACGGCTCTTATATTAGATTTGATGACAACGCCGCCGTAATTCTGGACTCTGAAGGAAAAGGACCGCGTGGAACTCGCATCTTTGGCCCAATTGCCCGCGAGTTGCGGGAAAAGGGTTTTATGCGGATTGTGTCATTAGCCCCAGAGGTGCTCTAACCAGGTTCAGCGGTAAGCAAGGAGTTCGATATGCAAAGAATTAAGAATGGTGATCTGGTACAGGTAATTAGCGGCAACGAAAAGGGCGCTCGAGGGGAAGTTAAGGAAATTGTGCATGGCTGGCGGGTTGATCGCAATAGATCAAGTAAAATGCGTAACCCCGAAAAAGACAGGGTGATTATCGCGGGGGTTAACCTTCGCAAAAAACACCAACGCCCTATCAGCCAAACTCGTACCCAAACCGGTATCATCGAGCGGGAGGCACCTGTTCACATCTCGAATGTGATGCTGGTGTGTCCGCACTGTGATGAGGCGGTTCGGGTGAAGTTCGATCATGACGGGGTTAAGAAGATACGCATCTGCAAGCGGTGCGGTGGGGCCATTGACAAATAGCTGGCAGATAGTTGTTGGTTGACCCCAGATATTTAGCAGGTTAAGGATGGAACTATGCCTCGGTTAAAAGATATATATAAAGAAGAGGTGGTCCCGGCTCTTCGCAACGAATTTGCCTACTCGAATGTGCACGAAGTACCGCGTCTGAGTAAGGTTGTGGTGAACATTGGCTTGGGCGAAGCTCTGCAAAATGCGAAAGTGTTGGAGTACGCCTCCCAAGATCTGGCCGCCATTACCGGTCAGAAAGCAATTGTAACACGAGCCAGGCGATCTATCGCCACCTTTAAGTTGCGCGAAGGTAATCCCATTGGCTTAAAAGTTACCCTACGCGGTAATCGAATGTGGGATTTTATGGATAGATTGTTGAATATCTCTTTGGCCCGGCAACGCGATTTTCGCGGCGTGTCGCCGGATGGCTTTGATGGCCGCGGTAACTACAACCTGGGCCTGGCCGAACAGTTGGTGTGGCCGGAGATTGAATATGACAAGATTGACAAAATTCGTGGTATGGAAATAAATATAGTCACCACGGCCAAAACTGATGAAGAAGGCCGCCGCTTGTTGGCTTTGTTAGGAATGCCCTTTAGAAGGAAGAGGTAAAATATGGCCAAGAAATGTATGCCGATTCGGGAACAGCGCCGGAAATATGCGGTCCGGGTACGGAATCGCTGCAGCCAATGTGGACGGCCACGCGCTTATATGCGTCGCTTTGGTTTGTGCCGCATCTGCTTCCGTAAGCTGGCCAGTGAAGGCAAGATTCCCGGTGTGGTGAAGTCGAGTTGGTAGGTAGACGATCAGATTTTATCGATCCGACCCGGCCTGACCGTGGTTAGCTGATGGATTTTTAAGGAGTAAAGAGGACCCAGATGAACGCAACAGACCCTATTGCCGATATGCTCACCCGTATTCGAAATGGCGTAATGATTCATCATAATCAGGTGGCTATGCCTAGCTCGAAAATGCGTGAAGCTATTGCCAAGATTTTAAAAGAGGAAGGCTTTATTAAGGATTACGAGGTTCTACCGGGCAAGGTTTCAGCAACTTTGTTGATCCATCTCAAATATACGCGCGAGCGTCGTCCACGGCCGGTGATTTCTGGATTGGTGCGAGTTAGTAAGCCGGGCCGACGGATGTACTGTGGCAAGGGAGATATCCCGCACGTAAGAAGCGGGCTTGGTATCTCGATCCTTTCCACGCCTAAAGGGGTGATGACGGGTCAGCAGGCGCGCCGACTGGGTTTGGGCGGTGAAATTCTGTGCTACGCCTGGTAAGGCGCCGGTTGAATATTAGGTAGTGAGGTGATACGATGTCGAGAATAGGTAAGCTGCCCATTACGATTCCCTCAGGGGTAACGGTCAATATCAATAAGAACTCGATTTTGGTTAAAGGCCCCAAAGGAGAGTTAAGTCGTGACTTTCCACCCGAGATTACCATCGCTGAAGAAGATGGTCAGCTTGTAATTGCCCGCCATAGTGATCACCGCACCCATCGAGCCAAGCACGGTTTGGTTCGGGCTTTGCTCAATAATATGGTGGCTGGGGTTAGCGGTGGCTTCAAGAAACAGCTTTATATCGAGGGTGTCGGTTACCGGGCTAATTTGGATGGTAATAATTTGGTATTGAGTGTGGGTTATTCTCATCCGGTGAAGTTTGAACCGCCGGCCGGGATCGCTTTTGAAGTCGATAAATCAGGCCGTGAGTTAGCGGTAACCGGTATCGACAAGGAGATGGTGGGTGAGATTGCGGCTCGCATTCGCCGGGTTCGTCCCCCTGAACCTTACAAGGGCAAAGGCATCCGTTATGTTGGAGAAAGAATCCGGCGCAAAGCTGGCAAGGCTGGTAAAGCCGGCAAATAAGATATCTGATTCAATATTAAATTTTGGGCCGGTAATGTTGGAGAGTAAAAATTATGGGAAAAACTAATTTAGCGCATGTGGCTAGAAAACAGCGCAAGGCGCGGGTCAGAAAGCGAATTTCCGGTACAACTGAGCGACCTCGATTGAACGTGTTTCGCAGTTTGAGTCATATTTACGCCCAGGTTATTGATGATACCAAAGGCGTTACGCTGGCGTCAGCCTCTAGCCTGGATGCCAGTATTCGTGAGGTCGAGGATAAAAACAAGACGGAACGGGCGACCCTGGTGGGTAAGTTGGTGGCTGAACGAGCCATAGACGCAGGCATCAACACTGTTGTCTTTGACCGGAGTGGTTACAAGTATCACGGTCGGGTCAAAGCATTGGCCGAAGCAGCCCGGGAGGGTGGCTTAAAGTTTTAGTAATATTTCTCTGGCCTGGCAGACTCAGCATGAGGAGGACGTATGGCAAAACGTGAATTTGATGACGCTATTGAAGAACTTGACGAGCGAGTAGTACACATTGCCCGCACGGCCAAAGTTGTCAAGGGTGGACGTCGTTTCAGCTTTAGAGCCGTGGTTGTGGTTGGCGATAACAATGGTAGTGTTGGGGTAGGGATTGGAAAAGCGCGCGAAGTGCCCGAGGCGATTCGCAAGGGGTCCGAGCAGGCTCGACGCAATATGCGAAAAATTGCCGTAACCGGTACAACTATTCCTCACGAAATAACGACCCGTTTTAGTGCGGCTGAAGTGTTCTTGAAGCCGGCTACACCCGGTACCGGCGTGATTGCCGGCGGTGGTGTACGCGCCGTAGTGGAGGCGGCCGGTATCCACGATATTTTGACCAAAAGCAAGGGTAGCGCCAATATCTTGAATGTGGTTAAGGCGACCATCAAGGCCCTGAACGAATTGCAGGACCCTGTTGAGGTGGCTCAACATCGAGGCGTCCACGTCAGCCGGGTGCAGCCATTCTGGGTTGGACGAGGTAATAATGGCTGAGAAAAGTACAAAAGCGTTAAAAGTAACCTTAGTCAAGAGTCCCATTGGTTATTCAATGCGCCACAAAGGGACGGTTCGAGCCTTGGGCCTGCGCCGGATGGGACAAACGGTTGAGCACGATGATACTCCGGTGATTCGGGGTATGATCCAGAAAGTCTCTCATTTAGTTGAGGTTGAAGAAGCTTAGCATTCAGTCTGGGGTGATCAGCTTTTGGCCGGGAATTTGAGTTTGTGACGCGTCGGTAGCTGAAAGCTTAGTTGTGGAGGCGTAAGTATGGAGTTGCATGAATTAAGACCCGCTCCTGGCAGCAAAAAACGGCGAAAGAGAGTCGGTCGTGGTATGGCTTCTGGAAGTGGCAAGACTTCTGGGCGCGGGATGAAAGGGCAGGGTGCTCGCTCCGGCGGCGGCAAAGGTCCTTATTTTGAAGGGGGCCAGTTGCCCTTGGTGCGGCGCTTACCTTTCCGCCGTGGTTTCAATAACATTCATCGGGTAGAGTATAAGCCGGTAAATCTGGCTCGCATCCAGGAAAAGTTTGGCGATAGTGACCAAGAAGTAACGCCAGAAGCGTTGATTGAGGCCGGCATCATCAAACGTTCTGATAAGGCTGTGGCCATCTTGGGTGATGGTGAGCTAACTTCAGCTTTGACCATCAAAGCGCATCGTTTCTCTGAAAACGCCCAAGCCAAGATTGAAGCTGCGGGTGGTACTGTAGAAGTTTTGCCGTTAGCGTAGTTGGGTGAGGAAAAAAATAGATGCTAGAAGCAATCCGAAATGCCTTTGCTCTGCCAGATTTGAGGCGTAAGATTCTATTTACGCTGTTGATCCTGATTGCTTATCGCGCCGCGGCTCATGTACCGGTACCGGGAGTGGATACCGCTGCGCTGCAACAGTTTTTGGAGTCGGGTAGTCAAGGGAGTACGATCGTTCAGTTTTTGAACCTGCTCTCAGGCGGCGCGCTGGTGCGGTTGTCGGTGATGGCGATGGGGGTTTATCCCTATATTACTGCCTCGATTATCATGCAACTTCTTACGCCTCTAATCCCGCAATTGCAGGAACTTTCAAAAGAAGGTGAGCAGGGTCGGAACAAGATCAATATGTATACCCACTGGCTGGCTGTGCCGATGGCCTTCTTGCAGGGGTATGGCCAGATTGTGTTTATTCAAAGCTCAATTCCGGGTGTGATTCCTAACTTTGGCTTCAATGTGGATCCCCTGGCCACAATTGCAACCTTGCTGACGATGACGGCAGGGACCATGGTGGCTGTGTGGATGGGTGAGCTGATTACCGAACAGGGTGTTGGCAATGGTGTATCGATCATTATTTTTGGCGGGATTGTGGCTCAGATTCCCAGCCAGATTGCCAACTTTATCAGCCGCCAGGAATGGCTCAACCTGATCTTGTTTGGCATTATCACTGTTTTGACGATTGCGGTCATCGCCTTTGTTCAGGAAGGACAGCGCCGGATTCCAGTACAATATGGTAAGCGCGTGCGAGGCACCAAAGTTTACGGTGGACAGAGTTCGCACATTCCGTTGCGGGTCAATAGCGCCGGGATGATCCCGTTGATCTTTGCCCAGTCGATTATGATCTTTCCAAGCGCGGTGGCCAGCTACTTCCAATTTAGCGACACACCATTTGTGGCTAACCTGGCCAACGGCATCGTGCAGTGGTTTAGCCCTAACCCCACCTCGTGGCCTTACTGGATTCTCTACTTCCTGATGGTGGTTGGCTTTACCTATTTCTATACCGATGTTATCTTCAAACAGCAAAATCTGGCCGACAATTTACAGCGCCAGGGAGGTTTTATCCCCGGATTGCGTCCGGGCAAGCGCACCGAGTTCTATCTCAACACAGTATTGCAGCGGATTACCCTGGTTGGGGCGTTGATGTTAGGGGGGGTGGCAATCCTGCCCTGGTTGGTCAATATCCTCCCTGGCGTTGGCCAGAGTGGCACCCAAACCCAGGCTTTGCTCATTACCAGTACCGGCCTGCTCATTGTGGTTGGGGTGGTGCTTGATACAATGAAGCAATTGGAAGCTCAATTGTTGATGCGTCATTACGAAGGCTTCATCGGTTAAGTTAATTGTTGCTCCAGTAATGCCTTGGCTGGAATCGTCCGGGCTGGTTGGCTGATGAGACAGATACGGAAAAAATTACCCGGAGCCGAAAAATTTTTGCGGACCAAGACGCGGCGGATTGTGCTCAAATCGAAAGAGGAAATCGAGTTGATGCGTCAGGCCGGCAAGATAGTGGCCCAAGCTCTGGAGGAGGTTCGCCGACATACCCGACCCGGTGTAACGACGGCCGAACTGAATAAAATTGCCGAAGAGGTGTTAAGGCGGCATAAGGCAACGCCTGTGTTTAAGGGATATCCTAACCAGCGTGAAGGTGGCCCGCCATTCCCGGCTACCATCACCGCCTGCGTTAATGAAGAGTTGGTCCACGGTATCCCAAGTAATCGGGTATTGCGAGAAGGCGATATCTTTAGTGTGGATTGTGGGGCTTATTACAAGGGCTGGGTTGGCGATGCGGCGACCACTATTCCGGTTGGCCGGATTTCGGCAGAGGCCCGGCGGTTGTTGGAAGTGACCGAACAGGCGCTTTACATTGGCATCGCCCAGGGGCGGCTGGGTAATAGAACCGAGGATATTTCGGCAGCCGTCCAGGAGTATGTTGAGGGTCAGGGCTACAGTGTCGTTCGCGAGTATACCGGTCACGGTGTTGGCCGCAATATGCACGAAGACCCGCAGGTGCCCAATTTTGGCCAGCGGGGTCGAGGTGTTCCCTTGAGAAAGGGCATAACCATTGCCCTGGAACCGATGGTTCAGGTAGGCACCTGGAAAACCAAATTATTGGCTGATGGTTGGACAGTTGTTACCGCCGATGGTAAATTATCGGCCCACTTTGAACACACTTTTGCCATTACCGATGGTGATCCAGATATTTTAACGTTATTGTAAACTGGCCCTGTAGGGTGGCCTGGAAGAGGATTGGTATCATGAAAGTAAGACCTTCTGTGAAAAAGATGTGCGACAATTGTAAAATAATCAAACGCCGCGGCGTTGTGCGAGTAATCTGCAGCAACCCAAAGCATAAGCAGCGTCAAGGGTAAGGAGAGTAGTTATGGCACGTATTGCTGGCGTTGACTTGCCCCGCGAGAAGCGAGTGGAAGTAGGTTTAACCTACATTTATGGTGTTGGTTTGACCACCAGCCAGGAGATATTAAATACCACCGGGATCAATCCAGATACCCGGATTAAAGACCTGTCTGATGACGAAGTGGTCCGCTTGCGTGAGGTGATCGATCGTGATTATGTAGTGGAAGGTGACTTGCGTCGTGAAGTGGCCATGAACATCAAACGGTTGCAAGAAATTGGCTGTTACCGGGGCTTGCGCCATCGCCGTAATTTGCCGGTGCGGGGGCAGCGGACCCGCACCAATGCTCGCACCAAGCGCGGCGCCCGGCGAACTGTGGCCGGTAAGAAACGGGCGGCCCGCAAGTAGCCACTCTCTGGCCTGATTTGACTTTATTGATTGCGTTGATCGGTTAGCAGATCGACGGGCAAAGAATGGAGGATTTATGGCAAAACAAAAAGTTCGGTCGGTACGAGCTGGTAGCAAAAAAGAAAAGAAAAACATTCCTTCCGGTCGTGCCTATATTTATGCAACGTTCAACAACACGATCATAACAATTACAGATCAATATGGTAATGCCGTTGCCTGGGCTACCGGAGGTACAAGTGGATTCAAAGGCTCGCGCAAAAGCACCCCTTACGCTGCCCAATTAGCCGCCAGGAATGCAGCCAAAGCGGCCCAAGAGCACGGTGTGCGTGAGTTGGATGTGTTTGTCAAAGGGCCTGGGCCTGGTCGTGAAGCGGCCATTCGAGCCTTACAGGCAGCCGATATGACCTTACGCTCAATTACCGACAAAACGCCTATTCCTCACAATGGTTGTCGCCCACCCAAAAAACGGCGGGTGTAAAAAAGATCGGGTGCTCTTTCCAGGGTCAGTTGAGTTCGGTTATGGCTTGGTCCATAACTCAGCCCTAAAATCAAGAAAAACGGGGATGCTAAAAAGAGGGACGAAGGGTCCGCCAAGCCTGTAAACCTCTTTAATTTATTACAATGAGTTTAAGCAGCAAAGCTGCACAAGGAGGATAACTTGGCACGTTATGTAGATTCAGTGTGTAAACTGTGTCGTCGAGAAGGTGAAAAGCTTTTTCTAAAGGGGGATCGATGTTTTTCTCCAAAATGTGCTATCGAGCGGCGTTCATATCCGCCCGGTCAGCACGGTCGGCAAGGCCAATTCCGGCGTAAAGAGTCGGATTATGGTCTGCAGTTAAGAGAAAAACAGAAGGCGCGGCGGTTGTATGGCGTGTTTGAGCGTCAGTTCCGTCGATATTTCCGGGAGGCCCAGCGTCAAAAAGGTTTGACCGGTATTAATCTCTTGATTATTCTGGAAAGACGCTTGGATAATGTCATCTACCGCTTGGGCCTGGCTTCTTCACGCGCCCAGGCGCGTCAACTTGTCTCTCATGGCCACTTTGATGTGAATGGTCGCAAGACGAACGTCTCCTCGTTCCTGGTTTCCCCCGGTGACATTGTTTCGGTTCGCGACAATAGCAAAAAGTTGACCTATTTCAAGGAAGTAGCTAAAAACTTAGACGTGACCCGTCTGCCTGATTGGTTGAGACTGGATCCAAAAAATCTTACCGGTCAAGTTGTCAACGAACCGACCCGTGACCATATTGATGTTACCCTCAATGAGCAACTCATTGTTGAGTTTTACAGTCGGTAAAACAAAACCTTGCCTGGCTTAAACTTGGGTTAGGCTGACCGGTAATTAGTACGGTAAATAAGTTTAATGTAGGTCTATTTTGGAGGGTGCTCCGTTGTCTGAACTCAGCATGGTTTTGCCCAAAATTGAAACCGAAGCCAGCTCTAAAAGTTATGGTCGATTTAGTATCGGCCCGCTGGAAAGTGGTTATGGTATTACGCTGGGTAATGCGCTCCGACGCGTATTACTCTCGTCATTGAATGGCGCAGCCGTCACTTCGATTAGGGTGAGTGGGGTTCATCACGAATTTTCTGATATTCCCAACGTCCGCGAAGATATGACGGCGGTAATCCTGAATGTGAAGCGCCTCAGGTTGAAATTGCATCAGAACGAATCTGCCCGGTTGCACGTGGAAGTTAAAGGTGAAGGTGATGTTACTGCCGGTGATCTTGAATGCCCTCCTTACGTAGAAATTTTGAACCCTGATCTGCACTTACTAACAGCCGACTCGCCGGATACCGAATTGGATATTGAACTGGTGGCTGAAATGGGGCGAGGTTACTCCCCCTCTGAAGAACGGGGAAAATTGCCCATTGGGGAGATACCGGTTGATGCCATCTTTAGCCCGGTTCGGAAAGCTAACTTTGTGGTGGAGCGTGCTCGAATTGGTCAAGCCACTGACTATGATCGCTTGATCCTTGAAATTACCACCGATGGCACCATTTCACCTCGCGATGCACTCAGTGAAGCAGCCAAGATTCTGGTCCAACATTTCTCCCTCATTTCGGGCGTGACCGAAATCGAGTTGCCCGGTGAGATTGAAGAAGAGGGTGGTATTCCTAGCAAGATTTATGAGACACCGGTCGAAGAGTTGGAATTGACCGTTCGGGCTTACAATTGCCTCAAACGGGCCGGCATCACTCAAGTTGGGGAGATCTTAGAGAAATTAAGGAAAGGCCAAGACGAAATTCTGGCAATCCGCAACTTTGGGCAGAAGTCGCTGGATGAGTTGATGGAAAAATTGGAGGAGAAAGGTTTTCTGGATGTTCTCAGAGAAGAAGGTGAAGATTTTTCCTCCATCATTGTGCCAGAGTATTCAGAATGAGATGTGACCATTCAGCACCTTGGATCATTTGGGTGACTGAATGTTTCGCGGCTTCTTGAGGAGAAAAAGTAATGCGACACAATGTAATGGGTCGAAGGTTAGGTCGTTCGACAAAGAATAGAAAAGCCCTGTTTCGAAATTTGACCACTGAACTATTTCGACACGAACGGATCAAAACTACCGAGGCCCGGGCCAAGAGTATTCAACCAATTGCGGAAAAATTAGTAACGCTGGCCCGGCGGGGTGATTTGCATGCTCGCCGCCAGGCGGCGCGTGAGATGTATGATCCGGCCGTGCTACAAAAATTGTTTGGTGAGATTGGGCCCCGTTTGCAAGATCGCAACGGCGGCTATACCCGGATTTACAAATTAGGGCCGCGGCGGGGCGATGCAGCCGAGATGGTTTTGATCGAACTGGTTGGTCGGGCCGGCTGATGCCTTAAGGAAGTCAGCGGTGGTTCCTGAGCGTCGTTACCGGGCTTTGGTTGGCTATGATGGTACCGATTTTCTGGGTTACCAAATTCAGGCTCAGGGCCGAACGGTTCAGGGGGAAATTGAAAAAGTACTCAAAAAAGTTACACAGATAGACATTCGGATAGATGGCGCCGGTAGAACCGACGCAGGCGTGCATGCCACGGGCCAGGTAATCGCTTTTAACGCCAGTTGGAAACATTCGTTGGAAGATTTTCAGCGGGCGTTGAATGCCTTACTCCCGGCGGATATTGTGATCAGTGATTTGCAGCCTGTTAAAAGAACTTTTCATCCCCGATTCGGGGCAGTCAGTCGGTCTTATCAATACACCATTATCAACCAGCCCTGGCCCAGCGTTTTAGAGCGGCGCTACACCTACCACGTCAGAAACCCGTTAGATGTGGCGGCTATGAGCCAGGCCAGCCAGTTTTTGGTGGGCACGCACGATTTTGCCTCATTCGGCAAGCCGCCTCAGGGTGAAAATACGGTTCGACAGGTGATATCGGCGGATTGGTCCGCCGCCGGAACGCGGTTGACTTTTGAAATTACGGCCAATGCCTTTCTATTTCGGATGGTTCGGACAATTGTGGGCACGTTGGTGCAGGTGGGTTTAGGGCAGTTGGCTCCGCGTGAGATAAAAGATATTTTGGCCGCGGGCGATTTAACCCAATCTGCGCCCCCTGTACCAGCCCACGGCTTATGTTTGGTGCGGGTCAGTTACCCCGAAAATAGATAGAAGTCGCCAGCATACCTGCTAGCGTTTCGTTTACAAGGAGTTGGATAATCGTGAGAACAATAAGTGCTAGAGAACAAGATGTTCAACGTGATTGGTACGTCATCGATGCCCAGGGGCAGACCTTAGGTCGCTTGGCTAGCCGGGTGGCTACGCTCTTGCGGGGTAAACACAAACCAATGTATACCCCGCACGTAGATTGTGGCGACTATGTTATTGTTGTGAATGCGGAAAAAATTCACGTTACCGGCCAAAAAATGACCCAGAAAAAATATTACCGCCACTCCGGCTACCCCGGCGGGTTGAAAGAAGTGACGTTGCAGGATCAATTGCAGAAATTTCCCGACCGGGTGATAGAAAAAGCGGTGCAGGGGATGTTGCCCAAAAATCGTTTAGGCCGGCGCATGTTCAAGAAGCTCAAGATTTACGCCGGTCCCGACCATCCTCATCAGGCGCAGCAACCCAAATCATTAGATTAGGCGTAAATCGGCAAGCACAAAAGCCTTTATTACTTGAGGAAGTGAGTAGATTATGACAGAAATGCAATACTATGAAGGTTTTGGCCGGCGAAAAACGGCAACAGCCCGGGTACGCTTGTACCCTGATCCTGAGGCCGGTTTTGTGGTAAACAATAAATCCTTTGAGGATTATTTTACCCGAGACGTCGACCAGATTGTCATTCTTGAGCCACTGCGAGTGTGTGGCACCCAGGGTCGCTTTGGTATTTCGGTTAAGGTGAGTGGCGGCGGCGTTACAGGGCAAGCCGGGGCAGTTAGATTAGGTGTCGCGCGCGCCCTGTTGAAGGTAGACCCGGACTTTCGTAAGTCTTTACGCCAGTACGGCCTGCTGACGCGTGATTCCCGAGCCAAAGAGCGTAAGAAGCCGGGCCTCAAGCGGGCCAGAAAAGCACCCCAGTACACCAAGCGTTAGCTGCAGTAACGATCCGATTGGCGCCTTTGCCCAGACCTGTCCGGGCAAAGGCTTTGACCGGGGACGTCATGATCGCGCGGACTTTGGTCCGGTTGGTTCAATAAAATTGACAAACAAGAGATACCCTGGTTGTTAGGGTATCTCTTTTGTTTTTGAATTGGCGGCAAATCAAAGCCAGTATAAGATGATAATGACTGACAGGCCAAACAGAACAATACTGAACTGTAATGGTCGATCTGTCAACAAAACTTCGTCCGGGGCGCCGCCATTTCCCTGCACGTGGATGACATACAGATAACGAAAAATACCATAAATTACGAATGGGATGGTCAACATCATCATATGATTGTCAGGCAAATTAGGAGCAGAGAAGGTGTAAAAGGAATAAGTCATCACCGTGCCGGCGGTAACTACCGCCATCATTTCATCCAGAAAGGGCAAATTATACTCGTTTAGAATCGTCCGGGTGTTAGCAGCCTGGTCTTTGAGTAGGGCCAATTCTTCTCGCCGTTTACCCAACCCCAGAAAAAGAGCCAGCAACACGGTAAATACGTATAACCAGGGCGAAAAGCGTTCGGCCTCAACCAGGGCCACCCCGGCCGCGACCCGCAAAACAAAACCGGCCGCAATCGTCAACACGTCAACAATGACGACATTTTTCAGTCTGAATGAGTAGGCAATTTGCAGCAGCAAATAAGCCGTGATGATGATGCCAAAATAGGAGCTAAGGATAAAGCTAAGTGGTAAAACCAGAGCCGGGATGAGAATGGCGGCAGCCAGGGCGACCTTAAACGGTACCTGGCCCGAGGGAATGGGGCGATGCTTCTTGGTGGGGTGTTGGCGATCTTTGTCGATGTCGACCAGATCATTGATCAGGTATACGCTGCCAGAAATAAGGCAGAGCAACACAAAGCCGATGATCGTTTTGAGCAATGGCTCAAGTTGAAATAGTTTGACATCGAAAATTAAAGCAGCAAAGATAAAACCGTTCTTGGTCCATTGATTGGGACGAAGCGACTTAAAAAGACCAATAATCAAGATTTGTTCTCCACATCGGTGAAATAGCCTCGGCCGGTCCGATTTGACACTTTGTTGAACCTCAAAATATTGGTTGGTCAAGGCTGGCTCACATGGTAGTTAATCGACCAAGCTTTGGCAAACCTACCCCATCACTCCGGTGGCTAATTGGTTGCATCCCACCGCTAATTGTGATACGCTGGTAGTTGAGTTGACAATGATGGCAAAATCCAGACTTGACATTTTGTTAACCGAAAAAGGACTGGCCGAAAGCCGGACTAAAGCGCAGGCGCTGATTATGGCCGGTCAGGTTCAAGTAAATGGGGCTATTGTCACTAAGGCCGGTACGCAGGTGCCGCTTGACGCTGAGATTAGCCTTAAAGATGATTTACCCTATGTGAGCCGGGGCGGCCTTAAACTGGCGGCCGCTTTGGACTCATTTAAGTTGGAACCCGCCGGGGCTGTCTGTGCCGATGTGGGGGCTTCCACCGGTGGTTTTACCGATGTCCTGTTGCAGCGGGGCGCGGCCCGAGTTTATACCATCGATGTGGGCTACGGACAATTGGCCTGGAATTTGCGCCAGGATAACCGGGTAGTGGTGATGGAGCGGACCAACGCTCGTTACCTGGAAGCATTGCCGGAACCGGTCGAACTGGTCACGATTGACGTTTCCTTTATTTCACTGAAGCTAATCTTGCCGACGGTGGTCAGGTGGCTGAAGCCGGCGGCGGTAGTTGTTGCTTTGATCAAGCCCCAGTTTGAGGCCGGTCGGGACCAGGTGGGTAAAGGTGGAGTGGTCCGTGATGAGGGGGTGCACCGGCAGGTCTTGCAGCGGGTGATTGGCTATGCCGAGGCGGTTGGCCTGCAGGTGTTGGGGCTTATCCCTTCACCCATTACCGGACCGGCCGGTAATCACGAATTCTTGGTCTATTTGGGGTGGCAAACTCAACTCACCTCGCCTGAAAGTCAATTGCTGGTTGAGACCTGTTTGGCCACGTTGACGGATAGCCAACCGCTCAGCTCCACATTTTAGGGTAGACCGGGGGGATGGCTACCCTTTGCCATAGGTCCAAAATCTAGGGCACCCCAAAGTCAATCTGATGCCTGGTGACTTTTGTAATCTTAAGGACTTAGACAAACCTGACGGCCTTGTGTATAATTGAGCTACCGCTTTTGCCAGTTACGATTCCTTTGAGTTAGGGTAAAATTGCTATGTTGAGATTTTTGGATAACGAAAACAATGAACCTGAGGCCGGTCCTGATGGGGAAGCGGAAGCCAGCAATGCTGATGACACCTTTGCTCAGCTGGCTGATGACACGTTAGCAGATACCGAATTGAGCTTAGTTGATGCTGGTGAGCCAGTGCAGCAACCTGGTGACGAATTTGAACAGGTTACGATTCTGCGGCAAAAGATCAAGGGTTTGGAAAGGCGAATTGGTTATCTCGAAAGAATCGTAAAGGTTAGCCAGATCCTGAATTCCATCCAAAGTTTAGAACCTTTGCTGCAGATCATTATCCAATCGGCCACCGAGTTAACTGATACTGAGGCTTGCTCAATTTTGCTGCTTGACAAAAACACCGGTGAACTACGTTTTGCCGAAGCCACCGGTGGGGTTAGTGAGACTCTCCGGAAAGTTACGGTACCGCTCAATAACAGTATTGGAGGGTGGGTTATTCGTAAGGATAGGCCGCTGTTGATCCGTGATGCCAAGAGTGATCCGCGCTGGCATCAAGGGGTTGATGAGACGATTGAATTTGAAACCCGCTCGATTCTGGGAGTGCCGCTTAAAGTTCGGGATAAGGCTATTGGTGTTTTAGAGTTAGTCAATAAAAAAGGGGATGCCAGCTTTAGCGAAGATGACATTCAAATTGCTACAACTCTGGGAGCGCAGGCCGCCATTGCCATCGAAAATGCTCGCCTGGTGGATGAGTTACAACAAGCATATCGTGATTTGTCTCAGGTAGATCAAATCAAGAATGATTTTGTGAGTGTCGCCTCGCACGAGCTTAGAACGCCTTTGGCCGTAATCTTGGGCTATGCAACCTTTCTCAGAGATAATGTCACCGGTCAGGCCAGTGAGCAGCTTGAAATCGTCTTAAGCAGCGCCATGCGCCTGCGAGCGTTGATTGACGACATGGTCAACCTGCGTCATATCCAGACCAATGATCTTCAACTTCAGCGGGCTATCTTCTCCCTGCGGCAGTTGATTATGGATGTAGTCAAGGAATTTTCCGAACTGGTTACAGGCAAACAGCAAATCTTGACCACAAAATTCAGCCCGCCGGATGCCCCTTTGAATATCGACGCGGACCGTCAAAAAATTTACCTGGTGCTGGCTAACTTGCTTTCAAACGCGGTCAAATTTACCCCTGAAAAAGGGCGCATTCATATCGATGTGGAGTTGAAGGGTCATAAGTATTGGGTGAGTGTGATCGACACGGGGATTGGTATTCCCAAAGCAGATTATGAACGTATTTTTGACCAGTTCTATCAAGTGGAACCGTCACTTATCCGTAAGTATCAGGGTATGGGCTTGGGTCTTTCCATCGCCAAAGGGATGATTGAAGTTCATCAAGGTCGGATCTGGGTGGAGAGTGTCGTGAACAAGGGCAGCAAATTTACCTTTGTAGTGCCTACCGCTCCTGATGTAGCCTAGCTGTCTGGCCCTTAACCGGAACACTTTTACCTGTGTGGAGTCGGCGTTATGCCCGATATCATCGTTATTGGGGATATTAATGTAGATGTCAATCTAACTATCCCGGCTTTTCCAATACCAGGTCATGAAGCAATTGCTACCTCCATCCAGATGCACACGGGTGGGTCGGCGGTTAACACGGCCATTGCCCTGGCCAAGATGGATATGGATGTTGGTTTTATTGGCCGGATTGGAACCGATGCCCTGGCCGGCAAAGTTCTTGCCGATTTGAAGAGCAGCGGGGTTGATTGCAGCCTGGTTCAGGTTGATTCCAAGGTTAGTACCGGCCTCATCTTTATTGCCGTTACCGTCGATGGTGAACGGACTATGTTTGGAGCACGCGGGGCCAATGCTTTTACCGACTCTACGGCCATCGAGCCTGGTTATTTTGCTCAATGCCGCTGGTTACATCTATCTGGTTATTCATTCTTATCTTACCACCAGTATCAGACAGTCCTGGCTGCCCTGGAATTGGCCGAGAACTCCCCCTACACCCGGGTGAGCCTGGATATTGGCACAGAGCCGGCTCTGCGGGCCCGTTCCCAAATTATGGAATTATTACCCCGAGTCGATATAATTTTTCCTAACGAAACGGAACTAACCCTGTTAGGGGAAGGTCGATCCGTTGAAGCCAGTCTGGATTATCTCCTGGATGGACACGCCAACGCCATTGTGACTAAACGAGGTGGCAAAGGCAGTATCCTGGCTGTCGGCAACAAGCGGGTTACCGTGCCCGCCTTTAACATTAATGTCAAAGACACAACCGGCGCCGGCGACAGTTTTAATGCTGGGGTTGTGCTGGGCCGCATGGTTGGACTCAGTTGGGAGGCGTCGGTGGCCCTGGGTAACGCCTTGGGCGGCTGGGCCGCTAGCCAGGAAGGGGCCGGCGCGCATGCCATCAGTCGGACCGTGGTGGCCCGCTTGGTTGAAAGGCATCTCTTTAAAGAAGAGTGGGCCCCCGTTCGCTTCGCCCTGGAAGAGTTGGCGCTCTTCTTCGAGGGTCCACTCTAATGAAGAAGTGCGTCTCCTCTTACCCACTTACGGTTTGGGGGGCTGCTCTTGAGCCGCGGCGGCCTGGGGACGGGCCGGCAGGGTGGTATCTACCCACAAAGCCCCGGCCAATTCAGCCCCAATAATCGGCTCCTCGCGACCCACTCGTAGCCGCAGCGGGCCATTGAAGGGCGCTCGATTGACCAGTTCAAAGGGAGTGCCAGGCACCAGGCCAATCTCGGCCAGATATTTCAACTTCTCCGGCTCACGGGTCTTGACCCGGGTGATCTTGCCTTTGCTGCCGGGCGGCACCACTGTTAGCGGCTTATCGTGGATTTCGGCGATCTCGCCGGTACGGCTAGGAATGGGGTCGCCGTGGGGGCAAGTGGTCGGGTAGCCCATCAGTTCGTCAATGCGATCCTCAAGGCGTTGGGTGATGCCTTTGTGCAGCTCGTCAGCCTCATCATGAACCTCATGCCAACCAAATTTCAACACGTCAACCAAGAACCGTTCCACCAGGCGATGCCGCCGGATGTGGCGCAGGGCCACTTTCTTGCCCGGTGGGGTCAATCGGACGCCTTTGTAGGGCAGGTGATCGACCAGCCCAACATTGTGCAAGCGGCGCACCATCCGCACCGTGGCTGGCCCCGACACATCCAGTTGTTCAGCCAGGGCGGTAGTGCTCACCCACAGCTCGCCCTGACCCAGTCGGTAGATTTCGGCCAGGTAGTCTCGCATGGCGTCGCTAATCTTGTTGTCGGATACGGGTAAGGTTTCGGTTTGCATCGGCCGGCCTTGATTCTTAACCCCGGTTAAAGAAGTTGTTAAACAACAGGCCAAACATCGCTAACACCGGGCTATTGATTCTTGTTTGAAGCTGCAATTATACTACTTCAGTCAACAACTATAGCACTGATTGACCAATCAGTAAAATAAATCTTATAAAAATTATAAAAATTCGGCCAAAACTGGCTGCTACTCATCCATCTTGAGTTCCACGAAAAGGCGTGAGGCGATTTCCCGGCCCAGGGCTTCGGTCCGGTCGTCAATGCGGATCAGGAACGGCCCCTGGTAAGGGGCAATATCCTCCAGGGTGATGCTGGCGCCGGGAAAGAAGCCCCGCTTGGCCAGGTAGTCAAGCAGAATGGTTTCTTCATAGGCAATGCTGACCAGGCAGGCCGTTTGACCAATCTCCAGTTCGTTGAGCGGCATGGTCGCCCGTTCGCTCACCAGGCCGTTGGCATCGGGGATAGGGTTGCCGTGGGGGCAGGTGGTTGGATGTTGCAGAAATTCGGCCAGGGCATTGGCCACCTGCGGGTCGGTGGCGTGCTCCAGGCGGCAGGCGTAATCGTGTACGCTTTCCCAGGCCAGCCCCAGCTTGTCGGTTAAGAATCGCTCCCACAGCCGGTGGCGGCGCACAATCGTTCGGGCCCGTTTGCGGCCCTTTTCGGTTAATTCGGCCCCTTTGTAAGGTGTGTGGGTGACCAAATCCTGCTCGGCCATGCGCTTGACCATCTCGATAGCCGATGGCGGCGATACCCCCAGCCGCTGGGCCAGCCGCGAGATAGAAACCGGCGACTCGGCGACTTCTAGCTCACTGATACTTTTGAGATACATCTCGATGCTCTCGTTGCTTACGTGTGGGGTAGTCATAGTTTGTGTGCCTCTGTATTGACTGACAGTAAACAGTAATCAGTAATCAGTAAACAGTAATCAGTACAGGTTAAATTGATGACCAATCACTGACCACTGATCACTGATCTAGTTTTGTAAATATTTTAATTCACAAGTCAAACTCGACCAAATTGGGCTGCAATTATTTTTCTTTTTTAGCTTTTATTTTAGGCAAACCTAATTTTCAATTGCGGGGGTGTCAAATGTCATCTCAATGGTGTGACAAAAGTCACTGTTATTGACGCCCTATTTTTGGTACAATGATCCATAAGAGACTTCCAATCCGGCTAGAATCTCGCCAGGTCAATCGAGGTATAGAAACAATGCCCAATTCAAATGGAATATTACCCTTAGCTATGGTTGGCGCCGGCCAGTCAGTCAAACTGGTCAGAGTGGCTGCCGGCAAAGTATTGAGTCGCCGGTTAGCTGATCTGGGTTTGACGCCCGGCGTCCAACTGGAAATTTTGCAGGACCAGGGTGGTCCGTTGCTGCTGGCCGTGCGGGATAGCCGCCTGGCGTTGGGACGGGGCATAGCTCACAAGATTATCGTAGAATCAATCTAACGAGGGACTTTTAAAAGGTGGCTAAATTCACCATTGCCCTGGCCGGCAACCCCAACGTGGGCAAAAGCACCCTTTTCAATGCCCTTACCGGTTCACGCCAGCATGTGGGTAACTGGCCCGGCAAAACGGTGGAGAAAAAGAGCGGAATTTTCAAGCATAACGGCCTGGAGATTGATATTGTTGATCTGCCGGGCACCTACAGCCTGTCCAGCTACTCCATCGAGGAGCAAATTACCCGCGATTTCATCGTCAAGGAAAAGCCCAAAGTTGTCATCAACGTGGTCGACGCGGCCAATCTGGAGCGCAACCTCTACCTGACGGCTCAAATTCTGGAGACCGGCATCCCCCTCATCATTATTTTGAATATGACCGACCAGGCCCAGGCCCGCGGTCTGAAAATCGACACTCAAAAAATGTCGGAATTATTGGGCGGAACAGCGGTCATCCCGATGTCGGCTCGCCGTGGCCAGGGGCTGGAGGCTTTGAAGCAGACGATCGTCAACCTGGTCGCTAACCGGTCGCCAGGGAACGGCCGGCGGCCGGCTTGAACCCAACCCGGCTTGAGGAGATTGTAGTTGATTGCTGCCAGCGCCATCATTCGCACCCAACCCCAGAGTTACATAAAATATAGCCCGGAAATCGAAGCCGAGTTGAGCCAGCTGGTCGGCATGATTGTGGCTGCTTCACCTGCTCTGGCGGCAACCTACCCGCCGCGCTGGCTGGCGATCCAACTGCTGGAAGGGGACGAGCTACTGCTGGCCGAAGTCCAGGCCAGCCCGGGCGGCCCGGCCATCCAGTCGACTCTGGCCCGCAGCCTGGCTCGCCTGCAGCAGATCTACGGCGAAGATATCGACGTCACCCTGGCCGATTATCGCTATAGTTTTGTCCACGAATTGGTGGGCCGCGTCGTCACTCGATCCGCCCCCCGGCAAATGCACCTGTCCGACCGGGTCGATCAAATCCTGACCCATCGTTACCTGGGTATCCCGATTTTTTTGGTGATTATGTGGGTTGTATTCAAAATCACCACCGATATCGCCACACCCTACCTGGACTGGATCGATGGGGTGATCACCGGTCCCATTACCCACTGGGTGGTCTCGATCTTGGGTCTGGTTGGCTTGGGCGGCGGCTGGGTCGAGAGCCTGTTTGTCAGCGGGATTATTGCCGGAGTCGGCGGGGTGCTGGTCTTTGTGCCGGTGTTGATGTCGCTCTACCTGGCGCTGGCCATCCTGGAAGATTCAGGTTACATGGCCCGGGCGGCTTTTGTGATGGACCGGTTGATGAGTCTGCTGGGGCTGCACGGCAAGAGCTTTTTACCGCTGATTGTCGGTTTTGGTTGTACCGTACCGGCCCTGTACGCCACCCGAACACTGGAAAATCAGCGCGACCGTATCCTGACCGGCCTGCTGGTTCCGTTCATGAGCTGTGGGGCCAGGCTGCCGGTCTACGTGTTGTTTGCCACTATCTTCTTTCCCAAACATGCCGGCCTGGTCATCTTTAGCCTGTATTTCATTGGCATTCTCACGGCCATTACCCTGGGCATTATCCTGCGCCGGACCCTGTTTAGAAGTAAAGAGGTGGCGCCGCTGTTGATGGAATTTCCACCCTACCGGCTGCCGACTGCCAGGAATATCTGGCGTTACCTCTGGGAGCGAACTTCGGCCTTTATCCGCAACGCCTGGACGGTCATCCTGGCCGCCAGCATTGTGATCTGGTTTCTGATGGCTATTCCCACCGGTCGAAGCGGCGCCTTTGCCAATACCGAGGTTGACGACAGCGCCTTTGCCGTCATTTCCGGGAGCCTGGCTCCCCTTTTTGCTCCACTTGGTTTTGGGAGTTGGCAGGCTACCGGCGCGCTGATAACCGGCCTGGCCGCCAAAGAGGTGGTGATCAGCACCATGGCCCAGGTGTACCATGTGGAGCGGGTTGAGGCGACGACGGAGTCAACCACCTTCTTCCAGGATGTCGGTCAAATCGTGATCAGTTTTGTCGGGGCGACCATTGACACCATCAAATCGATTCCACTCATCGTTGGCATAAATCTGTTTGAAGAGGAAGCAGTCGCCGATCAAACTGACCTCATGGCTGCCCTGCGCCACAGTTTTGAGACGTCTAGCGGCGGGTATGGGGCGCTGGCGGCCTACGCTTTTATGGTCTTTGTGCTGCTCTACACCCCCTGCGTGGCCTCGATGGCGGCCGAGCGGCATGAGTTAGGCTCAAAATGGATGTGGTTCAGCGTGGTGGGTCAGTTGATGCTGGCTTGGCTGGTGGCGCTGGTGGTGTTCCAGGGTGGGAGATTGGTGGTTAGTTGGGCGGGTGGTTAGTTGGTTGGTGAGTGAGTGAGGTTGAGGTAGGCTTATGATTTTGAAGCAGGTTTTAGAGGAACTTGAAGCGGCTCGGGGGCCGCTGAATGTCAATGAACTCAGCCAAAAGCTGGGCATCGAGCGCAGCGCCCTGGCCGGGATGATCGACTTTTGGGTGCGCAAAGGCCGCTTGCGGCACAATGATCCCGTTGCCACCGAAGCAGCCGAGATGTGCGCCTCCGGCAGTTGCAGTTGTAGCTGCTCTTGCCCGGGGCCAACAGACTGCCCCTACGTGGTCAAACTTCCACTCAGGTATTCCCTGGTCTCGCGCGAGCGCTGACCTAAGTTCTATTTTTAACCCCGGTTAAAACCAAAGTTGGCGGCCCGGGTCCGGCCGATTAACAGCAGGCTATTGATCAGCCGCTCAAGCTGCGGTAGGATAGGCCCATAATAAAGTTAGAGGTGCTTGCAGGGTTGGCCTCAAAAATCTAGCAGCTTTTTCCAGCCACCCAAATTAGGCTAACCTAAAAAACTATTATAGGAATATCAAATACTATTACCGATGCTGCCCTAATCAATAAGTTATGGCTGCATTTGATCGAGGAGAAAAATATGGATCGAAAAACCATCGTTGCGCTGGTTGGCTCTATTTTGGCCATTACTATTTGGGTCACATTTGTCTTTGCCGCGCCCTCCGCTCAGGAGGCGGGGCAGGAATACATTGTTCAGGCCGATGATTGGCTCAGTAAGCTGGCCGACAAATTCTATGGCGACCCGCTGGCTTACGTCGCTATTGTGGCGGCCACCAATGCCGCCGCGGCCGCCGACCCCGCCTTCACTACGATAGCCAACCCCGATCAGATCGAAGTCGGCCAGAAGTTGGTCATTCCCACGGCGCAGGAGGCGTCGGCCATCTTGGGGACGCCGGTGCCCTACCTCAGCGGCGATTTGACCATCTACTCCGGCCGCAGCGAGGAGCTGGTCGGTCCCTTGCTCCAGCAATTCCAGCAGGAAACCGGTCTGAATGTGGCGGTGCGCTATGGCGATACAGCCGAGATGGCCGCCACCATCCTGGAAGAGGGCGCAAACAGCCCGGCCGATGTTTACTTTGGGCAGGATGCTGGCGCCCTGGGCGCGCTGGCTAAAGCCGGCCGGCTGACCAGGCTGCCCGACTCCATCCTCAACCAGGTCGAGCCTCGTTTTCGCTCGGCCGAGGGAACCTGGGTCGGCGTCTCAGGCCGGGCCCGCACGGTAGTTTATAACACCACCAAATTAACCGAGGTTGACTTACCGGACGATATCTTCGGTTTCTGCGCGGCGGAGTGGCAGGGGCGTTTGGGCTGGGCTCCAACCAACGGCTCCTTCCAGGCCTTTGTCACGGCTCTGCGGGTGATTGAAGGTGAAGAGCGCGCCCGGGCCTGGCTAACCTGTATCCAGGCCAACAGGCCGCAGATTTATCCCAACAATACCGCTATTGTGGCGGCCGTCGGCGCCGGTGAGATCGAGGCCGGTTTCGTCAACCATTATTACCTGTTCAGATTCCTGGCCGAGAACCCTAACTTCCCCGCCCGCAATTATACTCTGCGCGCTGGTGATGCCGGGGCTATGGTTAACGTAGCCGGGGTGGGTATTGTCGACACTGCCGATAACCCGGAGGCCGCCGAGGCACTGGTCAATTTTTTGCTGCGCCAAAGCTCCCAGGAATATTTCAATACTCAAACCAATGAGTATCCGCTGGCCGGTAACGTTGCCCTGAATCCGCTGCTGCCGCCGTTGAGCCAGCTCCAAAGCCCCAACATCGATCTGAGTGCTCTGGCCGATTTGGAAGGAACACTGCAACTGTTGCACGAACTGGGGATTCTGTAGGGAAAACAATTGCCTGTTGCGTGGCGCGTGCTGCGTGATGATAAGAATGAAATACGCATCAGGCATTTTACCTTTAGCAACCAATCAGCAAGGACTGGCTTATGACTGTTACCGCCACTAAATTACACTCCATCCTGACCTGGGTTGAACCGGTCTGGGTGCGGCAACGCCGGGGACACCGGCCGCCCTGGTTTCTCTTGATGGCGGCGGCGATGGTAGCCGCAGCCTCGCTGCTGCCGTTGGCTTATTTGGTGGTCAGAGCCACCGGGGCCGGCTGGGTAAAAGTTGGCGATATCTTGCTGCGTGGCCGCACGCTGGAACTGTTTCTGGCCAGCGCCGGGTTGGCCCTGGCCGTTACCTTAGCCGCTATCGTCATCGGCGTGTTGCTGGCCTGGTTGACCGTTCGCACCGACCTGCCGGGCCGCCGCTTTTGGGCGGTTGTCACCGTGCTGCCGTTAACGTTGCCTTCTTACGTGGGCGCCTTTGCGCTGATTGGGGCGTTGGGGCCGCGTGGCCTGGTGCAAGGGTGGCTGGAGCCCCTGGGCCTTGAACGCCTGCCCTCCATTTATGGTTTCCCCGGCGCGTTCCTGGCTCTGACTCTCTTTTCTTATCCCTACGTTCTGCTCAGCGTTCGGGCCAGCCTGAGGGGCCTCGACCCCAGCCTGGAGGAGGCGGCTCGGTCCATGGGCCGGGGGCCGTTGCGAGTGTTCTGGCAGATTACCCTGCCCCACCTGCGGCCTTCCATCTACGCCGGGGGGTTGCTGGTGGCCCTTTATACCCTGAGCGATTTTGGGGCGGTGTCGCTGCTCCGTTTTGACTCCTTTACCCGGGTTATCTATCTGCAATACAGCGCCTCCTTTGACCGGAGTGTGGCCGCAGTGTTGGCCCTGCTGCTGGTTGCCTTGACCCTGGTGATTCTAACCATTGAAGCCAGGATGCGCGGCCGGGCCCGCTACTACCGCAGCAGCGCCGGCGCGGCCCGGCCACCGGCGCGGCTCAAATTGGGTCGCTGGCAAGCTCCCGCCCTGGCATTTTGTGGCCTTATCACCCTGCTGGGCTTGATTTTGCCTCTGGCGGTGATTGTTTTCTGGCTGATCCGCGGGCTATTGGCCGGTGAAAGGTTGCAACTGGCCCCGGAGGTGGTTTTGAACTCGGTGACGGTCTCCGGTCTGGCGGCCGTGGTGGCCGTGCTGGCGGCTATTCCGCTGACTGTGCTGACCGTCCGCTTTCCGGGCCGGAGCAGTCGCTGGCTGGAGCGGAGCGCCTACCTGGGATATGCCCTGCCGGGTATTGTGATCGCCCTGTCGCTGGTCTTTTTTGGGGCCAACTATGCCACCTTCTTCTACCAGACCCTGGCGATGCTGGTCTTTGCTTACGTCGTCCGTTTTTTACCCCAGGCTTTTGGCAGCTCGCGGGCTTCGTTGCTGCAGCTCAGCCCGCGGCTGGAGGAAGCCGCCCGCAGTCTGGGCCGGACCCCCTGGCAGGTGTTGACCTCCATTACCGCGCCCTTGCTCAAACCCGGCCTGCTGACCGGCCTGGCGTTGGTCTTCTTGACCGGCATGAAAGAGCTGCCGGCCACGCTGCTGCTCGGCCCAACCGGTTTTCACACTCTGGCCATCCGGATTTGGGCGGCCACCGGGGAAGCATTTTTTACCCGGGCCGCCGCGCCGGCGCTGTTGTTGGTATTGGTATCGGCCATTTCTGTTTGGATCATTCTGTCCCAAGAAGAAAAAAGATTTAAGCATTAGAGGTCAAGGTGAACAAGCTGGCAATCCGCTGTCATAATCTCTCAAAAACCTTTGGCGCCGTCAAAGCCGTCGATGGCGTAAGCTTCACCCTGGCCGAAGGTCGTTTCTTGGCCTTGCTAGGCCCCAGCGGCTGCGGCAAAACAACCACGCTGCGGCTATTAGCCGGTTTTGAACCGCCCGATAGCGGCGAGATCGACATCAGCGGCCGGCAGGTCAACGGGCCGGACCTGCACCTGCCGCCGGAACAGCGGCAGGTCGGCATGGTTTTTCAAGAGTACGCCTTGTTTCCCCACCTGAATGTGGCCGATAATGTTGCCTACGGTATCCCCAAAGGAATTGACCGGCTCAAACGAGTGCGCCAGGTGTTGGAGCTGGTGGGTCTGGCCGGAGTTGAGAAGCGAATGCCGTATGAACTATCGGGCGGGCAGCAGCAGCGGGTGGCCTTGGCCCGGGCGCTGGCCCCCCAACCGGCCCTGATCCTGTTAGATGAGCCGTTTTCCAACCTCGATGCCGGACTGCGCAGCCAGGTGCGGGCCGAGGTCCGCCAGATTCTGCGGGAGGCCCAGGCTACGGTGATCTTTGTGACCCACGACCAGGAGGAGGCGCTCAGCCTGGCCGACGAGGTGGCGGTGATGATGGCCGGGCGGCTGGTGCAGGTTGCCCCGCCCCACCAATTGTACCGGCGCCCGGTCAACCGGCAGGTGGCCGAATTTGTGGGTGACGCCAATTTTTTGCCCGGTGAGGCCACCAATGGTACGGTGACGTGTGAGTTGGGCCAATTTCCTTCAGGCGGGCTTCACAGCGGCGCGGTCGAGGTGATGCTGCGCCCGGAGGCAGTGCAGCCTGTGGCTGATGAGACCGGCGCAGCCGAGGTGATTGATTGCACCTATTTTGGGCACGACCAGGTAGTGCAGCTCCGGTTGGACTCTGGCGCTCGATTGAGAAGTCGGTTGCTGGGTGCGGCCGGCGATTTTCTGCCGGGCCAGCGGGTCAGGCTGGAGGTGCAGGATAGGGTCGTGGTCTATCCCCTCAATAGTTAGATAAGCGCCGGACACTTTTAGTCTCACTTACATCGAGCCAACCAACTCCGCTTTATACCAATCCAGAAAATCACCCGCTGTTCCCAATCGAAACGGTACCGCGTTGGCCACGGCAGGATCGGGATGGTTCAGAAATCGGTTGACACATTAACAACAGAATAAGTTTACAGGAGCC
>CAYNLK010000073.1:0-30533 GCA_964398055.1 uncultured Caldilineaceae bacterium
TGTACTCAATTATGTTAATTCATCAAAATCACAATTTATGACCTTAACGAGTATATTTGATTCTTAAACTCCACCAACGGTTTTGTGATGATCATTCCTGCAAAGCCCTGGACCTTGAATACCATACTCAACACTCAAAAAAGACTACATTTCTGATTATACCTAAAGGCTGATAGTTCGCCTAATAATCGACCAGTCAAGAAGCAACTCTGCCTGATTTTTGGCGCAGCCGGCCCAGCGGCAGCGCTCGCCAGATAACGGCCATATCCCGCTGAGTCAGGCCCCCCACCAGAGCCAGGGCGGCCAGGTAGACCACCCCGGCGACGGTAATAGTCGCCAGGAAGTTGATGTCGCCGATGAGCCACAACGTCGCCCCCATCACCGCCGCGGCCACGGCCGGCCGCCAGGCCACGTCGAACCAGGGCACGGTGCAGAGATTTTTACGCACCAGCAGATAGAACGGAATGAGCAAGGCCCATTCAGACAGGACGGTGGTGATGGCTGCGGCCCGGTAGCCATACATCGGGATAAAAATCAGGTTGGCGACCAGGTTGAACAGCACACCGATAATGAAAGCCCGGGTCAGGTGGCGCTGCTGGTTGATGGCGATGAGCACGTACTGCGTTACCTGGTTGATGAAACTGAAGGGCAAAAACCAGATCAGCAGTTGCAGCACGATGACCGAGTCCGGCAGAAAGCGCTCGCCGGCCAGAAAGAGGATCAGTTCCCGGGCCACAAAGGGCGTGCCGACGGCGATAGGCAGGGCCAGCAGCAGCAGAAAACGGAGGCTCAAAAGATAAGCCCGCACCAGCGACTCGCGCGAGCCGGCGGCAAAGCGGCTCATCAACGGAAAAATGGCCAGGGTGAAATATTGGGGGATAACGTTGATGCCGTCGATATATTTGTAGGCGGCATTGTAATAACCCACGCTCTTGTCGCCCCAGGTGGGCTGGAGGATGAAAACGTCGATGCGGAAGAAGATGGTCGCCAGCAGGTGATTGATCATCAGCGGCAGGCTCTCGGCCATCATCTCCTTTTGCAGCGGGCCATCGACCTCCGGCGTGGGCCGGTAAATCTTGACGACCAGAATGTACGTGAGCGTCACAAAGGCGACCAGGTTGGCCGCCAGCGAGGCCCCGGCCAGGCCGATGATGCCCCAGCCCAGCAGCAGCACCAGCGCGCCCACGCTCACCCGGGTTAGAGCGGTAATCGAGGCAATCGCAGCCGGGTACTCGGCTTTTTCGTGGGCGTAAAAGATGGCGGTCAGGCCGTCGGACAGGTTACTCAGCAGCGTGCCGATAGCCAGAATCGCCACGGTAATAATGACCTCGGGCGAGATATCGCCAAAAACAAAGTACAGCCCCAGCACCAGGGCCATCACCGGCAGGGCGGCCAGCCACAAATAGAGCCGCAGCAGCGACACGTTGGACAGGTAACGGTTGCTTTTCGTCCGGTCGGCGGCCACTTCGCGAGTAACCAGCGTCCCCAACCCGTAACGAGTAAAAATCTCGGCCAGGCCAATGAAGGCCACGGCAAAGGCAAACTGCCCGGCCCCTTCCGGCTGCAAGATGCGCAGCATCAGCATAGCAAAGGCAAAATCGATCAGCCGGTTCGACAGGGCCAGCGCCATCGGCACCAAGCTATTCTTGGCCACCCGCTTGATGGCCGAGTCGGTTTCTCGTTCGCGGTACAGCTTACCCCAACTCCAGTAGCCCAGCAGAAAGGTGAGCGTGACCAGAGCCAAAAAAGAGACGTATAAGCCCAACTGAAACGAGCGGGGGCTGTAGCGGAAGCGAAGCTGCCACTGGCCCGGCTGGAGGTAAACCGCCCGAAAATTGCCGTTGGCCCGGTGGATGGTCAATTCGATTTCGGATTTCGGATTTACGACACGTGCGCCTGCGCTCAGTGCAGGTGTTTTCGATTGATCGGTGGCCTGGAAATCATCATCATCAACCATACCGCCTTCGTCAAACCCAGGCGTCGCATAAGCGCGCCAGCCGGGAAAATAACTGTCGGCCAATACCAGCCAGCCCGGCTGATCAAGCCGCGCCGCCAGCCTGACCTCAACGGGGCTGTAGGCGGTAATTTCGACGCCTGGGCGAGGACGCGCCAGCGGACCGGCGTCGGCCGGGGTGAGGTTGCGGCCCAGGCCATTATGCTCGCCGTCCAGGATGACCTGCCGGCGAGGATCGAGGCTGCGCAGGGCCAAATCCAGGTCATCGCCGGCCAATATTTCTTCATAGACCAAGAAGGCCCGCGGCAAGACGTCCGTGTTCTCGTAGACTCGAATTTCCTGATCGTACATCAGCTCATAATTGGGGTTGCCAATCTCAACTGTGGTCAAAATGTAGCGCACCCCCAGCAGGTCGAGCAGGGCCGAGTCCAGGGCGGCGTAACCGTCATAATACAGCGGGCCGATGCGATTGAAGAGCAGATCGCCGTTCTCCTGGATGAGCTGCATAAAGCGGGCATACTGGGCCGGGATGATGCTATCGTAGCCGCGCACATCGAACAGGTTGCTAACCATGCCGGCGTTGGCCAGAAAGATTTTGTTGCCCGGCCCGGTCGGGGTGTCGAAGCTGTTGAGCCGAAAGAAGGAATCTTCGGCTTGCCGGGCTTTGAGCCACTGCACAACCTTGGGCTGGAAATCGAGCAGGGCGGGGTCCACCGCCGGGTTGAATCCGGCCCCGGCCAGCAACAAGTCAACGGCGATGATGATGATGGCGAGCGGCTGCCAGGCGTTTACCCCCCCCTTTCTCCCCCCCCTGTCAGGGGGGGGCTGGGGGGGGGTATAAATGGGGCAGCGCACAATCCGCAGCAGCGCGCCGGAGGCCAGCACCATCAGGAAAAATTTGAAAAAATTAGGCCACTGATAGCCAAAAAATTGGCGACCGTCGGCAAAAGCGTTCTGGGCCAGGCCGGAGCGGTCAAAAACAAAAGTAGCCCCCCGGATGAACGGCGTGGGGAAGAACAACGCCGCCAACATGAGCAGTAGACCAGCGAACCCTCCCCAAAAGAGTAACCAGCCCAGGACTAGGGAAAGTCGGGTCAAAAAGGAGGATGAAGGGAGAGGGTCAGGGAGCAGAGGGGCAGAGGGGCGGAGGGGCAAGGGAGAATTTTCGCCTCTGCTCCCCTGCTCCCCTGCGCCTCTGCCGGCCCATTTTGCGCTAACAAACCTGTCTAAATAATGGACCCCAATTCCGGCCAACACAGCGACGCTAAGGGTGTAGGGAAAAATCCAGCGGAAGGGGGAATGGAGTTGATTCCAGCCGGGCAGACCATAAAACAACAGCGCATAGAGCGGCGTCCCAAAGGCAAACAGCAGCGACAGGAGAGTGAGGAGAGCGAAGATGAGAGTAGGGGATTGCAGGTTGGTTGGTTGCGACCGAAGGGAGGTTGGTTGGTTGGTTCTGAACTGCCGAGTCCATTGGTAACCGGCTTGGGCAATGGCCAGCCCGGCCAATACCAGCGGCAGAATCCCCACGTAAGCCCCGGCCTCGACCGAGGTTTTGGTATCCCAGCCGGTGCAGTGGGGGCAGAGCGGATTGATTTCACCATTGGCGTTGAGGCCAAGCAACTGCCACCGCCAGGTGACCACATCGAAATAACCGTGCTGGGCCGGGCTGCCAAAAAAATCGGGGATGACAAAGGTGGCCGCTCGCCGCAGCGGCAAGGCCCAGTCCCGCACCTGGGTCAGCGTGACCGAAGCGTCCCGGAAATTCTGGGTCACAATCTCGTACATGGGGATCAGTTGCACCGCGCCCAAACCAATGCCCAAAACTACCATCACCAGTAACCAGCCGGCCAGCCGGCCAGCATAGCGCGGCGTGGCTTGCCGCCGCCACAACAGCAGGAGTCGACTCAGGGCGTAAAAACCGCTCACCAGCAGGGTGTAATAGGTAATTTCAACATGTCCGGCCAGCGTTTGCACCCCAAACGCCAGCGCCCCGGCGATCACGTACGGAATCGGCGAGTAACCAACCGGCCCTTTTTCTTCCTGTTTGCGGACGATGATCTCGATCATGGCCAGGATGAGCGGCAGCCAGACCGCCCCGGCAATGATCATCGTAAAAACCACGCTAACGATGAAGAAGGCGCTGAGGGAATAGGTGATCCCCGCCGCCAGCGCGGCCAACCGGCCGGCCCGCAGCGTCCGCACAAATACATACATAAACAGCCCGGCCAGCCATAATTGGCTGACGGTGAACCAACCGTAAGCTTTAGGCAGGGGCAAGAGGTAGAAAATCAGGCTAAAAGGATAGAGCGCCGAATGTTGGCCATTGGCCAGAAAAGGCTGGCCGGCCAGAATGTAGGGATTCCAGAGCGGGACCTGGCCGGCCGCCATCGACTCCCGGATAAATTTTTTCCAGACGTAATTCTCCAGGATCAGGTCCGATAGAAGTTGATTCTGAGGCAAACCAACGCCCAACTCGGCCTTGTACGAGGCCCAGGGTTCATAAGCAAAGAGATTGTCAACGGGGAGGAGCGTGTTTGGTCCAACCGTAACGGACCAGAACAGCAGCAGGGGCAGAATCAGTAAAATCAGCGCGGCCAGGAGGTCCCGCCAGGTCACTGCTTTGGACAAACGTCAGGCTCCTAAGCTTCGGCTGAGCGGGGTAGGGGCATCGGCCGGACGTGGCGATGACGCCAGCGAATCTCAAAGACGCGCAGGGCGGCTTCGATTTTGACCGGCACCGTCATTTTGCTCTGGCCGATGCGGCGGTCTTCAAAATAGATGGGGATCTCCAAGATGCGAAAGTTGAGCTTCTCCGAGACATAAGCCATCTCGACCTGGAAGACGTAACCGTTGGAGTTGATCCGTTCCAGGCCAATGCGCTGCAAGGCGCTGCGCCGCCAACATTTGAAACCGGCCGTGGCATCTCTGGTTTTAACGCCCAGAATACCGCGCGTCCAAACCGAGTTGGCCCACCAGCTCAAAAACCAGCGCCACCAACTCCAACGCTCATCCAGGTCGCCGCCACTCACGTAGCGAGAGCCAACCACCACGTCATAATCGGCAATCTTCGCCAGCATTTCGGCCAGATAACTCGGCGAATGGGAAAAGTCGGCGTCCATCTGGATGATATAGTCAAAGCCCTTTTCCAGCGCCCAGGTAAAGCCGGTTACATAAGCTGTGCCCAGTCCCAATTTGCCAGCGCGATGAATCACGTGCAGGCGGTCCGGATAGCAACGCTGAGCCAGGTCATCGGCTACCTGACCGGTACCGTCAGGGGAAGCATCGTCAACAATCAGGATGTGAAGCTCTTCCGGCAGTTCCAGCGTAAAAAGTTCGGCGGTGATGGCCGGCAGATTCTCTGCTTCATTATAAGTAGGAATTACGACTAACGTAGTCATCAAACGTTCTCTTGATAGGCTATCGTTGGGAAGAGTTGCTGGTTAAACTCACCCCGCCATTCCGGCCCCAGGCGGAGCAACTCCTGGCGGATTGCGGCAGCATCTTCCAGGAGCCTGGCGATATTGATCCCCATGCAAGCCGGGGCAAAACGTCCCACTTTGGGGATGCCTCGCTCCAGCACTTTGACCGCGCCGGGCCAATTTTTGTTCTGCACATGATAACAGGCTACGCCAATTTGCAAAATACCTTGGTACATCACCCGGATGGGTTCCGCTTCGGCCAGCCAGGCCTCTTCAAGCACCTCGTGACAGTCGTAGTATTTGCCCTGGTTGAATAAGCGTAACCCTTCTTGCACCAGGGGGGGTGGGGCGTCAAGGCAGCGACTCTGGTCGATGACCCACTTGTGCTTTTCAACCAGGCTGGCCAATTGGCTGACAATGGCGCTGCGTCCCACCACCGCCTGACAACCTGCGGCCAAGGCGCGCCCCCGCAACTCTAAATCGACGTGGGGGCCAAAACCGAGCACCGGCACATGGGCGGCCTTTTTGCCCGGCCCTTTGATCAGCCGCACCAGGGCTTCCCAGTCAAACGCCTGGCTGAACAGATCGACGATGGTCAAAACCGGGGCCATGAACAAAGCTCGCGAGAGATCAGCGTTGTTTGTGGCCACTACCGGGCGATAACCCAGGCGGCGTAGATTGTCTTCCAGCTTGGGTAAAAACATCAAATCATCAACTATCAAAACAACCGTCTCGGTCATAACCAATTTCTACTGACGGGACCTTTTCAGCTCCGATTCGGCCATCCCGTAATTCGGCACAAAACGATAACCCACGCCCCGTTCGGTCACAATGTACTGGGGATTGCTGGAGTCTTTTTCAATCTTCTTGCGCAACCGCCAAACGTACCATTTGACACTTTCAAGGTTGGCGTCGGCGTCATAAGACCACACGTTTTCAAAAATAATCTCGGTGGTCAAGATGCGGCCAGGCCGGTAAGCCATAAAGAGCAGCAAGTCGAACTCCGTGCGGGTCAAATCAACCAACTCACCGTCAACGGTGACCAGCCGCTCGGTTGGATCGATGACCAACGAGCCATTGCCAAAGCGGAGGGGAGCTTTCTGAGTTGGCGGAGGCATAGCCACCCGGCGTAACACTGCCGACACCCGCGCCAGCAGCTCGTCCGGATGAAATGGCTTGACCAGATAATCGTCGGCTCCGGCCTCCAAACCGCGCACAATATCACTATGAGACCCTCGCGCCGTCAACATAATGATAGGGATGGTCGAGACCTTGCGGATCCTCCGGCAGATTTCCCAGCCATCCACATTGGGCAGCATAATATCTAGCACCACCAAATGGGGCCGCCGCTCCGCCAACAACTGTAAACCTTCCTGCCCTTCGAACGCCAGGATAACTTCGTAGCCACCCTTGTGGAGGGTTTGTTCGATCAGTTGTAATAGAAGCGGGTCATCATCTACGGCAAGAATTCGCTCAGGCACTATTTCCTCGTCTTTGCCAACTCAAACTACCTCAATACTATGCCCCGGCCATTACTCATCAACGGTATGAACTTTTCAAAGCAAGTCCTTAAGTAAGCTAGTCTTATTTTATTGCTATAACCAATTTGTGTCAACGTACCGCCAATTCAATGGAACCAGGTCTTCTCTTCCCAACATGACATAATCATCATGGACGAAACAAGAATATTATGTTATGATACTCCTATGTACTACACCCGAACGCCCAAACAGAACCAGGCCATTCGGCGGAGTGACAAAGTGCGCCAGCGGTTGGCCACCTTCTCTCTGATGATGTTAAGCCTGGTTGTGCTGACGATTTTAGTTGGTTTCAACCTTTTCACCGTTGACAAGAAACCGGTACCGGTTTTCAGAATAGCCGAACCGGCGTTGGCAACCACGCCTATCGTGCCGACCGTCAGCGCCGCAGGGGCGCGGCCTGGCAACTATCTTGAACGAGACACCGCCAAACCCCTCGTCGGTATTGTGGCCGGTCACAAAGGCTATGACCCTGGCGCCGTCTGTGATGATGGCCTGACCGAGGCCGAAATCAACTATGCCGTGGCCAGTGAAGTCGTCAAACTCCTGGACCGGCGCGGCGTGCAGGCCGACTTACTGGATGAGTTCGACCCCCGCCTGTCCGGCTACCAGGCCGAGGCTCTGGTCAGCGTCCATGCCGATAGCTGTACCGTGCCCGGAGCCACCGGCTTTAAAGTGGCTCGCGTTACCAGCAGCGCCATCCCTGAAGCCGAAGACCGGCTGGTTGAGTGCCTGAATCAAGAGTATGGGGTCTACACCGGCTTGCCCCAACATCCGGCCAGTATCACTGATAATATGACCAACTACCACGCCTTTAGCGAAATCGCCCCGCTAACACCCGGCGCCATCATCGAGACCGGCTTTATGCTGGAAGATCGCTATCTATTAGAGTTCAAGCCCAAAATCGTCGCCAGAGGCATCGCTGCCGGCATTCTTTGTTTTTTGGCGGAATAATACAGTCAGGTGACCGGTCACCCAAACTGCAAAAACTCTGATTCAGTTATACTCCATTAGCCCGGCCTTGAAAACTCCAAAAAATAGGGAAATGTAAGGGTAGACGATTCCCGATAAGGTTATTATCAGAGATAAATATGATCAAACTGGTTGAGCATCGTGACCTTTGGAGCGGCCTGGCCGGCCCGGTTGACGCCGCAGCTATTGGGGTGTTGGGGGTGCCTTTTGATAACGCCGTCAGTTGGCGCAGCGGGGCGCGCCATGCCCCCCAGCGGATTCGCAGCATTACCCCGCACCTGGCTGCCGTCACCGAAGAGGGTCTGCCGCTCCGGCTCCAAGTTAAAGATTACGGTGATGTAGCGTATGATCTGAACTGGGAACGCTTCTTTGCCGCTGTCGAGACCCTGGCTGCCCGGATCATCACCGGCCCGCACCAATTGGCCCTCTTCCTGGGCGGCGACCATAGCGTCGGCATTCCCCTATTCAGGGCCTTTGCCGGGAGCTTTGCCGGTCCGGTCGGCTACATCCAATTCGATTCTCACCCCGATCTGGCCGACGTCTTTGAAGGCCACCCCTGGAGTCACGCGGCCACCGCCCGCCGCAACCTGGAGCAGCCCAACCTGACCCCCAACCACACAGCCTTTGTGGGGCTGCGTTCCTTTTTAACAGAAGAGTTGGTTTACCACGCTGCCCACCCGGAGCTGGGTTGGCACACCGCTCGCAGCATCTACCAGCGCGGCATTGAAGCCGTAGCCAGCGACGTCATCGCTCAGATGCAGGGCGTCGAGGCCGTCTACCTCAGCCTGGACATCGATGGGCTTGATCCCTCGGCTGCGCCCGGCACCGGCACTCCTGAACACGGCGGGCCAACCAGCCGGGAATGTCTGGAGTTCGTGCGGCTCATTTTTTCAGCCCTGCCGGTCAAGGCGATGGACGTGGTAGAAGTCAGCCCGCCGCTGGACACTGCGGATGTAACCTCTCTGGCGGCGCTGAAGGTGATCTATGAGGTCTTTGGGCTGGTACAGCGGCAAATGGCAACCGGCGCTTGATTAAAACCCCGCCGGTCAGCCAAGAATTACGCCTTTTTCAAGCGGTTGAACCCTGTTTCATAATCTATTTGCTCCACGACATAAACCGTGATATAATTTTCCATTGATAATGCAATCTTGGGGCTTGAGCCCGATGGCCTAAGGGTTGGGCTATCGGTTCTTTGCCCGACAATGAAAGAGGAGTAATTTCTGTGTCACTGTCAATAGAAGAAAAACAACAAATCATCAAAGAATTTCAACTCAACGACAAAGATACCGGCTCGTCGGCGGTGCAGATAGCCTTGCTGACGGAACGGATCAATCAACTTCAGGAACACCTGAAGAATCACAAGCACGATAACAGCTCTCGACGTGGCCTGCTGAAACTGGTCGGTCAACGACGACACCATCAAGAATATCTTAAGCGCAAAGACCCGGATCGTTACCAGGCCGTAATTGATCGGCTGGGCTTGCGTAAATAAAACCAAGTTATGGATTGCGAGTAATCTAAACGAGTAGAGGCGGTGTTCGATTTATCTGCTTCTACTCGTTTGCTTTGTAAAAACCATTTTTCACAATAGTCAAGTGCTCTCCCACGAGTCCAGGCATTGGAGAAAGCAACAGAATCAATTAACAATGAGCAATGAATAATGAGCAATTGCCATTCAACTCAAAAGATTGTTCATTGATAATTATTAATTGATAATTGGTTCTGTGATTTTTTCCAGTTCCTGACCTCTGGGGGGCCTACCCAAGGAGGTAATTTAATCGTGTCAAAACCAAAACTTCATCGTTTCGTTGCCCGGTTGGGCGATGACGAACTCATCTTTGAGGCCGGGCTGCTGGCCGGGCAAGCCGGCGGTTCTGTCGTTGTTCGCTCCGGCGATTGTATGCTGCTGACCGCAGCTACGGCATCCCGGAACGCCCGCGAGGGGCTGGACTTCTTCCCCCTGAGCGTTGAATTTGAGGAGAAATTGTACGCCGCCGGGCGTATTCCCGGCAGTTTCTTCCGGCGAGAGGGGCGGCCCAGCGAGGAGGCGATCCTGATCTGCCGCCTCACCGACCGGCCCCTGCGGCCCCTATTTGACAAAAGCTCACGCAATGAAGTGCAGATCATCATCACCGCCTTATCCTCTGATGGCGAGAAGCACCTGGACATCCTGGCCATCAACAGCGCCAGCGCCGCCCTGATGATCTCCGACATCCCATGGGATGGACCGGTTGGGGCAGTGCGGATTGGACTGATTGACGACGAATTCATCGTCAATCCCTCCACCAGCCAGATGGTCGACAGCAGGCTGGATTTGCGGGTGGCCGGAACCGAGGAGGCGATCCTGATGGTTGAGGCCGGCGCGGCCGAGGTGCCTGAGGAGATGATGTTAGCAGCTCTGCGGCTGGCCCACGAGTCGATTCAGGACGTTATCCGGGTCCAGAAAGAGATGCAAGCTCAGATTGGCAAACCCAAGCGGGACATGATTGTCAGCCAGCCGGCGGCCGAAACGGTCGAAAAAGTAAAAGCCTGGTTGGAGGGCGGCAAACTGGAACAGGCCCTGAGCGTCGAGGGCAACAAAGAGGAACGTGAGGCGGCGATGAACGCGGTCCGCGATGAGTTAGTAGCCCACTTTGGGGCCGATGAGACCGTTAACATTCAAGATGTTCACGCTGTTTACAGTGATGCGCTCAAAAAAGCCGTCCGCGCCCGCATCCTCAACGACGGCATCCGGCCGGATGGACGAGATACCCGAACGGTTCGCCCGATTTGGGGTGAGGTGGGGATTCTGCCGCGAGCGCACGGTTCCGGCCTCTTCAGCCGGGGTGAAACCCAGGTACTGACCGTGACGACGATGGGAACACCCCGGGATGAGCAGCGGCTGGATACGCTGGGACCCAAAGATTTCAAGCGTTATATTCATCATTACAATTTTCCACCCTTTTCCACGGGTGAAACGGGCCGGGTTGGCTCGCCGGGCCGGCGTGAAATTGGTCACGGCGCCCTGGCCGAGCGGGCCTTGTTGGCTGTGTTACCCGATTTTGAGGTGTTTCCTTACACCTTGCGGCTGGTTTCTGAAGTTCTCAGTTCCAACGGTTCAACTTCAATGGCCAGCGTTTGCGGCAGCACCCTAAGCCTGATGGATGCCGGCGTCCCCATCAAAGCGCCGGTGGCCGGGGTGGCCATGGGCCTGGTTCAAGAAGGGGATCGCTTTGCCATACTCACCGACATTCAAGGCATTGAAGATGCTTTGGGCGATATGGATTTCAAGGTAGCCGGGACGCGCCAGGGTATCACCGCTCTGCAAATGGATATCAAGATCAGCGGTTTGCGTTGGGACATTATGGAACAGGCCCTGGCCCAGGCCAGGGTAGGGCGCTTGCATATTTTGGAGCGGATGCTTGAAATTTTGCCGGCCCCGCGGGAAAGCTTCTCCAGATACGCGCCCAGCATCAGCACCATCCAGATCGATCCTGACAAGATCGGCAAGATCATTGGTCCCGGCGGCAAAATCATCCGGGCCATTCAAGAGGAAACCGGCACCAAGATCGATATCGATGACGACGGCACCGTGTACGTGGCCGCCATCGATCAAATGTCCGGGGCTGAAGCCATCGCCCGCATCGAAGCTTTGACCGAAGAGGCGACGATGGGTAAGATTTATACTGGCCGGGTGGTGCGCGTGGCCGACTTTGGGGCTTTTGTTGAGATCTTACCCGGCACCGATGGATTGGTGCCCATCTCGCAATTGGCCGATTATCGGGTCCCGTCCGTTCAGGATGTGGTCCAACTGGGCGACGAGATCATGGTCATGGTGACCGACATCGATAGCGATGGCAAGATCCGGCTGTCGCGGTTGGCAGTGCTGGAAGGCTGGAGCCTGGAAGAAGCCCGGCAAAATGATCGCCGGCCCACTGGTCAACGACACGGCGGCGGTCGAGACCGGCGAGGCGGTGGTGGTGGTAATCGAAACCGGCGTGACAGCGGCGGCGACCGGAATCGGCGACGGTAATCAATAAACCTGGTCACTCTGTTGAGGCCCTTGTTCCCAATCTGAAGATTGGGAACAAGGTCAAAGATGGTTTCTGTGGAGCAATCAGCAACCCAACGGTGAGCCAAACCATGTATCCAAACCAATTTGACCCACGACAATCCCATTATTACACAGACGATTACTATCTTGAGCCAGAGCCACCGCCCCGGCGGTCATTTCTGAAGAGAGTGCTTCACCTGATGCGGGAAGTGCTGGAGACGATCGTCCCGGCGATTTTGATTGCCCTACTGATCAACCTGTTTATGGCCCAGGCCACTCGCGTTCACGGCCAGAGCATGGAACCTAATCTGCATACTGACCAGCGGTTGGTGGTCGAAAAACTCTCGTACAATCGATATCTGCGACAGTTTATTGGAATTGAAGGCCCCCAGCCCGGTGATGTGGTGGTGATTCGGCTGCCTACTCAGAGTAACGAACTACTGATCAAACGGGTCATCGGCCTGCCGGGCGACGTTGTTGAAATTCATGATGGCGAGGTGTTTGTCAACGGACAACCTCTCCAAGAACCTTACCTGGCGAGCAGGACGTCGGGTTCTTACGGACCGACCACCGTGCCACCGTTAAACGTCTTTGTACTTGGCGATAACCGGAACTTTTCTAACGACTCGCGTAGTTTTGGCACTGTGCCGCTCAAGAATGTGGTTGGCCGAGCCTGGTTCTCGTACTGGCCGCCACACCAGATGGGCTTTGTTCACTAGAGGTTATCTTAGGCCAACTGTAGGCCGCGATTGGTTACGTCATTGTCCGGAAATAACTTCTTATTTTGGGACAATCAGCAAGAGATGCCACCGTTGGTATCTCTTCTTTTATGGGGAGAAATTTATTGAGCGCGCCGCAATGGACACCGGCAACTAAACGCATCATCCTGGTCATCTGTTTGATCCTGATTGGCCTGGCCATCTGGCAATTCAGTATTGTCCTGGCGCCTTTAGTGGTGGCGGTCATCATCGCCTACCTGCTGAATCCGTTGGTTAATTGGTTGACCCAGCGCACTTCTCTGAAGCGAAAATGGGTATCTGTGATTGTCTATATCATCTTTCTGCTGGCAATTCTGGTGGTCATACCTACCCTGGCGCTGCCCATCATCATCCGCCAGATTAGAGAATTAGACATTGATGTCCATACAATTGCCGATCAACTCAATGAAGCCAGGGCTTACCAACCGATCATCGGCGGCTTTCAAATCGATATGATTGCGGTGGTGGAACCGGTGACAGGCAGTTTGAATCAGGTCTTTTCACCATTGGCCAGTTGGGCTGCCAATGTTGCCGTAGGAATTGCCGGCGGCTTTATCTGGGCGATTTTCATTTTTGTGGTGGCCTTCTACTTGTTGCTGGATGCCAATCGTTTTAGCGCCTGGGTAGATAGTTGGATACCGCCGGCGTATGCGGAGGAGTTTAACCAGCTCCGGCGTGAAATCGATGGCGTCTGGAAGGCTTATTTTATCGGTCAGGTGACCCTGGCCATCATTGTTGGGCTCGTCATTGGCCTGACCACCGCGCTGCTGGGAATCAAGAGCGCTTTTTTGTTGGGCATTATCGCGGCGATCCTGGAGTTGATTCCTAACTGGGGTTATGGCGTTTCCGGTTTTATCGGCGTGCTTTTTGCTTACTTCCAGGGCTCTAGCTGGATACCGCTGCCCGCCTGGGCCTTTGCCCTGTTGGTGGCCGGTTTTTATTTTCTAATGTGGCAGTTTGACACAAATTATTTGGTGCCACGGATTATTGGCCATCGCTTACAGTTACCCCCGGCTCTGATTATCGTCGGCATCATTGCCGGGGCCAGCGTGGGTGGCGCGCTGGGTCTGCTCCTGGCTGCGCCAACCATCGCTACCGGCCGGGTGATTAGCGGTTATCTCTATCGCCGGCTACTCGATTTAGAACCGTATGTAATAGTCAGAAGACCGGTGATTTCCGCCAGCGACAAACAACCTCTCATCGAAAAGTTGCCCACATCCAAGCCAGCAGAAACTGAAAGTCAATCCTAGATAGCCGGCGTAATTCTTGACCGGGTGGAAACCGGAAAGTTTGAATTTTTGTAATGAACCCAGGCGACGTATTAGAAGGACGCGGCCAACTTTTACAACATGGTCGATTTGTGGCCAACGTTGATTATCATTTGACTATTCCACGAGACATCTACTTCGTGGTCAATCCTACCGGCGCTTTCCGTCTTGACTACGAAGATTATCTCGGCGGTTTCATCCTCATTAGCCCTGACGACGCCGCCAAGCTCACCCTGACCGACTACACCCTGGCCCTGGCCGACCAAAGCAAGCAGACAATCCGGCTGGAACGCCGTTACAAGCTCACCCAACATCACAACCGGCCACGCGTCTCGTATTGGGTCAAGGTGATCAAAGAGCAAACTGCGTAATTCAAACAGCTTTGACGCACCCGGAGGCGTTTGCTATAATTGTACGTTTGAGTACCCTAGAATTAAGGATCAAAAAATTATGGCTGAGGATTTTCACGGCTCGGCGACCCAGGTAGGCCCCTCAATGGCGCCCAAACTGGAGGTCACCCGAGGCGAAAACATCGGCGAGAGCTACAAAGTCAAGCTCTTCACTCGCATTGGCCGGGAACGGGACAATGACATCGTCCTGTTGGACCCGAAAGTATCCCGTTATCACGCTCAGATATCCCTGGAGTCCGGCCAGTGGACCATCACCGACTTGGGCAGCGCCAACCGTACCTTTGTCAACGAGACACCGATTGCTGTGCCCACACCCTTGCAGGGCGGCGAACGGATCGGGGTCGGCGAGTTGGAGTTAACCTTTCGGCTGCCAGCTCGCCCCGACGAGGACAGGGTGGTGCCACCCCGGCGGGCCAAAGTTGCCCCTGCTCCGGTCGCGCCGCCACCCACAGCGCCCGCCGTCGCCGCGCCGGCCCAGCCGGTACCCCAGGCCCCACCATCCCGGCTGATCTGGCTGGCCGGTGGTTTTATCGCTTTGTTGGCCCTGGTGGCTCTGGTTGTTTTCATCTACGCCCTAATCGGTTCCTCCGGCCAGGAAACCGTTGCCAACCAGCCGGCTGTCCCGTTAAGCGGCGACGAACAAAACGACGTCGAACTACCAGCCGGGGTACCCGCTCCCGGTGACCTATCGCTGGCTTATGAGGAGGACTTTAGCGACTCCTTTGGCGGCTGGGATGATGCCTTTGATACTTACACCACCAAACAGTACGGCAACAACCGCTACCAGATTGAAGTAACGGCCAGCAATCTGGTAGCCTGGGGTTTGGCCAACCGGGATGTCGCCGACTTTGAGGTGCAGGTCGAAACCAGGCGGGAAGATGGCGATGCAACGAACAGTTACGGTCTACTGTTCCGTTTTGAGGATCGCAACAATTTTTATCGCTTCGACATTTCCGGCGATGGCTATTTCTTGCTGAGTAAGCTGGTTGACGGCAAGTGGCAAACGTTGGTCGACTGGACTGAGGCGCCCAGTCTCAACACCGAACTTGGCGCAGATAATATCCTCAAAGTATCCGCCTTTGGTCCAAATATTACGGTTTGGGCTAATGGTCAACCACTCGCAACCGTTACCGATGATTCCCTGACCCACGGCAACTTTGGCTTCTTTGCCAGTACCTTCAGCGAGCCTTATATCTGGGTGAGCTACGATAATCTAAAAATGTGGGTGCCCCGGGGCGAGGAAAGAGCAATCACTATGATTCCCACCGCTACCCGCCCCAGCGCCCCACCACCGACCGCCACTCCCTCACCCACGCCGCTTTTGCCGCCCACCAGCACCCCCACCCCGCAGCCCCAACCGAAAGCTACGGAAATTGAAGCAACGGCCGAACTAACCCCTACCCCTTTGCCTACTGCAACGCCGACGGTACCCCCCACCCTCGAACCGACCGCCACTCCGGTGCCGCTACCTGAATATGCTTCCCGCATCCAGACGCTCGGCCGCGGTGAACAGCCGGTTAGCGGGCGGATTGTCTTTCCGGTTTATGATCCCGTCCGCAGCACCTACGATATTTTCATCGCCGACGCCGTCGACGGCGGTAATCGGGCTTTGGTGCAAGACAACGCCAGCCAACCGGCCCTCAGCCAAGATGGCGCCGACCTGGCTTACCGCTCCTGGCAGCCCGACCGTCGCGGCCTGTTTGCTCGACCACTAAACGGCGGTACCGACTGGGGTTTCGATCTCTTCTTTGAATCGGCCCGACCCCAGTTTTCGCCGATTGATAAAAGCCTGATGTATCACTCCCGGGCCGGCGGCAGGGAACCGGCCATCTACCGGGTGATCGACGGCATTGGCCAGGTGATGCGGCGAGAAGGCTTTCCCATTCAGGGCGACGCGGCCAAATGGTCGCCGGACGGCCAACAATTTGTTTACAGCAGTTGTTTGGGTAGCAAATGCGGCATCATCCGCAGCAACCTCGACGGCACCAATCCTGTCATCTTGAGCGACCATCCAACCGACACCAACCCAGAAATCTCGCCCGATGGCACCGCTGTTGTCTTTATGTCCAAGCGGAGCGGTGAGTGGAAAATCTACCGGGTTGGGATCGACGGCGGCACCATTACCGCTTTAACTTCCGACGATGCCAGCAGCGGCCTGCCAGCCTGGTCGCCGGCGGGTGATAAAATCGCCTTTGTTTCCAACCGCGACGGTCAATGGGCCATCTGGGATATGGATCCAGACGGCGGCAATCAACGGCGCTTGTTTGTTACCGGCGGCCCGGTTGACGGCATTGTCCAGCACGATGTCGCCAATAGCCGCGGCTGGGTTGAAGAAAATATCGACTGGATTCCATAACAAGACGCTATGCTATTTCCCGTACCTGATCAACAACCCATTCGTATCTTGATTGGTCTCATCCTCGGCCTGCTCATCACCGTTGGACTCATCGCTGCCATTGGTTTGACTGAAGCGCGTGAGTCGAGCGCGTTGGTTTCGACCCCAACAGCCACCAAAACGCCGACCAAACCGCCTACCTTTACCCCCACCCCTTCGCCTACCCCCCGGCCCACCAACACGCCAACCGCGACCTCTACCCCCACCGACACTCCCACCCCTACCGCTACCAGCACCGATACCCCCACTTCTACACCCACCGTCCCGCCGACGTTTACCCTAACCCCTACCTTCACCCATACGCCGGAGCTTCCTGTTGATCCGCCAATTGTCGACGAGACTGCCCCGGAAATACCGCCCGAAGCCATCCCCAAGCTCGATCTGTCGCAGTTGATTCCGTTGATCAGCAACACCCCGGTCGGCACGCCGGCCCCCCCCCCGGTCGCCGCACCCCGCACCCTGCCGGTGCCGGCTGATTTGCCCGACTACCGCGCCGCCGAAGATCATTTCTGGTTTGGCCGTCCCTTCACCGAGGCTTTCACCACCTGGGGTAGTTATTATTATCCCTACGGCACCAATGCCCGCGGTCGATTCTTCTGGCATTCGGGCATCGACATCCAAAACCCGCATGGAACGATGATTGTCGCCGTTGGCGACGGCACAGTCACCTTCGCCGGTCCTGATGATCGGGTTGCCATTGGACCCTGGCCCGATTTCTACGGGCAGGCAGTAATCATCGAACACGATCAGCGCTGGCTCGACCAGCCGGTCTACACCCTTTATGGCCACGTTTCCAGGGTCCTCGTCCAGCCCGGCCAACAGGTCAAAACCGGCGATCCCATCGCCCTGGTGGGCCAGTTGGGCGTGGCCATAGGCCCCCATTTGCACCTGGAAATCCGGGTTGGCCCCGGCAATTACATCGACGCCCGCAACCCGGACCTGTGGATTCGGCCCGACCCCGGTTTTGGGGTAATCGCCGGGCGGGTCATCGATTATCAGAACTATTTTGTACCGGAGCAACTGGTCACGCTGCATCGGGCGGAGGAGCCGAGTCGTTTCTGGCGGCAAACCTATACCTATCCCGACAACGTGGTCAAATCAGACGACCGGTACGTTGAGACCTTTACCTTCAGCGACGTGCCCGCCGGCAGATACGTTCTCAAGACCTTTTTCGATGGTCGCCAACTGACCGTTCCGGTAACCGTATCCGATCAGGCGACCAGCTTTGTGGTTTTGCAGCAGACCGAGCCCCCGCTGCCAACCCCCGTCGTGCTGCCACCCCCCACCAACACCCCCATCACCGGTGCAGCCGACTCCGGGCAACCTCCCCCTGAAGAGATTCAGTCACCCTGAACCGGGTTGCCGGCAAAATTATAACCAGATTCCTATGGATACCTGATAATTTTCCTATAGATACCCGATAGTTCTTGTGTTATAATTCAAAGAGTTTTTTCGCCCACCGGAAAACTCGCTCTTCAAATTTCTGACCATTTTTGTTATTACCCATTCCCACCGCCGTTCGCCACAACGCCAAACAAGGGTACCCAAAGCTTGACCCGGGTAGTCACCGATGCTGCTCACGGTTGGCTCCCTGAACCGAAACATCAAAAGTCCTTTCTTTTGACATAAAAACCAGGCATTCGCGCAGTTTCACCGGAGCGTCACCTCACTGACCGGGGTCGAAAATTCGGACCTTGATATCTGAATTTGAGGCGGCGCTGTACGCTGGAAGGTCCGCAATTTTAACAAGTCCATATCGTTTGAGATAGCCCGAGGGGGGAAATGAAAAACAGCGACAAACTCAATAATAAACCGTTTACTCAAGGCCAACGGGTGAGTTGGCTGATAATGCTGCTCATTTTGCTGCTAGGCTCAGCTCGCACCGGCCACGCCGCCGGCCCGCCCACTCAACCCCCTCCCATCGTCGTCAATACTTTCCAGGATATAAAACAAAATGATGGCTTTTGTAGCTTGCGTGAAGCCATCATCGCCGCCAACAGCGACAAGCCATCCGGTAGCAAACGCGGCGAATGTGTACCCAGCCGGGGCGCCGACACGATTCTTCTGCCCGCCGGCGTCTACGTCCTTACCCGCACCGACAACGGTAATGAAGACGCCGCCCAAACCGGCGACCTCGATATCAGAGGCGATGTCACCATCTTGCCTGATCCGAAAAACCCCGGCCCGGTCATCATCGACGCCGGCAGGATCACCGATCGCGTTTTCCATATCTTCAGTGGAAATGTGACTATTGAAGGCGTGACACTGATGGGCGGCGCGGTTAAAGGTGACGGCGGCAGCATCTACAACCTGGCCAACCTCAGCCTCAAGCGGACTACGGTCAAGGATGGTCGGGCCGGCAACAATGGCGGCGGCATCTATAACCGGGGCACGCTCACCATCATCGAGAGTACCATCAGCGGCAACCGGGCCAACCGTGATGGCGGCGGCATCTACAACCAGACCGGCAGCCTCACGCTCAACAACAGCACCGTTAGCGGCAACCTCAGTGACAACAGCGGGGGGGGCCTCTTTCATAACGGCGGGACTACCAATTTCAACAATGTCACCATCGCCGCTAACACGGCCGACAACGACGCCAATAATGCCGGCGACGGCGGCGGCATCCGCCGTAATGCGGGCCGGTTAAAGCTCAGGAACAGCCTCGTTGCCGGTAATCAGGACGGCAGCCCCACGGTTCAACACCGCGATTGTTCCGGCACGCTCGAATCCCTGGGCTACAATCTCACCGGTGAAGCAACCGGTTGCGTCCTCACTGGGGACGGAACCGGCAATATCATCGGCCAAGATGCCCTGCTAGGCCCCCTGGCAGACAATGGCGGCCCGACCCAAACCCACGCTCTGGAGCCGGCCAGCCCGGCAGTCGATGGCGGCGATAATCTCACCTGCCTGCCCACCGACCAGCGCGGCCTGCCCCGGCAGGGGGCGGCTTGCGATATCGGCGCCTTTGAGGCCCAAAACGTAGACCCGCGCCAGACCGGTCCAATCTTCGAAGTCAACAATCCCGCTGACACTGACGACGGCTTTTGTTCCGTGAGCGACTGCACCCTCCGCGAAGCCATTCAAGCCGCCAACGCCAGGCCAAACGACGGCGTAAATTCCCCCGACCAGATTCACTTCCGCCCCGGTCTCGGGACAATCCAGCCGGCCGCCGCGCTCCCGGCGATAACCGACCCGGTCATCATCGACGGAGCCGGTCTGGTCATATTGGATGGCGAACTGGCCGGCGAGAACGCCAACGGTTTGACGATAAACGCCGGCGGCAACAGCGTGATCCGGGGCCTGCTGATCCGAAACTTTAGCGGCCACGGGATTTTGCTGATGGCCGGCGACAGTAGCCATTCCAACGACCAAAACCTCATCGAAAACAACCTGATCACTCTTAACGGGGGGGATGGCGTCCATATTTCGGCCAGCAACGCCAACGTGATCCAGTATAACAAGCTCACGACCAATACCGGGGCGGGGATAACCCTGACCGACGGCGCCGCTGATAACACCATTGGCGAACTGAATGCCATCAGTTTCAACGGCGGCGACGGCGTTCAGGTGGCGTCTGGCAGCGGCAACACGATCGTGGGCAATACCATTAACAACAACGCTGGCGCCGGCGTGCGCATCGTCGCGGGGACCGGCAATAAGATTAGTCGCAACAGCCTGTTTGACAATACCCAACTGGGGATTGACCTGGGCAACGATGGCGTCACCCTGCTCGATGTCGGCGATTTCGACTCAGGCCCCAACCACCAGCAAAACTCCCCGGTCATGTTCCGGGCCACCCTAACCGGGACGAACAATGGGCTTACCCTCAATGGCCGGCTCAACAGCCGGCCCGGTGCCAGCTACACCCTTGAATTCTTTGCCAACCCCACCTGCCACCCAACCAATTTTGGCGAAGGCCAGCAGTTCATCGGCTCGATCCAGCTCTCGACCGCGGCAGACAGCAGCGACATCTATTTTGAAGAGACGATGACTGTCAACGATCCCCCGCTCGCCGAGGGGCAATACGTGACCGCCACGGCCACCGACGCGGCCGGCAACACCTCCGAGTTCTCCCCCTGCGTAGTCGTGGCCCCCGACAATGATATCTGGCCGCGGGCTTTGCCGGTAATCTCGGGTGAAACCAAGATGCACTACCTCGACGGGCCAGGCCGCTCTCGCTGGTATAAATTTGCGGTGCAGCCGGATAGCAAAGTGATTATCAGCCTCACCAACCTGCCGGCCGATTACGATCTCTTTCTTTATGGCGACATTCAGGCCGCTTATGATCAGTTGACCAACCCGGATGCCATCGACCTGCTACGCCTGAGCGCCGAATTTGCGCCCGGCTCACCCTCGCCTGGCTCGCCCTCGCCGGGGTCGCCCTCGCCGGGGTCACCCTCGCCGGGGTCGCCCTCACCGGGGTCGCCGTCGCTGAACGAATACGCGCCCGGCTCGCCGTCACCGGGGTCGCCGTCGCCGGGGTCGCCCTCACCCGGCTCGCCCTCCCTGTACGATTTTGCGCCCGGCTCACCCTCACCGGGGTCGCCGTCGCCGGGGTCGCCTTCACCCGGCTCGCCCTCCTTTGCCAGCGCCGAGACGCGCAGTTTCATCACCGCTTCGGCCACGGATGGCCTGGTGGATGAACTCATCGTGGCTAACACCTGGAACAATACCGGCCACTTCTACGTTCGCTTCACCGGCGACAATGGCGCCTTTAACCTGGCCCAACCGGCTGCCATCCAGGTGAATATCCTGCCCGGCAACTGCGCCAATGTGAACCTGCTCACTCGCAATTCGAATACGTCAATTGCCGGCGGCTTTGTTGAAACCCTCATCATTCACGATCTGGACCGGCTGGACTTTGACGCCAACGATCCGGCCGAGGCGGCCGCCTTTAACGCCCTGCCCGGCCGGCTCCAGAGTCTGGCCGGCAAGGTCAACGGCGTGGTCGTTGACGTTGGCCGGGATGACCAGGTCAGCCAGGCCAACGCTCAGGCCGATGCCTTTCCGGAGTGCCCTTTTGCCAAGAATCTGGTCGCCGAAGCGATCAAAGAGATTATCGACCGCTACCGGCAGCAGCACTCTGAGTTGAAGTACATCGTCCTCATCGGCAGCGACAACGACATCCCCTTCTTCCGCTATCCCGACCGGACCCAGTTGGGGCGAGAGTCGATGTATCAGCCGCCGGTTGAAGACAATACCGCCTCCCAGGCCAGCCTGCAACTGGATTACGTGCTCAGCCAGGATGGTTATGGCGCCAGCGCCAATCTGGCCGTGGGCGGCACCGTTTTGCCCATCCCCGGCCTGGCCGTGGGCCGGCTGGTAGAAAGCCCAACCGACATCGTGACGATGCTGGCCACGTACGATCAGTTGGATCAAAGCAGCGGCGGGATCATCAGGCCGCAGTCGGCCCTGGTCACCGGCTACGACTTCCTGGAGGATGGCACCCTGGCTATGGTCGATACCCTCCGCCGGGACGGCGGTATCAGCAACATCGACGCTGAGTTGATTGTCGCTCAAAACCTGCCCCCCGCCGAGGGCTGGAGCGCCGATGACCTGCGCCCGAAACTTGTGGACAACCGGCACGACCTGATCTACCTGGCCGGCCATTTCAGCGCCAACAGCGCCCTGGCCGCCGACTACGAGACCTATCTGATCACCACCGACCTGGCCGGATCGGATGTTCTGACCAACGCCATTGTCTTCAGTCCGGGCTGCCATTCCGGCTACAACATCGTCAACGAGCACAACCTGCCCGGCTACACCTTTGAGCCGGATTGGGCCCAGGCCTTCGCCCGCAAAGGGGCGACCCTGGTCGCCGGCACCGGCTACCAGTACGGTGACACCGAATTTGTGGAGTACAGCGAGCGGCTCTACCTCAACTTTGCCCAGGAACTGCGCACCCGGCCGGCCGGCCAGACGGTGGCCATCGGCCAGGCCCTGGTCAAGGCCAAGCAAAGTTACCTGGCCGGTACGCCTTTCTTGCGGGGGATGCACGAGAAAGCTCTGCTGGAAGCCGCCCTCTTCGGCTTGCCGATGTTGCAGGTCGATATGCCGGGCGCGCCTTTTGCCCCGCCCAGCGATGCCTCCATTGTGACCGGCACGACACCCGTCCCCGGCAATGGTTATGGTTTGGAAACCGCGACCATTGCCCTGACCCCCAACACCATCGTGCGGGCTATGGATGTCAACAACCTGGCTACAGGCAGCGGGGTGACCTTGACCTGGCTGCAGGGCAAAGACGGCGTGGTCACCAATCATGGTGAACCGGTGCTGCCGCGCCACGTCGCAAACGTCAGCGTGCCCGGCAAGGTTCTGCGCGGCGTCGGCTTTATCAGCGCCGCCTACACCGATGAGACGGTCAGACCTTTGGTGGGCCGGCCCACCACCGAGCTGGCCCCACTCCTCTCCTCGTTCTTCTCCGACATCTTCTTCCCCACCCGGCCCTGGAACGTGAACTATTTTGAGGCGCTCAGTCGCGGCCAGGCCACCCGGCTAATGGTGCTGCCGGCCCAGCTCAGAACCGACGAGCAGAGCAACCTCAACGACCCGCTGACTGTCCGGCGCAAATACGAGCAGATGAGTTTCCGTCTCTATTACCTCGGCGATCAGGTTGGGACCGTCGATCTGGTGGACGGGCCGACCATCATCAGTGTGGCCGGCAATCTGGCCGAAACCTTTGACGCGGTCACCTTTGATGTGGCCGTCGTGAGCGACCCGCTTGTTCCGGCCGGGCAGGTCTGGGTGACCTATACCGGACTACCCGGCCATCCGTTCTTCGGCCGGTGGCAATCCCTTGAGCTGGCGCAGACGGACGACGCCAGGTTGTGGCGCGCTACCCTGCCGTTGAACCCGGCCGACAACCCCGCCGACATCCGCTTCATCGTTCAGGCTTGCAACGCCGCCGGGCTGTGCAATCTGGCCGACAACCGGGGGGCTTATTTCACGCCGGGCCAGCAGCAGGAGCCGCAGCCGACTGCCCTGGCCCTGGCCGGCGACAATCCGACCTCCGGCGTGTACGGCGCCCAGGCTACCTTCCGGGCCAGGCTGACCGACGCCAACGGCCTGCCGGTCGCCAACCAGTTCGTCACCTTCATCCTCGGTTCCGAGCAACGCCGGGCGGAGACGGATGGCAATGGCGTAGTTGAGGTCGAGTTACCGCTCCTGGCCTTACCAGATATCGACAGAGATGGTCAAGTCGACGGACAGATTTTGCGAGCCAGTTTTGGCGGCACGGCTGAATTTGCGGCTTCGTTCGATACTCGGCCCTTCACCATTAACAAGCAAGATACCGGTATCCAGTTGAGCGCGGTTCCGGGAACTGTAACCGCCACCCTGACCGGGCGGGCGCCTCAACCCGGCGGCGGCGTCTTTAACCGGCCGCTGGGCGAGGAGACGATCTTCTTCATCGTCAGAGATCAGCGCGGTGATATCCACCAGCGGGCCACAGTCATCACCAATTTCGAAGGGCGGGCCAGTCTCAAGGTAAACCCGCCTCGCGGGGAATACAACGTCTTTGCCTACTATAGCGGTCCAATCCCGCGGCCGCCGGCAGCCCCTGATGTTGAGCTGGTGGACGAACGTTACAATCCATCCGCCGAGGCAATCGGGGTCGTTGTGGTTGAGAACAGCCCGCCCACCGCCGTCGACGACGCCTACACCTTTAGCGGCCCGCTGACCATCACCCCGCCAGGCGTGCTGGCCAACGACAGCGACGTCGATCTTGACCCGCTGACGGTGACCAGGGTCGTTACCGGGCCGATCAGCGGCACCTTGATCGCGGCGACTGATGGCGGCTTCAGCTACACGCCTACGGTCAAATTCCACGGCAGCGACTCCTTTGTCTACGAGATCAGCGATACCGGCGGGCTGACCGACACCGCTACGGTTACCCTGAAGCCGTCGCTTTGCTTCTTTGCCGAAATCAGCCCGCCCAAGGCGATGCTGCTCTGGCCGCCGAACGGTTCGCTCCGTGAGGTAACGGTTAAGGTGGCCGGCGCTGAGGTGACCATTGTCAGCGTCTTCCAGGATGAGCCGGTAGGCAAAACGCAAGACGCCTTCATCATTGACCATGATACCGTGCAGCTCCGGGCCGAGCGGCTGGGTCAAGGCAATGGCCGGGTTTACCATATCTTCTTTATGGCCGATGATGGCCAGGGTAATGTCTGCGCCAGTTCGGTGCGAGCCGGGGTGGTGCCGCATGATCGGAGCCAATCGATTGATCTGGCCTTGCTCGACGCGGCCGACGATGGCCCGCTTTACGACTCCACTGTTCTCAGCAATATACCGCCGCAAGGGGTTGACGACCGGTACACCACCACTGAGGAGACGCTCCTGGCAGTCGCCGCGGCCGGCGTGCTCAACAACGATCAAGATTTGGATGGCGACCCGTTGAGCGTGACCGCGGCCAACGGCAACCCGGCCGGGGTGGGCTTACAGGTTAGTCTGTCTTCAAACGCTTTGCTCAGACTGAATAACGACGGCAGCTTCCAATACGATCCGAACCGCCAGTTCGACGATCTGGCCGCCGGCAGCCTGGTAACCGACACCTTCAGCTACCACGTCAGTGACGGCAGCAACGTCAGCACGGCTACGGTGGTCATTACCATCACCGGCGTCAACAACCCACCCACGGCCATGGCCGACCAGGCGGCCACCGACGAAGATACGCCCCTGCTCGACCTCGACCTACTCGGCAACGACACGGACCCCGACGACGCGGTTTTGAGCATCATCAGTCTCGAGACCGCCGCCGCCATCGGCCGGGTCACCTTGACTGATGGCCGGGTCGATTACGACCCCACGGGACGGTTCGACGACCTGGCCGCCGGCGCTACCACCACCGATAGCTTCAGCTACACCGTCAGCGACCCCGCCGGCGCTACCGCTACGGCCACAGTCACCATTATCATCACCGGCCTGGCCGAGCCGCCGGTAGCAGTCGATGATCAGGCTGCAACGGATGAAGATACATCCTTGAGTAACCTGAATGTCCTCGGCAACGACCTCAACCCCGGCGGGACCGGCTTGACCGTGGCCGGCATTGATACTACGAACAGCCGCGGCCTGGTAACCCTGAACCCTGATGGGACCATCAACTACAGCCCCAACGGGCAGTTCGAATCCCTGGCCGTCGGTGAGCAGGCTATGGATAGTTTCAGTTACACGGCCAGCAACGGCGCCGGCAACAGCAGCGCCACAGTGAGGATTACCGTCAACGGCGTCAATGACAGCCCCACCGCGGTCGACGACCAAGCCGCGACGGCTGAAGACCGGCCGGTCACTATCGCCGTGCTCGGCAACGACAGCGACCCGGATAGCAGCGACACTCTGGCAATCGTCAGTATCGACACGGCCGGCACGCGCGGTCTGGTCACGAACAACGGCGATGGCGCCGTCACCTACGATCCCAACGGCCAGTTTGACGATCTGACCGCCGGTCAACAAGCCGCTGACACGTTTAGCTACACCATCAGTGACGGCCGCGGCGGTACGGCCCGCGCCACGGTGACCGTCACCATCAGCGGCGTTGGTCATACCAATACCCCGCCTGGCGCGGGCGACGATGCTTACAACGTAGCGGCGAACGAGACTCTAACGATATCTGCGCCCGGCGTCCTGAGCAACGACAATGATGCGGATGGCGACCCACTCACGGCCAACCTGGTTACCGGCCCGGCCAACGGCGCGCTGACCTTGAACGCCGACGGCTCGTTCACTTACAGTCCGAATCCTGACTTCAACGGGGTCGATGCCTTCACCTACCAGGCGAGTGACGGCGCGGAGTTCAGTAACGTCGCCACGGTTACTATCACTGTTGGGCCATAAACAAAGACCCCAGGGGTATCCACAACCCCTGAGGTCTGCATTTTTCAAATCATGTTAAATCCAGGTGACCGGCACTTTTGAAGTGCCGGTCACTTCCAGTCATAGGGCGCTATTCCATCAAGGCGTAATCAACCGCCTGCGGCCAGGTCATCGCCTGGCCGGCGGTTACCACCGCGGCGGCCACTTCGCCCAGCGCGGCCCGGGCCGGGGCCAGCATCTCTTCGAGCCTGGCCTGCTCGGCCGGCGGCAGCGGCGCGTTGATGACCTCACGCAGGCTGGCCGCCGCGCCGGCCAATTGTAGCGCCCGTTCGGGCTGTCCCTGCAAAGCGGCCATCCCGCCCACATCTTCCAGCAAATAGGCCAACCCGTATTTGTTTTCCAGGGCTCGATTGATCGTTAGCCCCTCTTCATATAAGCTCCGGGCGGTGGCGTAATCGCCCTGGTCGCGAGCCACATTGCCCAGGTTATTGAGAGCGGTCGCCAACTCCAGCCGCTCGCCGACCTCGCGATACAAACTTACGGCGACATCGAGCTGGGTCCAGGCGGCTTCATAGTTGCCTTGCTCGATGGACAAATAGCCCAGGTTGTTCAGCGAGATGGCGATGGCCCACTTATCGCCCAACTTATAGCGGATTTCCAGGCTTTCCGTGTAAAGTTGGCGGGCCGACTCATAATCGCCCAGGTGCTGCGCCACCAGCCCGAGGTTACTGAGCAACCGGGCAATCCGATCCTGATCGTGCAACTGCCGCCGGATGGCCAGACTCTCCTCATAACGCCGCCGCGCCACCTCATAATCGCCCTGGTTCCAGGCGACCGTACCGCCATAGTGCAACACCTGGCCAACGCCGGCCTGGTCGTCTAACGCCTCAAAAATAGTCCGGGCCTGTTCCAGCCTGGTCCAGGCTGCGGCGTACTGCCCCTGTTTGCGGAACAGTTCGCCCATCGCCGTGTAACACCAGGCCTGGGCCGACCGATCGCCCAACTGCTCGGCCAGGGCCAAAGTCTGCCGGTACAGCTCGTCGGCTTCGGTTAATCGACCGACCAGCTGCAGAATCTCGCCCAGGTTGAGGCGAATGGCCAACTGCTCGGCCGCGGGCAGCAAAGGCAAGAGGCGCTGGTAATAGTTGATGGCCGCCTCATTGGCGTATTCTGCCTGGGCGGCTGCGCCGGCTTTGCGCAAATATTCTCGCTTTTTGGCTTCATTGTGGCTGTGCTCAAAATGGAAGGCCAACAGCTCAACGTACCGGTCCAACTTGTCGGGATAGGTTCTCTCCAAAAATAGACCAAATTGATCGTGCAAAATTGCCCGCATAGCGTAGGGCAGGCTCTCGTAGGCCACCTCTTGGGTGACCACGTGCTTGAAAATGTAGGTCAGCTCCGGGTCCGGCCGGTCCTGGGAGGTCAACTCCAGGCGACTGAGCAGTTCCAGGTCGGCCCGCACGTGCTCAGGCGCCCCCAACTCCGGGTAGACGCCCCACAGCCAGCCAGCCTCAAACAGGCGACCGATCACGCTGGCAACTTTGATGGTGCTCTTTTGGTGCTCGGAAAGCTGGTCGATGCGGCTGAGGATCAGGCTGTGGAGACTGGTGGGCAGTTCAAACCTGGCCAGAGCCTGCGGGTCAGCTAGACTATAGCCCTGATCTTGCAGATAATTCAGCAGTTCCTCGATGTAAAAAGGATTGCCCTGGGCCCGGTCCGTAATCCGTTTGAGCAAGCCCGGCGATACTTTGGCCCCGGCGCCAAAAAACTGCTCCAGCTTCAAGCCAATCAGCCGTTCCGACTCTTGGGGGGTGAAGTCGGCCAAAGCAATTTCGGTGAAGTAGGCCAGTTGCTCCACCCGCGGCGCCCGCAAGCGCTCCAGCTCGGGCGGCCGGTAAGCCAGGATCAGCAACACCGGCAGATCGATGATGGCCCGGCCGATCACCTCCAGTAGATCGTGCGACATCGGATCGAGCCAGTGACAATCTTCCAAAACGATCAGCAACGGCGTCTGCCGGGCGCGGGCCTGTAGACAATCCACCAGCAGCGACTCCAGGGAGGTTTTGCGCAGTTTGGCGTCAAACGTACGGGTCAGATCGTTATCAGGGATCGGCAGGTTCAACACCGCCCCTAACAGGGGCAGCCGCGGCGTGAGGGCCGGATTGAGCAGTTCCAGTTGCCGCTCCAGTTCCTGCATCTGGTCGCTGAGATTCCCGGCCAGATCAAGGCCAAAAAAGCCGGACCAGATTGGCTGCCAGACCAGGTAACTGATATTGGTGCCAAAGGATTGACATTCGCCGCCATAGCCCACCAGGTGCCGCTCACGAGCCAGGCGAATAATCTCGGCTACCAGCCGGGATTTGCCCATGCCGGCTTCGGCGGTAATGCCGATGATCTGGCCGCGCCCGGCCAGAACTAACTCCAGCTTCGACCCAACCTGCTGTAACTCGGCCGCCCGGCCTACCATCGGCAGAGCATAGGCCGGTTCCTGCAGATGAATGGCTCGCTCGGTTCGGCGGCCGGCCGGGCTAAAAATCTTGATCGGCGCAGCCTTGCCTTTGACTTTGATGGCCGGTAGATCGTCCCAGCTAAAGCTGTCTCCGGCCGCATGCCGGACGAACTCACTGGCCAGGATCTGGCCGGCGGCCGCGGCCTGCATCAGCCGGGCCGCCAGGTTGACTTCGTCGCCCAGCACGCCATAGGTCCGGCGGGTAACGCCGCCGTAAGCGCCCGCATAAATCTGCCCCTGGCTGATGCCGATTTTGACCTCGCCAATATAGTCCAACTCAGGCGGCCGGCTCTGCAGTTCCAACGCCGCGGCCACGGCCCGAACGGCATCATCTTCGTGGGCAATCGGGGCGCCGAAGGCGGTGTACAGGTAGCTGCCTTTGTCGCCGATAGTCAGTTGAAAGATATAACTGTCGTAGCGAGCCAAAATGCCCTGCACCCAGCGGATGTAAGCGTCGAGTTTAGCCCCGGCGCGCTCATCGCCGTCATAGTCGATGCCGCTAAAGTAAAGAAAGAGGATGACCGCCGGGCGTAACTCGGCCAGAAATTCGCCCTGGCCCAATTGCAGCCGTTCAAAAACGGGCGGCAGCACCCACGGCCGCACCTGTTCTTCCCGCAGCGCCTCCGGCGCCAGGGGCGGCCAGGGCGTTACTTCCACCTGACTCTGGGCTTGAGCCGATAGGCTGGCGACCAGGCCATAGGGTTCGCCAGTTTGGGGGTGGTAACGCCAGCCGGCCAGTTCGACCCGCTCTTTGATTTTGGCGATAATGTCGCCGATGACCACCACTTCACTCTTCTTGGCGTGATGTTCGGCCTCGGCCATCCGGTCGAGTGTGGCCCCGGCCAGGGTATCGATGAACTGAATCTGGGGATCGCCGAGCTGAAAACGGCGGACCGGCCCGGCGGCGATGGCGACCTTCATAGCCAGGGGGATGATTTGGCCGGAGGAGATTTTGATGGCCTCGAACCGGCCCATGGCCTGCTGCATGCTCAGACCGCAGCCGGTGGCCCGGAAACCGTCATCGCCATCGAACCAACAGGTGATGGCATCGCCGCTGAAGGCCAGCACACTGCCGCCGTAGCGGTGGACTTCGGTGACTAAGCTATCGTAAATGAGGTTGAGCTGCCGGGTTAACTCTTCAGCGCCGCGTTTGGGGCCATGCTCTTGGTGGAGGGCTTCGGTGAGCGGGGTGAAGCCGGAGATATCGGCAAAGAGAGCCGCGCCGCGGGCGCGATCAGGCAACCATTCGCCCCTGGCGATGGCCTGACGGCGGTCCATTGGAATATAGGCGGCCGGTGATTCCACAGCAGTACCCCCCTGAAGTGTGTCCTTATCATAACATACAATCTTAAGAAACAGAATGGTATTTACAGGCTATTAGCGCACTATCAACAGATTCTGGATGAATTATTGTTGTCAACGGCTGAAAAGTGTACCAAATTCAGCGGTTGAAAAGTGTACCAC
>CAYNLK010000074.1:0-28969 GCA_964398055.1 uncultured Caldilineaceae bacterium
ACTGGTACACTTTTCGTCCGCTGTTTTTGGTACAAAATTATACCGCTGCTGACAACCCATCCCGCTATTATAACACTACAACAACGAATTGCTGAAATAAATGAAGGGGAGGACAAAATTCGTTCCTTTCTTCCATTCGTTGTTGTCTGTCTGTTACAACAAATCTTTGACCAGTACATATTCCATTGATTTCCGACATTCAAGTCAGCATTAGGCCATACCGGGCAAGATATGATAGAATGAGTCTGAGATAATCTGCCCGGAGAATTCAATGCCCCAGCCGACCGTTTTTATCAGCTACAGCCATAAAGACGAAACCGAAAAAGAGGCCCTGCTGACCCATTTGGGCGGCCTGCAGCGGACAGGCTTGATTACCCGGTGGAGCGACGATCAGATTGGGGCCGGCGCGGCCTGGAAGCAAGACATTAAAGAGGCTATTGACCAGGCCAGCGTAGCCATCCTGCTGGTCACGGCCAGTTTTCTCGATTCCAAATTCATTACCACTCAGGAAGTCCCGGCTCTGCTGGCGCGTCAAAAGGCCGGGGGATTGGTCATCGTGCCGGTCATTGCCAGAGCCTGCGCCTGGCAACGAGTCGAGTGGTTGCAGCAGATGAATGTCAGGCCCAAAAACGGCGCGCCGGTCTGGCGAGAGGGCGGCCGCTACGCCGACGAAGAGTTGGCCAGGATTGCCGAAGATGTGGCGGCCGTCGTCGAAAAAATGACGGCGACGAAGGCCCTGCCCCAGAGCCGGGTCAACTACTTGAACCACCTGGTAGACCGCTACCGTTACCTCGATTTTCGAGGGATGGGCGTCTCCGACCGGGTGCCGCTGCGGCTGCCCCTGTTGGAGATGTACGTCCCGCTCAAAGCCCGGATCGAACTGCCTGAAGGCGAAACCTGGCGGCGGGGCCTGCGCCTGGCCGGACGCCAGCTCAGCCCGGCTGAAACCGAAACCGTTGGCCTTCGCTTGAGCGAGCCGCAGCCGGTACTTGAGCTGCTCCGGCAGCACCCTGGCCTGGTCGTGTTGGGCGATCCGGGCGCGGGCAAAACGACCTTTCTCAAATACCTGGCCTTGCGCCTGGCTCAGGCTGAAGGCGAAGCGCTGGGACTGGGCAGCCGCTTGCCGGTGTTGCTGCCGCTGTCGGCCTACGCCAATGCCCTGGCCGAGGCGGATATCTCTCTGGACCGCTTTATTGCCGATTACTACCACCAGCGGGTGGGCGAGTTGTCGCTGGCCCCGCTGCTGGCGACGGCGCTGGCCGATGGGCAGGCTCTGCTGTTGCTGGACGGGCTGGATGAGGTCAAGAGTTCGCCCCAACGGCGGCTGGTGGTGGATCGGGTGGTCGACTTTTTCTGCGCCTACCGGCGCCAGGGCAACAAGTTTATCCTGACCAGCCGGATCGTCGGTTACCGGGAGGTTCGCCCGACAACCGAGGGGCTGGCCGAATGTACCCTGGTCGATTTTGAAATCGCCGAGATCACCGATTTTATCGACAAATGGACCACCGCCCTGGAGCGAGCCGCCCGGGGCGACACGCCGGTTGCAGCCGAAGCAGCCGGCCGGGAGCGAGCCGAACTGTTGGCCGCGGTGGCCCGCAATCCGGGGGTGCGCGACCTGGCCGCCAATCCCTTACTCTTGACTATTCTGGCCCTGATGAAGCGGCAGGGCATTACTCTGCCGGAGCGGCGAGTCGAACTGTACCAGAAGTACGTCGAGACTCTGCTCAAACATTGGAACCTGGCCCGGGGTCTGGACCGCCCGGCCAGCCGGGACCTGGACGTGATCGAAACGATCCGGGTGCTGGCCCCGCTGGCTCTGTGGATGCACCAGACGAGTCCCGGCGTCGGCCTGGTCAAGCGGGAGGCGCTGCTGCGCCAATTGACCGGGATTTTGGCCGAACGAGGCCAGCCGGAGCCGGAGCAGGCGGCCCGGCAGTTACTGGCCGACGCTCGTGAGCACGCCAGTCTGCTGCTTGAGCGGGGAGCCGGGGAATATGGCTTCATCCACCTGACCTTTCAGGAGTACCTGGCCGCGGTGGCCATTGCCCACCGGGCCCAGCGCGGGCCGGAGGCGGTGGTCGATTTTTTGGCCGGCTACGTGGGCGACGATAACTGGCGCGAGGTGACTCTGCTGACGATTGCTTATCTTGGCCTCATCCAACAGTGGGACGAACTGGCCGGCCGGGTGGTGCGGCAGTTGATCAAAAACTCGCCGGGCGAGCCGGGCCAGGCTGTCGTGCTGGCCGGGCAGGCTGTGGCGGATGCCTGGCCGGGCGGCGTCGACCCGGCTACCAAAAACTGGCTTGGCCAGGTGCTGGCCAAAACGATGGCGGCCGACCGCCGGGTCAAGCCCCACCTGCGCGCCGCAGCCGGAGACGCCCTGGCCAAACTGGGCGACCGCCGCCCCGGCGTCGACCTGCTCTCCCCTTTCCCGCCGCCGGAAGAGAGGCTGGGGGTGAGGACCTTACCGGACCTTGAATTCTGCTTCATCCCGGCCGGCCCCTTTTGGTTGGGTAGCCCGGCTGAGGACGACCAGGCTTACGCCGACGAAAAGCCCCTGCATCGAGTAGTCCTCCCTTACGATTACTGGCTTGGCCGCTACCCGGTGACGGTGGCTCAGTTCGACGCTTTTGTGGCCGCCAGAGGTTACCAGAATCCGGCCTATTGGCCGGAAGCGATTGCCAACGGAGCTTGGCAGGCCGGGAAATTTAGGCGTCGTTTGTATGATTTGAAAGATAACAAAATAGTGGTGGTGGGCGAGGAGGAGGTCGACCGGCCCTACGATTTTGGCGAACCGTTCAACCTGCCCAACCATCCGGCGGTGGGAATTTCCTGGTACGAAGCCCTGGCTTTTTGCCGCTGGCTGGAGGAGCAGTTGGCAGTGAATAGTGAACAGTTATCAGTGAACAGTGGGCAGTTATCAGTAAACAGGGGACAGTTAGGGAGTGGGGGAAGTTTGGCGACCTGGCGTGATTTGTTGACGGTCAAAGGCTACCGGCTGACCCTGCCCAGCGAGGCCGAGTGGGAGAAGGCGGCTCGCGGGCCTTCAACAGGCTCAGGCCAGGCGCGCCGCTATCCCTGGGGCGACGAGCCCGATCCAAACCGGGCCAACTATGAGGATACCAAGCTGGAGACGACCAGCGCCGTGGGCTGTTTCCCCGGTGGGGTTAGCCCCTACGGCTGCGAAGAGATGAGCGGCAACGTCTGGGAGTGGACTCGTAGCTTGTGGGGCCGGGATTGGCAAAAACCCGATTTCAGGTATCCTTATGAGCCAACGGCTGGCCGGGAGAATCTCCAGGCTGGAACAGATGTTCTCCGGGTACTGCGGGGTGGATCGTTGCACCTTGATCACGTCAGCGTCCGCTGCGCTGTCCGTAACAGGATCAACCCACACCTTGGGAGCTCGACCTTCGGGTTTCGGCTGGTGGTGTCCCCATTTTCCTCTGACCTCTAAACCCCTAATGGAATGCTCGGTGTGGACCATAGTCCACGCCTCTTGCTCCGCTCCCGCTGGGCCAAGCTCAGCGGCGGCGGACTGCGGTTCGCCTTGAGCCGAAGAGAGGCTTCCGCTGGACTATGGTCCGCCGGAAGCAAAAAAAGAGTTAAAGGATAGGATTATGACAACACGCTGGCGACCTGACTTCGATCCAAGTCACCTATACTACCTAACCACAACCACAGCCGAACGCGCCCACATCTTTCAAAGAGATATAATTAAGCGTTTGCTGGTGGATGGTCTCTATTACATCAGTCTGATGAATCAGGTTCAACTTTACGCCTTTGTGGTTATGCCCAACCATATCCACGTTATCATCCAATGCCCGGCTGATTGCCCGCCCAAAGAGTGGGCGCGAGCTTTCAAAACCAGCACAGCCCAGTTGATTATTCGTCACTACCGGGTTGAAGGTAACCAGGCGGCGCTGGATCAATTGGCGGCCATGGTCACTCGTCCTGAGAAACAGGCTTTTAAGGTTTGGGAAGATGGTTATTTGGCCAAAAGTGTGGTTACGCCTGCTTTTTTGAAGCAGAAATTAGCCTATCTTCATCACAATCCACTGCAACCCCACTGGCAGTTGGCCGCTGCGCCTGAGGATTATGTTTGGTCCAGCGCCCGGTATTACTTGAAAGACGAATCGGTCATAATTCCGATCAAGGATGTGGGTGAGTTGCTGGTGTAACCTTTAATAGACTTGTTCCTGAATAAGCAAGAGATACTAAATATAGTGTCCTGATACAACTCAAAAACGATACATGTCGTGTCTTATTCTTATTGAGGAACAACTCTAATATCCTGAGTGAAGTGGAAGCGGCGGACTGTGGTCCGCCGGGAGCGTGTCTGATCCTCTATGCTCGGCATGGACTACAGTCCACGCCCCTTGCTGCCGCTGGGTTATAGTTAGCGGCAATGGGGACAATCCACGTCTCCCGTTTATCCCCCTCCAATCGGCGGAAAAATCCCTACTTCATCAGCGGAGTTCAGAACGTAAGATAGAGGTTGAGCCCGGGCATTGACAAAGACCACCCGGACTTCTTCTTGAGGCAAGTTCAATTGCCCGACCAGATCGTCCAGGGTCGCCCCATCCGGGAGATCGACCTCAAAAGGAGCGCCCGCCGGCTGGCTTGGCCTATGTCGGCTTAGGGTTGCAAAAAGCTTGACGCGGACTCGCATGGTCACCTCACGGACAGCGGACAATATCCTGGGCCCACAGGCAGTCGGCGCAGGAGGGATTCCAACCCCAGCAGCCCTCATTGCGCTGGCGCAGATCGCAGCTTTCGCGTAGATCACAGTCAGGACAGGAGGGGAAGTGAAAGGCCCGCACCTCGCTGCGAAAACGCACGTAATCCTCGGACATCCAGATTTCAGCCAGGGATTGTTCGTTCACATTGCCCAGCAAGTAGCGCGACACCTGTTTCTGGCGGCCGTCGATGGTGTAGTAACTGTAATTGTGCGATAGGGCATAGCATGGCGATACGCCGCCATCCCAGCCGACCACCATGGCCCGGTCCTGGACAAAGCGGCAGCGACGTTCCGCGCCCCAGTGCATCCGCGGCAGATCCATGGTCCCCCAGGTCACCCACGCTCCCAGCTTGACGCCCCAATGGCCGGTATCCAGCGGAGGTTGGGGAGCATAACCGTAGAGCATTTCGTCGCGCATATCTTCGGTGTAAGCCAGCACGTTGCTGACCAGCACCCGGGCCGCCCCCAGCCGCGCCGCCAGCCCAACCAGGTCGCGCAGCTCGGCCGCGTTGCTCCGCAGAGCCACAAATTCGATCCCCAGGGTGGGGGTTAGCGAGTCCAGTTGTGTTTTCGCCTCATTCAGGCCGCGGATATTGTTTAGAACCGTTGAGAGCAGCGCGCCGCGGATGTCGGCATAGGTTTCCGGTTTTACTCCATCCACCGATACTACCAGCCGGTCTACCCCCAGCCGGACCAACTCGTTGGCCATTTCGGCCGTGAGCAGGAGACCGTTGGAGCCAACGGTCACGGCCAGACCGCGCTCGCGCACGGCCCGGATCATGTCCAGAATATGGCGATGGGCCAAAGGTTCGCCAAAGCCGGTAAAGACCACCCGGTTGAGATTTGGCAGCTCCGCCAAACTCCCCAGCAATCGCTCAAAAGTAGTCATCGCCATAGGGGCTTTGGGATCTTCCCAAATATTGCGGACACAGGTCCGGCAGTCAAGATTGCAGGTGGTGGTCGGCTCTACGTACAGCTTGTGGACATCCGGCCGGCGGGGATGCAGAATCAGGTCGCCTTCGCGCTCCTCCAGCCAGTATTCAGCCTGGGGAGAGATGCGTTGGCGCTGCAAGACCGCCTCCGGCATAATCAGCCGGCTCCGGTCGTCGGTAGTGACTTTGGGCATAGTTTCACCGATTCGAGCTGCTATGGCCTTACGTTTGCCAGGATGACTCCAGAGATTTCTCAGCCTGCGGTTACGCAACCGCAGGCTGAGAAATGACATATTTTGAAAACAGCTTACAGTTCGGCGAAGACCGAATCCAGCGCCTCGTCAGGCACGTCGTAAACCACGTTGAGCGGCGCCAGCGGCTCGTACTTCATAAATTCAGGAATACGGTCGTCGGCATTGGTGAAGCCGGCTGCTTCGTTGAATTTCCGCTCGACCTTGAGGATTTCCGTACCGATTCGGGTGGCGTCGGCGGCGGTCCAGTCGGTCCCCAGGAGGCCGGCGCACTCTTCGACCATGCCCTCGAAACCGCTGGCGATATCCAGAATGGGGAAGGCGATGAACAGGCAGTGGCCGGTGCTGTCAATGAAGGCCGTCGCGCTCTGGAAGTTGCGGCTAAGCGCGGCTTTGCCTTCGGGAGTCACTGGATCGACCTTGCCGCTGACCCCCAGGATTTCCGGGGCGATGGTGTAACCGGCGGTGTGGTCGGCGCCCATGGGGCTGGTGGCATAGGTGATGCCGATGCCCTTGACCGCCCGCGGCTCGTAAGCCGGCATACTCTGGCCCTTGACCACCGGCACCCTGTGCACGCCCAGCGCCCGCGCCGTGAAGGCCACCCCGTTGCCCAGGATGCGGCCCAGCGGCGTGCCCTGGCCGATCTCGTGCATCAGCTTGATCGCCGCTTCCCCGTCGCCGAACTCGGCCAGGCCGCCCTCCATAGCCACGGCAATGGTGTTGCCGGCCTCAATCGTATCCAGGCCGTAGTCGTTGCACAGGTGGATCAATTCACCGGTAAAATCGAGGGAGTCGATGCCGCAGTTGGCCCCCAGGCTCCAGACCGACTCATACTCCTGGCAGGAGACGTGCTCAGTACCATCCTCTTTATACCAGACGTTGGAGCACTGGATGATGCAGCCAGGGCTGCAGGCGTGGTTATAAAGCTCTCGGCCCAGGCGCTGCTTGTTGCCCTCAAAGATGGCCTCACCGGCGATCTTGGCCGCGCCCTCAAAGCGGCCGCTGGAGAAGTTGCGGGTGGGCAGGCCGCCGGCCTCGTTCATGATGTTGATTAGCACGGCGGTGCCGTAGGTATTCAGGCCGCCCTTGGGCTTGGTAATGTCGTGGGTGCGGATCGCTTCGGTCAGCTTCTTGCGGCCCTGATCGAACAGATCCTTGTTGGCGATGGGCATTGCTCCATTAGCGCCGGCGCTGTCTACGACAATGAATTTCAAGCCCTTGGAGCCGAGGATGGCCCCCAGACCGCCGCGGCCGGCATAGCGGGCCGGCCGGCCTTCGATGTCGTTGAAGCAGATGCCGGCATTGGTCATCTTAAACTCACCGGCTACGCCGATGGCCATGATATCGGCCTTCTTGCCGAAGCGTTCAAAGAGTTTGGGGTAGACCTCATACAGCCCCTGGCCGCAATACTCGTCGGCGGGGAAGAAGGTGGCCCCATCCTTGGTCAGGTGGACACCCCAGAACTTGCCGTCCTTCTCCTGGGGAAAACCCTCGACGATGATAGCTTTGAGCCCCAGCCGGATCACTGAGGGGGACCAGCCGCTGGCGGCGTTCGATTCCTTGATCCCGCCGGTGAGGGGGGATTTGCCGCCGGCGGAGAGGCGAGCGCTGGTGGGCGCCGCCGTACCGCTGACAATGCCCGGGGACAGGATCAGCTTGTTGTTTGGCCCCAGGGGATGGGCCATGGGCGGCACCTCGTCGGCGGTCAGGGTGCTGGTCAACCAGCGGCCGGCCATCAATTGGTACTTCTCCGGTACATCCTCAAAGGTGGCGGTGCGGTTGGTCATATTGATCCGTAGAAACTTACTCATTTTTAATAACCTCCTTGTTATAAATATTTACAGCTCATCATCCCATTATTTTTATCGGCGTGACACGTGACTTTTTACGCATCACGTTTTATCCATCAACAGGCCGAAATGAAAACGAACGTCCCCTCAGTCTTCAACTTCCTGGTAGGACGAATGATGCAGGAAGCCACGTTTTTGCATGGCCTCGTGCAATTCCGAACCGGTACTGGCTCCGAAACGATACTGGAAAGGCCACATGCTCCGCTCATGGAAGAAAGCAATCCGGTCCCCATCTTGTAGTTCCCGTTCCAGGTCGGCGCCCAGGCCGGGCATGTCGGTCAACTGAGCGTTGATGAAGGTGATCCCTTTCTTCTCCAGAGGTAGACCCAGTTGCTCGATCAAGTCGCGCATTTTTGCTCCGTCGGGGAACTCGAGATGAAGTTGAGCATAACTGCCCGCACTCTCTGCACCGGCATACTGGGCCAAGGGGCCATAGAGCCATACCTCCAATTTAATCATACTTTTTTCACTCCGTTTGTTATTGCCAGGTTATACTGATTAAGTAACTTTTCCAGGATCTTTTGTCTGCCATACGTGCCACCCTAAGTCTTAATGTTTGCTCAAAGTGGAACTCAACCTTTGACACATTTGATGGCGGTCAATCACCAGCACTGAGTTTCCGGTTAGAGCATTACCTCCTTAAACATCGACAACAAAATAGCGCTGTGTCAATTTGTCACAGCGCCATTTTACTCACTAGTTGTCTTGACCGCAGCCAATCCAACATAGCTTTTTAGAATTTGTTTCAATTTACCAAAAATTTTGAGCAACTTTGCTCCTATTGTTGTAGAACGCGTCGACGAGCCTACAAATCTTACTTTACTATCTCTAAAATATAGCTTACTACTCCGGCTAAATCTAGTGACATTTGTCATTAGAAATCAAGATTAATGTCATTTCATGACCAGATTTTAGGATAGCTACCAAGATTATTGGAATTTAACGTTTACTGCGTCTGACCCGCCGGCCGGTTTTTTTGGCGAACTACGTTGTTTTAACCTGAGGCAAGACCCGTTTTCAACCACTCGATCATGGATAGCCATAATCGTCGGGGACTGTCTGCAATTTTGCTAATCGTTCCATCGTATCCAGCCATTTCTCTTTACCAGGCGGCATAAAATTGATAATTTCGGCCTCATCATCGCCGGCCGCTTCCGGTTGGTACAAAATGGCCTTCACTTTTAATCTTCTTAAACCGGCCGGGACTTCCCACTCGAGCGTGCCGCCTACCCGGTAACCTAACATGGCCGTACCAATCGGGGCCAGGACAGAAATTTTGTTTTGATCAATATCGGCGTCGCCCGGAAAAGCCAATGTTACTATCTGGTCAGAAAATTCACAACTTTTTCAGGTTGGAGCGGTCTGGTTTGGCCTGTTGCTGAAGTTGCCGCAGCACGCCCCCTTTGGCCTGGTGACCCTGGCCAATCACCACAAAGGCGTGCGGGTCTGCCTCGGCGACAATGGTTTTAAGGGTATTGACATCGGGCCGGCTCAAGGTGCAGAAGAGTACGGTATGCTCGGCTTCGGTGAACATGCCCCGGCCGGCCCAGGCGGTAACGCCGATGCCCAACCGCCTCAGGATCGCCTCGGCCACTGCCTCGGCTTGGTCGGTGATAATAAAAGCGGTGCGGATGACACTGGGGCCTTCCAAAACGTAGTCGGTAGCCAGACCCCATACAAACAGCGATATTAGCGAATACAAAGCCGGTCCCCAGCCAAACACAAGGCCAATCACGGCAATAACGCCGCCATCGGTCAGGATGTAGAGTTGGCTGACCGGGATGCCGGTTTTAAGCTGCAATACCCGCCCTAACACGCCCGTGCCGGCCGACGTCCCCCGGCCGCAAAAAATCAACCCACTGCCGATGCCACCAACCACGCCGCTGTACAGCGCATTGAGCAGCAGGTCAGCCGTAATCCCATCCGGCAGCCACGGCTCCAGCACATCCACGCCCAGGTTATACAATAACACCACGTACAGGGTCCGGGTTAGAAACTGGAACCGGCCCAGGTAGCGAAAACCCAGCCACACCATGGGGATATTCAAGACCAGCATCGTGGCGCCGATGGGCCAGCCGGTCAAATGGTTGATGATGATGGCCATTCCGGCGACTCCGCCCGGCGCAATGTTGGCCGGCGCTAAAAAGATATTCAGATTTATGGCCAGGATCAGCGCCCCGATGGTCAGCAACAGGTAATCCTTCAGGAAGCCGCGCAGATTAAAGTTTGAGCTGACAATTCCGGCGATCATTTGCTTCATAGCATCCTCACTGCCAACAAAAAAGCCTATCAAAACCTGCCGCCACTCGAACGGGTGGGCCGGCCAGGTTGGATAGGCTGATGCGGTTAATAGAGTTGAACTTCAGGCGGCCAGGGTTTCACCCCGGCGTTGGGCAATCAATTTTTTGGCCGTTTCCACGGCCACCGCGGCGTCCCGACAATAAGCATCAGCCCCGATATGCCGGGCAAAAGCGTCGTTCAGGGGCGCGCCGCCCACCAGCACGATCAAATCGTCCCGGATGCCCTCTTCTACCAATCGCTCGATCACCACTTTCATATAGGGCATGGTGGTGGTCAGCAAGGCCGACATGCCCACGATATCAGGCTCATACTCGGTAATGGCTTTCATAAAAGCATCGGCGTCATTGTTGATGCCCAGGTTGATTACTTCAAAGCCGGCCCCCTCCATCATCATGCCAACCAGGTTTTTGCCGATATCGTGAATATCGCCCTTGACCGTGCCGATGACCATCTTCCCGACGACCGGCGCGCCAGTTTCAACCAGCAGCGGCCGCAGCACTTCCATACCGGCTTTCATGGCATTAGCCGCCATCAACACCTCGGGCACAAACAGGATGCCATCCCGAAAATCGACCCCCACAATATCCATCCCGGCGACCAGTCCCTCGGTCAACACCTCGTAAGGCGACTGGCCGCGGCGCAGCGCCTCTTGAACGCCGGCAACCACTTCTTCCTTGTAACCGTCGTACAGGTCGTCGCCGATCTGCGCATATAGCTCGTCCAGGGATAATTCGCTCAAATCGAATTCTTGGTCAGACATGTCCGCTTCTCCTGTTTCTTGGGATTGACTTTATGGATTGACCTTAGCTGTCTCTATTTGATGCAGCCGGCGTTCCTGGACCAATCCCCAGATACTCAGCAGCAGGCCGGCCGCCACCAGGACGGTGATGAACAGGAAAGTGTCGTGTAGGCCGGCCACCTGAGCCTGGGCCGGGGCGGTGGTGGCCCCGCCGGGCAAAATTGCCCCATAATAGGCCATAACTCGACCGGCCCACAGTGCGCCTAGAATGGCTATGCCGGTGGTTTGGCCCAGGGTGCGGGTAACCGCCAGCAATCCAGATACCACCCCCAGCCGCTCGCGCGGGGCCGAGCCCATAATGGCGCTGTTATTGGGTGATTGAAAAATACCCATACCCAGGCCAACCGGCAGCAGACGCAGAATGTAGCCAACGACGGAAGTTTGGGCGGTGAGCGTACTCATCGCCAGGTAACCAATCACCAGCATCGTCAGACCAATGACGGTGATGAGCCTGCTGCCAAAGCGATCCGACAGGCTGCCGGAAATGGGGGCGATGCTCCCCAAGCCGATGGGGACAATAGCCATCAACAGCCCCACTTGGCGGGGTTGGTAGCCCAGAATATCTTCCAGATAGAAGGGCATCAAAATGATCGCCCCGGCCATCGCAATAAAGGTGATAAAGCCGGTGATCAAATTGACGCTGAGCAGGCCGCTCTTGAACAGGCGGAGCTCAATCATCGGTTGGGGGCTGCGCCACTCGACAAAAATAAAGAGGACCAGAAAGACCAGCCAGATCCCCAATAGCAGTAATATCTGGCTATCGCCAAAGCCAAGCTGTTGCCCCATGGTCAGGGCCAGCAACAAGGCCAGCAAGCTGATGAACAGGGTGAGCGCGCCGGGATAATCGAATTTTTGCCGGCCGCCTGGTTTGAAGGCCGGCACAAAACGCAGGCCCATGAACACGCCGACAATGCCAACCGGCAGGTTGACGAAGAAAATCCAGCGCCAGGAAAGAGTGTCGATAATCAGGCCGCCCAGCGTCGGCCCGACTACAATCCCAACCGACACAATGGCCCCACCAATGCCCAGCGCCCGGCCCCGTTCCTGCGGCGGAAAAGACTCGGTGATGATGGCTATGCCCAGGGCCATCGTCATTGCGGCGCCGACAGCCTGAAGCACCCGAAAGGCAATCAGCCAGTAAACGGTGGGGGCCAGCCCGCACAGCACCGATCCGGCGGTAAAAATAACAAAGCCGGTCAGGAAGACCGGTTTTTTGCCGATCATATCGCCCAGCCGGCCCATGCTCAAGATCAGGGTTGAAATGGCCAGCAGGTAGGCTAATACCACCCACTGAACCGTGGCAAAGGTCGTACCCAATTCTTTGACCAGCGTGGGTAAGGCCACATTGACGATACTGCCGTCGATAGTGCCCAGAAAAATGCTCATCGCCACTGCCAACATCACGTACCATTTGCGGCTGTAGTCAACGGCTTGTTGTTGCATAAATTCCTACTTTGACCCAAACTAACTGTTCAGCCTACCAGGTGACTGGCACTTGAATCAGGCAAATGAGACTCAATTTTCTACCAGTAAAGTACTTTTTTGAAGCTGAAGTGCCAGTCACCTGAATAATTGCGTTCCAAATATAAAAGTGCACCCGGCAAAACACGAGTGCAGCAATCAATTGGTTATTGTAACAGACAATAGGTTTGCTGGCGAATTGAGGAGGAACGCCGAGGAAATAAGCTGCGGAAGCCAGATGACGGCTTCCGCAGCGATTGACGACGCGGCTTGAATTAATTTAGGCGGCCACAGTCTCAGTTTCGGGTTGTTGCTGGAGGACTAGCTGCAAATCAACGGCTATTTTGACTTCATCGCCCACCAACCAGCCGCCGGTTTCCAGGGCCACATTCCAGGTGAGGCCAAAATCTTTGCGGCTTATCTTGGTGCTGGCGCTGATGCCCCAGCGCTGGTTCCCCCACGGGTCCTGACCTCGCCCCTCATCGGCCACGTCGAATACTACCTCACGAGTCACATCCTTGATCGTCAACTGGCCGTAGACTTTGTACTGATTGGCCCCAAGCGGCTCGATCCGGCTGCTGCGGAAGCTCATCTTGGGATAATTTTCCACATCGAAGAAGTCGGCTGAACGGAGATGCGCATCCCGCTGGGCTTCGCGCGTATCGATGCTGGCCACATCGATGCTGCCTTCGACTCGCGAGGCGGCCGGGTTGCTGGGGTCGATGTGCAGGTTGCCGGCAAAGGATTTGAACTGTCCCCGCACCGTGGTAATCATCATATGTTTTACTGAGAATTCGATAGTCGTATGGGTTGGATCAATTTGCCAATTCATTGTTTTGTTCCTTTCAAGAATATTTGAATTTTTTGTTATAGTTAACTGTTTCATCAAATTACTAACCTCAGTATATTACCGGCCCGTCCTTCCTGCTGTCCTGCCGGCTGTCCCTAACTCCGTCCCAATCGTGGGTCTGTCCAATTTTTTAGGTGACCGGCACTTCCAACTATCTTGGCTTGGAATTGCAGTCAAATCGCCTTAATTTTTGCTCAGAAATCGTGGTGAAAGTGCCGGTCACCTTACCCACCTAAAATTCTGGACGCACCCCCAATCGTGAGCAGTTAGACCCGTTCAAAACATTCGGCTATAATACCGGCTATGGTTACATACCGCTTATCATTTCTGGGACCCGTTCAACTTACTCGCAACGCTGACGCTATCGACCTGAACGCGGCCAAAGCCATGGCCTTGCTGGGCTATCTGGCGGTGACCGGTACGGCCCAAAGCCGTGACCATCTGATCGACCTGTTGTGGCCGGATAGCCTACCTGAGGCTGGCCGCAAAAACCTGCGCAACACCCTCTGGACCATTCGCAAGGCCCTGGGTGATGAACTGCTGCTGGCTGAAACCGACCGGCTGGCCCTGGTCGAAGGAGTCTGGGTTGATACGCGGGCGTTTGAGGCAACTGTGTCGGTCCAGCCGGGCGACGGTTCAGCCATTACTGACCTTTCCGTGGCGCTGGAGTTGTATCGGGGGCCGCTGCTCGATGGGCTGATTCTGGCAGATGCGCCCGATTTTGAAGTCTGGCTAACGGCCGAACGGGAGCGCTTTGGCCAGCTTTACTTGCGCGCCTTGGAGGCTCTGGTGGCTGCCCAGCGGGGGCGGGGGAATTGGGCCGAGATCATTCTCATTGCCCGGCGGGCGCTGGCCCACGACAATCTCCAGGAACCGATGGTCCGGGCTTTGATGGAAGCTCACGCCCGGCTGGGCGAGCGGGCCGAGGCTCTACGCCAGTACGACCGGTTGCGGGCTACCCTGGCCCAGGAGTTGGGGGTGGCGCCGTTGCCCGAGACCGAGGCTCTGCGCGCCGCCATCCTTGAAGGTAAACTGCTGCTCAACCAAGCGGTGACCAGTTCAGCGCCACTCCCGGCGCGGCCCATCAGAACCGATATCCACCCCGCCCCGGCGCCGTTTGTGGGCCGGCAGGACGAACTGGCCGCCCTGACTGAAACGCTGCAAACGGCGACGGCGGGCCTGGCCCGGATTGTGCTCATCAGCGGCGAATTGGGGGTTGGCAAGTCAAGATTGTGGCAGGAATGGTCGGCCACGCTGCCGCCGGGTTTAACCGTGCTGGCCACCCGTTGCCTTGACACGACTCAATCATTGCCGTTTGTCCCTCTGGCCGGTCTATTCCGGCAGTCCGGCTGTTTGGAATACCTGGCCAGCCTGCGGGCGGCCGTCTCACCCATCTGGCTGGCCGAGTTGGCCCGCCTGCTGCCGGAAATCCGGCAATATTGGCCCGATCTGCCGCCGCCGACCGTACTCCCCCCTGAAGAGGAGCGGCACCGGCTGTTTGAAGCCTTAACGCAACTTTTGCAGGCGTTTGAGAGGCGGCCTTTGGTGTTATTCATTGACGACCTGCATTGGGTTGACCGGGCCACCCTGGACTGGCTGGTCTACCTGACCGAACGACTGCGCGATGAACCGTTGTTATTAGTTGGCACCTATCGTTCCAGCGAGGCGACGACTCAGTTAGCCCATGTTGTGGCCGGTTGGAGCCGGCAAGGGCTGGTGCAACGCCTGCCGCTGGCCCGGTTCACCCTGACGGAGACGGCCAGGTTGATTTCTGCGCTGGGCGCTGATGCGCAGTTGGCTGAACAACTCCAGGCCAGGAGTGGCGGTAATCCCTACTTTTTGATCGAACTCAGCCGGGCTTTGCCGGATGAAACGCCCCCCAGCCTGGTCGAGCTAATCCAGGCCCGGCTCAACCAGTTGCCCAACGCAGCCCAGCAACTTTTACAGGCGGCCGCGGTGTTGGAAACCGACTTTGATTTTGTCACGTTGAGCCAGACTAGCGGCCAGACTGAAGAAGATACATTAGTTGCTCTCGAGCGGCTATTGGAGGCGGATATCCTGATTGAGCGGGAAGGCCGCTACAACTTTTCCCATCCGCTGGTGGCTACTATTGTCCGTAACAGTCTCAGCCTGGCCCGCCGCAGTTTTTTGCACCGTCGCACCGCCGGCGCGTTAGAAGCGCTTCACGCGGGCCAGTTGGAGGCAGTGGCCGGGCAGTTGGCCCGCCATTATGCTCAGGCCGGTCGTCCATCCGAGGCGGCCCGTTATGCTGAATTGGCCGGCCAGCGCGCCCTGGAGTTGACCGCCCCGGCCGAGGCCATTGCTTTCTATCGGCAGGCCCTCCAATTGGAGCCTACCCCGGCCCGCCGCTTGGGCCTGGGTGAGGCCCTTATGGCCGAGGCCAGGCTGGAAGAAGCGCGGCAGCAATTTGAGCTGGCTGCCAACGATTTCGAGTCTGCGGGCGATTGCCTGGGGGCCAGTCGAGCCTACCTGGCGTTGGGGTTCAGTTTTATGGTTTCGGGCCAGGGCCAACAGGTGGTCCACTGGGCTGAACAGGCCCTGGCGATTTTGGAAACGCAACCCGACCCGGCGGCGCTGGCCCGGGCGTACCAGTTGTTGGCCGCGGGTGGTTTGGTAGCCGGTTATACCCTGGCCCAGGCCGAAGCTGTTCTGGTCGAAGCCATCCGGCTAACCAGTGACAATCATTTGCTTGGGCTGGCCAGCGTTGGCCGCTTTGAATTGGGCAACCTCCTGGCTCAGCGGGGTGACCTGACCAAAGCGTTGGAGTCTTTTGAGGAGGCGCTTGGTTTAGCCAGGGTCAGCGGGGACCTTTTTCAGCAAGTTCTGGCCCATAATAATCTGGCTTACCACGCTATGCTGGCCGGTGATCTGGCCAGGGCCAGGCAGCAGATTGAGTTAGGCTTGGGGCTGGTCGAGAAGCATGCCCTGTTTCTACCGCGCCAGTACCTTTTTAGTACGCGGGGCGAACTTGCCCTGGCCGAAGGGGAACTGGCTGAGGCTGAAGCCTGGTTTGATCGGGCGCTCACAGAGGCTCAACGAAATGAAAACCGGCCCTTTGTGGCCAACATCCGGGCCAATATGAGCCTGGCGGCTCGGGCGCGCGGCGACCTTGACCACGCCTTACTGCTGTTGGAGGAAGCCCGGGCCGGGGTTGCCGGACTCGCTGCGCCCCATTTGCAAATAAAAATTGAGTTGTGGTTAGCCGAGTTATACCTGCAACGGGGGGAGCAGGCCGCGGCGGCAGAAGCCCTCAAACAGGCCGAAGCCCGCCTGGCTGACGGGGAACGGTCTGGTCTGCTGGCCTGGGCCGGCCGGGTGCGGGCTCGCTTGGATCGATGAATTTTGAAGTGCAGGAGCTGACTTATGAAACTGGTTCCCCCTTTTTTTGTATTGTTGTCTATTATGATGATCTTCACTGTAATGAGTCATCAAGCTGTAGCAGATTCGTCTGCGCAAAGCGAACCTTTTCCGTTGTATCGCTATCGTCTGGCCAATGGCCTGCAAGTTTGGTGCCAGCCCCGTGCCGATAGTGAATCTGTGGCCGCGCTTATGGTGATCCCGGTGGGGGCGCGCCACGAAGATGTGACCAACAACGGCGCCTCTCATTATGTGGAACATATGCTCTTTACCGGCACCCAGCGTTGGTCAGAGGAAGAGATCAAAGAAATCATCACCAGCCGGGGCGGAAGGTGGAACGGTCAGACCGGGTTGGAACAGACAACCTATTTTGCTCATATCGCCGCGCAGGATACTGATATTGCTTTGGAGTGGCTGGCTCAGGTAGTTTTCCACCCCACTTTTCCGGCCGACAAAATAGACAAGGAACGCCAGGTAATTTTCCAGGAGAAGTGGGGTCGTTACGGCTGGCTGATCAATACGCTCGATGCTCTCGGTTTTGGTTATGAGTTAGAGCGAGATGTGCGGCGCGCCCTGTTCCCTGGCTCCACTTTGGGGCTACGGGTGGTTGGTGAAGACGCTTCTTTAGACAATCTTGATCGCGAGGCGTTGTTGGCTTACTATCAGCGACATTACGTGCCAGATAATGCCGTGTTAATTGTGGTGGGTAATTTTGAACCTGACTGGCTCTTGGAGCGGGCTGAGTTCTATTTTGGTAGTCTGATCCCGGGCGGCCGGCCGCCATCACCAGCCACACCCCCTCTACCGGTGTCAGGTCCCCAGCAAGTTATCGTTCGTGGCCCACTGCCAACCGACCAGACTCAGTTGATGATCGGCATGCGGACTGTGGGGCAAAGCCACCCGGACCGCTATACCCTGGAGGTACTGGCTGAGATATTGGATAAGAAGCTGATCGAAGAAATTCGCTATCGCCAAGGGCTGGTCTATAGCCTATGGGCCTATAACAGATTCTTCAACGATACCGGCTACTTCACCATTGCGACCGTCTCGGAGCGGGGTAAACGTGAGGCTATTCTGCAGGCTGTGCAAGCGCATCTGCAAGAAGTAGGTAGCTCTGGAGTGACGGCTGATCAGTTGGCCGTGGCCCAAACTGCCCTGAAGGGACGTTGGGCTTTGTCGATGGAGGACAATCTGGCCCGCGCGGCCTGGTTGGCCCAATGGGTCGGGGTTGTAACAAACGATGAACTGATCCCGGATTACCCTACGGCCATCGACGCGGTTACGGTCCAGGATGTCCAGCAGGCGGTGCAAACCTATCTTACGCCGGAACGCGGTTACGTGGGTTTACACCAGCCGATCGTCACCGTGGCCAGTGGAGTGATTTGGGCGGGAACGGTTGCCGCCGTTGGCCTGGTGGCCTGGATGGCTCGCGGCCTGTGGCGTCGAAAACGACGGGGTCGCGAGTCTGGGCAACCAAGACCATAGAAACTCACACTCTGCGGTGGTTATCTATTTTGGCGTAGCCGCCGCCAAAGACCAGGTCCCGAATCTGGTCCGAGGCCAAAAAGTCATGCGGAAAGCCCAGTTCAATCTTGCTGACCTGATCCAGTTGGTTCATTTGTTCTGCGGTCAGGCTGAATTCCAGGCAGCCGAGATTATCCTTAAGTTGGGTCACGGTTCTGGCCCCAATCATCGGTATCATCAGCCCCGGCTGCTGGCGGACCCAATTCAGGGCCACCTGAGAAGCAGAACAACCAATCTTTCCGGCAATGCTGGCTACTTCCTCGGCAATGGCCAGCTTCTTCTCCTCGATCTGCCCCCACAGCGCCGCCCGGCCTTCGCCGGAGCCGTCGCGCTTGTACTTGCCGCTCAAAATGCCTGAGCCTAACGCTCCCCAGGCCGTCACCCCCAGGTCGAAAGCCCGGGCCATCGGCAGCAAATCTCGCTCGGGAGTCCGTTCGATCAGGCTGTACTGGATTTGTAGCCCGACAAAGCGGCTCCAGCCCCGCAGTTCGGCCAGCGTGTTGGCCTGCGACACGATCCAGGCCGGGGTGTCGGAAATGCCGATGTAGAGAATCTTGCCGGCCCGGACCAGATCATCCAGCCCCCGCAGCACCTCTTCCACCGGGGTCATAAAATCCCAGGCGTGCACCCAGTACAGGTCGATGTAGTCGGTCTTGAGCCGTTTCAGGCTGGCTTCCAGCGCCTGGACCATACTCTTGCGCTGGTTGCCGCTGCCGTTGGGGTCGTTGCGGCGTCTGAACAGGCTGTACTTGGTGGCCAGCACAAAGTAGTCTCGATCGTCCGCAATGAACTCGCCGACCAGCTTCTCGGCCGTACCCTCGGTGTAGCGATCCGCCGTGTCGATAAAGTTGCCGCCAGCCTCTACAAAAGCCTCAAATATCTTCTGGCTCTCTTCTTTAGAGGCGCCCCAGCCCCAGTCCGGGCCAAAGGTCATCGTACCCAGACTCAATTCAGATATCCGCAAACCGCTTTTGCCTAACAATTTGTAGCGCATCGGACATTCTCCTGACAAAATTATGAATTATGAATGGTGAATAGTGAATTGTGAACCCGTAACGCAATCTTCAAGCATTGTGTATCGTGGGGCAATCACCTGCTACCTTGCGACTTTGTGACCTTGCAACTCTGCGACTTTGCCACCTGAAACCTTGCTACTTTGCTACCCTGTCTTGGCCCAATCCTCGTCACTGACAAGAGTGATTACCCGGTAGCCTTCGGCATATTCCATCTCTTTGCCTTTGGCCGTATCCGCGGCCCACTCTTTGACCATCGGCTCTGGATCCCACTCTTTCATCTGGCTGGCGTGCTTCTTCAGCGCGGCAATTTTCAGGTCAATGGTCTCGCTGATGTTGACAAAAGTGTCTTGCTGGCTCCAACTGGTCACGTAAACTTTACGCACTTTGTGGGGGGTGATACCCTCTTCGGCCAGCTCTTCAAACAGGTTCGGCTGCCCGGCTGCCGGAAAGACGGCGTCCAGGGCTGCGCCGGCTGCGGCCCGGTGGTCGGGATGATTGATATAGCTGGAGTTGGCCCAGACGATGGTCGGGTCGCCTGTAATCACCACTTCCGGCTTGAAACGCCTGATTTCCCGGACCAGTTTTTTGCGTAGAGCAATGGTATTTTCCAGCAACCCATCCGGCTCACGCAGATAAATAACCTGCTTCACCCCGACGACTTCGGCGGCGGCCTGCTGTTCCGCTTCCCGGATCTGGGCCGCTCTGGCTTTGGTCATGCCCGGTTCATCGATGCCGACATCACCGCTGGTGCACAGTACATAAACCACTTCGGCCCCTGCCTGCACCCAGCGGGCCACCGTGCCGGCGCAACTGAACTCGATGTCATCGGGGTGAGCCACAATGACCATGACTTTTTGAGGTACATACCGACCGTTGCTCATCAGCTTGTTCCATTCCCTCCTTCATTGTGCTTGGGTGGGCACTGTTTGACCGCCAACTCAAATGAGTGCCTCAGCAGCTCGACGGCCCGGATCAGATCATGCGAGTCTTTGAGATAAAAACTAACCCAACCGCTGTCGGGCAGGATGTGGTGCGGCTCGGCTCGACCGGCCGCCACCACCCCATCCCGAACTTTTTTAGGAAACGGGATATCGACCAGGTGGTCTCCATGGATATGGCCCAACTCGCGCCGGCCCAGGCGATATTCGGTGCCGCTAAAGCGGTGGGGATGGGCCGAAACGCCCGACCAGGCCAACACAGCCTGGGTAATTCTGGTTTGTGCCCCCTTAACAGACATCTTCTACTCCTTGTGCTTGAAATCAACTTTTTTGTTGCTAGATAAAGATACTGAATAATTGCCTCATGTCAAGGCCAATAAGGGCGCCCAATTTTTTAGAGCCAATGTTGGGTTTCACTCACCACGATATCGTTAGGTTTGGCAGCGAAACCCAACAAATGAAGGAGAGACAGTCCCAGCTCGTCCGTTCAACCCAACCTACCATAAATCCAATTGTAAAGGTTGTAAAATTTTGGGCGCACCCGCAGGTTGGACATTTCTTGACACGCTGAGCCAGGCCGGGTAGGATATTTGTTCAGCCTCATTTGCCAGGACTATTTAGCGTGAATTTCAACGTTTTGCTTATCTCAACCTACGATTTGGGCCGGCAGCCCTTTGGCCTGGCCTCGCCGGCGGCGTGGCTGCGCCAGGCTGGAGCGACCGTCCGCTGTCTCGATCTGTCGATTGATCGACTCGACCCCGCAGCGGTGCGGCAGGCCGACTTGGTCGCCGTCCACCTGCCCATGCATATGGCCACCCGCATGGCCGTACCGGTCATCGAGCAGGTGCAGCATCTCAACCCGCAGGCGCACCTGGGCTGTTTTGGGTTGTATGCTCCGGTGAATGAGACCTATCTGCGCAGTTTGGGAGTAAAAAGTATCTTGGGGGGTGAATTTGAAGCGGGGCTGGTCAGGCTGGCCAAGCGGTTGGCCGGTTCCCCTCATAATCATCCTCCGGCCGAGGAGCGCCAGCCTGAGCCTGTTATCTCACTGGACAGGCAGCAGTTTTTGATCCCGGATCGTTCCGGCCTGCCCGACCTGTCGCACTATGCCCGGCTGGTGACCCCGGCCGGACAGACCTTAAAGGTCGGTTACACCGAAGCCAGCCGGGGTTGCAAATACTTTTGCCGCCATTGCCCGATTGTACCGGTCTACGGCGGTCGCTTTCGGGTGATACCGCGTGAAGTGGTTCTGGCCGATATCCGCCAGCAGGTTGAGGCCGGCGCTCAATATATCACCTTTGGCGATCCCGATTTCTTCAACGGTCCCGGCCACGCCATCCCCATTGTGACCGCGCTGCACCGGGAATTTCCCCACCTCACCTACGATGTGACCATCAAAGTGGAACATTTGCTCAAGCACGCCAAACAGTTGCCAACTCTCAAAGCAACCGGCTGCCTGTTCATTACCACTGCGGTCGAGGCTTTTGACGATGGCATCCTGAACATTTTTGACAAACGGCACACCAGAGCCGACTTTGAACAGGCCCTGGCCCGCTGTCGCCAGCTTGAGTTGCTGTTAATCCCCACCTTTGTAGCCTTCACCCCCTGGACGACAGCCCAGGGATATCTGGCATTTCTGACCGAGATCGTCCGGCTGGAGTTGATCGAACAGGTCGCCCCGATCCAATACACCCTGCGCCTGCTCATCCCGCCCGGCTCACGCTTGCTGGAATTGCCGGAGTTTCGGCAGCTCATTGGACCGTTTGACGAAGCCAGTCTTTCCTATCGTTGGCGCAATCCCGACCCACGGTTGGACCGGTTACAGCGAGATTTGGAACTGTTGGTCGACCGCGGCGTCAAAGAGCAGCTCACTCGGGCCGAAATCTTTCAGCAAATCTGGGGCCGCAGCCAGGAGCTGCTCGCCGAGGCACCTGCTCCGCCGGTCCGGTTGCGGGCAAACGGCTACAAGGTGCCCTATCTCACCGAACCGTGGTACTGTTGAGCGGAACCCACCGAGGAGCAGGTTGCTTCTCATTACCTCCAGGTGGACGGGTGTGGATAAGGTGACCGGCACTTTCAGCACTATTTCCGAGCAAAAATTAAGGCGATTTAGCGTCAATTCCGGGCCAAGATGAGTTGGAAAGTGCCGGTCACCTAGATTCTAGGTGGACTGGTTAGCCTTGGCAGCCAGCAGTTCGCGAATTTCGTGAATATGCTCGCGCTCGTGTTCCAGCATCCGGCGCATGACTTTGCGGGGAGTCCACTCCTCGCCCTCGTAGGTGGTTACGCTGGCCCGTTTCTCTTCGCTCAAGTCACGCAAACGCTCCAACGCCACCCCCCGGGCCGCGGCCAGGCGAAAGAGCGGCGTTTCCGGCCAGCGAGTCAGCCGGTCGGTGTACCACAGATCGGCTTCGGCCAGGTGGCACAAAATCTCGTGAATCGAGGCGCTCTCTTCAGCGGGCTTCCACTCAAGTGTCTCAGCCGGTAGACTTTTGACCAGATCCATTAACTCCTGCCGCGAGATGGCCAGCCAGCGAAAGAGCATCTCCATCTCGTTGGGTCGCAGGGCGTCGTAATCGGTCAAAAATGTGGCCGAGTCGACCTCTTCAAACTCCAACTCGATCCCTTCACTGTAGCGCGGCACCGCTTCGCCCACATCCCGCAGCAGCCGTAGATAATCTTTCACCGCCTCGTGGATTTTTTCTTTGGCCTTTTCGACCGTTTGACCGCGAGCCGAGGCGCCAGGCAGGGCCGGTACGTGAGCCACCGGCTCCTTCCGGGTAATCCCATCTCCCTTAGACTCGATGTACACCAGATATTTTTTGGCCATCATTATCCTCCCCATTGAATCCAGTTACGCTAACGTCTACTTCTGTTCACCAGCCTGCTTGCGTTGGTTCAGCAGATCGACTACCTGGGCGGCGGTCTCTTCCACGGAAGCATCGGCCGGCGGCTCCCAATCCTGGTACAACTCACCCATGGCCAGGCCGAGCAGGACGCGGCGCAGATTAACCACCTCGGCCCGCAGCGAGTCCAGATTCTCAGCGCCCAAATAGGGTCTTAATTCTTCGCCGTAGCTATTGAGCGCCTGGACCAGCTCCAGCGCCGCCCGATCCAGTCGCCGAATGGCGGTTTCATGCATTTTGATTCTCCTTGTAATTACTCCCTCCCCTGGCCCCTCCCCCATCCTTCGACTTTGTTCAGGATGGGGGGCCAGGGAAGGGGTCAAAATTTAACCAAATTTGTAAGCCACGCCATAGCCGCCGCGCGGCAACTGCCAGTCGATGTTCTGGTTGGGACAGCCGATCCGGCAACTGCCGCACTCCACACAAGCCTGGTAGCCGACCAGGATTTTACCGGTTCGATCATCGCTGAAAACGCCGGCCGGGCAGAAATCCAGGCAGGGATGGGTGGCGCAGGCGGCACATACTTGCTGATCTTTGATACGAATGTGGGCAAAATCTTCGTCTACATAATACTTCACCGCGACCAACAGGTCGTCGACGTTGGTCTTAGGCAAAGAGGCCCGCAGGTTGGGGCTGAGGGGTTCGTGATTATTCTTGCTCATGGTTATCCTCTCATTCCGCGCAGTAGCTTCAACATATCCTGGGCCACCCCAAAGAAGGAGCGGCGAGTCCGCAACATGCCGATGATCTCTTTTTCCATCTCCCGTTTGGGCATCCCATGCGCGGTAAAGTAGCGCAGCGCCGCATCGTTGAGAAAGTTGACGTAAGTGCCCATAAAGTGAGGCGTACTATCCAGAAAATCGGTCATGCGGCGGTACTGTTTCAAATCCTTGAGCACAAAACTCTCTTCCAACTTACGGCGATATTGTCGCAGAAAATCGCCGGAAAAGTCGTTTTGCCGGTGCGCGGCGATAGCTGTTTCCCCGGCGAACCTGCCGGCGGTCATAGCCAGGTTGGTTCCCTCACGGTGCAGCGCATCGACCATCCCGGCGGCGTCGCCGGCCACCAGCACCCCGTCGCCGGCCAGCCTGGGCATACGATCGTAGCCCATTTCCGGGATCAGGTGGGCGCCGTACTCCAGCGACTCGCCCCCTTCCAGGTAGGGTTTGACAACCGGATGATTCTTGAAGCGGGCCAACACCTCGTAAGGCTTCAGGTTGTGGCTAACGAACTCTTCCAGCAGCAGCCCCACCCCAATGGAGATGCCGGCCCTATCGGTGTAAATGAAGGCGGTGCCGGGCAGCCCCAGGGTGGCGTCGCCAAAAATGTCGATGGCCACACCCTCTTTAGGGCCGCTCAAGCCAAAGCGAGCCTGCACCTCCTTGGCCGGCAAACCGATATACTCCTTGGCCGAGAGGGCCACAAAACGGGGCGGCAGGTCGGCCTCGATTAACTTGAGCTGCTGGGTCAGCAGGTTGTTGACCCCTTCGGCGATGATGACGAGGGGGGCGTAGATGTCGCCGTCGGGCCGGTCGGTGGTAACGCCGATCACCCGGCCCTGCTCATCTTTGAGCACCTCCAGCGCCGTGGTTTTGGTGATGACCAGCACCCCCATCTCAACGGCCTGGCGAGCAAACCAGGCGTCAAAGGGGGCGCGCAGGGCCGTATACGCCTCGGCCGGTTCCTCTTTATACTTCTCGCTCTTGTGCATGATCCGCATCACGCTGTCCGGTGAGAGCATCCAGTAACCCTGTTCGGTCACAGGGCGTTCAAATGGCGGTTTCCGCTCCCAGTAGTCGGGCAGCACATCGGCCAGGGCGTGGGTGTAGAGCACTCCGCCAAAGAAGTTCTTGGCCCCGGCAAAGCGGCCTCGCTCTAGCAGGATCACCTGCAGGCCCGCTTTGGTCATAGTGATGGCCGCAGCGACGCCGGCCGGCCCACCGCCGACGACGATGGCATCGTAGGTAAGTTTAGAGGACATCGGTTGCTCCTTCCGCGCCAACTTGGGCCGCTTGGATTTGTTTGGTCAGTTCCGGGATGACTTCGTACAGGTCGCCGACAATCCCCAGGTCGGCAATCTGAAAGATGGCCGCGTTGGGGTCACTGTTGATGGCCAGCACAAAATCCGCCCCGGACATGCCGACCCGGTGCTGCACTGCGCCGGAGATGCCGGCGGCAATATACAGCTTGGGCCGGACCGTCTTACCGGTCTGGCCGACTTGGTGCTCATATCCAATCCAGCCGGCATCGACCACCGGCCGGCTGGCCCCCACCACGCCGCCTAAGGCCGCGGCCAATTCCGCCAGCAATTTGAAACCATCTGGCCCGCCGACGCCTTTGCCGCCGGCCACAATCACATCGGCGTACTCGATGTTGAGTTGCTCCTTGGCCGGGATGAAGCGGACGTGCTTGACCGGCATGTCGGCTTCGTTCAGCTCGAGCGTCTCCCGAATCAACGTACCGGTTGCCTCCGGTTGTGGTTCCGGCATTGGCAAGACCCGCGGCCGCACCGTGGCCATTTGGGGGCGATGCTGGCGGCACAGAATGGTCGCCATCAGGTTGCCGCCAAAGGTTGGCCGGGTGGCAGCCAGAATCTTCTGCTTGGGGTCGATGGCCAGCTCGGTGCAGTCGGCGGTCAGGCCGGTGCCAACCCGGGTGGCGATGCAACTGGCCAGGTCGCGGCCCAGGGTGGTGGCTCCGATCAGGAAAATTTCCGGCTTGTATTTTTCAACCAGTTGGCTGGCCCCAATCGCATAAGGCAGGTTGCGGTAGCGGGCCAGCACCGGCTCGTCCAGCAAATAGAGTCGTTTAGCGCCGTATCGATAAGCCTGCTCGGCCAGGTGAGCCACATTGTGGCCCAGCAAAACGCCTTCCACCACACTGCCGGGCAACTCCTCGGTGAGCCGGTTGGCTGCGCCCAGCAATTCCCACGACACGGGATGGGCCTGGCCCTCTTCCTGTTCGATGAAGACCCAAATTTTAGGGCTATTGTGGCCATTGGTCGTTGTGTTGGTCATTGCGGGCCTCCGTTGCCGGCTACTTTTAGAAAATCCACCACCCCGGCCTGGCCGATTTTGCGTAGGGCATAGGCCGTCACTGCGGCCGCGCCCTGTTCGGCCAGGTGGACCATTTCACCCGGCTCTTTGGGCGGCGGGGTGAAGGCTTTGCCAACGATGGTCGGCGAGCCTTTGATCCCGATCTTGTCAGCCTCAAATTCCACCGGCTCGCTGGCCGACCAGAGTTCCGGCTGGTAGCGGGCCGCCCGGATCATATTGGCCAGCGGGGCTCGTGCAACCGGGGTGATCTCTTTTTCCACGGCCAGCAGCGCCGGCAGCTTGGTTTTGAGCACTTCGACGCCTCGTTCGGTCAGGCGATGGACCACCGCTTCGCCGGCCGCCGGATCAATCGACTCGAGATGAACGGCGTAGCTAATGAGAGGCACATTGAGGCGGGTGGCCACGCCCGGACCTACCTGGGCAGTGTCGCCGTCGATGGCCTGCAGGCCAAACAGGCACAGATCGACCGGCTCTTCGGCCTGGATAGCCTCGATGGCTCGGGCCAACACGTAGGAGGTCGCCAGAGTATCGGCCGCAGCAAATTTACGGTCAGAGATCAGAATGGCTCGGTCGGCGCCCTGCTCTACACATTCGATCAGAGCCTCGGCCGCATTGGGCGGCCCCATTGTGATAACGGTTACTTTCCCCCCAAACCGTTCCTTGAGCCGTACGGCCATTTCCAGAGCATGGACGTCGTACGGGTTGATGATGGCTGGCACGCCTTCTCGGATCAGCGTCCCCGTTTCCGGGTTGATCCGCACGTTGGCCGTGTCCGGCACCTGCTTGATGGCTACAACTGCGTGCATTGTTTGTCTTTAACCTCCGTAGGTTCTGGGGTTTGGTTGAAGTTTGGTTGGTTACAGACCCTAAGGGTTTCAAAAACCGTGAGGGTCTCATCGAGAACTCCAGCGAATAGGGCTAGAAATTACCGTTGGCGATATCCACCTCTGTTAAGGATAACCCAAACGGGGCTGGGACGGTAGTGTTAGATGTCATCAATTATTAGTGAAGAATATCACTATTTGGACCTTATGGCGATTTTGACTAAAGGGCAGGTGCAGTTGTGGATCGATTGGTTCGGACCTAAAATGAGGGGCCTGGTGAGAGTGGTAGCTGATTTGGTAGTAATTGAAGCTGGCCAAATTGGGGAATAGGTGGGCCGCGGCCAGAGAATTAGCAAACATGGGGGATAGCCAAAATGGCCGGTTTGGTTCATACTGTAAGGTAGAAAGCCACCGTGCTGAAACCTGATCCTGACTTCAAGAAGGTACCTATGGATATCGAAAACAAACTACGCGTTTTGGTGGTTGACGATAGCGCTGAAATCCGCAATTTTGTGGTCGAATATATTCTGCGGCCGCACGGCTTCGCCGTCGATATGGCCGTGGATGGAGCAGCCGGCCTGCAAAAAGCCCTGTCGACCAACCCGGATTTGATCTTGATGGATTATGAAATGCCCCACCTGAGTGGCGTTGAGGTGTTGCGGCAGTTGCGCCAGAACAATTGCCAGGTTCCGGTTATCCTGATGACCTCCCACGGTTCCGAACAGGTGGCGGTCGAAGTCTTTCGGTTGGGCATCCAGGATTACATCACCAAGCCGTTTGCTATCGATGAGATGCAACGGGCCATTGAGAACGCCCTGACCATCACCCGCCTGGAACGGGACAAGGAGATGTTGACCCAGCGGGTGCTGGAAAGTAACCGGCAGCTTGAGCAGCGGGTCTACGAATTGAATATTTTGTACCGTATCGGCAAATCGATCACTGCGCTGATGGACCCGGACGTGATGCTGGACCGCATTGTCGACGCCGGCCTCTTTATTACCAACGGGGATGAAGCAACGCTGGTGCTGGTTGACCCCAAGACCGGCCAGGCCAAGCGGCACGTTAAAAAGCGACGAGCCGCCACCATTGCTGCTCCGCAACGCCGCCGGCGTTACACTACCGGCGTTTTGATAGAAGCGGCGGCCAATGACGGTGGGTTGGTTCAACTCGACGGGGGCAAGCTGCTGTCGGTGCCGCTGGAGATTGGTCAAAAAATGGTCGGGACGTTGAGCGTAAGCAAGCTCGGCGGCTCTTTCACCGGTTACGATGAGCAGTTGCTACGGATGTTGGCCGACTATGCAGCCATTTCGCTGCACAATCTTGAGCTGATGCACCAACTCCACCTGACCAAAGAGCGCGAGAAACAGCAAATCCGTAACCTGTTTGAACGCTACGTGGCCCCCACCGTGGTTGACCAGATCTTGCGCCATTCGGGGCAGGTGGAACTGGGCGGCAATCGCCAGACCGTCACCGTTCTCTTTGCCGACGTGCGCGGCTTTAGCAAATTCAGCGCCTACACCTCCCCCGAGATACTGATCGAGCTGCTCAACCAGTACATCCGGGTCGCCGCCGACGCCGTTCTGGCCGAGCAAGGTACCCTGGACAAATTTATGGGCGATGCAGTGATGGCCTTTTTCAATGCACCACTGGCCCAGCCTGACCACGCCTTGCGGGCGGTTCGGGCGGCCTGGAGCTTGCACCGCCGGGTGGAGCAACTGCACCAATATCAGCCCGTCGAATACCGGCTTCATTTTGGGGTGGGCGTCGGCGTCGGCGAGGTCGTGGTCGGCAACGTTGGCACGCCCCAAATGATGAACTACACCATCATCGGCGATACGGTCAACAAGGTCAAGCGGCTGCAGGAAAACGCCACAGGTGGGCAAATCTTGATTAGCCAGGAGACTTACTATTTGCTTCAGGATCGCCTGGAAGTGCGGCGGATAGAGAATGTTCATCTCAAGGGCCAGAGTCGGCCGGAAACCGTGTATGAGGTGCTGACCGTGCCGGGCTGGTTGGGCCGCTAATCCCGAAGGTGAGCGGCGTTTAAAAAAGCGCCGGTCACCGGCTCACCATCGAACTCGGCTTAATAACTTCGCTGGAAGATCACTTCCCAGGAATAATGTCCCCCGCAGTAGTACGAGTCGT
>CAYNLK010000075.1:0-28464 GCA_964398055.1 uncultured Caldilineaceae bacterium
TTGGACTTAATTTTATTGAACTTGCCTTTTTGTCCAATTTTCGGGGTTCACTACAAGGTATAGAGTCCTCAACAGTTGAACAATTACTCAAACAGCTAAGTTTTATAAGATATCGTGAGTCTGAAATTAGCTTTGTGTCTAGCACATTTCGGAAATTTGTGGCAGATAAGTTAAGACAAATTAAGGGTTTGGAAGGTGAGGTTATCAACCTTATCGTAGATGAATTGTATCATAAACCGGATAATCAGGAATCCCGTAGAAATATTCCCATCTATTTAGAACAGCAGGGGCGTTATGATGACCTTCTTGAATATCTTTCCCCCGAACATTGTACAAGAGTTCTAGAAGACTCACAGACTGTAAGTCTCGTTCAGCAACATTTAGATTTGGGAATAGACACTGCGCTTAAACTGAGAAAATGGGGTGAGTTTGTACGATTCAGTATTCAGAAATCTATTGTTGCCGAACTCGACAGAGTCGATACTTGGCGCTCTGAAATTGAGGCAAGGTTGGCTTTAAAGGATTACGATACTGCTCTTGCTTTGGCCTATGGTGCTACTCTTAAACAAAATCGTCTTCATCTTTTAGCAATAATTGCCAAAAACAGGCATGAACACAATCTTGAACCAGACCAAGATTTAATGGAACAGATTCGCCTTTTATTTGATCAGATAGATTTCTCTTCTCTGGGCAAATATTCAATTGATATTGCCTCAGATTTAATTTATTCGAATCAAGAACTTGCAATTCGATTAGTAGAGAAAGCTACAAAATCTGACACTGATGGTGATTCATCTGACTGGGCTTATGCAGGATTGTCTGTTGCAGCACTCAACGCTGCCAGAGAACAAAAGCAAATTACTGATACGATAGAAGTTATTCAATCACGCATAAAGAACCCTGAAGCCCGTCGTTTTTCATCCACGGTTTCGTTGATGCTAGGAGATTACCCTGCCACTAGGGTCATTTCAGAAGCTAAGAAACTTGAGGATACAGGTGATCAACTATTTTTGTTGCGTCTATGGGCAATGGAGAACCGAGAAAGGGAGGATGCAGCAGAGGTAGTCGATTTTGCGTACAATCTCGCTATTAGTCACACTGCGGCAAAATATGTGCCTACCCGAGATCTGCGTGCGTTAGCAACACCTCTGCCATTCATTAAAGATAAAGGTAAAGCGAGAGATTTAGTTAGTAAATTTAATGGACAATTAGGCATAACTGAACGTTATGGCCCTACCGAAGATCACGTAAGGCTGCAATTACTACTTGCGTGGGCTGAAAGCAATTATGACTTTAGAGCTGCCCAACAACGAATTGAAGAGATTTATTACTTTGTAAGTGACATAGAAGATATAGTTGTCCGAACGGAATGTTTAGGACGACTGTTTAGCACCCTCGTTCGTGTCGATCCTGATAAACTGCTTGAGGCAGCCGATCGAGTCCATACGTTGGTGGAAGAAGAATTAAGAAACAACATAACAAAATTGTTAAGCGCTACCGCCGAGCATATTTACGCAACCCAAAGAGTTATTAAAGCGTTGGCCAAAACAAAACCTTCTATGGCATTAGAATTGGCAATGCAACTCAATACGGAATCTCGAAGAGACAAAGCGTTACTTGAGCTAATTGAGTCCGCAATTCGATTGCCAGCAGATAAACTTGATCTCGCTCCTATTCAAAAGGCTTGTGAGTCGATTGTTAATCCGAAACTTAAAGGTGTAGCCATCTTTAAAGTCATTATCCGTTTAGCCACCTTATCTGAAAAGACAACCCCTTTGCCAAAACCTTTAGTCCAGTCGGCGTTAACTTTCATAAACTCCATTGGTGAAATACAGGACGCTCAACCGCGTTGTAATGCCTATTGTATGGCATACTCTCTTTTAACCAACCAGAACTCTGATAGATATTCAGAATTAGCATTAGATTTACTCGATCAATTAGATAAAACCTGGGTCGAGATTGATGTCAAATGGCTTAAAGTTGATGTCGGATTCAATATTGCCAAATCTCTGGCTGAGGATGCCCCAGAGAAAGCAAACGAATACTTAAGGCTGGCAGGGCAGGTTAGAAATGAATGCACTCTTGATAGCGATACCTCAGCATCAACCTATTTGCAATCTCTTAATCTTGTGATTAGAGCCTATGCAGGTTTACTTCCAAATCAACTTGATACACCTGAAGACTTAGAGTCACTAACTGAACTGATTGCTAAAGTACCCTCATGTGGAGAGCAAGCAGGGTTATGGGGAGATCTTGCTCTCAGGTTATCTCTAAATGGACGTTTAAGTGAATGTGAACAAATTGTTAATAAGCACATAAGGCCACTGCTGGCAAAGCTATCTAAAATTGATATTGGGTATCGAACTGAGACCATTGTTACTTTGGCACCAGTTCTGTATCGTGCTCATTCCCCCACAGCCCTTATCCAAATTTCAGAGTTATCACAACCAGCTAGAGATAGAGCATACGCGGAAATTTGTGATTTTTTATTGCAGCAACAGCCGCCGAAGGAACCTTATGATGACCTAATAGGTAAAGGGTATGACAATCTAACATACGAGAATACCATATCCATATGTGAGCTGCTAGCTAAAATGGATAGTGATTGGCAGATATATCATTATATTTCATGTGTTGCTGACAGTATAATGTCTTCTCGAGGACGAGATCGTCTACCAAATGAACAGATATTAGATATAATTAGTCGTTTTGAAAAAATTATCTTAAATAAACTCCCCGATCCTACAAAACGTCACATAATCCATGACGGTTATAAGATAGTTGCACAAGCAGAAGTAACTCGTATTCGAGAGATAACTCGGGATAAGCCAAAATTGCAGGAATGGCTTGACTTGATTGAGGCAGCTCGTTTAATTCCAAATTTGTCTGACAAGTCACTTGTGTTGTTCATCATTGCAACACTTATGCCTTCAAGGGAATCTCAACAACGTCGGCTAGTCCTTGCTGAGGCGATGGAACTGGTTGAACAAATCCCAACAACGTTCGATAAAATAGGGCGTTATGAAACATTTGCTCGTATGGTATATGAGATTGATAGAGTTGTCTTCAGAGATTGTCTCAGATTAGCGATGACACTGGCTACAAAAGAAGATGAAAATCCTGAATATTTTGCTATTCAACGTAGACTAATCGATCTTGCTAACAAAATCGATGAGGAGATTGCAGTTTCATTGGCTAATTTGGTTGACGATGATCCAGTCAGAGCAAATGCAAAGAAAAATGTTCAGGATCATCTTCAACTTCTTAAGTTAAAGAAGCAGATGGCAGAATTATCTCCCACTCCTGGATTTTCCTTACCCTCCTCCAGAGATGATTTCTCGAAAGCTGCATGGATGAATTTAGGTGGGTTGAATGCTGGAAGAATTTCTCCAGTCCACCTTGAGAATACCATTCCATTTATCCATGCATCCGCTGGTCTTCCATTAGACAAATCATTTCCTATCTTTGCTTGGGTTATAGAAAATGCGGTGCGGCGTTTTGCTAAAACCAATCAGGCTATAACATATCTTCGCCCAATGTACGAAGCTATGTTAATAGGCACTAGACTTTCTGAGAGAATGGTCACCCGTTCTGCGAAATATTTAGAGCAAGCCATACATTACACTGCCAAGTCATCAACTGGCGACAGCCTACTGGTTTTAAGCGGAGAACGAGAGAAAGCAATAGAATTTATAAAAAATTGGTTTGCAAATAAAGTGCAGAATTATCTTAAAATACACGATCCATATTTTGGACCGAACGATTTGGAAATTTTGAAATTGCTTTCTTTGGAGAAACCGAACTGTAGAGTACAAATTCTGACCAGTCAAGAACATCAAGTTAGACAAAGAGTTTCAAGACCGTGGGAAGAAGCCTATCGTACTTTCTGGCGTGTTCATATCTCGGAACAAGATCCACCTGATACTGATATTGTGATAATCGGTACAGAGTCTGGGAAGTCGCCTATTCACGATCGTTGGTGGCTGACTGAGAGTGCTGGAATTAGAATTGGCACTTCGCTAAATGGATTGGGTGGTGTGAGAGTGTCCGAGATTTCGGAATTATCTCAAGATGAATTGCAGGAGCGACTAAAAATCGTGGACCAATATTTATTTGGCTATATTCGAGAACATAATGGGACAAAGTTATTTCGCTGGCAATTTCCATTGGTTTCTCCTCCAGGAATAAGTTAACAATCTTTGATTTATTGCTAAAATGCCAGGGTTATAGAAACTGTTGCCAGGAATGCTGGATTGGATGTGACCCTCTTTACTGATCAAGAGCAAGCTGTGACCCATTTGTTATGGGATTGACCAAGTTGACGACCATCGAATTCGACCATCTTTTCATCCTTACCTCTGCGAGCGCGCCAGAAGTCGATCAGTTGGTCGAATTCGGCTTGAGCGAGGGGCAGCGGAATATCCATCCGGGGCAGGGCACCACCTGCCGCCGAATTTTCTTTCACAACGCTATGCTGGAATTTTTGTGGGTGAGCGATGAGTCAGAAGTGCGCAACGAGATCATTACGCCAACCCGGCTGTGGGAACGGTCCCGCTACCGGCAAAGCGGCTACTCGCCCTTTGGCCTCTGCGTCCGGCCGGTGATGAGCAAGGGCCGGGGAGATCAAACCGGGCTTCCCTTTGCCACGTGAGCCTACAAGCCACCTTATCTGCCCGATCACCTGCAAATTGACGTAGCTCAAAACGAAGCCAATCCGGCTGAACCAATGCTTTTTTGTATTCCGTTTGGCGGCCGGCCGGACCGGTATCCGGCTGAAAAAGCCCAGCCAATCATTCATCCCAGCGGCTTGAAAGAAATCACCGGGCTAGAGTTCACCGGCCCGAACCTTGCCGCAAAATCGACCGCGCTAGAAGCCCTTGAACGTATCGGCTTTTTTGCCTTTGCCGGTGGGCCAGAGCATCTGGTTGAAGTTACCTTTGATCACGCCAACAGGGGTAAATTGGCCGATTTTCGGCCCAACTTACCCCTGCTGTTTCATTGGTGAAGTCAGATGAACCGGCTATGATGTCTTCAGCGCCAACCGGACTGACCGGCGCCCGCCCCGCGCCTTGAAGATACCGTTGACCACCAGGATACCCAGCAGCACCAGGGCAGAACCCAGGTAAGCGTTCCAGCCAAGTTGCTCGTTGAGGATAATTACCCCCAGAACCATCCCGACGATGGGGACCAGGTACGTTACTGTGGAAAGAACAGTCGCCGGAATTGACTCCATCGCCCGGAAATAGAGCACAAAAGCCAACACCGTGCTAAAAATGGTCAACAAAAGGAGCGAGCCAATGGCGTTCCATGAGGGCAGCGCCAGGGTGTACGGCTGTTCGATCAGCAACGCCAGCGGGGCCAAAAAGATGGCCGCCGTCGTCAGTTGGGCCGTCGGACCGACCAGGGACGGCAGGCCGCGCAGAAACTTGTGACTATAGAGGATCCCGCCGCCGTAGCACAGGGCCGCGGCCAGGCTGGCCAGCAGCCCCCACATCGTTGCTTGCACGCCGCTCCCCAGCGCCGGGCCGAACAACGTTACCACCCCCACAAAGCCGATCATCACCCCGACCGCTTTGGTTGGGGTGAGACGATCGTTGGCCGTGGTAAAGTGGGCCAGCGCCAGCGTAAAGAGTGGGGTGGCGCCAATCAAAATGGCCGCCAGGGCGCTATCGATGTACAGTTCGCCCCAACTCAACAGGACGTAAGGCAACGCATTGTTCAATAGGCCGCTAATGGCAAAATGTTTCCAAATCAGGCCAGGTTGGGGCAGTTTTTGGCCCTCCATTCTCAGCAAAAGGTAAAGCAATACCGCGGCCAGGGTCACCCGAATCGCCACGAGTGTTAGCGGGGGGATCTCCACTACCGCCACTTTGACAAACAGGAACGACGGTCCCCACAAGCTGGCCAGCGCCAGCAACCAGAGAAAAGTCTTGAATTTCATTATTGACCTCCGACAGGTGAATTTTTTGGGAGTCAGCATCAGTCAGCGACATTCGCCGCCGCTGGAAAAAATTCGTAGGGGCGAACGGCCTGTTCGCCCCTACGAAAATTCATTCTCCCGGCAATAGGCTAAGCGCCGCTGACTCGTTTGACTATTTGGACTCCCGCGCCCCGCCCAACAGGCGTAACCACAGCTCCGCCTCCCAATGGGTCACCAGTGGTTCAACAAAGGCACGCTCGGGCTTGCCTTCGGTGTCAACCCGGCCGTTGCCATTGGTTGCGCCGCTCAGGATTTGCAGCCAGTAATCGGGTTTAAATTGAGACCCAACCGGTTGAGCCGCAACATATTCGGCTTGCTTATGACCGTTTTGGGCCAGGCCCGCCCCGTGGGGCGCCCCGCTCAATAACCGGAGCCAATAGGCTGTATTGAAAACGGTCTTGGCTTGTTCAAAGGTTCCAGCTTTCCCTTGAATGTTTACCTCAGCTACTTGGATATCACCGTACATTGTTGTTTCCCCCTTAACATCCATGTGATGAACTATCTCTGGCCAAAAAAACCGGTCTGGCCAGATTGAACTGGATCAGAAGTTTTACTTGCTGACCGGCGCCGATTACACTGCGGCTGATCCGCTGCAGCCAACCGGGTTGGCTTCGTTCAAGCTCTTGTAAGAGCCGGCGGCGTTCAGCTCTTTGCATTAAATCCTGCTGTTGCAGCCTCGCTATTTCCAACAAGGCATCGGGTTGGGATAACATGGTGCTCTCCTTTCTGGCACTCCCCTCACTGTTCGTTTGACGAACAGTTATGCCCTTACTATACCGCTCAAGCGCACCACAAACGTAATCCAAAAGCGCGCCAGAAAGCGCACCATAACGCATCTTATTGATAATTTTGCTATTGCTGGTATAATCAGCCATAGGGTGAGGAAGTCTGATGCTGGAGTTGAAGCTTTACCTATTTGGTCCCCCGCGGGTCGAGCTGGCTGGCGCGCCGGTTGACCTAAAACGGCGGCGGGTGCTGGCGTTGTTGATTTATCTGGCTATGAGCGGGCAGCCCCACAGTCGGGACGCTTTGGCGGCGATGTTCTGGCCGGATTATGATCAAAGCCGGGCCCGCGCTTACTTGCGCCGAGACCTGGCGACGCTTAACACCAGCCTGGTCAGTGAGTGGCTCCTCACCGACCGGGACATCGTTGAGCTTAAAAGCGATTTTTGGCTGGATGTGGCCCAGTTTCGCCAATACCTGGCCGGCTGCCAACCTCAGGCCCGGTCGCCGCAAGCCATTGCTCCCGATTGCCTGGCCGCTCTCACCAAAGCCGCGGCCCTCTATACCGCCGATTTCCTGGAGGGCTTTACTCTGCGCGACAGCCCGGCGTTTGACGAATGGCAATTTTTTGAAGCAGAAGGCTTGCGCCAGGAGCTGGCCGCGGCTCTGGAAAGGTTGGTGCAGGGACACAACGACCAGGGAGAATTTGAAGCAGCCATCCCTTACGCCCGCCGGTGGGTGGCCCTTGACCCTCTGCATGAGCCGGCTCAACGCCAATTGATCCAACTATACGGCCAGGCCGGCCAGGTGGCCGCAGCGATGCGCCAATATGAGGAGTATGTCCAACTGTTAGAGCAGGAGCTGGGCCTGCCGCCTGACGAAGAAACAACGACCCTGTACGAGGCCATCAAAGCCAAACGCCTTTTGGCCCCTCACCTCAAAACAGAACAACGAACGGGCGAATTGGTTCCTCAACTATCAATAGAGCAGCGTGTTGCTACCGGACCGGCTCATCCCCGGCCATCAAAGCCGGCTTCGGGCCGTTTGGAGCCGCGCCAGAACCTGCCGGCGCCAACCAGCCTCTTTATCGGCCGCGCTGAAGAATTGGCCGAAATAAATCGACTGCTGGTCGAGGAGCCGGCTTGCCGGCTGTTGACCCTGCTGGGGCCGGGCGGTATCGGCAAAACCCGGCTGGCCCTGGCCGCCGCCGCGGCTGCGGTCAACCACTTTCCCCACGGCGTCTATTTTGTCCCGCTGGCGTCTGTCAGTGAGCCGGAGTTCATCGGCCCGGCGATCATTGCTGCTCTCAACCTGACATTGCACGGCGGCAAAGAACCCAGGGCGCAACTTTTGCATTTTTTGCGTAACAAAGAGCTGCTGCTGGTGGTCGACAATTTTGAGCATCTCCTGCCCGCGCCGGTCCAAAACTCTGGCCACGGCCAGGCTCTGATTTCCGAGATTCTGGCCATGGCGCCGGCAGTTAAGCTGCTCATCACCTCCCAGGAGCGGCTAAACCTGGCCGAAGAATGGAGCTACGAGGTGAAGGGACTCAAGTTTCCAACCCTGGCGGAACCTTATCCCGAACATCGCGAAGCCATCGGGCGCTACAGCGCCATTCATCTGTTTACTGAAGCCGCTCGCCGAGTCGAGGCCAGCTTTACCCTGGCAGCTGAGGATATCCCGGCGGTGGTGCAAATTTGCCGCCTGGTCGACGGGTTGCCGTTGGGGTTGGAGTTAGCCGCGTCGTGGGTGCGCTCCATGAGCTGCCAGGAGATTGCCCACGAGATCGAACGGAGCTTTGATTTTTTGACAACCGCCAAACTGCCTATGCCAGAGCGACATCGCAGCCTGCGGGCAGTTTTTGAGCAAGCCTGGCAACGGCTGTCTGAGGCCGAACAGCGGGTCCTGAGTGGGTTGTCGCTATTTAGGGGTGGCTGTCGCCGCGCGGCCGCCGAGGCGGTAACCGGCGCCACCCTGCCTCAACTGGCCTCGTTGGTAGAGAAGGCGCTCCTGCACCGGACTGAAAGCCACCGGTTTGAACTCCACCAATTGATCTGCCAGTTTGCCCTGGAGCAATTACGGGCTAACTCAGTCCTGTATGAACAGATTCAGCTTCAGCACAGCGTCTACTATACTTCCTTTCTCCACCAACAAACGGAAAATCTAAAAGGCAGCCGGCAAAAAGAGGCTTTGGCGGAAATTACCAACGATATCGACAATATCCGGGTCGCCTGGCGGCAGGCGGTTGATCGCCGGGACGTGGTCGCTCTGGAAAAAGCGGCTACCTGTATGTGGCTGTTCAGCGAGCTGCGCAGCGCCTTTCACGAAGGCGAAGCCGCTTTTCAGCAGGCTGCGGCCAGCTTAACGACTCCCGCTACACCGGCTTCTGGAAGCGTGGCTCTGACCGGCTTTCTGTTGGCGGGTCAGGGTTATCTGGGGGCCCAACGGGGTAAGTTGCGCGAAGGTCGGATGCTGATGGAACAGGGGCTGGCCCTGTTACAACAAGCCGATCCACCGGACCGGTTCAAAGAAGCTTTTGCCCGGCTGTGGCTGGCCTGGGTTCTCCTGACCCAGGGCAAGTACGCCGATGCAAAACTGGTTGGTCAGGAGAGCTTGACCTTTTTTACTGAGGTGGAAGATCGCTGGGGCGTGGCGGCCTGTTTTCAACTGCTGGGGGCGGCGGCCTACCGCCGCGGCCGGTTGGCTGAGGCCGAACAAATGCTAACCGGCTGCCTGATCATTTGCCAGGAAATCGAAGAGCAGGGCTTTGGCTACTGGGCCAGACTAAACCTGGCGCTGGTACTGACCGCGCTGGGGGCCTATACTCAGGCCAAACAGTTACTTGAAGAGGCTCTCCACATCAGCCAGGGGCTCAATCATCCGATCGGGCTGGCCTACGCCCAGCGTGAACTGGGCAATCTGGCCATCAGTCGCGGCGACTACAGCCAGGCTATCCAGATCATCCAACAGAGTGTGGCCATGCTGGAAGAGATTGGTAGCAGCTGGTATCTCGGCTCAACGCTAATCTATCTTGGTTTGGCTCAGCGCTTGCAGGGTAATCTTGAGGAAGCCGAACGATTATCCCTCCAAAGTCTGGCGGCGGCCAGAAGGGTTGACCACAGCCGGTACGTGGCTCTATCCTTGAGCAACCTGGGCTGTCTGGCGTACGACCGGGGCGAGTACCTCCGGGCTGAACAGCTTCAGCAAGAGGCCCTGGCCGTGTGGCGCGAGCTTGACCACCCGGTTGAGATCGCCTCAGTCCTGCGCTATCTGGGCCACGTAGCCGTAAAGCTGGGCGATAGCTGGCTGGCAGAGGCAAACCAATACTACAGGGAAGCGCTCCAACTGGCCCTTGAACACCGGCTGGCCCCCCTTGCCCTGGATGTCATGGTCGGTCTGACTCGCCTCCAAACGCAGCCGGATCAGGCCGAGGAGGCCGTCGAGTTGGCGGCTCTGGCCGAGCACCATCCGGCCAGCACTCACCAAACCCGGCAATTGGCCCGGCAACAACTGGCGACCCTGGCCGAATTCTTAGCCGCCGAGACATTTGCCGCGGCCCAGGGCCGGGGTCAGGCGCTCGACTGGCAGAACCGCGCGGCTCAGCTCATCGTCGCTTCAGCTCCCCTATCCACCCGCTACCCGTCGCAATCGGCCGTTCAACCAGGGTTGCCGGCAGATTGGCAACTCCGCTTTAAACAACAAGCTTTGATTGCCAGCGGTGGTATGGGCGAAGTCTATCGGGGACAGGACCTCGAAACCGGCCAGCCGGTAGCCATTAAGCGGGTAAAACCTAACCAGTTTAGCGACAATTCAGCCGCCGTGCAGCGCCTCATCCACGAAGGGGAGTTACTGCGCCAGCTCAACCATCCCAATATTGTCAAAGTGCTGGCTACGATTGAAACCGGCCAGGAGGCGGTGATTGTGATGGAGTTTGTGCCCGGCGGCTCGCTGCGGGAGCTGCTCAACGAGACGCCGCAGTTGCCGCTGGCCCGGGCGGTGAATATTGGCCTGGAACTGGCCGACGCCCTGGCTCGAGCCCACCATCTGAACGTTATCCACCGCGACATCAAACCGGAGAATGTGCTCCTGGCAGAGGACGGTACGCCCCGGTTGACCGACTTTGGCCTGGCCTGTTTGATCCAACCGGGCGCCGGACTCCGTCAGGATGGGGTTACCCTGGGCACTACGGTCTATTTAAGCCCGGAGGCGTGGCGGGGCGAAGAACTTGATGCCCGCAGCGACATCTGGTCCTTTGGCGTGTTGCTGTACGAGATGCTGGCCGGTCGTCCCCCGTTTGTGGGCCAGCATGTGGTGGCTTTGCTGACAGCCGTATTGAACGAGCCGCCACCCGACCTCAACCGCTTGCGGCCTGATGCGCCGCCCTCGCTGATCGACCTGCTTAACCGGATGTTGATCAAAGAACGAGAGCAGCGCATCGACAGTATGCGCCAGGTCGCCGCCGGCCTTGAACTGATCCGGCGACGCTTGTCACCGTTCCACTGACAGGTGACCGGCACTTAAAAAGTGCCGGTCACCTCATCAGCAGTTACGACAACTTGACCGGCTGCCCGGCCACTGGCTTGACCTTCACCTGGCTGGCCAGGACAAAGATGAGCAGTCCAACGACCATCACCACGCCGCCCCAGCGATACATACCCCAGGCGCCCAGTTGCTCGTACCAGATTCCGCCTAAGATGGCCCCAACCACTGAGGAGAAGCCAAAGTAAACCCCGCTCAAAAGCCCCTGGGCCGTTGCTCCCATTCCATCAGGCGCGATCTCCCTGGCGTAGGCCACCCCGGCCAGCCATAAAGCCCCAAAAGCCAGCCCATTCAGAAGTTGTAACGACAGGGCCGCATACGGATCGCCGATCATGGACCAACCCAGCAAGCGCAGCGCCTGGGTGGCTACCGAGACGATCATCAACGTGCGGGTGCCCAGCCGTTGCAGCAGCAAGCCCGACATTGCCAGCACCACCAGCTCGCTGGCGGTCCCGATGGTCAGCGACAAGCCCATCAGGGTACTGCCGGCGCCCAGCTCCTTCAAGTACAGAAACGAGAAGTTGCGAATAATGGCGTCGCCGAAACCGGCCACAAAGATGATCAGCATGAACAGATACCAGCGCTGATCCCGCAGCAGTTTCTTCAGCCCTTTGCCAAAGCCGCTGCCGCTGCTCTTTTGGGCCACCGGCAACCGCAGAGCGATCATCAGTGCCACGAGCATCAGGGCGGCGTGACTATAAAAGGTCCAGTTCAAACCGAAGCGCTCGACGAGCGGCCCGATCAACGGCGCGCCAATGCCCCAGCCAATCGACCCCCACAGCCGGATTTGGCCGTACTTGTCAGAGCGAGGCCCCAGGATCTCCAGGGCGCTGTTGTCGATCAACGGCAAAAGCGACATAAAGCAAAAGGCATGCACCGCAATGACCAGGCTGAGCCATAGAAAACTATGCGCCAGCGGGAACATTACCACCGACGCCATCGCCCCAACGATGACCAGCAGAAACACCTGCTTATATTTGCGGGTCGCATCAGACAATCCACCCCACACCGAAGCGCCTAGCATTGTCATCACCGGGGGGATACCGGCCAACAGCCCTATCTGGGCGCCCGACAGCCCCATTTCCTCGTAATACAAGGCCATAAATGGCAACAACACCGAGGCCGCCGCATAAACAACCAGAAAGATACTTTTTGATAGAAAGACAGGCTTGTTAAAACTCTTCGCAGCGAAACTCATTTTTTGATCTCCTTTTGGTTGACTAATTTTGATGTTTGCCGACCGAACTAATTACGATCACTATAGCCGGCCAGCGCGCCGCCAACGCTACCGGATTCGCTCCAAAAAACGCTCCCCATTTCAAAATTTTTCAATTGTTGGTATAATAAGCGAGGGAGTTTGGCCGATGTCTGCTTTGAGATTGTTCCTGTTTGGTCCGCCGCGGCTGGAGCTTGAGGGCGTTCCTGTTGAAATTCAACGCCGCAAGGTCCTGGCGTTGTTGAGCTATCTGGCCGTTACCGGCCAACCCCACAGCCGCGATGCCCTGGCGACCCTGTTCTACCCCGAACTCGATCAAAGCCGAGCCAGGGCTTATTTGCGCCGTGACCTGGCCGTGCTCAACACCAGCCTGGCCAGCGAATGGCTCATTGCCGACCGGGAAACCGCCGAGCTAAAGTCCGGTTACTGGCTTGATGTAGCCCATTTTCGCCAACTGCTGGCCGCCAGCCAGAGCCATCCCCACACCTCGCAGACGGTCTGTACCGACTGCCTGGCCCGCCTGACCGAAGCCGCCAACCTCTATACCAATGATTTTTTGGCCGGCTTCAGCCTGCGCGACAGCGCCCAGTTTGACGACTGGCAATTTTTTCAAGCCGAAAGTCTGCGCCAGGAATTGGCTTGGGTGCTGGAAAGTTTGGCAGCGGGACTCACGGTGCAGGGCGAGTATGAAACGGCCATTCCATCTGCCCGGCGATGGGTGGCGCTGGACCCGCTCCACGAGCCGGCCCAACGGCAGTTGATGCAGCTCTACGGCCAGGCCGGGCAGCCTGCCGCGGCTATCCGGCAGTATGAGGAATATGTCGCCTTGTTAGAGGCAGAGCTGGGACTGCCGCCGGAAGAAGAAACCACCACCCTCTACGAAGCTATCAAGGCCAGGCGCATCCTGCAACCCTTTCTCAAAGCCAAACAACTCGCGCCGGCAGCGCCGGCAAAAACAGAGCCGGGGTTGGCCGGCGGACCGGCTCTATCACCGGTAGCGGCGGCCCGAACCGAACCAAAGCACAACCTGCCCGCTCAACCCACCTCTTTTATTGGCCGCGCAACGGAACTGGCCCAGATCAAACAGCTGCTGGCGGTTGAGTCTGGCTGCCGGCTGTTGACCTTGCTGGGACCGGGCGGCATTGGCAAAACGCGGCTGGCCCTGGCAGCGGCCGGACAATCTCTCAACGCTTATCCTGAGGGGGCCTATTTCGTGTCGCTGGCTTCGGTCAGTGAGGCCGAGTTCATCGTTTCGGCCATATCCCAGGCGCTTGGTTTCACCTTTTCCGGCAACGCCGAGCCAAAAAACCAGCTCTTGAACTACCTCCACGAGAAAAAACTACTGCTGGTCGTCGACAATTTTGAGCATTTGTTGAATGGGGCAGATTTGCTGGCAGACATTTTGAATGCCGCCCCCCAAGTGACGCTGCTGGTCACCTCGCGAGAGCGGCTCAACCTGCAAGAGGAATGGTCTTACGAGGTTTGGGGGATGGCCTTTCCCCAGCCCAACCAGCTTGAGCCGGGGATCGCATTGACCAAGCTGGAACAGTACAGCGCGGTGCAACTTTTCATCCAGCGCGCCCGCCAGGTCAAGGCCGGCTTCAACCCGACTGCAGACGATATCCCGGCCCTGCTGCGCATCTGTGAGCTGGTTGAGGGCATGCCGTTGGCTTTGGAACTGGCGGCGCCGTGGCTGCGCCTGATGACCTGCCGGGAAATTGCCGCCGAGATACAGCGGAGCATCGACTTTCTGGTAACCTCGATGCAAAATGTCTCGGAGCGGCACCGCAGCTTGCGAGCGGTCTTTGAGCAAACCTGGGCGCGGCTGCTGCCGGAAGAGCAGACCGTCTTGAGCAAGCTGTCGATTTTTCAGGGGGGCTGCGGCCGCGAAGCCGCCGCCGCGGTTACCGGAGCGACCTTACCGCTACTGTTGTCACTGGTCGATAAGGCTCTGCTGCGCCGGACCTCGGCCGGACGCTATGAGCTGCACGAGCTGATCCGCCAATTCGCCGCTTCTCAATTGCAGCTTGAACCGGAGGAACACCAACAAGCGCTCAACCGCCATTACGTTTATTACGCCTATTTTCTCCAACAGCGCACCGCCGCTCTGAAGGATGGTCCGCAGCAAGAAACCCTGGCCGAAATTGCGGCCGATATCGATAATGTCCGGGCCGCCTGGGCGCGGGCGGTTGCGCTCAAAGATGTGGCCGCGTTGGGGCAGGCCGCCGAGTGCCTGTGCCTTTACAGCGAGATGCGCGGGGCACTGACCGAAGGTGAAGCCGCCTTCGGTCAGGCGGCAGCTGCCCTGGCAGTTGTGGAGCAGGCCGATCCGGCGAACACCCTTGAACATAGAAGGCTGCAAGGGTTCCTGCTCGTGGGCCAGGGCATGCTCCGGGCGCATCGGGGCGAATTGCAGCCGGGGCAGGCCCTGCTGGAGCAGGGTCTCTCACTAATGAATCGGGCCAATGAAGCCCAAAGGGCCTTTGGGTTGCTGTGGCTGGGCTGGACCCTGTTCCTGCAAGGCAAAAACGCGGAGGCCGAGCAGATTGTTCAGGAGAGTTTGGCGCTTTACTCAAACATTGGCGACCGCTGGGGAGTCGCCAAGAATTTATTCGTATTGGGCAACAGCTTGACTGCCCGCGGGCTACTGGCCGAGTCTGAATCACCGTTGCGTCAAAGCCTGAAAATTTGTCAGGAGATTGGGGACCGGCGCAGCCGCCTGCTGGTCAACCGCAACCTGGCCATCCTGACCCTCTGGTTTGGCGATTACGATCAAACGGCCCAACTTTTGAGCGAGGCGGCCAGCCTGAGCCAGGAATTCAATGATCAGATCGGGTTGGCCTACACCCTGCGCGAACTGGGCAAGTTGGAACTGGCTCGGGGCGAGTACACCCAGGCCATCCAGACCTTCCAAAAGAGTATGGCCATCACTGATGAAATTGGCAGCCAGTGGGAATCGGCCGCCACCCTGGACGATCTCGGCGTGGCCTGGCGTTTGACCGGCGATGATGCAGCGGCCGGATGGGCCTTGCGCCAATGCCTGGATGCAGCCCGGGCCATCAGCAATCGCTACTACACGGCTCGCTGCCTGGGCAATCTGGGCAGTGTGGCTTACTCCAAACAAGAATACCGGCAGGCCGAAGAATATCTGCAGCAAGCGCTGGCGCTATGGGCCGCCATGGGCCACGAACCTTACCGCGCCTGGGTTTTGAACCAATTAGGCTACGTATTGCTGGCCGCGGGCAACCAGCGCCAGGCCGAAGCCCAACAAAGCTTTGCCCAGGCCCTGCACCTGGCCGTCCGCCATAAATTGGCTCCCTTTGCCCTGGATGCCTTCGCCGGCGTGGCCCGGCTGCTGGCAGGTAAGGGCGACAGGCGCGGCGCGGCCCAACTGCTCGCCCTGGCCGAACAACATCCGGCCAGCCCTTACGAGACCAGAGAGAAGGCCCGTTGCCTGCTGGCACAACTGGCCGGCGAGATGCCCGCCGATGTTCCGGCCGCAACCCAGGCGGCCAACTGGCAGACAATGGCCGAACAGGTTATCGAAATGCTGGCTGCCAGCCCTGCCAGGATATCGCCATGACAGAATTGAAGACAAAACCCAATGATCAGAGTGTAACCGCATTTCTAAACGGCATCGCCGAGGAAAAGAGACGTCACGATTGCTATGCATTGTTGGAGCTTATGCGACAGGTCACCGGCATAGAACCGAAGATGTGGGGCGATAGGGTTGTCGGTTTTGGCAGCTATCACTACAAATACCAGAGCGGCCGTGAAGGTGACTGGTTCTTGACTGGATTCTCGCCCCGCAAACAAAATTTGACCCTGTACATTATGGCGGGCTTTGATCAGTACGAGGCCCTGCTGGAGAAGCTGGGCAAATTCACCACCGGTAAATCGTGCCTGTACATCAAGAAAATCGAGGATATCGACCTGCCAACATTGCGGGAACTAATCAGGCAGTCGGTTGAACATATGGTGAAATCCAACCCATAAATTTGATAACACGCCCACCGCTCAATTCTTTTTCTCCCCCGCCAGCCCCCGTTCGATGACCAGTTGCTCCGTCAACTCCGGCGAGATGGCCCAGGCCGCGCTGATCTGGTCAGCGGCTAACCGGGGAAATCCTTCTCTGGCCAATGTTTGAGCCAGCCGGAGATAAAACCTGACCATTAATTCCCCCGCTTGGTCCGGGCGGATCTTGTTGTTAGCCAGGGCAATCTGGATGGCCTCTTGAAAGCCGGCAGTGTCGACCCGGGCTTTGGCGGTGTAAAAGCCGGCTTTGCCGCCTTCGCGGGAGCGGGAGGCCGACCCGGCCACATCGCGCGTATTCCGGTAGGTCGATAACGGCTCATCGATGTAGACAAACGGCCCGCCGCCGGCCGAATAACGGAACCAGGTGTGGGAATCCTCGGAGACTCGCTCCGCCGGGAAAGGAAACTGGATCGCCAGATCGGTGCGAACAGCCGTGGACGAGGTGTGGTTGACGTAGCCGGTTTGGGTGCCGATGGCAATCCAGGCGTTGTCGCCCTGGGGCGGGTGCTGGCGGTGAGCTTCGATCACTTCCGCCACCGACGGCGTCATCTCGGCCAGTGCAATTTCCTGGCCGGCCTGGTCGATCACTCGAAACGTGGAATAGACGACGCCGGTCGCCGGCTGTTCGACAAAGACTTGCCGAACCCGCTCAAGTCGCCGCGGCGACGGCGGGTCATCGGCATCGTTAAAAAGAATGAACGGCGATTCGTGTTCAAAGGCCCATTGCACCCCCAGATTCCGGCACACCCCTGGCCCGTCATTGGTGGCTTTAAAGATAACATAAATTTTGTCCGGCTGCTCTTGCTGAAGTTGAGTAAGGTAGGAACGGGTTTCAGGGGCAGACGAGCCATCATCAATCAGCACGAGGCGCCAATTGGGGTCCGTCTGGTTGAAAATGGCCGACAGGGTAATTGCCAGATATCGCTCACCCAACTCAGGATTCTTGAACCAGTGGGGCATAACAAACGTAGCGGGGGAAAGTCGAAAGTTCATTGCTTCTTTCAAATGCTGCTGGACCATTGCTTCTACCCGTTACGGGGTGCGTTTATCACAGCCAATGAAACGGTGGTTAACGGGTCACCGTTAAGCCGCTACAATGGGTAAATCAAATTGATATCGAGGGGTTGAGCGATATTATATCCTGTTCTGGGACTCCATCCAACTACGATCTTTATTCTCAAGCCGCATTTTGGAAAAATTTGGTTTTAGCTGTTGTTACAGGTATAATGAAGTGATTGGGGGGATAATTCGATGTCTGCATTGAAGCTTTTCCTGTTCGGCCCACCACGGGTTGAGCTTGACGGCACGCTGGTGGAAATCCAGCGGCGAAAAGCCCTGGCCCTGCTGATTTACCTGGCCGTTAGCAGGCAACCCCACAGTCGTGATGCTCTGGCTACCCTTTTCTACCCCGACCATTCCCAAAGCCGCGCCCGGTCCTACCTGCGTCGCGACCTGGCCGTACTCAACACCACTCTCGCCAGCGAGTGGCTGGACACCGACCGGGACACGGTTGAGCTGCGCCACAATGACGACCATGCGCCGGACCCCGGCCAAACCCTCTGGCTGGATGTGGCCCGGTTTCGAGCGTGCCTGGCCGCCTGCCGCCAGCACGATCATCCCGCCCACGCATCTTGCACGGACTGTCTGCCCCTCCTCACCGAAGCCATAGAACTCTATACCGATGATTTTCTGGCCGGTTTCACTCTGCGCGACTGTCCCGAATTTGATGACTGGCAGTTCTTTCAGGCCGAAAGTCTGCGCCAGGAACTCGGCGCGGCGCTGGAGCAACTGGTGCTGGGTTGCAGCCAGACCGGCAAACCGGATGTGGCCGTGCCCTACGCCCGCCGCTGGGTGGCGCTCGACCCGCTGCACGAGCCGGCCCAGCGAGCGCTCATTCAACTCTACGACCAGGCCGGACAACCTTCGGCTGCGCTGCGACAGTACGAAGATTATGTGGCCTTGCTGGAGGCGGAGTTGGGCCTGCCGCCGGAGGAAGAAACCCGGACCTTGTCCGAAGCCATCAAGGCCAAGCGGCTGTTAAGACCGTATCTCAAGGCGGAGGAAGGTCGCCGGAGCAGGGCGGCAGAAGAGCCATCAGACGCTCAACCGGCAGCCCGGCAACCCCCCCAACCGGCCGCGGCTCACGCCGACGTCCGCCCCACGCCCCCTCCTCCAGACTCCGCCAGCTCCGTTTCAATCAAAACTCCACCCCATCCCACCGCGCCAAAAACCCAAACCGTCGGCCGCGAGACCGAGCTGGCCCAACTCCATACTCTGCTCAATACAGCCTTACAGGGCAAACGTCAACTGGTCTTTGTGACCGGAGAGGCCGGCCAGGGTAAGACAACCCTCATCGAGACATTTCTGGAACAAGCCCGAGCCGGCACAAGCCTGTGGATTGGACAGGGCCAATGTATTGAGCATCGCGGCCCAGGCGAAGCCTACATGCCGGTTCTGGAAGCTTTCAGCCGGATGTGCCAGGAACCGGGCGGGCAAACATTGGTTGACCTGCTGGCCAGGGTGGCCCCCACCTGGTTGGTGCAAATGCCGTGGCTGGTCGATACCGAAGAATTAGAACGGCTGCAAGACAAGGTCCAGGCCAGCACCCGCGATCGAATGTTGCGCGAGATGGTCGAGGCCGTAGAAATTATGACGGTCAAACGACCTCTGATTCTGGTGTTGGAGGATCTGCACTGGAGCGATTATTCCACGCTGGATTTGCTGACGGCTCTGGCGCGGCGGCAGGAAAGCGCCAGCCTGCTGGTCATCGGCACCTATCGCCCGGCCGATGTGAAGATGATCGACCATCCGCTGTCAGGGCTGGTCCAGGAGATCCAGGTTCTGGAGCAGGGCACGGAATTACCCCTACCCAGCCTGTCTGAGGCGGCTGTGGGCGACTATCTGCTCAGGCGTTTTGCCAATATGACCCTACCCGCGGGACTGGTCGCCCTGCTCCACCAGCGTACGGGCGGTAATCCGCTCTTTGTGCGGGCGGTGGTGGATGCCTGGGTGGCGCAAGGGCTCCTGGCTGAGCGAAACGGTCAATGGACGCTCCTGGCTGAGCTTGACGGGCTGGGGGTCGGCCTGCCCAATAACCTGCGCCGCCTGATTGAACTCCAACTCATCCGGCTGGATACCGCGAACCAAAACATTCTGGAAGTTGCCAGCGTGGTTGGGACAGAATTCGCCGCGGCAGCTCTGGCCGCCGGCCTCACGATGACCGAGGAAGAAATCGAAGCTCGCTGTGAGATTTTGGCTCAGCAAGGCCAATTTCTGCACGCCAGCGGCCTGGCCGAGTGGCCGGACGGTACGGTATCGGCCTGCTTTGAGTTTAGCCACCAACTCTACCAGGAAGTGTTGTATGAACGAGTGACGACCGGGCGGCGGGTCCGGCTGCACCGGCAAATTGGTCGACGGCTGGAACAGGGCTATGGTTCGCGTGCCCCGGAAAAAGCGACAGAGCTGGCGCTTCATTTTGGGCAAGGTCGCGACTCCAGCCGGGCCGTAACATATCTGAGATTTGCCGCCGAGCAGGCCATGCAGCGTAACGCCTACCGCGAAGCCATCGAGCATGTGACCCAAGCTTTAGATATTCTGGCTCGCCATTCCGACCTGCCGGAGCGGGACCAGCATGAATTAGCGCTGCAATTGATCCTGGGACCGGCCCGACTTATGACCCAAGGTTGGACCTCAGTGGAAGCAGAGCAAGCTTACATTCGAGCCAGAGAACTGGGTCACGTGAGCAACACCCGCCAACTGGCCACCGCTTTGTACGGGCTGGCCACCGTCTACGAACTACGCGGTGAGTACATCAAAACCCAAAAAATCCTTGAGGAACGGCTGCAGTTACCGCGTGATCCTGATGATCCCCGCTTGCAGTTAGAATCGCACGAGCTACTGGCCTGTTCCACCTTTCACCAGGGCGACTTTGTCGAGGCGCTCAACCACGCCGACCAGGCCCTGACCTTTTGTACCCCTGCGGGGGCCGAGCCGCTGACCCCGCTTTTGGGCGAGGACCCGTCCGTCTCCAGTTATCACTGGGCCGGTTTGGCCCTCTGGTTTCTGGGTTATCCGGATCAGGCCGTGGCCCGCAGCCAAACCGCGTTGAATGAGGCTAAAGATTTGGGCTACACCTTTGGCCTGGCCCACGCTCAGGAGCAGGCGGCTATGATCCACCAACTGCGCTGCGAGGAGTTGATGGTTGAAGAGCGGGCTGAAAACACCATTGCGGCGGCAAAGCAGGGTGGCTTTGCCTATTGGGTTGGCGTAGGTAAGATTTTGTGGGGCTGGTCGTTGGCAGTTCAGGGCCAAACGGAGCCGGGCCTTGCCCAACTGCATGAGGGGTTGCAAATCTGCCAGCGCACCGGGGCCACCATCGATCACCCCTATTTCCTCTCCTTGCTGGCCGATGCCTACAGCCGCGCCGGGCAGGTGACTGAGGGGCTTGATGCCCTGGCCGAGGCCTTGAGCCTGGCCCGTAAAAGCCAAAAATTCTTCTACGAGGCTGAACTTTATCGATTGCGGGGGATGCTGCTCTTGCAGGCCGATGCTACCGCTAACGTGGCCGAGGCGGAAGCCAGCTTTCAGCAGGCGCTGGCGGTGGCGCGTGACCAGCAAGCCCGGTCGCTGGAGTTGCGGGCGGCGGTGAGTCTGGCCCGCTTGTGGCAAGAGCAAGGTAAGACCGCGGAAGCTCGCGATCAACTGGCCGAGATTTACAGTTGGTTCAGCGAAGGCTTTGACACAATCGACCTGCAAGAAGCCCGGAGCCTGCTGGAACAGCTTGGCGCTGAGGCGCCGCGGGAGGGCGCGGGCACAACCCCACTTTCTCCTGTTAGCCCTGCCCCGCCATCCCCAGCGCCTGAGCAGAAGCTGGAGCAGCAAATTCGCTATTGCCGCACCCCGGCTGGCGTCCGGCTGGCCTATGCCACGGTCGGTAGCGGGCCGCCGCTGGTCAAAGCGGCCAACTGGCTGAGCCACCTGGAATACGATTGGCAGAGTCCGGTCTGGCAACATTGGCTGGAAGGATTGGCCCAACACCACACCCTGATCCGTTACGATAAGCGCGGCTGCGGTCTCTCGGATAGAGCAGTGGACGATTTTTCGCTACAGGCTCAAGTAGAAGATCTGGAGACGGTAGTCGACGCGCTGGGGTTGAAACAATTTCCCCTGCTTGGTCTCTCCGGGGGAGGCCCGGTGGCCATTGCTTACGCCGCTCGACATCCAGAGAAGGTTAGCTGTTTGATTCTGTATGGCAGCTATGTGCTTGGCCGGCTGAAGCGCAGCCAGTCCATAGAGCAACTTGAAGAAACCCAAATGTTATTCAAAGTGATGGAGTTAGGCTGGGGCAAGGCTAATCCGGCTTTCCGGCAGCTCTACACTGGCCTTTTTATCCCGGAGGGAACAGCGGAACAGATACGCTGGTTTAACGAGCTCCAGCGGATGTCAACTACACCGGAGACAGCCGTTCGTATGTTTATTGCCTCCTCCTCGGTGGATGTGAGCGATCTTGCACCGCAGGTAAACGCGCCAACCCTTATCCTTCATGGACGCCACGATGCCTTGACTCCTATTGAGCAAAGTCAGGAATTGGCCAGGTTGATCCCTAACACTCGCTTTGTGCCGCTAGACAGTAAGAACCACATCCTCTTGGAACATGAACCGGCCTGGCCGCAATTTCTGGATGAAGTTCACCAATTTATTCAGAGCCAAATGGCCGAAGCAGTTCACTCTCAACAGGTACTCACTGCCTCCCGGGAGTCCATCGAAAACTCCAGACCGGCCTCGTCTGCTGGCCCAGTCGGACCGCGCTTTGTTCAGGAAAAACTCATCGCCACGGGCGGAATGGGCCAGGTCTATCTGGGGCGGGATACCGGAACCGGCCAGCCGGTGGCTATCAAGCAGCTCAAGCCGGAACTGGTTGCTCACAACCCGGAGGCGGTCAAACGCATTAGCCGGGAAGGTCAAATTCTGCAGCAGCTCAGTCATCCCAACATTGTCAAGGTGCTGGCCACTTTTGAAAACGAAGGGCAACCGGCTATTGTGATGGAATACGTGCCCGGCGGTTCCCTGCAGGACCTGCTCAATGAACAACCTCAACTTCCGGTGGAGCAGGCCATTGACTTGGCTCTGGAATTGGCCGATGCCCTGGCCCGGACCCACCATCTGGGCGTTATCCATCGCGATATCAAGCCGGGTAACATTCTCCTGGCCGCAGACGGCACTCCCCGGCTAACCGATTTTGGGGTGGCCTACCTGGCTCAACAGGATACGCGGCTCACCCAAATTGGGGCCATTCTGGGCACAACCGTTTATATGAGCCCGGAAGCGTGGCGGGGCGAAGATCTGGATGGCCGCAGCGATATCTGGTCCTTTGGGGCGGTGCTGTACGAAATGTTAGCCGGCCAGCCGCCTTTTGCCGCATCACAGCCGGTGGCAATTATGACCGCCATCCTGAATGATCCTCTGCCCGATCTGTACCAATTTCGGCCCGACGCGCCGCCGGCTTTGGTTGAGCTGATCAAGCAGATGTTGGTCAAGAATCGAGAGCACCGGCTGGACAGTATGCGGCAAGTCGCCGCCGGCCTGGAAGTGATCCGGCGGAGCGTGGTGATGGCCCAATGATAAATGTTCCCCCTGGCCTGACCGAGTTGATCAGTTCGGCCAAATATTGGCGAATAGCCAATTCACGGCGTCCATTTTGCCGCGGTAGGCCTGCTCCTCCTCTTTTAGACTTTGCCCCGGTCGGTTTGGCCGCGCCTAACCGCCAATACATCAGCAGTAGCAAAGCGCTGGCAACGGTATAAAAGGTGTGCAGCAGCCAGATGGGGCCAGGCGGCAAAGTGGCAATGTAGAGCCAGTAGATCAGGTTGCCGGCATTGACCAAAACCAGGTTGAGCCAGCTATACGAATGCAAATCTCTCGTCTGAAATGCCTTCCACAGCATCGGCACGTAGCTACTGGCAAAGATAAAACTGGCGACCATACCAGCGATGAGTGATAAATTGTCCATTTAATCTCCCTGTCCGCACGATGTGAATTAAGACACTCTGGCAGAATCACTTTGTTGCGACCGGCCAATCTCAATAACCGTGGCGTCGATATGAGCTTGACCGTGGGCCCGGGCCACCGAAACCCGGTGATTTCCATCCCGCACAAAGTAGGACTCCCCAATCTTCAAGAGTTCGACCGGCGGCAGCAACACGTTCGCCAGGTGGGCCTGATCGACCCTGACCCAACGGTCTTTGCTTCTTTTCTCACGCGGATAAAACGCCTGGTCAAACTCGTGGTAGCGCCCCTCGCTGCCGACAATCTGGTTAAGCGGGACGGCCTGCAAGCCAAGATTGTTGGGGGCCTGGCGGCGCAACTCTACCGGGATGTCGTCAAACGATAGCAGGTTGTTATGTTTGCCTACCAGGCGTTTGAGCCAATCTCGCCAGTAGGCCTTCCGGTAAGCTCGTTCAAAATTGTCAGTGGCCAGATGGGTATAGAACAGAGTTGTCATCAGAAAGGCCCCCCTTGGTCGTTAAAAAATCAATTCCTCATACAGCCAGCGTTTGCCAGGCTTCGTCCCGCAGTTTGGACAGGGCGATCAGGTGCTGTAACGTCTTTTTCAGATCGGCCTGTTTGGCTTCCAGCTCGACAAGGCGCTCCCGCATTGCTTCATCGGCTACCGGCATCTGCCGGACCTGAGCCAATTCCACCTCGATGCCGTTGAAACGTTCCACCAATTTGTTAGCCATTGTTATTTACCTTCCTTTCCGCAAAATTTAGTTTGGCTTGTTTTGATTTACTTTGACCTTACTATACCGCTTGAACGCACCACCAATGTTGTCACCAAGCGCACCAAAAAACGCTCCAGTTAATTTCTTGGCCAAATTACAATGGGGCAATCTGCCAAACGCGGGTTGACAGGCATATCTCCACAAAATCTTAGCGCAGAGAGCGCCAAAGAACGCCAAAAAATAGAAAATCCTGGCAACCTGCCCATCAAGAAGGCAAGAAGGGCGGCCAACTGATATCAAAATATCAAAATGGACAGAAAAAGGGGAATACGAATGCTCAGAGGGGTCAAAATGATATGAAACAGTTGGAGTTGAGGCTTCAGCCGGTTCTAGGGTTGAATTACCGGCTAAAGCCTCGACTCCGGGGGCACAATTCATAAAAGTACTATCTGGGTGGTTTTGGGCAAATCAGGCGTCAGGCGTCAACTTCTTGGCTGGTCCTGGTAAACAAGGGCAGCGACCACAGGCGCGGCTCAATCTCCAACGGCAGCCCGGCAAACAGGTCACGCTCCATCTCCCGGCCGCCGTTGACCAGGCTAAAAGCCCGATAAAAGGTCTGGCTGCCCCACAGCGCCTGATGTTGGGTGGCGGGGAGGGTCCGCAGGACCTCGTAGCCGGGCAGTTGGGTCTGGTGACAGGCAACGGCTCGCCACACTTGCGGCCAGTAATCCGCCGTATCGATTCGGGTGGTAATGGCCCAGTTTTGCCAGGCGGTCGCCCGCCGCTCGACCCCATCAACGTGCATCACCAGGTCGCCAAAGGCTGCCTGGTAAATATCTAACTCCGCCTGAGTCATAACCCGGTAATAGAGCTTCGAGACCTGGTGCGCCGGTCGCTCGGCCGGGTCAAGGTAAGCAGGATTGGCCGCGGCCATCACCGCCGCAGTTGTCAATTGGCTGATGGCAATGTGGTCAGGATGGCCGTACAGACCAAAGGGGTCAAAGGTAACGACCACCTGAGGCCGGAACCGGCGCAATTCACTCGCAATCTTGCCAATCGCCTCCGCCGGCTCAGCCCGATCCAAATCACCATCCAGGTAATCCAGAAAAGTGACTCCCCCGATGCCCAGAGCCTCGGCGGCGGCATATAGCTCCTGCTCGCGCCGTTGGCCCAGGGCAGTAGGGCCGGGATATTCGGCCGGGTCGCCGAACCAGCCCCGCTCCCCGCGAGTCGCCGTGATCAGGTAGATTTCAACCCCTTCGGCAGCGTACCGGGCCAGGATACCGCCCGTACCCAGAGACTCGTCGTCCGGGTGAGCCAGCACCGCCAAGAGTTTCAATTGTTCGGTCATACGTTCCTCCAGATGTTTGAGTTAGCTGAGCCAGCCCAGCTTACTTATTGAGCTGAACCCGCCGGCCTAACACACCGGTTGCACCCGCGACAAATATTTTCATGGCTGTTTTCCTTCGACTTACAGTTCCACGGTGGTATTTAACTGGTCACGGAAAACGGCAATCTGGGCGCTATGTTCCCGTTTGTGACCGTAGAAGGTGTAAACGATAAAATCTTCCAGATCATACTCCGCCCCATACCAGGGCAGAGCGCCCTTCAGTCGATGCCGGTCAGCCGGGATCCGGGCCAGAAGTTCAGCCGTCCGGGTGTACGTATCGTTATAGTCAGCCCAAACCTGGTCGATGGTCTGGCGCCGGCGGGCCTCCACTTCAAGATCGTTAAATTGCTGCTGGCCCTGGCCAAATTTGTCCAGGGTGGGAGTGGGGCCTTGACCCTGCATCGAGTTCAGCACATCGATCAACAGGTGCTCAAATGAGGCCAGGTGGGCAATAATATCTTTCACCGACCACCATCCGCACACCCCCGGCGTGGACCAGTGCGCGGCCGATAAGCCATCGACTGTATGGACCACGGTCTGGTGTCCATATTTCAAAACGTCTGCCGCATTCATTCTGATCTCCCTTCTTGCCCGTAATATGGTCCTGTGACCGGCGCCTTAACCACAAGCGCCGGTCACGGGTTGAGATGAGCTAAAAAGTTACTCCGGCTGAAACGCCGTTGCTGCGGTTATGAGACAACCATTTCGCCTTCGAGCGGATATCGGGCGTCCTCCCACTCCAGCAGCCCGCCGGCGTAACGCCAAACATTCTTGAAGCCATGATCGACCAGTAGATTATAGGCGGACAGGCTAATGTGACACGCCTGGTTGGAGCAGTAGACGACAATCTTGTCCTCAGGCTTGAGCACACGCAACGCCTCGTCCGCCGAAGGCAGATTCAGGGAGCCGGGAATGTGCTTGGCTCGGAACTGCCACTCATTTTGAACAAAGACTAATTTGATGTCGTCCTTTTGATCCAACGCCCTTTTCAGTTCCTGGCGTGAGATCAACCTGGTTTTGACCCCGTTGATGCTGACGGGTCGGGGGGGATACTCCCCACATGATCGGTCTTTGGCTATTGATAGTGCTGGCATCGTTAAATCCTCCTGTTGCTTGGATCTTTGGCTTTCCAGAAATCAATTCACAATTTTTGTTGCTTAGGCCGCCAGGGCCGCAATAGGCAATATTTGCGTCACTGCCTGGAGCCGGCGAGGCAAATCCGGGTTGTACAGTTGGACGACCTCGGTATTGGGCCAGCGTTGGTCTTCGCGGGTGGCCATTTGCCAGGCGCTGGCCACCGCCTGCTTCAACCGGCTCTGAAACGCTTCGGCCAGACCGGTCAGATCACCCGGCGTTTGCCTGGCCAGAGTGTGAGCCAGGGCCTCACTGCCTAAAACTGCCGCCGTCATCCCCTGGGCATAGACCGGATTCAGCGTATAGACGGCGTCACCGGTCACCAGAAAACCTTCCAGGTAGCGTGATAGTTGATCGTAGTGGCGCACCCGGTTGGCCGTGGAACGGTAACCACACGGCTGGGTCAGCGGTTCGGCCTCTTTAATCGCCTCGTACAGTTGAGGCGTCGGCAAGCTCCGGGCAAACTCCACAAAACCGTCATGGTCGGTGGGCGGATAATCCCCGCCCATACCAATGAGCGTCACATGCCAGCGGTCCCCCTCGATAGGGATAATCAGACCGCCGCGACTGCCATCGGGCGGCGACGGCCGGACATAGAGCGTTTTCCAATTACCGGCAAAATCCGCCGGCCGGCGATAAAGGCGTGAGGCATACCCGGAAAAGGCGTCGATAATCGACTCGCCCGGCGGGGTGTAACCCAGCTCGGCCAGCCACTCCGGCGCTCGTGAGCCGCGCCCACTGGCATCCAGCACCAGATCGGCCGCCACAATCGTTTCTCGCCGGCGCAAACCCTGCCGGCCGCGCAGCCGCACCCCCACAACTCGCTGACCCTGGCGGTCAACCGAAAGGCCGGCCACTTCACGCTGGTGAATGACCCGCACATTGGGCAAAGCCACCAGGCGCCGGTAGATGGTCGCATCCAGCAACGGCCGGCTGCAGGTCATCGAAACCATCGCCGCATTGTGCTTGACCTCGTGCCATTTTCCGGCGATAAAAAAGGCCATCTCGTTGCCATCATTGATCTGGATGGCGCCATTGGCCACCAACTCCGCCAGTAAACCTGGGAACAGTTGCTCCAAAATGGTCTGGCCCCGCAGAGGCAGCGAATGGGCGTGGCGGGTCTGCGGCAGCCCCCGGCGAAATTCCGGGATGGGGCTGAGTTCATCCCGCTCGATGATGGTGACCTGGGCAAAATGATCGGCCAGAACCCGGGCCGCCGTCAGGCCGGCGATACTGCTGCCGATGACAATGGCGTGGCCAAAGGCCGGCATCTGCTCTTTGCTATGATTTGGCTTAGATTTCTTGCTCATTGGTTGTCCTCCTGTCACTAAGAGAGAACCAGTTTGTTGCGGCAACTCCGGTACATTGATTGCCCTGATCCTCAATGACTTGTCTCAAGTATATCCCACACAGCAACTTTTTTGCTCTGCCAAAAGATAGGGTTGGGAGTTGGTTTAGCCCAACCGGGGTTGGGTTTCTACCCAACCCATAATTACTCCTCAACCATCAAACAATTCTGCCTTTACTATACCCGACCGGCGTACCAGGAACATAAACAAAAAGCGCGCCAGAAAGCGCGCCATTGAAATTTAGAAACTGATTTTCAAGATACCAAATTGAGGTTATAATTAAAGACACTCCCGGTAGGTCAATTATTATGAGTTCACATCCACTTAGGGCCTATCCGAATAACCCAGCCGCCCGGAAAGCGATGAGAGCACAAGCA
>CAYNLK010000076.1:0-28435 GCA_964398055.1 uncultured Caldilineaceae bacterium
CGATGACGAAGCCGGCGCCGAGTTTGATGGGGGCGCCGGGAGCGACGGTGACACAGCCCAACGGGTCGTCACAGCCTTCCACCACCTCCCTTTCCATTGCGGCCGCTGGTTCTTCCTCTTCGGAGATGACGGTCAGGTCAGCCCCGTCGAACCACTTCTTGGAGAAAGCGCTCAAGGTGCCATCGGCGTGCATACCCTCGATGATCTCCGAGACTTTGTCGCGCAGCGGCGCGCTGTCGAGCGGGCTGTTCTTGTCGAAAGCCGCGGCCAGGTTTTCAACGTAGACTGGCTCATCCACCTTGACCACGTTGATGCCGTTGGCGATAGCTTGATCGATGACTGTGCCGGAGGTCAGGAAGACGTCGAACTCTCGCCGGCCGGCTTGAATGGCCTGGGCGCACTCAGCATCGGTCGACAGCGGCACTACGGTCACGCCCGCCGGCGGCGGCACCCGGATAAACTCCTCGGGAATGCCGACATCCTCGCCATTGAGGTAGGTTTCGTAAGTGGTGGCTGTGCCCACACAAACGGCTTTGCCGGCGATGTCGTCAACGGACTCGATGCCGGAACCCTGGCGGGCGGCAAATTGAGCGGGGGTAAAATAGTAGCCGGTGGAGAAGTGCAGCACTTCGGCCCGCGGTTTGGTAATGGTCATCGAGCCGACGGACATATCCCACTGGCCGCCCCAATTACCGGCGGTGATCGCATCCCATTCCGGCGTTACGAATTCGACCTCAACACCGAGACGCTTGGCAATTTCGGTGGCCACCTCGATATCGAAACCTTCAAAGGTGCCATCGGGTTTTAGTAGTGATTGCGGGGCGTAGTTGGGATCGGTGGAGACCCGGATCACGCCCTCGGCCAGAACTTTGTCGAGCAAGTTTTGAGGTCCGGCCGGCGCGGCCGGTTCGGCCGGCACGGCTTCCTCGGCCGGAGCTTCTGGTTGAGCCGGGGCCGGTGCTTGTGGGGCCGGCGTGGCTGCTCCGCCACAGGCCGCCAGCAAAGCCAGGACCACCAAACTGGTGACGAGTAAGAGCAGGTATCTCTTATTTAACATCATAAATCTCCTCCAGTTGCTATGATTGTGAATAATCTGATCGAAACTTTAGCCTATCCTCTTACCATTGACTCGATTTCGACTCAAGCAATTCGATATGCTGCCTCCTTTCTATTGGGTAATTATCCTCGCAAGATGGGCCGGGTTAAACAGGTCGCCCCACCTTCGGCTTTCAATGAAATTTCATGCCCCTGGTAGGTAACGACCCGGCAACCGGCTTGCTCCAATCTTGCCTGGGTAATGGGATTGCCGGCCAGCATCAGGCAATGGCCGGGAGCCAGGGCCAGGACATTGGTCCCCATCGTGGCAAATTCCTCAGCCGGAACTTCAATAAATCTGAAGCCACGCTGCTGCAGATCTTGCCAGAAAGTTACCGGCAATAGCGGCAAATAGACCACGGCCAGGTTGTGATCAACCAGGCTGATGAGCGACATTAGATGAAGGCAAGCTTCCGGGCCGTGGTAATAGGGCAACTGAACGGGGATAGTCTTGACGCCCAGTACTTGTAAGGCTGCGGTCAACTGGGCCAAGCCGGCGGCGTTGGTGCGGAAACCCTGGCCTACCGCCAGGGTCGTTTCATCGAGCCAGAGCAGGTCGCCGCCCTCGGCCCGGGCCTCGCCGTGGAGGGTATAGTAAATAGGAATATCCAGCCCGGCCAGGCGCCGCGCCAGGACGCTTTCCTCGCCCCGGCGCAGCGATTTGCCCATACTGAGAATAATCGCGCCCCGATTGGTAATGATGGCCGGGTCGTGGACAAAGATGGCGTCGGCGTGAGCGGGTTGCGGCTCAGGATGATAGATGACTTCGGCGCCGGCCTGGCGCAGCAGGTCAACCAGGGCATCGTGCTCCTGTTGGGCCAGCTCCAGATTAGGTTGAGCGGGGTAATGCCACTTGGCCGGCTCATCGACAGCAAACGCCAAATCTGGCCGTTTGACCAGGACTCGACGGAGGGGCTTGATCATGCTGTGACAGCCGTACCCATTCTCCATGGCAAATTCCAATCAAGAATATTTGTTCGGAATTGTTGAGGCCCAATTTTCAGGGAGGGTTTGAATTCTGGCTGATATGGGCAAGCAGGTCGAGGCAGTATCGGGATTTTCTGTGGCGTTCCCGGCAACTCCAGCCAAAATCTGAACTGGTCAACGCCAGAGAGGGTTTGAGTATAACATAATCCTGACAACCCGTCAAAAGTGGAACGAATACCACCACCCCGGGGCGGGCGGATTAGTCGCTCTTGTTCTGGTCGTGATCGGTTGAGGCAGGAGGTCTGTCTTGGCTGAGGTCCTGACCGTACCATTTCAGGTAGATTTCAGCCAGGGCGCCCTGTCGATCCAGCCGATCCAGCACCTGGTTCATTGCCTGGATCAAGCGATCAACCTTCAGACCGGCTTGAGGTACGGTCGCCACAGCCAGCGGCTGGACAGCCAGACGCTCTGAATCAGCCGTTAGCCTGACCGGCAGCTCACTTTTGATCGCCTCTTGAAAAATGGGCGCCGGGCCAAAGATGGCGGCAAAAGGGGGGGACTCTTCACCTTCCAGTTGGGCCAGTTGGTGAATTGCTTTGGATAAATTGCTCACGGCCACTGGCTGTAGAGCGACGGGAAGTTCGCTGAGCAATGGCTGTTGATTAACGGTCAACGTTGAGCCTTCCGTCAGAAGTCGCTGGTACGGGCTGTGTTCCAACACACCGACTTTACTGCCGGCCAGATCTGGCAGACCTGCAACATTACTCGCAGTGGCGGGTACCAGCAGGGCCAGCGGGATGTAGCCATATGGTCTGGAATAGAACAGCGTCGTCCGGGCTGAGGCTGGCGGCTGGTCAAAGGGCGCCAGTGAAGCCAGAGCGATGTCCCACTGCCCGCGCCAATCACCACTGGCGATGACCGGGGGGTAGGCTTCGACCAGTTCCAGTTCCAGCCCCAGCCCCTCGGCAAGTTGATGCGCCAGATCGACTTCAAAGCCATTTAAGGCTCCACCGGTTTCGGCGTTCGAGAAGCCCCGGAACGCCGGTGGAGAATAGGTGGCGTCGGGCCAGACCCGAATTCCAACCCGAATGACACCGATTTCTAACAGGTGATCGATTAAATCGGTGCCGTCACCCGGTTGGATAGGGGGGAATAGCAGGGGGGTTGGCTGGGGGAGTGGCTGGCTGGTAGGTTCAGAGGTTGGCGTGGGTTGGCACTGGGCCGCGGTCAGATAAACTATGATGACGATGGCGATTAAGTTTAGGCTGAACCCGGATTTTACCATTATCTATATTGATAAAAAACGTCCGGTCAAAAACGAACCGGACGTTTTATCATTTGGTCAAGATGGCTTTGTTGTCAGACTACCAGTCAATTTACCCTGACCTGACGCTTACTGAGCATCGCGAGCGCAGCGGAAGCCGATGTCGTCGTTGGCGCTGGTGTCGGGCGGGCCGGCGTTGCGGTTGTAGGTAGTTACCAACTCACCGTCTTCACCGTCAAACCAACCACCGCCGCGGTTCACCCGGTTGGTTTCGCCAAAGAAGGGGTCTGCATTGGCTGCGGCGCCTTCATAAGCCAGGAAGTAATCTTCTACCCACTCGCGCACGTTGCCGGCCATATCGTAGACGCCGTAGGGGCTAACGCCTTTCTCAAAACCACCAACCGGGAAGGTGCTGCGCAGACCGGTTTCATAGAAGTTGCCAAACTGGTCAACCTGATCCGGGCCGGGGAAATCATTGCCCCAGGGATAGACGCGGCCATCTTCGCCGCGAGCGGCTTTCTCCCACTCGGCTTCGCTGGGCAGCCGCTTACCGGCCCATTCGCAGTAGGCTTTGGCGTCATTCCAGGTTACATACACCACCGGATGATTGCCGCCTTTGGACTCGGCGGCATCACGCCAATTTTTGCTGCTATTTTCCTCGGCGTAGGTGACATAGCCGGTTTCTTCGGTAAAGCGAGCGAATTCGTCGTTGGTAACTTCAAAGCGGTCGATCTCGTAAGCGGGCAGATCAACTTCATGCGCCGGGCCATTCTTGGGTTTGCTGCCATTCTGCCCCATAGTAAAGGAACCGGCAGGAATTGAGACCATATCTTCGGGGATGGGGGCTGCCGCTTCGGCTGGCGCTTCCTCTTCGGCTTCAGCCGTGGGGGCGGCTTCTTGGGCTGATTGTAACGGGGCCGGGGTGGGTCTGGGTGTTGGGGTAGGCGGCGCCGGCTTGGGAGTAGGGGTAGCCAACACAACCGGTGTTGGACTTGCCGCGGCTTTTGGAGCTTCGCCGGCCGTCTCACCACTAGGGGCGCCTTGTCGGGACGAACCACACGCGGCCAGGAAGATAGCCAAGAGCAAGATTACCACAAATAGTAGTTTTTTCATTCTGTCTTCTCCTCAGGCTAGATTTTGGTTTAGGAATCTCTATCGGAGTATAGCAAACCTCTAAGGTGATGTCAAAATGATTTTACAGTGTTTTCTGTTGCCAGGGCTGAAGGCTCTCTATCACCTGAACCTGCCCCTCCTTGACTTGCAGGATAGGGATTCGCTGGCGGGGATTGTGTTCATGGTCAAAACTGATTGCACCGGTCACCCCGTCAAAAGTACCCTGTTCCAGAGTTGCGGCGATGACCGGGGGATTCAAGGTACCGGCTTGCTGGATGGCGGTTAGCAGCAGTAGCGTCGCCTCGTAACCCAAAACAGCCAGGGTATCCGGCTTGATGGCGTAGTTGGCCTGGTAGGCATCGGTCCACTGTTGTAACGCCGGATTTGCGTTGGTTGGCCCGACCTGGCCAGTAAAAAAACTGCCATTGGTCGCCGCCAAATCCAGTTCCGGGGACTCCCAGCTATCATTGCCCAGCAAAACCGGCTTGGCCGACTCGGCTGCGGTGTAAAGCTCGTTCAATTGAACGGCTACCCGATTGACGATATCCGTCGAGGCCGGCAGGTAGATCACCTGTGGCGCCGCCTGATGAATTGCCAGCAGCGGCTCGCTGAAGTCAGTGTCGCCGGCCGAGTAGCCGGCTCGATAGACCACCTTGCCCCCCTGCTGCTGGAATTGATGGGCAAAGGCTTCGACCAGGGCCCGGGAATAAGGATCATGGGTATCCAGAAAAACTGCGGCATTTTGAACCTGGAGCGAATCACGGGCAAAGCGAGCCGCAGCCTGGCCAAGTACCGGATAGGCGTGGCTGGCTCTGAAGACGGTTGGTCGGGTTTGTCCCTGGGGATCAACGGTCACTAGCGGATGGGTGGCGGTGGGTGAAATCATAAGAATTTCGGCCGCCTCGGCTTCGATGGCGGCGGCAATGGCGGCCTCGCTACACAGCGGCCCGATGATAAATTGAAGGCCGTCATCAATCGCTTGGCGGGTAGCCTGGCGAGCGGTCTCGAAATCACAGCCACTGTCGTAGCTGATCCACTCCAGGTGGCGCCCCAGGACGCCCCCCTGTTCGTTCCATTCGTCTATGGCCATCAGGCTGCCATTGCGCAGCAACCGGCCAAAGGTGGCTAATTCGCCGCTGGTGGGGGTTAGCAGAGCGATGCGGATTGCCGGACCGGTCGGCGTGGACGGGAGAAGTGGCGTGGGGGGGGTGTGGCACTGAACCGCGCTCAGGAGCAGAGCTAAACATAGAGGTAGCCAGAGGGAGGCGCGGCTCAGATAAGTTGGCCTGGGTAGGAACATAGATCGGATCCAATTATTGTGAATGACGTTGATTATAGTAGCTCTCCCTTGAGAGTCAATTGCCGTTTTTGGACCAGTCTCCCTTTAGCCTACCGCTCTTGCTTGCCAACAAACCGGGCCAAAGGTATAATCGGTCATTGTGAAATTAATCTAAAGGATGGAGAAGTTGTTGTGCCTGTCTCAAAAAAGCGCAAGAAAAAACAATCGAGTGCTCCCCCGCCGGTCAAGAATAAGGCGGTGGCGACGCCCAAAAAGAAAAAGCTGTCCAGACAGCAAATTATCATTTATGTGATCAGCGGCTTGATGATCCTGAGTCTGGCGATTGGCTTGATTGCAACCGGTTCTACCCGGTCAGCTCGATCACAACCTACCCCTGTGCCTCAGGCGACCAATCTGATTCTGGAGACGCCAAGCCCTGATAACGACCAGGGTAACCAGTCTCAAGGTGGTCCTGCCGGGGACTCAGCCGCGCCAACGACCACGGCTGAGTGAATTTTAGGCTGTTAGCATAACGCGGTACCTGCGTAGCTTCAATGGGGAAGATTTGAATGGATTAGCTTGCTTTTGAACGGATCCGTCCGTATGCTGCAGGGCTTATGGACGGATTTTCTTTTTTGTCAAGATCAGCGCGACGAAAGGAGTATTTCATGAACATCGTATTGGTAGGCGGACCGGGTTCCGGCAAAGGGACTCAAGCCGACCGCCTCTGCGAACAGCTCAACGTACCTCACATTGCCACCGGTGACCTTTTCAGAGAAAATCTAAAAAAGGAAACGGAATTGGGTAAGCTGGCCAAAGGTTATATGGACTGCGGTGAGCTGGTGCCTGATGACGTGACCGTAGCCATGGTCCGCGAGCGCTTCTCCCGGCCTGATGCCCAGGCCGGCTTTGTGTTGGATGGATTTCCTCGTACCCTGGCCCAGGCCGAGGCTCTGACCAACCTGCTGACCAAGATGGGGCGGCAGCTTGATGGCGTCATCTATATCAAAGTGTCGGATGAGGAGATTGTCAGGCGGCTGTCCGGGCGAATCATCTGCAAAGAGTGCCAGACACCGTTCCACAAAATCTTTAATCCCTTCCAGCGTTGCCCTTACAATAAATGTGAGGGTGAATACTTGTACCAGCGCGATGACGACAAACCGGAGACTGTCCGGGCCCGCCTTGAAACGTATCATACCCAAACCGCCCCGCTCATCGACTATTATGACCAGGCCGGTTTGCTCATCGAGATCGAAGGCGAAGGGGAGGTGTCAGAGATTACCAAACGGACATTGGCCGCGGTCCAGCGGCTAGACCAGAAGAAATAAAGCTCCGCTCAATCATGAGCGCAGTTGCGCCACAATGGCCGCCGCCACCAATCCGGCCACAGCCCCGCCGACTACGACCAGATTGGGCCTGATTTCAAAATAATTGGCTGCAACCAACCCCAGTACCGCGCCGATAATCGCTCCCAGCAGCATCGGCTGCCGGCGCAGATATTCAAACAGGCCAAGGATAGGGGGGGCTACCACGTGGGGTAGCCTTTCCGGTTGCTCGGTGTGGTTAGTCTCTTCATCCATAGCTCTATCTCTCAATTCTCCTTCAACTTGCCCTACGCCACCTCCGACCAGACGACGCCCTTTGGGTATCCTATCACCCATCCTGATTGGGCGCCTATTTGTCACCTGAGCCGGTCTACGTCGAAGCCTCGTTACAGACGGGGCTTTTGTATTACATTATGTTGAATTCAGTATATCATAACTCGCCCGATTATTCCACTCCTCGGTTTAATGGTTACATTTATGGTGGGGTTTTGCCAAGATGTATCCCCATTCTAATTTATCAACCATAACCCTACGTTTACCCTACGCTAAATGGCTTAGGCAATGCGGCGCATAGAATTAAGAGGCAAGAGTAGCTTGTTGGCTGATGTAAAATGTGGTCCGAAGGACTATACTTGACCGTAACAAATCGCGAGCATCTCGCGCATCTCCTTCCTTCTTTCGCCCAGAGGTTAGCCGTTCCCACTAACCTCTGGGCAAATTTTTTTAATACAGTTGATATGATGATTGGCGGCTCAAACGAGCCGCTTTTTCATTGACACCACTATCCTGCCTATGATATTATTAGCCTGAATGTTAAAATCTTAGTGAACCTCAGGGGGGAATGATGTACAATCAAAAATACCATCACTTTGATAATTTTTATAACCACAAATTTGGTTTTCATATTACCGGCCCCCGGCAAGATGCTTTTGCAGCCGTTTTTAGACTGCGGCCTAAAGTGGTCAAAACGCTCGATTTCAGCGTTGAGGTGATGAAAAGAATCCGCCAGGAAATCCCCGACGTTTTTCTGATTGGCCGGCTGTTTGTCTTTCCGCAGGATTTTGGCCAGTTGAGCGGCGGTACAGCCCAAAACGCCCGTCGCCGGGGGGTGGAAATGGCTGAAAAAATTCTGCGGGAGGAGGTCAATCGGGATGTTCACCATATCAACGGCCGGCCAATTTTCCACGCCTGGGAATCGCTCAATGAAGTTTTCCCTGAGTGGACCGACGAAAATACCCAAAAACTATACGACGAATACCAGGTGGCCTTTGGAGAGAAGATGCTGGCCGCCGGCTTTGAGCCGATTGCCTTCAACTTTGGCCAGGGCAATGGCCGGGGTGAGCAGTGGCTCAAACTCTATCCAGGTACGTTGGAAACCTACAAATATCTGGGCTTCCATGAATATGACTGGCCGACCCTGGACCGCTTGCACCAGCTTGGTTTGAACGGTCCATCTGAGCCGCACAATTTGGTGCCGGGCGTGGGCGAGGGGCGGGGCAATGACGGCATGTGGCGCGCTCTGCGCTACCGGCGGATTATGAACGAGGGTATTCGCCAGAAATACGGCGACAAGCATGTCTGCATCATCACCGAATGTGGCATGACCCAGGGGGTCTGGGGCGGGCAGGCCGAAGATATTGGTCCCTGGGCCAGGGTGTTGACCGTCCCGGCCAACATTCCCGGCGGGGTGGCCCCAACCCCGATCCCCCTTGAGGATTACTGGCAAAGTTTGCTCTGGTACAACAGTGAAATCATGCAAGATGACTACCTGATGGGCGCTTGCCTGTTTGTGACCGGCGCGTCTGGCAAACCGGAGTGGGAGACTTTTGAGCATTTAGGGCCGATTATGGATCGGCTGGCCGCGTTCCAGCAGCAGATCAGCTTTGATTCGCCAGCCCGGCCGCCGTTGTTGCCAGGCCGACCCCCGGTTCAGGCCCAACCGGCCGTAGCGACCTCGCCTCCACCGTCGGTGACCCCGGCCAGCTTCACCCCCTCGACTTCGACGCCCCAGGCCCAGCCCGCGGCGATCAGGCCGGGCGGTCGCTGGACGTATGCCCTGCAGCCGGGCCAGGGGTTGCCTTTGCTGGTAGGCGATATTGGCGTGGCTAACGAGCCGATCATCCTGGTCAAACCCGATGGCGTGGTGGAACGATTGACCAGCGGGACTAAACCGGAGTATGGTGTGGGCGGTTTTGAGAGCTACGCCAATGTGCCCGGCAGTTACAAGATCGAATTCCTGGATCAAACTTTCGAGATCCCTTTGAGCGGCAGCCAATTCACCAGGGTGACTTTTCAGCGCGTGGCCGATCCGGCCAGTGTGCAGGTCAACCTGGCTTTACGCGAGGGTCGAAACACCTATGCCGTTGGGGAAAAGGTTTTTGTGACGATGGCCGTGACCAATGTCAGCGCCGAACCGGTGCCGTTTGGGATTTTGGGCTTGCTGACCGACCGTGGCCATTTCCAAACCAGTTGGGATAATGGCCTGATCCAGCCTGGCCAGACCTTCCGGCATGAAGATGGGCTGGTTTTTGACGCGCCCGGCTCGTACCGGCTGCAACTGTCGATCTGCTTCGCGGCCAAAGAGGCCTGTTTGGGTACTGATGAAGGTTGGGCTCGCTTTGAGCCGGGTTTGGATGTGGTCGTCCAGTGAAAGCGTGAGATTCTTCAAAAAGGGGGGAACTATGACATCGTCTCTGTTTATCAGTTATTCGCGCCGGGAATTGCCTTTTGTCGATAGTTTACTGGATGAGCTGGAAGACCGCGGCTTCAAGGTCTGGTTGGACTACCATAGCCTTGTGCCGGCCAGACCCTGGCTGGAACAAATCCACCAGGGCATCGATGAAGCCGAGATATTTATCTTGATCGTTTCCAAAGCATCGATGAGCTCCAAAAATGTGACGCCGGAATGGCAGCGAGCCATCGAGCTGAAGAAACGGATCATTCTCATCATTTTTGAAGCGGTCAAACTACCGCCGGAGCTGGCCCAGTACGAATGGATCGATTTTCGCAGTTCATTCAAACAGGGTTTGAATGCGCTGGTGTCTCAGTTGGCCACGCCGGCCAAACCACTCACCCCACCGCCGCAGCGGGGTTTCAAAGCGCCGCCGGTCGTCTGGGCCTCTTTTTTGGCCAGCTTGCTGGTGATCATTGTCTCCATTCCGGCGTGGTGGACAATCTATCTGCCGGCGGTTCTGCTGCCGCTCCCCTACAGAATCCTCAAACGGAATTTCAACTTCTTCCAGGTGCAGTCGGTTCTGATTATGTTGCCGTTTGTCGCCTTCTTGAGCGCGGTCTTCTTTGGCACGTATCAGGAAGAGTCCGATTTGATTCTGTCTTGCTTTGGGTTTAGCCTGCTGTTTGTCCCCGTTTTGTTTTTGCTGGTGCGCTCGGCCGGGATGCGACGCTGGGGCAAGCCAATGGCCTCCCGGCCCAAGTTTGCCAATCCGTATGAGCCTAACATCAAAAAACCAAAGCCAACCAGCTTTGCCATAGATTTTGCGCCGGAGGATCAAAATTATGCCGAGGCGATCAGCCGGGGTTTGCAAAAATATGGCCATCCTTATGTGACCGAGGTGAACCAGGCCGAAACTGCTTTTGTGCTGATTTCAACCTATAAGAATACCACCACGCTGAACCCGGAGACCCAGGCCGTCTACCCGATTATTCTGCAGGATATTCAGCTTCAGGACCGCAATCTCCAGCGCCTCCAATGGATCGACTTTCGGCGGGGATTGCGCCATGTGGATAAGCTGGCCCAACTGCTGCCTGAACCAACCAGGTTACTAAAGGCCCTGGGCATTGTGCCGATGAGCAATCAAACCGTTTTGCCGCCCATCATTCAAGCCCTGGTCTATTATTTGACGTTACTGGCCATTTTCTCAGTCAGCACCTGGCTGCCCTTATTTGTTGAATTGGGCGCCGAATTTTTTCAAATGGAAAGTTCGCTGGCGATCAGCGGGGTTAACATCCTCCTGACTGCGGCCATCCTGGTCATCATTTTGCTGGCCAGACGCGCCCTGCTCAATCGGCGGGGCCGGCTGGCTTCGTTCCGTAATTTCATCATTGCTATTTTGCTGGTGGGGCTGCTGAGTTTCAGCCAGTTTGTGCTGGTGGCCTACGGCGTGGAAGAGGCCATTACCCAATTTGGCGGGCCGGCGCTTGAAAATGACGTCAGAGGGACGATCTCTTTCTTCATTCCTGTGGTCTACATTTCCGGTCTAATCGTCATTGTCTGGCTGGCAGGGTGGAATTGGTCAGATTTAAGGCGCTGGTTCCCTCACCGGTAGTTCTTTTCTGGCAAGAACTGGCGTTGTTACCGACCTGGCCACATCTTCTCACTGTCGCCGCAGCAGGTGGCCCACCTCGGCGGTCAACATACCCAGCATAATTAACGCGCCGCCCATCAACACCTGTGGCGTTAGCGATTCCCCAATCCACCAACCGCCCAGGGCAGCAAAAACCGGCTCCATCGCCGCAATCAGCGCCACCCGGGTGGGCGAGACCAGCCGGGTTACCCAGGTTTGCACGCTGGTGCCCAAACCGATGATCAGGCAGCCGGTGGTGATGACTCCCATCCACAACGCCGACGAGGCCACCGGCACCGTCAGCGGTTCAAACAGCAGCCAGCCCGGGCTGCTGATCAGGGCGGCGACTAACACGTGCAGCGAAGCATAGGCTAAAACGTTCAAGCGGGGCGAGTAGTAGGTTAACGCAATGATGTAAAAAGCCCAACCAACTCCGCTGAGAGCTACCCAAATATCGCCGGGGGTAAAGCCGAATTTGCCGGGTTCAAACGACAGCAAAAACAAACCAACAAAGGCCAGGATCACGCCAAGGATGGCCGTCTTGGCCGGCGCCCGGCGCAATAGCAGCGCCGACAGGATGGGCACGTAAACTACGTTGGTGCCGGTTAAAAAACCGGCTTTGCTGGCCGTGGTGAATTGCTGGCCGGTGGCCTGGGTAGCGTAGGAGAGGAACAAGACCAGCCCTGTTACCAGAGTGGGCCACACATAGCGCCGGTTAACCTGGCGCCAGTCGCGGCCAACCAGCAGGGCCAGGGTAATCCCCCCCAGGGTCATGCGCAGGCTGTTGTAGGCAAATGGCCCAATAACCTCCAGGGCGCTTTTACTGAATACAAAGGAAATGCCCCAGATGGCTACCACCCCTACAAACACAATTTCAGCCAGCAGAGTTTGATTGTAGTGTCGAAAGCCGGTTCGAAGCGGCAGGGTTTTGGAATATTCCATCAGAATTCTCCCGGCAAGCAGGTTATGAAAAAAGCCCTCGCCCATCGCGCAAACTTGCACCGATGGTTGAGGGCTTCGTGGCCGTTTGATGATTGAGAGCCAGATTATGGCCGATCAGCGTTGAATTGTCAAGTTGAAACCGAGCCTAAATTTTGGTCTAACCCCAATTGGCTGGGATGACTTCTCTCCTCTGCCAGAATATCTCGAGCTTTGGTCGAGTCCTCACTAATTTGGGCCATCAGCTCACCGATCCCATTGAACTTCTTTTCTGGCCGGAGATACTCCACCAACTCCAGGGTCAACTGCTGGCCGTAGAGATCTTCATCAAAATCAAAAATGTAGGTTTCCACGGTAGGCTGGTCGCCCTCAAAACTGGGGCGCAGGCCGATATTGGTTACGCCGGTCAGGGATGGGTTCTGGTTGGCGCGGCTTACAAAGGTGGCGTAAACGCCGTGAGCCGGTAGGAGGCGCTCCGGGAGTGGGGCTAGATTGGCCGTGGGAAAACCCAACGTGCGTCCCCGCCTGGCCCCGGCCACCACCTGGCCACTGATCGAGGGATAACGTCCCAGCAATTGCGCCGCCTGGCGCACCTGGCCGGTTAACAACAACTGTCGAATCTGGGTGCTGCTAACCACCTGACCAGCCACCAGAACCGGCGTAAAGGTGTGCACGGTGTAGTTGAATTCCTGGCCCAATTCAGCCAACTTTTTAACATTCCCTTCCCTGTTCTTGCCCAGGGCAAAATCATGGCCTGACCATAACTCGACCAGGTTGATCCGGTCGGTCAGCAGTTTCATAAAATTATAAGCAGTGGTCTGAGCAAACTCCAGGGTAAAGGGGATCAAGATTAGCACATCCAGCCCTAAAGCCTCAAACAGAGCGATCCGCTCCTCCGGCGTGGTTAAATAATCATTGTGCGGGCGATCTGGGGCCAGCACCGTTTTGGGACGAGGATGAAAGGTGATGACCGCAGTCTGGGCCTGGCGCCGGTGCGCGGCCGCTTTGAGTTGGGTCAGCAACGCCTGGTGGCCCAGGTGAAGGCCATCAAAAGTGCCAATCGTCAGCACGGTTGGGTTGGTCAGGCGGGCTTCAGTCAGGTTTTGGATTAGCTGCATAGGTGTAAGACGTCGGGAAAAATAGATATAGTCCCCCAGAATATCTATAATAGTTTTGCTGTTACTCGGTCATCCCTCTACTGGGCAGATGAAACACCTTTTTGGGCTGCCAGAGTGTATCACCGGCTTCAACACGTGTCAAAATTGCCAAAAATTCGCCAGCGGGGGTATAAGCCCGAACCAATTGACCGGAAATTGGCCTGGCCAGGTCAATTTCAACCGGCCGGCCCTGTTTAATTTTGTTGACTGCGGCCTCGGCCAGAGTCACTGGCGGTAGATGGCTCACCGCCCGGTCGAGCGGCCAGAGATACTTTTGCCAGCCGGCCGGGTTGCTGGCGGCGGCTTGTTCCAACACCTCTAATGGTACGGCTTCGGCCAGAGTCCACTCACCGCTGGCCAGGCGGGTCAAACCGGCCAGGTGAGCGCCAACGCCAACCGCTTCGCCCAGGTCGCGGGCCAGCGAGCGGATATAGGTGCCGGGTGAGCAGACCAGCTCAAGGGTCAATATGGGTGGTTGCCAATCTAGCCAACTCAGCGAGTAGATTGTGACCCGCCGTGGCGCTACAGTAACCGTTTTGCCGGCTCGGGCCAGTTTATAAAGAGGCTGTCCCCCCTGCTTCAAAGCCGAAAAAATAGGGGGAATCTGCTCGATCTCCCCCTGGAAGGCGGGCAAAATTTGCCGCAGCTCGGTTTCGGTTAAGTGCGAGGTATCCCGTTCGGTGACAATTTGGCCGTCGGCGTCAAGCGTGTCGGTTGCAAGGCCAAAGTGAATGGTGGCTTGATACCGTTTGCGGCCGGCCATCAAATATTCAAGCAGGCGAGTGGCCTGCCCCAGGCAGACCAGCAATACCCCGGATGCCGGTGGGTCCAATGTGCCGGCGTGCCCCACTTTTTTCTGCCGGGCCAGCCTTCTGATCCGGGCTACCACATCGTGCGAGGTGAGGCCTTCAGGTTTATCGATATTCAGTAGGCCGGAAATTTGGCCGACTTTAACTGGCATCCGTCAATCGGTCGACTCGCTCTCGTCCAGGATTTCGACTTCGCCGCTCTGTTCGAGTTCGTCTTTGAGACTATCGAGTAAATTATCGATCCGCAGCCCTTGTTCCAATGAGGTGTCCAGTTCAAAGAACAGTTTAGGAGTATACCGTAGTGAGAGCGACTGGCCTAACTCGTGCCGAAAATAGCCGGCCGCGCTGGTTAAGCCGGCCAGGCTACGCCGCGCTGCGGCAGCGTCGCCTAACACGGTTACGTAAATCCGGGCCTCACGCAGGTCGGGTGTCACCTCAACATCGGTTACGGTCACAAAGCCCAGGCGCGGGTCCTGGGTATGGTATTCGATCAGTCGACTGATTTCCTGGTGCAGCAACTCAGCCACCTGCCGCTGACGTCGAGTGGCCATTGCCTAATTGACTCGCTCTTTAACGTAGGCTTCGATGATGTCGCCTTCCTGGAAATCATTAAAATTATCCACCCCGATCCCACATTCAAAGCCGGTCGCGACCTCGCGCACATCCTCGGTAAAGCGTTTAAGCGATGATATCCTGCTCTCGTGCAAGAGCTGGCCGTTGCGGATCACCCGCGCCAGGGCATTGCGGGTGATCTTACCCTCCTGAATGAAGGAGCCGGCCACAGTGCCATGCCGGCCGATTTTGAAGACGGCCCGCACTTCGGCCCGGCCGATGACCTTGTCGGCATACTCAGGTTCAAGGAGACCTTGTAAGGCTTTTTCAACATCGTCGATCAGTTTATAGATGACATCGTAGAGGCGAATATCAACCCCGCTGACTTCGGCTTCGCGGTGAGCGGTCTGGTCAACCTGGACATTAAAACCGATGATGATTGCCCCCGAGGCAACCGCCAGGTTGATATCTGACTCGGACACATTACCGGTACCTTCCAGGAGGATTTTTACCTTTAACTTGTCATTGCCCAGTTCCTTCAGCGAGTTGACGATCGGTTCCAGGGAACCTTGCACGTCGGCCTTGATAATCAGGTAAAGGACCTGATCGCCGCCCCCTTCGCGGGTCTGGTTGAAGAATTCTTCTAGCGAAATGGGGCGTCGGAAGGTGGCTACATGAGCGCCCTGCGCCGCTTTTTCTTGATGGTCAGCCACCAGGCTGCGGGCTGCTTTTTCATTGGGAACTGCTTCAAAAAATTCACCGGCTTCAGGGACATCGGCTAGACCCAGGACTGAAACAGGGACTGAGGGACCGGCTTCTTTGACTGGCTTACCTTTGTCGTTGAACATAGCCCGAATACGACCATACTGGCTGCCAATGACAATGGTGTTGCCTACCTTGAGGGTACCGTTCTGGACCAACAGCGTGGCCGAAACCCCCCGCCGTTTGTCCACTCTGCCCTCAATGACCGTTCCCTGAGCCAACCGGTTGGGGTTGGCTTTCAGGTCGGCCACTTCGGTAACCAGCAGAATATTTTCAAGCAACTCATCGATACCCTCATTCCGCAACGCCGAGACCGGCACGCAGATGGTATCGCCGCCCCACTCTTCCACAACCAGGCCAATGTCGGCCAGTTCTTGTTTGACCCGTTCCGGGTTGGCGTTGGCTTTGTCAACCTTGTTCATCGCGACCATTATCGGAACCTGGGCGGCCCGGGCGTGCTCCACCGCCTCCCGGGTTTGAGGCATTACGCCGTCGTCGGCGGCCACCACCAGAATCACCACGTCGGTGGCCTGGGCGCCGCGAGCCCGCATAGCCGTAAAGGCGGCGTGGCCCGGGGTGTCCAAAAAAGTAATCATCCGGTCGCCCACGGCCACCTGATAGGCGCCAATGTGCTGAGTAATGCCCCCGGCTTCGCCCTTGACCACCTGAGTTTTTCTGATACTGTCGAGCAGGGTCGTTTTACCGTGGTCAACGTGACCCAACACGGTTACTACCGGGGGACGCAACTCCAGATTGGCCGGGTCCTCATCGGCAATCAAACGCTTGTGGAGAGGAATTTCTTTTTTCTCGACAACGACCTCTGGTTCTTCGACCTTGGGTTGCACCACGGCGTAGCCCATTTCCTCGCCAATAATAGTGACCGTGTCGAAGTCGATCTGCTGGTTGATGTTGGCCATAATGCCATTGTTCATCAACTCTTTGATGATCTCAATGGGGCTAACATTCATCAAATTGGCTAAATCTCGCACGGTAATTACCGGCGGCACCTCGATGGTCTTACCGTTGCCGGCCATTGGTTCAATTGTTTGAGTTTTTTGAGGACTCATTGCCATAATCACCACCTCGCTTAAGAGTCTATCACCAGACAGGGTTTTGCCAGCGGTCAAGCAAAACCTCTGCTAATGGCGCACATATTATCAAGAGCTGCCGTAAGGGGCAGTCTGGTCGATCCAAATTGAATTCTATGGCGGGAGGTTGGACCTCCCTAATAGGTCACGAAGCAGAACGGTCTGCCATTGGGCGCAGACGCAACCTGGCTCGACGCAGATATTGGATCAATCAAAAAGCTGATTTTTTTGAGGTGATAAATTAAAGCCGGGGAGTTTTGGTGGCTACATTGGGGAAAGGCGCCTTTGGTTTATGGTTTACCTACCTCATAAAGCCACACTCCGCACGTTCTTTGTGTCCGTGTTCACGGCCTATATTCCTTTATCAGCCTCTAACCGGCGTCGCAGTTCTGTCGTGATTTGGTTTTTGTTCGTCCCGAAGTACATCTCGGTCTGTACCAACTCTATACTTTTAAAAGTTCGGTTTGCAACGCAATCAACTCGGCTGCCGACAAGTTTACTTGCAGCGCTCTGGCCACCCGTCCTTTTTGTAGCCCTTGCTCAATACATTCGACCTTCCGGCACAGATAAGCGCCCCGTCCGTTTGCTTTGCCGGTTGGGTCAATGCTGACTTTTCCTTCCGGCGTACGCACAATTCGAATCAATTCTCGCTTGTCTTTGGTTTCCCGGCAAACGACACACGTCCGTTGGGGCTTATGTTTTGGGCGAGCCATTGACCTGACTTTAGACCTAGAATTCGTCTTCGTCAAATTCCAGCCAGTCGCCGGTCTGGCGACTGCGTTTGCGCCGTCGTTCGGCCACCACCTCACCTAAACGTTCATCGAAAACCAGGCGGCGTTTCTTCTTCTGGCCCAATTTTTTCTTGCGTTGTCGCTCTAATTCCTCGAATTCTTCGTCATCTTCCGACCAGGCTTCCTCAACCATCTTATACCCGGGCAACACTTCTTCAGCTTCTTGCTCCGGTTCTGCCTCCGGCTCAGCACTGACCGCCTCTATTGCCGCGCTGACTAACTCATCAACCACTTCAACTGCCGGCTCCGGTTCGGTTGGCGTTTTGGCAACAACTGGCTCCTCAACGATCTCTTCGATGGCTGCTGCCATCTCTTCAAGCTCTTCCTCAACCGCTTGTTCCACAAGAGTCGGTTCGCCGACAACTTCACCTTCGGCGACCACTGGTTCCCCTTCAACCGGCCTATCGGCGGCTAATTGACCACCGCTTAGAATGGCCTCAGCTTCGGCCAAAATATCCCGAGCTCTGGCGGCCCTGGCGGCTTTGGCTTCTGCTTCTTCTTTCGCTTTCCGTTCGCGCAGAATGGCCAGTTCGGCCAGGTTAACCAGCTCAATAGCTTCGGCAAAGATTTTCAGCTCTCCCTCGGAATAATCAACCGGATTCTTATCCGCCAGAATGGCCGCGGCGATATTGAAGATTTCAACCTTTTCGCCCACCCGCGTTCGAATTTCTTCGTCAGTTCTTATTTTTTGCAGCGTTTCTTCAACAGCTTCACTGGCGCTCTTGATATCGATGCGCCAGCCGGTTAGCTTGGCGGCCAGACGAGCATTTTGGCCTTCCTTGCCAATGGCCAGGGATAGCTGCTTGTCTGGTACAACGACCACAGCCGTTTTACCGTTTTTGTCCAGCAGCATTACATTCATGACCCTGGCCGGGCTAAGCGAATTAGCAATGAAATAAGATAGGTCCGGGTTCCATTGCACCACGTCAATCTTCTCACCGTTCAATTCATTGACGATGCTCTGGATGCGGGTGCCGCGCATACCCACACAGGAACCAACCGGATCAACCCCTTCTTGCAGCGCGGCCACCGCCACTTTGGAGCGATAGCCGGCTTCGCGAGCAATCGACTTGATCTCGACCGTGCCGTTATATATTTCTGGTACTTCCACTTCCAACAGGCGGCGCAACATATTGCGATGGGTCCGTGATACGATGATCTGAGGTCCCCGGCTGGTTTTTGATACCGCCGAAACGTAAGCTCGAATCCGCTGGCCCTCCGCATAACGCTCGGTGGGGATCTGTTCCGAGCGGGGCAAAAATGCCTCCACTTTCCCCAGCGACAGGGTAACCTGGTGAGAATCGATTTTGTGCACGGTGCCGTTGACAACTTCACCTTCACGTTCAGCGTAGGCGTTATACAGGGCGTCACGTTCTGCTTCGCGAATCCGCTGGAGGATGACCTGTTTGGCCGTTTGCGCGGCAATCCGCCCAAAATTGGGCGGGGTGCTTTCAATTGAAACCAACCCGCCTATTTCAGCCCGGGCGTTGGTCTGTTTAGCCTCCTTCAACGAGATTTCGTTTTTCTCGTCCTCAACCACATCGACCACGGCCTTTTCTACAAAAATCAATGGCTTGCCGGAATTTGAGTCGATCTGAGCAGTAATTGAATGGTGCCCACTCACATTTCGCTTGTAAGCCGAAATAAGCGCCACCTCTACCGCTTCCAGAACAATGTCAATCGCCAACTGCCGTTCGTGGCAAACCTGATTGATGGCCATCATAAAATCGTTTTTCACGACTCGTTGAGCCTCCTGACCCAGACAAATAACTTCTTTGTAACACAAAGAAAAGTGGGGGCTGCCCACTTTTCTCGGTGACCACTCTTTTCCTTAACTGTCAAAAATTATACCATGAACTGTTTACCCTGGCAAGTGTTTTCTAACAACTCAGCAGTATTTCGCAGCTCGATACCTTGCTCTGGCTCACTTGCTGTTTTAGGCTAAACTCTGTATGATTGTTAGCAAATTAATTGCCTTCTCTAGTTGTGAATGTGCCTCTGGTAAGTGCAATCCAATAGGTGTGCCGACTATGTCTCAAATGTGCCCTAATTGCAGTTTTGACAACCCCGATGAGGCTCAAACCTGTTCCAATTGTCCTGCTCCTTTGCAAGGGCTTTTGGGTTACAAAACAGTTCTGGGCAATCGTTATCGGGTTGTCAGTGTGCTTGGTTGCGGGGCAATGGGGGCCGTCTATCTGGCTGAAGACCAGCGCCTGGTCGGACGACGCTGTGCCATCAAGGAGAATCGGCCCAATCCCAATGATAGCCCAGAGGTTCAGAGCCGGATGCGGGAACAGTTCATCTCGGAGGCCAGTGTCCTGGCTCGGCTCGATCACGCCGGCTTGCCCAAGGTTTCGGATTACTTCATCGAGAATAACCGCGAATACTTGGTGATGGACTATGTTGAGGGTGAAGACCTCAATAGTATGCTCCAGCGGGCGCAGCAGCCGTTACCTGAAGAGGCGGTCTTGAACTGGGCCGATCAGGTGCTTGATGCCCTGGCTTATTTGCACGGTCACCGGCCGCTGCCCATTATTCACCGAGATATCAAACCGGCCAATATCCGCGTCAATCTCCAGGGTAAGGTCAAACTGGTCGATTTTGGTCTGGTTAAACTTTACGATGCCAACAGACCGGAAACCAAGCTCGAATTGCGCGGCCTGGGTACACCAGCTTATGCCCCATTGGAGCAGTTCGCCAGCAGCGAAGACCATACCGACGCTCGCTCCGATATTTACGCTTTGGGAGCAACTCTGTACCATCTGCTGACCAATATCTATCCCCCCGATGTTCACCAACGCTTGTTAAATCCGGAAATTCTACCGGCCCCGCGTGAGTTGAATCCCGAACTCTCCGCCAATACTGAGCGGGTTATCTTAAAAGCGATGGAAATCCATCCGCGGGGACGTTACCAATCTGCGACCGAGATGCGTGAGGCTCTGGCCGCTGCTCTGCCGGTCGATTCCAGAGCTGTTCCGTCGCGTGCCGCTGTTTCGCCCTGGCTATTTGGTTTTGGCGGACTTATGGTTGTGGTGGTTATATTGGCTGCGGTGTGGTGGCTGTTGCTAGGTGGTTCCGGTGCAGCCGATCTCTCTCCGGCCTCGCCTCAATCGGCCGCGAACCTTGAACCAACTCCAACCGAACTTCTATTGCAAGCCTTGAGTGACGCTCCCACCAGTACCCCCACCCCGGTTGTAGAAGAGGTCGTCTCTGTGGTTGAAACACCGGTTGAAACAGCCAGCCCGGACACGCCGACCCCGACCCCAACTTCGACTCCGACGCCCGCCTCAACCGAGACCCCGGCGGTCAGCCAAAGCCCTAATGCGTTTGGTTCATCTCTGGTCGGCACAATTGCTTATCCCATTTTTAATGGGACCGATTACGATCTGTATTTTGGGCAGGCCGATGGCTCGGGCACCCGTCTCTTCCGGCGGCACGCCAGCCAGCCGGCCTTTAGCCCGGATGGGTCGCGGATTGCCTTCCACTCCTGGCGGCTCGATGGCTGGGGTTTGATGCATACAGACCTGTCCGGTGAGAACGAGAAACTGGTGGCCCGTTTTGTGGAAGATCAGTTACCTACCTGGAGTAGCAATGGGGGTGAACTTATTTTTCTATCACGTCGCGAAGGCGATCGCAAATCACGGTTGTTCAAGGTTGGCAGCTTCCAAATCGGTAGTGATGGGATTGTTCTGGGCGAGGGTGAATACCCCACGATTGGCTTGAACGGGCAATTGGTCTTCAAGGGTTGGGGCCAAACCGGCTCTGGCTTACGGTTAGCAACCACGAACTTGAGCGATATCCGGCCCGTAACTGACCTTGATGAAGATACGGCGCCGGCCTTATCTCCGGATGGACGTAAAATCGCCTTTATGTCTCGCCGGGATGGCAATTGGGAAATCTATATCGTCAACACCGATGGTTCTGGGTTGCAGCGCCTCACCGATAATCCCGCCGAAGACGGCCTCCCTACCTGGTCACCCGATGGAAAAATGTTAGCTTTTATGAGCAACCGCGAAGAAGGTTGGGCGGTTTGGGCTATGTTGCCCAACGGTAGCGGGCTGCAGAGACTGTTCTCCATAGAAGGTTCGCCGGACGGGTTCGTTGGCACAAATCGGGATGCCAGCCGGGGCTGGGCTGAAGAAAGGATTAGCTGGACCGGATAGGCGCCTTGACCGCAGATAATTATCCCCCTTCCCAACTTCAAATTTGGCTTCTGGCCGCGCGTCCCAAAACCCTGCCGGCCGCAGCCGCCCCGGTGGTGGTCGGGAGCGCCGTGGCCATCAGCGAGCAACTTTTTCGTCCCGGGCCGGCTCTGGCCGCGCTGCTGGCCGCCCTCCTGCTCCAAATTGGCAGCAATTTAGCTAACGATGTGTTTGACTTCAAAAAGGGGGTCGATACCGCCGGTCGGCTCGGTCCGCTGCGCGTAACCCAGGCCGGTCTGCTGACCCCTTATCAGGTTATGGTGGGCATGGGCGTTGTCTTTGGTCTGGCTGCCCTGATTGGTCTGTATTTGATTTGGGTCGGGGGTTGGCCGATTGTGGTGATCGGGCTGGCGGCCATTACCTCGGCTATTGCCTACACCGGCGGGCCATTTCCGCTGGGTTATTATGGCCTGGGCGACCTCTTTGTCTTTATCTTTTTTGGTTTGGCTGCGGTGATGGGTACCTACTACGTCCAGGCCGGCTCAGTCAGTCCATTGGCCGTGTGGGCCTCAATCCCGATCGGATTGTTGGTGGTCAATATCCTGGTTGTCAACAATCTGCGTGATCTGGAAACCGACCGGGCTACCGGCAAAAAAACGTTGGCAGTACGTTTGGGTCCGGGCGGGGCACGGGCAGAATATCTCCTCCTCTTGGCGTTGGCTTACCTCATCCCCCTGTTGATGTGGTTGTTCAGGCTGACAACGGCCTGGGTGCTGCTGGCCTGGTTCTCGCTGCCGGTGGCCTGGCCGTCTGTCCGGCTGGTTCTGACTGAACAGGGCCGCAGTCTCAATCAGGCTTTGGCCGGTTCGGCCCGGCTGGCCCTGATCTATGCCCTCCTCTTTTCGGTTGGATTGGTCTTGGGTAGGTGGTTGTGACCGATTTCAAGGTGAGGCGGCGAACTCTGGATGCGTAGAAATCTAACCTGGCTGATTTTGGTCTTTTGGCTATTGGCCTGTAATCTAACTGACCTGCCCTTTACCCGTTCGCGGAGCAGCGCTCGACCTACCCCAACCGTGCAGCCGGTCCAATTCAGTTCTGCCACCCCTACCACCCTGCCAACGTTCACCAGCATCCCCCTACCTTCTCCAACCTCAACCGTACCCCCGGAACTACTGGTTGCCACCCTGCCACTGTCTCCCAACTTCACTCCGACGCCACTGCCTCTTCCGGCTGAAATCTCGAGCCCGGAGCCGCCTACGGCCGCGCCCCAACCATCGCCAACTTCCCCGGCTCCGCCTGTATCAGGCGTCGATTTTGTGCTGCGTTATGTGCGGCTGCGTACCAATGAAGAAAATAGTTGGGATGGTACGCTGGGGCTGGGCCAATGCGGCAGCGATCACAGCATCTACGTTCACGTAGCCGACGCCCAGGAAAATCTACTGGACGGCGTTCTGGTTGGTGACAGGTATGGCAACTTTGAAGTACCTACCGGCGTGGATGGGCCGGGCGCGGTTCGCATCCTGGTCTGGAGCGCCACGATGGAGCTGGCAGTGATGGGTCATCAGGATGGCAACCGCTACACCAGCGACTTCACCCCGCCGTTATCAACGCTGGATGAGCAAATCCCCCTCGACTGGTTGGAAAAGGCGGGCTATTGCGATTCGCCGGAAGATTGCCGGTGGCGGGTTGAAAATAATCAACTTTGCCGCGGCCATTACTCCTATGATGTTATTTTTCAAAGAACGTGGTAAGCGCGTTTCTTGAATGTCATAATGTCGCCAAAGCGTGTTGCTCAATATTTGGTTCTGGGATTGATAGCTATCATCACTTTGGCTTGCCTGACGGCCGGCTTGCTGGTGCTGTTTAATCCGCTCTGGCTGGCAGCCACAGCTCGCTTACCCACGCCAACGCCGGCGCTGGTCAGTTGGGCCACACCGTTGCCTGCATTTACGCCAACCCCAACAGCCCAACCGCCTACTTTAACCCCCACTCCGTCGCCTACCCCCACGCTGACCGTAGTTCCACCTACCCCCACGCCTTCTCCGACCAACACGCCCACCATCACTCCTACCTCAACCGTGACACCGTCCCCCTTACCGCCTCCTCTGGCTGAGCCGCCGACTCCAACGCCGCCGCTGATTGACTTTGTGGTCGTCCACCAGCGGATGCGCACCAATGAAGAGAATAGTTGGGAAGGCAAGGTTGCCAACAACTGCGGCGGCGACCACACGATCTATGTGCAGGTTGTCGATGCGGCCGGCCAACCCCTCACCGGCGTGATTGTGGGGGATACCTACCGTAATGTCCGCGCTTCCTCCGGTACTGCCGGACCGGGTCGTTTGGAGATAGAATTGTGGAGCAACACGATGGCTTTGGAAGTCCAGGGCAACATCGATGGGACGCCCTACACCAGCCAGCAAACCTTGCCCCTCTCCACCCGCGACGAAGATATCCCGGCCGAGTGGCTGTTCGCCGGGGGCTACTGCGACTCCATTGCCGATTGTCAACTCCGCCAGCAAACCAACGGCCTCTGCCGGGGTCACTATTCTTACGATGTGGTTTTTCAGCGAACGTGGTAGTTAGATTCTCGTAAGGCGGGAAGCGTAGAGAGTGAAGCGTGAAACGTGAAACGTGAAACGTAGTGCATACGCTCCCTCATGTACCGTTATGGTGAAGTTCCGTTAAAGTACGCGGAGACTTCGGGCAGTTTTACCGGCGCGGTCAGGTCGATGGTCATTGGCGCTACCGAGACTAACCTGTCGATCAGAAAGATTGCGATGTCAGACTCCGGCTCCAGCCTGTCGTAATCAACCCGGGCCTGATAGCCGATGCTTTTGGGTTCGTTTGGTCGGCCTGGCTGGTTTTCAACCGGATGCCAATACCGTTGGCGCGACACCGCGGCCACTCGCCAGGGAGTCTGGGGCGTGGCCGTGGCCGGAACATCGATCTTGAGCAGGTCGACGCCCTGAGGCAGCCCTTTGCTCAAGACCTGTTGGGCAAAATAGCGGGTGAAATGGGCGGCTACGTCAAAATTGATTCGCTCGCTGTATTTGACGTGAAATTCGCTGGGGGTCTCCAAACTCACGGCCAGCGCCGGGATATCGAAACTGGCCGCTTCGATGGCCGCGCCCACCGTGCCGGAAGTTGTGACCGTTGAACCCACATTTTCGCCAAAGTTGATGCCGCTCACGCATAGGTCAATCGGACGCTCGGCCAAAACCAGTTGGGCCAGCACCACCGCCTGAGCCGGGGAAACGTCGGATTTGAAGGCCGGGTGAAGTTGGCCGTTGATCGGGATTTCCGTAGGGTAGATATGTTTGTCGCTCACCGGCGGGTAACTGCGGCCCGAGCCGGTCCGCTGCGAACTGGGCGCCATAATCAATAAATCGCCCAGGTCAACCACGGCCTGGGCGGCCGCGTGCAGCCCCGGCGAGCCAATACCGTCATCATTAGTGACCAGAATTAAAGGTTTGGTACCCATTACTATGACTCCTCTCGGCGCAATGGTGTTATTGCCGCCCTAAATTATCAAATCTCAATTATAGCCTTGATCTGGCCGCAAGGAAACTCCTTGCTGAAATGTCTCTTGGATGGTAAACTAACCGAGTAGCAAGTGACAGGTCGCACGCGAAGCGGCAAGTAGCAGGCGTTAACACACGATAATTTGCAATTTGCAATTTGTTCATTGTACTCACAGGAATTATTGCTTCTATGGCTTCCCAGGTTCTTTATCGCAAATGGCGCTCCCAAACATTTGACGAGGTGATTGGGCAACAGCATGTGACCCAAACCTTGCTGAACGCCCTCAGATTGAACCGGGTGGCCCATGCCTATCTCTTTACCGGCCCGCGTGGTACGGGTAAAACCAGCACGGCGCGATTGCTGGCCAAAGCCGTCAACTGCCTGGCCGAGACGGTTGAGGCGCGGCCTTGCAACCAATGCTCCATTTGCATGGCCGTCAATGAGGGACGATTACTCGATTTGATCGAGATCGATGCCGCCTCGAATACGGGGGTGGATGATATTCGAGACCTGCGCGATAAGGTTGGTTTCCGGCCTGGTGAAGCTCGTATCAAGATTTACATCATCGACGAAGTTCACATGTTGTCTAAATCGGCCTTCAATGCTCTCCTCAAAACGTTGGAGGAGCCGCCCGGCCACGTCATTTTTGTGTTGGCCACCACCGAGCCGGAAAAAATCCCGCCCACCATCACCTCGCGTTGCCAGCGTTTTGATTTTAAGCGTCTCAAGCTGGCCGACATTACGGCCCACCTGGCCCATATTGTCTCCCAGGAAGGTTTACAGGCTGAACGGGCCGCCCTGGAATACATCGCCCGGCAGGGGGCTGGCTCGATGCGCGATGCGATCAGTCTGCTAGACCAGCTTACCGCTTATAGCGGCGAAACGATTACGTTGGAATTGGTTCGGACCGTCTTGGGAGCTGTCACTTCCCAAACGGTGACCGAATTGGTGGAAGCCTGGCTCAAGCAAGATGTGGCCGCCGGCCTGGATATCATCAATCGGTTAATGGATGATGGCGTCGAACCGCGCCTGTTTGCCCAGGAAGTGGTGGAATATCTGCGGTCGCTCATGCTGGTCAAATTGGGCAATGGGGCCAGCTTATTGAATCTGCCGGAAGAAATAGTGGCCGTAATGCAAGCCCAGGCTGCTCGAACCGATGCCGCGGCGATTATCCGGGCCACGACCTTGTTCAACACCGCCTTAGTTGATATTAAATCCGGCTTGCTCGATATTCCCCAATTACCGCTGGAATTGGCCTTTGTGGCCGCTACCCAACCGGCGGGGACTCAACTGCTCGCCGCTGAAGTGGCCGCGGCAACGCCGGCCGCGTCCGTAAGAGCGGCCGGTCAAGGTGAGATATCGACCAGGCCGGGACCAACGGCTCGAGTCCAGTCGACGCCAGCCGCTCCGGCCATAAGCGCACCGGAAAGCGACCTGACCATTGAGATGGTGCGGACCTGTTTTGAGCACGTTTTGAAGGAAATCGAAAAGAAAAACAAGATTATGGCTGAGGCGCTGCGCAATCAAACCAAACTCTATCGAGTGTCAGGGCGCGAGATTCAGTTTGTTACCTCTGAACTGATGAAAAAACGGTTTGAGAAACCTCAACCCCAGGCCGCCATCAACGAAGCCTTCAGCGCCGCGATCGGACAAACAGCCGTAGTTCATTTCTTATCAGATAACTTGGCGTTTCAATCAACTGATAACCAAACTGACGATCAGAATCTGGTCGCCTTACTAAAAACAGCCCAGGATTTGGGAGGGCAGGTGGTTGAGTGATTATTTCGTGGCGGGATCACAAAATCTTTTTGAAGTAGTTTAGGAGGAAATCTGCGATGGCGAAACAAAAGGGTAAAGGTAAAGGGTTTTCGTTGGGTGGAGGAGGTGGCTTAGGCTTGCCGGGTGGGGCCAAAGGCGGTCTGGCCAGTCGATTGCAAGCCATGCAGCAGCAAATGGTTGAGGCTCAAGAGGCGCTGGGGACGAAAACGGTTGAGGCTTCCGCGGGTGGCGGGGCGGTCACTGTGGTGATGACCGGCCATCAAAAACTGTTGTCCATCACCATTGACCCTGAAGTCGTCGATCCGGAAGATGTCGAGATGTTGCAGGATTTAATTTTGGCCGCAATTAACGAAGCCGTCGAAGCCTCACAAAATCTGGCTGCCGATGAAATGGGCTCTATTACCGGCGGGTTGAATATTCCCGGGTTGTTCTAGGTGAGCCTGACTATGAAGGTAACACCGGCGCCGGTTACAAAACTTATCGATGAATTTTCTCGGCTTCCGGGGATTGGACCCAAAACTGCTTCTCGATTGACTTTTTTTCTGTTGCGTAATCCCGCGGAGCGCACCTTAACTTTGGCCGAGGCTCTCCAGGAGTTGCATGCCAAAGTCCTTTTTTGTTCCCGCTGTTTTAATATCGCCGAAACTGACCCTTGCCCGATTTGCAGTGACCAGAACCGGGATCAAGCGATTATCTGTGTCGTTGAAGAGCCGTTGGATGTGCTGGCCATCGAGCGAACTAGAGATTACCATGGCCTCTACCACGTCCTTCATGGGGTCATCGCCCCCACAGAGGGCATCGGGCCTGAAGAGTTAAGGATAGCGGAATTGGTGGAACGGGTGCGCCACAGCCCGGTTGAAGTGCGAGAGATCATCATCGCCACCAACCCTAATCTAGAGGGAGAAGCCACCGCCAGATACATTAGCCGTCAATTTGAAGGCTCATCGGTAAAAATCACCAGCCTGGCGCGAGGTTTGCCAATAGGTGGTGACTTGGAGTATGCTGATGAGATTACTTTGAGTCGAGCCTTAAGTGGTCGAAGTCAAATGTAGTGACTTGGGGAGGAATAGACCGGCAAAACATCTTAGATTCATAAACCTTAAAAGGTTATGATTTTGACCAAATTCATTGAAAAAAGCATTGACAAACGTTTTGGGATGTGATATTATATTGCTCGTTGTCTTGCGGAGTAAAAACCGTAAAAAATAGAATCTCTGGAAGACTTGACAAAGCGCAGCTGATATGATACAATGATTGGTGCGCTAAGATATAGAACGAACTCGTCTGCACAGTGGTTGTAGAAAGTTCATTACAACAGAAGGGAGACGTAATCGAATCTAAACGGTTTTACACCTTTAAGATTTGGCTCGTCTCCACCGGCATCTCTAACCAGTTTAGGGTGTCGGTTTTTGTTTGTTTGCCTGAGGCAAATTAACAGAGAACCTTAACAACTGAAAAGTGACAGGAATTACGCAAGTGTGATCGGCTAAACCGTTAATTTTCAGGCAGAAGTAGTCTGCTTGATAAGATTTTACGGAGAGTTTGATCCTGGCTCAGGATGAACGCTGGCGGCGTGCCTAACACATG
>CAYNLK010000077.1:0-27298 GCA_964398055.1 uncultured Caldilineaceae bacterium
GTTTGGGAGAGGGGAGTCGCTCAGCGACGGGGTGAGGGCTATTTTCAAGGGAGCCACCTGGTGATTTTAGCCTACGCAATTATCTTGTTGGTGGTTTTGGCTTTGCTGTTGGGGCGTGATCTCAGCGCTATTGGGCAGATTTCTTTCCGGGGGGGGAAAAAGCTTATCGTCCTTGTGGTCGGCCTGTATACCTTGCAGGCTGCATTAATCATTTACGTATCAGGCCAAGCTCTGTTTCAGATGATAATTTTGATTCTGTCACAGGTTGTTTTGGCGTTTTTGTTTTTCTTGAATCGACACTTACCGGGAGCCAGGTTGTTTTTGCTTGGCCTTGTATTGAATCTGGTTGTTATGGTGGCCAATGGCGGTTGGATGCCGGTGACTCAGAGCACCTATGAGTATGTCCATCCTGGAAAAACCACTGAGGTCGGCGCCAGGCCGCCTTTAAGTAAGAATATTGTTTTGGCCCGTGAGGAGACCAACCTCTGGATTCTGTCCGATATTATTCCCGTTATTTTGCCCTGGCGACGTTGGGCGGTCAGTATTGGGGATGTTTTTTTAATCATTGGCGTCACTCTTTTTATCTTTAAGACAACATCCCCAAAAGAAAAGCTTTTGCCAGGGGAACCCCCAAGAAATCAGATAACCCCAACCGAGTGATAAACCTATGCGGAAAATTCTCATCGTGGACGACCAGCCTGCCGTCCGAGAGCTGGTCAGGGTGACCCTTGAAGTCGGCAATTACCAGATCTTGTCTGCCCAAAATGGACAGGAGGCCATTGAAATTGCCAGAGCAGAACATCCTGATATCATTCTGCTGGATATTAAGATGCCTGGGAGTAGTGTGAGCGGCCTGGAGGTATGCCGCTATCTCAAAGAAGATCCAACCACGGCGGATATTTACATCATCATCATTTCGGCCAGCGGGCAAAAGGGTGACATTGAGGCCGGCATGACCTCCGGCGCGGATGACTACTTCACCAAACCTTTCAGTCCAATTGCTTTAATCGAAAAAATTAAGAAAGTGATCGAAGCCTACTGTTAAACTTTGGCCAGTTTATTGAGCCATGAACTCTGAGCGGCAGAACTACTCCGGCGCGTTGAATTTGTTCATGGCCTGGTCAAGACCTTCCGTCAGCACCGTTTTGACGGCCTCAACCCCTCGTTCATACGTAACCAGCATGGCCTGCCATTCAGCAGGTTTAAACTTTTGCAGCACATAAGCTTCCACCGCCATTTGACCGGGTGGCCGGCCGATGCCCAATCTCAGCCGGGGAAACTCAGTCGTTCCAAGCTGCTGAATGATGCTCTGCATTCCTTTATGGCCGCCCGCCCCACCCCTGGGCCGCAGGCGCAGGGCAGCCACCGGCAAATCCACATCGTCAAAAACAACCAGAATTCTTTCCGGGGGAACTTTGTAAAAACGGGCGATTGGGGCCACGGCCTGACCGCTCAGATTCATAAAGGTTTGCGGTTTCACCAGCGCCACCTTTACCCCGACCAATTCGCCCCGGGCGATAAGCCCTTGACTCCGTTTTTCATCAAAGCGGAAGTCGCCGTGGTCGCGGACAATCGTGTCCAATAAATGCCAGCCGGCGTTGTGACGGGTTTCAATATATTTTGCCCCAGGGTTGCCCAACCCCACAATCAGCCAGTCGACCGGACCGGCCGAGGCTGCTTTTTTGGCGCGACCAAACAACGGGAATGAAAGCGGCATCGGATTTAAGATCGGCTGCGCTTTATCAAATCTACAAATCCGCGAATAAATGTGCGCAGGGCAGCCAAAAAAGCAAACAGCAGGAAAACTCCCAACATTACCCCACCCCCATACAGGCAGGCGTCAGTTAGGGGAGCCATTGAAAAGCCCGATACCGTCGGGATAAAAGAGCGGCTCTCGTCGGGGTCTTCCAGCGGCAGACTGGTGGGCACGGGCCGGGGCGTCGGCGTATCCACCACCGGTTGTTCAATGACAATGGGGGGAGTCGGCGGCAGATCGGTTGGGGTAACGGTTGGGATGAGCAGCGGCGGCGGCAACGGCGAAGCCTCTTCCAGAGGAACAGGGGGGGTATCCGTAGGCACAGCCTGGGTATTTGAAACTACCACCTGCCGCGCAAAAAATTCGCTATAGTTGCCATCTAAGCGAACTACGCGCAGGCGGATGGTATAACTACCATCGGGGAACTGAGTAGTATCCCACGTCTCTAGCAAGCCGTTGATAACCGATGTATCGTGAGTGGCCCCAATGGTGCTCCATTGGTCATTAATATTCGGCTCAGGTCCCAGATCGACCACATAAAACTGAAAGGCCGGATGATCGGCGCTGCCCATAATTTGGACGGTCCCTTGCACCACCGCATTACTGGCCGGGCTGGCGATAACGGCGATGTCGCCCTCCTGGTGGGGCGGCGCAGCCGCCACTCCGGCAATTTGGGTAAACCAAATTGTGGTTATGATTAGCAGCGTCAAGACTAAATAAACTTCAACTGATTTCAGTGAGCGCATTTTCATCATCTTCAATTAACAAGTATAGCCTGGGTAAGCGGATTTTGCCTGACTCTTTGGCGTCACACCCCAATCATTAAACCGACACGAAAACTTTGTCTTGGTGGACGTTTAGACCTTGCAGTTTAACACGACTGAGTGGGAATGACAAAAAATATCGATATAGCGTTCCTGTTCAAGCTGGCGCAAAAAAACCGCCCGGAGGCGGCTAACTGAGCAGCTTTGGCCGAGCGGAGTGCGTCTAATTTTGAGCCAGATGGCTTTGCACCACCAACCGCTGCTCATAGCGACCCGCCTGGCTGTTCCAGTTGTTACAGGTGATCAGGGTCAACTGCCCGGTTGAAGTTGGATAGGTAACATCGATGGCCGTTCTCTCTACAATGTCATATCCATCAACAACGTAGTCAAACTTTTGCTCGCCCTGATACACCGTCACAATATCGCCGGGGCTTAATTGAGCTAGACCGGCAAACGGGCCATAGACACCCTGGGCCAACGTGATGTGTCCGGCCAGCACCACGTTGCTACTGGAACCCGGCGCAGCCGTGCCTTCCAAATGACCGACCTTCTGCCCCAGGTGATCAACCTGCCAGGTCTGGTCTTTGATCGGTGAGATGACCACCGGTACGTCCAGGTTCAACTTGGGAATAACCAGGCGCGTCGCGACACCCTGCCGGGTAATGGAGTTCACCGCGCCGGCCGGCAGTTGGAAGCCCAGAATTGAGGCTACCTCGGCGTCGGCCAGCGGCGTAGCCAGGGCCGGTTCGGATTGACCGTTAGCAACCGCCTGGTTCGGGTCGGCTTCTATGGCTGCCGGCGAAACGACCTCATCGCCAACGCTCTCTGGCGATGGTCCGGCCACAAAGGTAGCCAGGGGGGCTAGCGGGGCAATTTGAATCAGGCGGCCCTGATCGGCCGGCCTAAAAAGCCACCAGCCAGCCACACCGATGAGCACGATACTACCACATATTACTATGAACAATAAAGGAGTGGCCATTCCGGCCACAATTACCAATCTGCGTTTCATCTATGCCTACGACCCAATTTGAACCATTTTGCCAGCGGCGCGCCCATACCGTTTGATCGGCGCCGGTCGACATCTTTGCAGCCAGGCTGGTGAGACGGGAGTAACCAGATTATAGCATAAAATCATAGATCAATAAATGGACAGCAGGCCATTCACCGATGCGCCATTCTTACCCTTCAGGGTGTAACCGGCGTTACTTTGTACTGGGAACCGTCGGGCCGGAGTTTAGCCAGCGGCATCTGGGTATCGTGCTGAAAGATGAGCAGAGCATCGTGGTCGACCGCCCACTGCTGCCAGTAACGCTTGGTTTCGATGGACTCAAGCGGCTCGACATCGTAAGCCGTTACCCAGGCTAGCCGTTCGATGTGGTAGTGAAGAGTGGCCAGATCGGCCATAAAGACAGCAGTCTGGCCGTTTGATTCCAGGATCACCACCTGGTGGGCGCGGGTGTGGCCACGGGTCACGGCGGTGCGGACCTGGCTGGTAACGCGGGTGTCGCCGTTGATGAGTTCAAGCTGACCGGTCTCTTGCAGGGGCGCAAAATTTTCGGCCAGGTAGGTGGCCCGGGTGCGCTCGTTGGGGGTGATGGCATCGGCCCACTCCAGCCGCTGGATGAGATAACGGGCGTTGGGGAAGGTGGGTACGGGGATATCATCCCGCAAGATGGTATTGCCGCCGCAGTGGTCCAGGTGGAGATGGGTGTTGATCACCAAGTCGATATCAGCCGGCTGAACCCCCAACCGGGCCAGCGCGTCCAGCAGGTCGCCCTCCGGGCGTTCCAGGCCGGCATTCCGCCACATTTTGTCGGTTAATTTACGGCCGTGGCCGGTATCAACCAGAATTAACTGGCCCTCTGAACGGATGAGCAGGCTGTTGATCGCCAGCAAAATCCGGTTTTGCTCATCGGGAGGAAATTTGCGCTCCCAGATAGAGCGAGGGACCAAACCAAAGGCGCCGCCGCCGTCGACCCAGCAAACGCCATCGCTGACAAGGTGGTATTCCAAAATCTAGCTCCTTATTCTTGTTTTTTGAGGTTGAGCGGCAAATCGGCTAAAGCCCGGTCGAACCAATCGACCAGCCGGCTTTTCTCAAGTTCCGGTAAAAAGGCGGCTTTAGCCGCGTTCAAAATCATCTCCGGTAACACTCTAAAGGGGACGCCGGCGCCGCGGGTGGCCACCAGGTACTCGTCGGTCAGGGTGGTATTAGATATAGAGGGGTCGTCGGTATTGATGGTGACCGGGATGCCGATTTGATGAAAGGCGTACATAGGATGTTGGGCCAGCCTGGGGATAATGCCGGTTTGCAGATTGCTAGTGGGACAGATCTCCAGGGTGACCTGGGAGCGGCGCAGCAAATCTAACACTGCCAAATCCTCTTTGGCCCGGACACCGTGGCCAATTCGTTCGGCCCCCAACTTTTCCAGCGCCTCCCTGATGTTGGCCGGAGGACCGGCTTCGGCGGCATGGGCGGTAATGTGCAGCCCCTGCTTTTTAGCCCATTGAAAGACATCAATGAATTTATCGATGGGGTAGGTGATCTCATCGCCGGCCAAATCCAGGGCCACTATGCCTCGTTCCTGTTCGGAGACGGCAATCTCGGCCAACTGCCAGGCGTATTGCGGCTCGTGGCGGCCAATCTGGACAATTAACCGGGTCTGAATCTGATATTCTCCCCCAGCCTGCCGGGTGGCCCGGATGACCCAATCAACCACATCCTCAAAACTGAAACCCTGGTTGAGACTCAAAGCGACCGGGTTGAATCTGAGTTCAAGATAACGGATGTTATCCCCGGCCGCATCGGCTACTGCTTCGTAAGCTATCCGCATCACCGCTTCGCGGCTGGTGTAGAATTGGCGCAGGAGTTTGAATTTGGCCAGAAAGCTGTGAAAGTCGGGCGTATCGTCAACCACCTGAACGTAAGGCCGTAACTCTTCCACATCCCAACTGGGCAAATCTACGCCGTGCTGGTGGGCAATGTCGGCCAGGGTGGCCAGGCGCAAACTGCCTTCCAGGTGACGATGCAGGTCTATTTTGGGCAGATTGAATAGAACTGTTCTGAGATCACGCAATTTTGGACTGTTCCCAATATTTCTAAGCCTGGCTCAAGCCGACTCAAACTGAATCTCGCCCCGATAAACCGGCAAATAGAATGAAAAGATGGTATTTTTGTTGGGTTCACTCACCACCGTAACGTGACCGCTGTGGGCTTCTACAATCTGTTTGACAATCGCCAGCCCCAAGCCGGCGCCGCGGTAGCGGCGGGTGGTCGAGCCATCGACCTGGTAAAATCTTTCAAAGATTCGCTCCAGCTTGTCGGCCGGGATACCGATGCCATAATCATGGACCGAGAATTTGATAAAGTCATTGGCCTGTTCGGCCGTGATCTCAATTTTCCCACCGGTCAGACTGAATTTTATGGCGTTGCTGATCAAATTATCGAACACCTGCCCTATCCGATCCACGTCAACCCAAACGGCCGGCAAATCCGGTAAACTGTGGGCGACAATTTCTATCCGATGTTCAGCGGCGCTGGCGGAAGCGCCAGAAATAGCGTTACTCACCAGCTGGTGCGGAGCTATTGCCTCAAATCTCAAGTTGCCAGCCTCAATTTTTTGCAGCGAGACCACATCATCCACCAGCCGGGTAATGGCCCGGGTTTTTTCGGATATGATCGTGAGTTTGTTCTGAATCTCCGCCGGAACCTGGCCTAAACTGCCCTCCCGAATTAGCTCAACGTAGGCCAGCACAAAGGTCAGGGGCGTACGCAACTCGTGAGAGACGTTCTGCACAAATTCTGACTTCAACCGGTTGGCCTCGCGCAGCTCACCCAGGGCCAACTCTAATTCGGCGGCGTGCTGTTCCAAATCATTGTAAAGCCTAACATTGTCAATGGCGGTCGATATCTGGGCCGCGGCAATGGTCAGCAGGCGATCCTCAGATTGGCTGAAGGCCTTGGGCTTTCTATGATCGATGCTCAAAACACCCAACACCCTATCCTTAACCGCCAGCGGCACCATCATCACTGAGCACAGGCGTGGCTCAGCCTGCGCCGGGTCGACTGGAGTTAACAAGAGCGGCGGGGGTTCCGGCAAAGTTTGCCCGGATGAATCAACCAGGTGGGGCACGGTGATATCCTCCAGATAAAGGGAACGAGGCTGCCTGACCAATTCTTTAGCCAGCGTCATAATATATTCGGTTTCAGGCGTCCGCTGACCGAACTCTGACCGGCCGCTGCACGCTTTTAGGGCCAACGTTTCACCTTTTGCAAACTGCTCTTTTAAGAAAAGGCAACAGCAACTACAATCCAGGGCGTGCCTGAGGATACCAACGCTGGACTCGATGATGTAGCTCAGATTCAGGTCCAAAACGTTAGTCAGTTGATCGGCCAGGGTGTAGAGCGTTAAAACTTCGGCCAGCCATTGGTTAGTCTTACCATACAGGCGGGCTTTATCAATGGCCACGGCGGCGATCTCGGCCACTGCTTTCAGCATAGCCCGGGTGGCGGCATTGGGCAAGGTGTGCAAAATGATAATGCCCACAAAATCGCCCTGACTGAAGAGCGGCACCGCGGTAAAAGATGAGGGCACAACGGTGGCCAACTGGCCAGAGATGCCGAGTTGCGGGTCGGTGGCCCGATCCACCATCACAATCTCGCCACTGCGGAAAGCTTTGCCAAAAACCCCAACGTCATACAGCAGGTTGAGCCGGTTGAATTGCTCGATAGTTTCGGCCTGATAGCCACGCCCAACCACTAACCGCAGCGTTTGGGGCATCAAGTCATCGGTCAGGGTAATGGCTCCGACCTCGGCGCCACTCATAGAGAGAGTCGCGTCCAACACAACCTCCAGAAGTTGCTTGAGATCAGGCGCTTTGGTGATGGCTTCGCTGGCCTGGGTTAAGGTGGTGAGCGCGTTCAACTGCTGCTGGGTTTCCTCAAACAGGCGAGCGTTTTCTAGGACCACGGCTACCGCCGAGGCGATGAATTCCAGGGTAACTTCGTTATCACGGCTAAAGGGCAAGCCATCCCGACGATTCATCACCTCGATGACCCCTAAGACCCGATCGTGAATTTGAACCGGTACGGCCAACAGAGCATGGGTAGAAAAATTAATGGCCGCGTCGATGTCACTGAAATGGCGGGCGTCAGCTTTGACGTCATCAACCCGGATGCTCTGCCGTTTTTCTACCACCGACCAGGCAATTCCCTGGCCCGGTTTGAGCACAAAGGATTTGATCTCTTCGGCCCCTTCGCCAATGGCTACGGCAAAATGGAGGCCATCCTCTTCCAGCAGCATCAACGAGACAGCCTCAACCTGAAAAAGCCCACTCACCCGGCGGAGAATGTTGGAAAGCGTACTCTCTAAATCCTGGTGTCCAACCAGAGCCACCCCAATCTGGTTGAAGGTTGACAGTTCAACCATGCGGCGATCTCGCTCCTCCAGGAGACGGGCGTTGGCAACAGCCACGGCCAATTGGCTGGCAATGGTTTGCAGCAGCACCAGATCACCGGTTTGGAAAGCATAGGGCAGTTCACTCTGAACGTCAACCACACCTAAAACTTCTCGCCCTGAGACAATCGGGACGGCCAGTTCGGATTGAGGCTTGATCGAGAGAAAGCTGGGCTGGTCATATTGATACCGCCGGGTATTTGGCACCTGGATAGGTTTGGCTGTGGCAGACACGCGACCGATGACGGTCTGGCTATCAATTGGCAGGCTAATATGGTGGGTTGCATCCACCGGCACGCCGGATCTAGCCCGCAGCGTTACGGTTGTTTCATCGTCGTCAACCAAGAAAATTGAGGTATAGCTGTAGCCAAAGTCCTGACTCAGACTTTTGACCACGTAATCCAGGAGCGTATCCAGGTCCAGAATTGCGGCAATATGACGTCCCAATTGGGCGATGCGTTCAACATGCTTGGGTTTAAAGCCAAGTTGCTGGCTGACTTTTTCTTCAAAAAAGCTGGCGAAGGTTTCGGGGATTGGCCGGATAAACCCAACATAATCGCCTTGAGCCGACTTTTCAGCAGCCGGATAAAGCATCAGTTCAACCGGGATAGGCGCTTGGCCGTTAACCTGAAGCATCACGAGTAGTGAAGAAATGGAGGAGATAGAGGTTGACTTCAATTGCGAGAGCTGAATCTGCAATCGTTCTCTATCGGCGAGTCTAAAAAGTTCTGGAAAAGAGCTTCCGGCTAATTTCTCGGCGGGCCAGACACATAGCTCGGCCAGCGGGGCGCACGCCGAAGTCACCTTAAATTGCTTGTCTAAGGTGAACTGGCGCCAGCCGGCAGCCACAAAAAATTCTACACCTTTCCCAACAACACGAGTGGGCGCCATGATCAACTACCCGTTGCGTTCGGTGATCAGCCAACTCCAATAACGCCACGCTATCACCAAGCCAATGGTCAGCCCAAGAGCCAGGGGCAGATGGTAAGCCAAAAACAAAAACCAGGGCGTAGTAAACCAAACTTGACTATGTTCAATTGTTAAGGTAGCTCTGACTACAAACAACTGCGTAATATAGCCAATAGCCAGAAATAGAATCACCAGGTAGTAGTAACGATAAAGGGGAGCCATTTTAATGACAGAACCAAACCTTTCGGACAGTTTGGCCAGAATATAAAAGAGAACAATGAGGGATAAAGTTCCAACTGTACCCAGTAGGGTCAAGGCTGTCATCAAGTTCGACCACCCACCATCAATTTCAACAAAAAGAAACCCAAGCTGCTCAGAGTGATGCCGCCAACAAAGTGCAGCAGGTCTGCCCAAACATCACCGGCAATAGCTGGGGCCAACCAGACATATCGAATTGCCGCCAGGGCAAATAAGGCCATTGGAATGAAAAAAGCCCAATAAAAAGAACGACGCCCTGATTTTTGCTCATAAAATCGGGCAATCGCATACAAAAAAAATAAGAGAATACAGACTATTCCCCAGGTATAAATCGTCAATATGCTGTTGACAAAAATCATAAAATTCTCTGGTTCAAGAAGTCATCGGTAAACTGGCTCTACGGTCAGAAAGGTCTAATGCTTGATGAAGGCTTCCACAAATGAGTCGGCCATGCGGCGTGGGCTGCCGCTCAGGATACCCTCTTGACCTTCAAATTTTGATTGAACCTCAAAACCGCGACCGGTAATATCGTATTGCCGGATATCCTTGGCGTGCTCACTCCCCCGCATCTTTAACACCAGCAGGGCTTTACGAATAGCCGACTCGATTTCCACGTACCGCAGCATCAAATAGGAGTCGACGACAAAACCAAGATTGTCGTCCTGGGGAGCCTCACCCAAGAGCACGGGACTTTCGTGAGTTAGGATGCTGGTCAGCCCCTCACGCTTGAGCGCATTGATAAAATTGAATTCGATCCCGCGTAACTCAATGGGGTCTTGAGTGAGCCGGGCAAAGTGGGTTATACTATCGACTACTACTCGCCGGGCGCCTGTTTGGACAATGTACGTCTCAATCATCCCGCCGACACTCTCGATGTCCTTGCGGCTCACTTCGGGGCTGGTCATAATGATCTTGAGCAACCCTTTTTTCTCTAAATCCCTAAAGTCCCAGCCAAACGCGGCGGCATCGTGATAATATTGCTGGGGAAATTCTTCAAAGGTGATAATCAAACCCGGCTCATTCGCCTCTACTATGCCGTTATAGATAAATTGCATACCCAATGTGGTTTTGCCGGTTCCCGGCGCACCCTCTACCAGATTGGCAGTCTCCGGCAGAAAACCTCCACCCAGCATCTCATCCAGACCCTTGATCCCGGTTTTTACTCGCTCTAGTTTCATGCTAACGCATCCCTCGAATAATGTGATAGACAGCCTTGACTCTAAAGTGTCTATCTTCACAGGCTAGAATAAATTTATCCACCAGCAGCCGCATTTCCTCATCGCTAGCCAATGAGTAGATAGGCGTATTGTCCAAGAGCCTTTTCTCCATAATACCGCTTTCAACCAGGTCTTCTAACTCTGGTTCCACAGCAGCCACATTTCGACCGGCATATTTGGCAATATTATCAACAGTATCAGCCGTATGGGGGTTTTCGTAAAAAAACCGCACCAGATCCCACTTGATAAAAGAGTTGACCTTTGTCTTGACAAAGTCGAGGAGCACGGGATCCATATCATCCATTAAGCGGGCGGTAAAGTCATCTCCACTTGGGGCCAAGGCGTTGCCCTCCTTATAATTTTCCGGAAAATTTGGCTAGTTCCAGAGTTTTGGCCAAGACAGACTCATTCAAATATTAACACTAAGTTTCCTAATATTATCATTTTCATCCAGAATTTGCAACAGGAGTTTATAACTAATCTGCCGGTTCTACTCTAGCAGTCTGTCGGAGAGAAAATCAGTTGCCCCGTTTATAAGGGTTTTTGGGGTCAAAATAGGGTGATTCGCCTGAAATTTGGCCCCAATAACAAGGGTAAGTAGCCTATTTTGACAGGCAAAAGCGTTCTCTCCGACAAGCTGCTAGACAAAAATAAGCCCCAAGCCACGGCTCAGGGCTAAGCTTCTGAGGCAGTAGTTGCGCCTCAACGGCGGCGAGCTTGCGCCCTGGCCTTTTTTTTGCCGGCCTGGCCTTTGCCAGCGGCGGCACTGGCTACATTACCATTGCCGCCGGCCAGGTCTGCCTTCATGTGGCACTGCTTATATTTTTTGCCGCTGCCACACCAGCACGGATCATTGCGCCCCGGCATCTTTTTGACCCGTACCGGTTCCGGCGCCGGTTTGGTGGCGCCCGGCGCGCCGGCTTCCATCTCGCCGGTGGCCATGGCGCTGGGATGCACCGCCTGGAGATTGCGAGCGCGCAGTCCGCTCCAGCGCATACGGGCGGACTCTGCTTCTTTTGCTGGCTCGGTTGGCAGGGCCACCCCGGCCAGTTCGGGGTGATAAATCTTGCGGACTACTTCCTCCTGTACCGCCGCCCGCAGTTGGCCGTACATCTCAAAGGCTTCTTTTTTAAAGGCCACCAGCGGGTCCTGCTGGCCGAAGGCCCGCAACCCAATCCCCTGTCGCAGCGCATCCAGGGCAGTTAAGTGTCGCACCCACAACGTATCCAGGGTCTGCAACATCACCGCCTTTTCCCACCAGCGCAAAAAGTCCGAGCCAAATCGCTGTTCCATTTGCTTGTACTCTTGCTCGGCCAATTCCAAAATCTGCTCTTCCGTCTCAGCAGGGGTTTGGTTGGCCCAACTATGGGACGTTAGCGTGGGCGGCAACGGTAGGATGGTCCGCACAGCGCTGTGCAAGGCGGGCAAATCCCACTCCGCCGGATCATCGCCGGCCGTAAACTCCTTCACCAATCCACTCAGGTGGGTGTTGACCATCTTCTGGATGCTTTCGCTCAAGTTGGAACTGGCTAAAATCCGGCGCCGCTCGGCGTAGGTGACCTCACGCTGCTGGTTGATCACGTCATCATACTTGAGCAGATGCTTCCGAATATCAAAGTTGTACCCCTCTACTTTGGTTTGAGCATTCTCAATGGATTTGCTGACAATTCCGGCTTCAATCGGGATGTCGTCATCCACCCCAAAGCGTTCCATCAGATTGGCCACATTCTGACCGCCAAAGCGGCGCATCAGATCATCCTGCAACGAGACGTAAAAGCGGCTGGAGCCGGGGTCGCCCTGGCGGCCGGCTCGACCGCGGAGCTGGTTGTCGATCCGCCGCGCTTCGTGCCGCTCCGTGCCAACCACGTGCAGGCCGCCCAACTCCAATACCTTTTGTCGGTCTTTGGCCACCACTTCCTGCCACCGGCGCAGGGTTTTGTCCCACAGCTCCGGGTCAACCTGGGTCAGGTCCTCGCCGCGACGACGCAGCTCATCCCGGGCCAACCCCTCCGGGTTGCCGCCCAACAGAATATCAACCCCACGCCCGGCCATATTGGTAGCAATGGTGACCGTACCGGGTCGCCCGGCCTGGGCAATCACCGTGGCCTCACGCTCGTGCTGCTTGGCGTTGAGCACCTCGTGCTTGACCCCCTGCTTCTGAAGCAGATTCGACAAATACTCCGAGGTTTCAATCGCAATGGTGCCCACCAGCACCGGCCGCCCCAACTCCTGCCACTCTTTGAGTTCCTGGACAATGGCCTTGAATTTAGCCTGCGGACTCTTGTAAACAACGTCGGGGTAATCGACCCGCTTATAGTAAAGCTCGCCGTTATCCGGGTTACGGTAGGTGGTAATCTCCGTACCACTTTCTTTGCGCGTCTCCTTGATCAGTTCGCCTTGCAAGGCCCGGTACTCCACGTTGGTGGGCAGCACCACCACCTCCAGATTGTAGATGCTGCCAAACTCCTCGGATTCGGTTTCGGCGGTGCCGGTCATACCGGCCAATTTGTTGTACATACGGAAAAAATTCTGGAAGGTAATGGTGGCCCAGGTAAAGCTCTCGTGACGCACGCTGACCCCTTCTTTGGCCTCGATGGCCTGGTGCAGCCCCTCGCTGTAGCGCCGCCCGTGCATCAACCGGCCGGTAAACTCGTCGACGATGATGACTTCGCCGTTCTGGACCACGTAATCAACGTCCAGTTTGAAGAGCACCTCGGCCCGCAGAGCGTTATCCAGGTAGGGGGTCATGGCCGCGCTCTCGCCCTCATACAGATTTTCAACACCCAGGGCCCGCTCGATCTTTTCGATGCCCCGCTCGGTCAGGTAGACCACTCGCGACTTCTCATCGACCACATAGTCGCCGTCGGGTTCCATCTCCTCATTCTCAACACTCGCGGCGCTGCTGCGTTTGAGCGGGCGAACCAGTTGGGCAAATTTCTGGTACAGCTCGCTGCTCTCTTCGGCCTGGCCGGAGATAATCAAGGGGGTGCGGGCTTCGTCGATGAGGATGTTATCCACCTCGTCGATGATGGCGTAATGTAGCTCGCGCTGGGTCACCCGGCTCAAATCCGGGACCATATTGTCGCGCAGATAGTCAAAACCAAACTCATTGTTAGTGCCATAGGTTACATCGCAGGCATACGCCTGTTTGCGGGTGATCGGCCGTAGATTTTGATAACGGTCGTCATCGCTCTGGTAATCGGGGTCAAACTGAAAGGAGGCCTGGTCCACGCCGCCGCCGCCGGCGTTTTGAATAACGGCCACACTCAGGCCCAAAAAATGGTAGATCGGCCCCATCCATTGGCAGTCGCGCTTGGCCAGGTAGTCGTTGACGGTGATTACGTGGGCGCCGCGGCCCATCAGAGCGTTGAGCACAACCGGCATTGTGGCCACCAGGGTCTTGCCTTCGCCGGTGCGCATCTCCACCACCTTGCCTTCGTGCAGGCTGGCCCCACCCACCACCTGAACATCGTAATGGACCAGACCGATGGTGCGCCGGCTGGCTTCTCGGACCGCGGCGAACACCGGAGCCTGAATCTCGGCCAGCAACTCGTCTTCTAACTTGAGCAGTCGCTTTTCAGCCTGCTCTAGCTGAACCTGCAAGCGCTGGCGCTCCGGGCCGGTTTTTTCAACTACTTCCTGTCGCAGGCTCTTGACTTCCGCTCGTAGTTCAGCCGTAGCTTCGGCCAACTCGCGGCGGAATTGGGCGATCATGGCCCGAAGTTCGTCATCACTTTTGGCCTGCATCTCCGGCCCTAGCGCCTGCACTTCCTCTACCAGCGGGGTCAGTTTCTTGATCTCTTTGAGATTGGAATCCCCAAAAACCGCTTTAAAGACACTTTTGAACATAACCGTTTTGACTCCTATTGATCGCAGGTGACCGAAACGGGTGTCAGGACCGGTCACCTGTCGGGCGGCTTAAAAAACCATAGCTGACATTGTACCACAATCAGTCTGGCTACCCAAGAAAAAAGAGCGCATCCATTCGCGCTCTTTTATCAACCTTATGATTGGATCAATTTAGCGATCAACCATCTGGCGGCGGAGCTGTTCATAAACCTGCTCCAGTTGGGGTACCAGCGCAGCCCAACCGTAATTGGCCCGGGCAAAAGCCTGCCCCCTGGCGCCAATTTGGGTTCGGTGAGTTGGGTTAGCCAGCAATTTGAGGACGGCGGCGGCAAACTCTTCCGGCTCATCGGCCAGAAGCAACTCCTGCCCATCGACCACCGGAAATCCCTCCGCTCCCACCGTGGTCGAGACAATGGCTTTGCCCATGGCCATCGCTTCCAGCAGCTTCAAACGGGTGCCGCCGCCCACCCGCAGCGGCGCTACATAGACCCCGGCGCCGGCCAGGTAGGGCCGCACATCATCCACGTAACCGGTGATGGTCAAGCCGGGCAACTGCCGCAACGTATCCAGCCGGGGGTGGGGTCGTTGGCCGACCACGGCCAGGGTGGTGTGCGGCCGCCGGGCCAGAATGAGCGGCCAGACCTGCTGACCGAACCAGAGTACGGCATCGATGTTGGGCCGAAAATCCATTTTGCCGGTGAAGAGCAGGTCGTACTCGATGGGCCGGCCGTTGAACTGCCGGTAAGCCTCCAGATCGACCCCATTGGGGATGACCGTGATGGGCGCCGCCGGGGCCACCTGGCGGAGGGCCACCTTATCCGGAGCTGACATGGCGATGGTATGATCGACTTGTTGCAATAAGGCGGCCTCGTAACGGCGCAGGCGATGCCACTGTACCCAACTGTAGAGCGCGGCCAGCCAACGCCGGGGGTTGGTGACATCGGCGGCAAAGGCGCGCTGCTGCAAAATCCACTCGGCGTTGTGGGCGTCATAAATAATCAATGGCCTGGGACGGGCGGCCTGAAGCGCGGGCAGATAGGGCGCCATCTCGATACCTTCGATTTCGACCACGTCAAACGGCTGCTCACTGAGCCTGGCCTGGAGTCGCTCCGCAAACTGGGGCGACCAGAGTCGCCAGCTCATATCGGGCCGGCGGGTGAACAGCAACTGACGCAAACGTAGACCACTGCTGCGCCGCGGCACCGGCAGCGGATCGACCCACTCGCACAACTCGGCCAAAGGGGCAGGCTCAACGGCCAGTTGATCCGATTCCAGAAAAGTGAGGACACACACCTGATGGCGTTTGGCTAACTCTTTGACCAGATTGAAATTTCTGAGGGTGGTACCCTGGTGCGGGGGGTAGGGACGTTGGGGCGTTAAAAGTAAAATCCGCATCTCAAATCACAAATAGCAAATGGCAAATGGCAAATAGTGAATCCGCAGGCCCAGTGCGGCGAATAGCGAATCAGTCCATTCACAATACATCCTTCACAATTCACAATTCACCATTACATTACTCCCGGCCTATTTTGTGATAAACTTCAAGAGTCTGCTCGGCTGCTTTGAGCCAGGAGAACTGAGCGGCTCGTTTGAGACCTTTGGCAATCAAATCCTGTCGCAACGCTTCTTCGGTGAGCACTCGCCACATGGCCACCGTTAGCCCCTCAACATCATGCGGGTTGACCAACAAGCCGGCATCACTGACAACCTCCGGCAAAGCGGCCGTGTTAGAGACAATAACCGGAGTGCCGCAGGTCATGGCTTCCAGGGGGGTCAGGCCAAAACCCTCATAAAATGAGGGATGCACCAGCAAGCGAGCAACATTATAAAGATAAACCAAATCGGCCGAGGGTACTCGCCCCAGGAAGGCCACGTGCTCTTCCAGATTCAGGCGACTGACCGTTTCATACACCTCTTCCCACAGCCAGCCCTTGGAACCGGCCAGCACCAGCATCTCAGCCCGTTTATAGTGATCGCGTAGGTGGCGGTAGGCCTGTAACAGGGTGGGCAAATTCTTGCGAGGCTCGATGGTGCTGACAAAGAGGATGTAATCCTGGTCCAGCTTATATCTTTTCTGGACCCGGGCGCGGGCTTCGGCTGCCGGCAGGGGGCGATACATGGGATTGGCGGCCTCGTGGATGACGGTGATCTTCTTTTCCGGCACCCCCAGCAGCTTGATGCTATCCTGCTTGGTGGCCTCGGAAACGGCGATGATATGATCGGTTTTGCGCCAGGCCTGGTCGATCTGGCCGTAGTAACGGGCGCTCTCTTTGGTCAGAAAATGGGGATACAACAGAAAGGCCAGATCGTGAATGGTGATAACCGATTTGTAGTTGCGTTTGAACGGGGGAATAAAATCAGGGCTGTGGAGCAAATCCAGCTTGAGCCGCGAAACCTCAAAACTCAATGCCGGCTGTTCAAAACGATTGTGGCTGGGCGTCCACAGCGATTTTCGTACAAAACCGTTGCAATTGATAATGGTGGATTGATCTTTTCGACTCTGAAGTAAGACAAAATTATCATCCGGGGGAGCAAGGACGGCCAATGACTCAACCAGGCGCATGATGTATTGGCCAATACCGGCCCGATTGTAGTAGACCAACCGGGCATCAATCCCTATCCGCATAGCAGCCATTCCTCTTCTCGACTATACAATACCTTGAACCCTATCAAACCATTGTAGCAACTTCGTGAATGTATTGGCTCATCATCCGCCGATCATCGTGATTGACCCTAAAAACAAAAAAACCCCCTCTCGACAAACCGATGATCGGGGGCTTCGTTGACCCAACTTAACAGTAATATACCACTAATCGATACTGAGGGCAAAACGTGAGGGTGGTTGGATATACCAAACGCATTTTAAAATTTCCGTAGCTGGCGCATTCCTATGCGTCAGCGGACGGCATAGGGATGCCGTCCTACTCAAGTGACCGGCGCTTTTCCTAAGCGCCGCCGGTCACCGGCAAAGTCGAGCCGGCTTAAGAAACTTGGGTTAGTAAACTTTAGAAATATAAAAGTTAGTAAATCGGCGGCAAAGTTGACAAATGGTTCAGCCTCCCTTATAATTTGACTGTCCAATTGGATGTTCCGATGCTGCTTTTCAGAACTGTAGGAGGTTCTTTACCATGGCGCGAGTACTATGGGTAGAAAAACAGATCGACTATGAGCCGCAGGGCATTATGTCGATGTCGGCGGTCTTAAAAGAGGCGGGGCATGAAGTTGGCTTAACCATCGCCGCCCAGGAGGATCCGGTTCAATTTGCCCAAGAGTTCCGGCCCGATATCATCGGTTATAGCGTGATGACCGGTTCCCAACATTACTACTTTAAGCTCAATCGCCAGATCAAAGCGGCCCTCAACGGCCATCAAAGCATCTCTATTTTTGGCGGACCGCACCCTACTTTTTTCCCCGATATCATCCACGAAGAGGGCGTCGACGGGGTCTGTGTGGGCGAGGGCGAAGGGCCGGTGGTTGACCTGGCCAATGCCTTTAGCAACGGCGGCTTCCAGCCCGACATCCCCAACTGGTGGTTCAAAATCGACGGCGAGGTGGTCAAAAACCCGGTGCGGCCTCTCATCCGCAAGCTGGGCGACTTGCCGATGCCCGACCGGGAGCTGATCTACAGCAAGCACGCCGTAACCCGTACCAGCCCTATCAAACATTTTATGGCCAGCCGGGGCTGCCCCTACAACTGCACTTATTGCTTCAACCATGCCTGGTACCAGATTTACACCCGTGAAAAACGGGGCTACCAGCGCAGCGTCGACTCGGTCATCGAAGAGGTCAACTGGGTGCGGGAACGTTATCCGCTGGAGCAGGTTGTGTTTTTGGATGACCTGTTTATCATCTTTGTCGATTGGTTGGAAGAGTTTGCCGAAAAATTCCCCAAAGAAGTGGGCCTGCCCTTCTTCTGTAATGTCCGCTCCAACCTGATCACCCCCGAAAAAGTGGACCTGCTGAAGAAAGCCGGGGCCAATACGGTTAGCATGGGCATCGAGGCCGGCAACGACCGGCTGCGCAACGATCTCCTCAAACGCAAGATGTCGCGCGATACCATCATCGAGTCCGGCCGGCTGCTGCACGAGGCCGGCATCAACCTGACCGCCACCAACATCCTGGCCTTGCCGACCGCCACCCTGGAAGACGATTTTGAGACGATGCGGCTCAACGCCCAGGCCAAGGTAAAGTATGCCCATGCCTTCCTGTTTCAGCCCTATCCCGCCACCGAGTTGGGCGAATTTACCAAGCAGAACGGCCACATGGCTGGCAGCTTTGAAGATATCGGGGCCATTGCCTGGGATAGCTCGATCCTCATTCGGGACGAAAGCGAAAAGAATCAGATGGAGAATCTCCAGCGCTGGTTCGCCATTGGGGTGGAGTTTCCCTGGCTGGAGCCGCTCATCCGGCTTATGATCAAGGCGCCGCACAACAAATTCACCAACACAGCCTATTGGTGGCTGCACAAACTCTTCAAGGGCTGGGCTATTACCCACCGCGTCCACCCGATCAAGATTACGCCCAAGGTCATCTGGAGCAACGCCAAACATTTTATGCAGATGGACGCCTGAGCCGGCCTCAGCTCAACAAAAGAGTCCACAGCCCGCCCTGTGGACTCTTTTGTTGGGGTAACCACCTGATGGAGTCGAGGCTTCAGCCAATCTCAGGGCCAAATTACCGGCTAAAACCCCGACTCCGGAGCGGACGAGTGAGTAGCCGCCCCATATGTTAACACTCCGCTGCTGTCTTTGACACCCCTCTCAATTCTACTATAATGAGCACCAATTCACTGTAGCCTGGATCACATTTTCCCTCCAGATCCCTCCTTTCCTCCTCATACATAGCAAGATGGAGTGGCGAGTTGATGAGCAATCTTGCTATCCATAATCGGTGACAGGAGCGTTGACTGATGGCCGTTGTCGTTTTTGGCAGTATCAACATAGATTTAGTGGTGCGGACGCCGCGCCTGCCGGCGCCCGGTGAAAGTTTGCCTGGGCGCGAATTCTACACCGCTCCGGGCGGGAAAGGCGCTAACCAGGCTGTGGCCGCAGCTCGACTGAATGTGCCCACCCGGCTGGTTGCCCGGGTGGGCGGCGACAGCTTTGGTCCCGTACTTCGCCAAAATCTGACCAACGCCGGGGTCGATATCTCAGCCGTTTTGACCGATGCCGAGACCAGCTCCGGGGTGGCCCTGATTGCTGTGGACGACACGGCTCAAAACGCCATTATCTTTGTGCATGGGGCTAACGGCCGGGTTAACCAGAGTGATGTCGAACGGCTTGAGCCGGTTCTCAGTGGGGCCAAAGTGCTGCTGTTGCAACTGGAGGTGCCCCTGGAAGCCAGCCTGGCGGCGGCTCGACTGGCCCGGCGGCAGGGCCTCACGGTCATCCTTGATCCTGCCCCGGCCCGGGAGCTGCCGCCGGAATTCTACCAAATCATCGACATCATCACCCCCAACGAAGTCGAAGCCGGTCAACTGGCCGGCTTTCCGGTAAAAACAGCCCAGGAGGCTAACCGGGCCGCCCATGTTCTCCTGGAGCGAGGCGTCAAAACTGCGGTCATCAAGCTGGGCGCTCAGGGGGTAGCTTACGCCGGCCAAACCGGGAGCGGCCAGGTTGCCGAAGATTTTATGCCGGCTTTCAAAGTGCCGGCCGTCGATACCGTCGCCGCCGGCGATGCTTTTAACGGCGGGCTGGCCGTGGCCCTGGTGGAAGGAAAACCGCTGCCGGTCGCCATTCAATGGGGGGCAGCCGCCGGCGCCCTGTCGGCAACCAAACCGGGCGCCCAACCCTCGATGCCCGGTCGAGCCGAGTTTGAGGCTTTCTTAAAAGAGCGGCTGGGCTGACCGCCGAACACGGAGCAGGTTCATGGAATTAGAAATGTATCTCCATAACCATATCCTGGGAGGATTATACGGCCTCGCCTTGGGCGACGCCTGGGGCATGGCCGCTTCGCTGCGACCCGACCAAACCTGGGCTTATTACCAGGGCTGGCTTGAACAGTTGGCTCCCGGCCTGCCCGACCATCCTATTCACGCCGGTCTGCCGGCCGGGCAGGTAACCGACGACACCCAACAGGCGATGGCTCTGGTGCAGACCATCATCAGCGACGGCCAGATAACGGTAGCGGGCGCGGCCAGGGCCATTTTGGCCTGGTATGACCAGGTCGATGGCGACAACTCGCCCGTGGTTGGTCCCAGCACCCAGCGAGCCATCAAAGCCCTCAAGGCCGGCGCAGACCCCCATCAAACCGGCCTGCGGGGCGACACCAATGGCGGGGCGATGCGCGTTACGCCCATCGGCTTGATCCATCCCGGCAATCCCGCCGCGGCCATCGAAGATGCCATTATCGCCTGCACGCCCACCCACTTCACCGATGTGGCCCTTTCAGGCGCCTGTGCTGTGGCCGCAGCCGTGGCTCAGGCCATGACTCCCGATACGACTCTGGAGGACATTATCGGTGTCGCCATGCAAGGCGCCGAGGCCGGGGTGCGTCGCGGTTCACCCTGGTTCGGCGCGTCGGTGGCCCGCAAAATCGATTTCGCCGTTCGCCTGGCCACGGATGCCACCCTGACGGAACGGGATCGTCTGCAAAACCTTTACGATCTGATTGGCGCAACCCTGGCCCCGGCGGACTCGGTCCCTTGCGCCTTTGGGGTGCTGGCCATGGCCGATGGCAATCCGGTTGAAGCGGCCATCCTGGCCGCAGCCCTCTCCGGCGACGCCGACACGATTGGAGCGATGGCCTGCGCCATTGCCGGGGCCTGGCAAGGCGCCGACGCCATTTCTCTGGAACATATCATGGTTATCCGGCAAGCCAATCCCCAGTATGATTTTGAAGAAATGGCCGAAGCTCTCTATGAAATTGCCCGGATCAATTATTACTCGGCCCCACCGCCGCCAGCCGAAATCCCCTCCCTGGATTTTTTGAGCAGCGCCGAATAAACCCCAACCTACGCCGTAGGTTCGCCTGGATAGGAATTATCACTATGGCTGTACATCTTAATTTTCATCCTGAAGTTGAAGCCGCCCTGGCCAAAGGCGCGCCGGTCGTAGCCCTGGAGTCGACCCTGATTAGCCACGGTTTTCCCAGTCCCGACAATGTCAAAATTGCTCAAGATATCGAAGCCGCTGTGCGCGAGCAGGGCGCGGTGCCGGCCACCATCGCCGTTCTGGCCGGCAAAATCACCGTTGGGCTGACCCCGGCGCAGTTGGAGGAACTCGGCTCAACCCCACACATTCGGAAATGCTCGCGCCGGGATTTGCCCCTGGTGGTGGCTCGCCAGGAGCATGGCGCCACCACCGTCGCCGGGACGATGATGGTGGCCCACTGGGCCGGCATTCGGGTTTTTGCCACGGGCGGCATTGGCGGGGTCCATCGCGGCCACCCCTTCGATGAGTCGGCCGACTTGATCGAATTGAGTCGCACGCCGGTAGCAGTGGTTTGCGCCGGGGCCAAAGCTATTTTGGATCTGGCCCTGACCGTGGAAGTGCTGGAAACCCAGGGGGTGCCGGTGATCGGCTATCAAACCGATGAACTGCCGGCTTTTTACTCCCGCCGCAGCGGCCTGCCGGTGGATTTGAGGGTCGACACCCCCCAGGAAGCGGCTGCTATTATCCGGGCCAGGGAAGAGTTGGAGCTAAGCGGCGGCATGCTGGTCACCGTGCCGGTGCCCACGGCGGCCGAGTGGCCGGCTGAGGAAGCCCAGGCCGTTATCGCCCAGGCCCTGGCCGCAGCCGAGCGGCTGGGAATCAGCGGCAAGGCGGTTACCCCTTTTCTGTTGCAGCAAGTCAATGAGTTGTCGGCCGGGCGCAGCAAACGGGCCAATATGGCCCTCTTGTTGAACAACGCCGGCGTGGCCGCCCAAATTGCCGGTGCTCTGGCGGGGAGTGGGTAGAGTAATCGGTAGATTTCTGACCGGTTGGGATGCAGAGCGGCGCTAGAAGGCGCTCAAGCCGATAGTGAACCTTGAGATCAAATATTGTCACGGGACGCAGACAGTATCGCTTGGTAAGTTTTTTGAGGCTTTGGATAAATTCTCATTTTCGTAGATTAAATCTTCAAAAACAAAAACACTCGGCCAAAAACCGAGTGTTTTTTGATGGGCCCTGCAGGATTCGAACCTGCGACCAACCGGTTATGCATCCCACCACAGTTTTCACTGCCCCTTTTGGGTTTGTGGGCTGGACTATCCCTTCACCCCCATCACAGACAGGGGGCCTGCCGTCTAGTCTCTACACCTTCCTCAGTTATTGAGGCTTGGCTCGGGATTACCGTTTCTTTAGAACTTAGGCTTCCCCGAATTTGACAGGTTTCACCAAGAGATTGCTCCCCAGGCAGCCCTTTGCAGGAAGTCATATCAAGGGTAAACTGCCCCTTGACTTAGACAAACTGCTTTGAGCCGGTCGCTCTAACCGCTGAGCTAAGGGCCCTGGTGTCAATGAACAATTATCAATGAATAATGAACAAGGAAAAAGAGGGCAAAATAACCGGTACGGGCGAATCAATTACTCATTGTTCATTGCTCATTCTTAATTGGTCAGAGCGGGCAACGGGGATCGAACCCGTATAACTAGCTTGGAAGGCTAGCGCTTTACCATTAAGCTATGCCCGCGCGTTTCAGTCATCAGTGAACAGTCATCAGTTTACTGATTACTGTTCACTGATGACTGATAACTGGCTACTATCACCGAGTCGGGGTGGGCGGATTCGAACCGCCGACCTCTTGGTCCCAAACCAAGCACTCTAACCGGACTGAGCTACACCCCGATGATCTAAAGGATGAAGGATGAGGGCGGAAGGATGAAAAATTCTTCGCTTTCACCTCTGCGGGCTTAGTATAGCCTAAATTACGGCAAAAATCAAAACGAAATCAAAAAACCTGACCTCTTAACCTCTACCGGCCCCATGAAATCTGGGCCAGTAGCCAATCCTCAAGACTCAGACCGTCCCAGGCGGTTACTTTGACCGGCGAACCGCCCGCGGCGCTGACCACATAGATATTCCAACTGCCGCCGGCGTCGGACACGTAAGCAATCTGCGAGCCATCGGGCGACCAAACCGGCAACCCTTCCTGGCTGGGACTGCTTGTGATCTGGCGGGGGGCGCTGCCGGCAGTGCTGACCGTGTAGATGTCCCAGTCGCCGCCGCGGGTAGACATATAGGCTATTTGGGCGCCATCCGGCGAGAAGTCGGGCGAGCGATCGCTTTCGTGGTTGGTCAGGCGGGTAGCCTCACCGCCGCCAAAGGGAACAAGATAAATACCGGGGTCATTGCCGGCCGGGTCAGTCCCCTGGTAGGCAATCAGGCGATTGTCGGGCGACCAATCCGGGGTGCGGCCATCGCCCAGAATGACGGGATCGCTTTTGCCGTCGGCAAAGCCCTGCTGGATCTGCCACCGATTTGTCGCCGGTTCTTGAGCTACCAATAGAAACTGGGTATTATCCCCTCCCCAACGGGGCAGCACGTGCTGACGCAGAATCGTAATCCGCCGGTCTTCGGCCGTGGTCAAATCAAAAATGTGAAAACCTTCCGAGTCTTTGGCCTCGGAGCGATAGACCAGCAGTTGACCGTTGGGGCTGACGGCCGGCATCGTCCCGTTGGCAACCACGAACTGGGGCGCCCCGCCGCTGGCCGGGACCGCCAGGATTTCCCACTGCGATTCGTAAGGGTTGTAGGCCGAAAAATAAATCCTGCCGCCGGCGGTGGCTACCGTCGTCTCAGGGGTGGCGGCGGTGATGACCGGCGTTGCGGCGGCCAGGCCGGCGGCGGAGCTGCTACTACCACTGGCTGAGGTGGCCCGCGCTTGGGGTCCCGGCGTGGACGCGCTGGCCGGCGGCGCGGCTCGACAGCGCTCGGTGGAGAGATCAATCTTACTATTGAGGGTGTCATCTGGCCGGATCAGCGAGGCTTCGAGATATTGGGCCGCAGCTTCACACCACTCTTCGGTCTCAAATAGTTCATCCCCCAAGGCCTCGTAGGCGCGCAACAGCCGCGGTTTCACATCCAGGTAGGCGGCATCTTGGCGGTACAACCGGCTAAAAGCCTCAACCGCCTTTTGGTTATCAACCTCTTCAGCATTTTTACCCTCAAGATACAACAACGCCTTGGCCAGTTCGACCGTCACTTCAGGATCGTCGGGACGTTCAGACAGGGCCAGCTCAAAAGCCTGGACGGCCTGATCAATCCAGTCAGGGTCAACCGACTGCAAGCCGAGTTGATAGTTAGCAGTGTAAATCAACCCGGAGACGTGTTCGGCTCGATAGTCCGGGTCTAATTCGCGCACCTTGGCCAGAGTTTCCACCGCCTGGGTCCAATCTTCCTGAGCCAACTGGGCCTCGGCCTGGTTCAAAATCTCTTCAGCCGCGGCCGAACGTGTCTCGGAGGTGGGGGTGGGCTGAGACAGGGCGGCGCGCTGAGCATCGCGCAACCCCTGGCGGGCGGCCAATAAGTTAGGATTCAGGCTGAGGGCCAGTTCGAACTCGGCAATGGCCAACTCATACGAGTTACCGGCCAGGTGCTCCTGCCCTTTCTGGTAATGCGCCTCGGCCTCGGCCTGGGTCAGTTGAATCCGCTCTTGCAAGCCGTGATAGGCGCCCAGCAGGCCAATGCCGCCGTAGAACAGCCCGGCGCAAAGAAGGAGGCCCAGGCAGCCCAGCCCCAGCCGCCGCTTGAAAAAGCGACGAGGTTTGACCTCTTCGTCTGCTTCGAACTCATATTCTTCGGCGTAATCTGGCTGCGGCTGGTCGTAGTCATCATAGAATTCGGTCTCCAGGCCATAGCCGGCGTAGGTTTCAGCCTCGGCATAGGCCGAGTCATCATCATCATCGTATGCCTCCGGCCACTCCTGCTCAACTCCTGCCAGGGTGTCTTCAGCAAGGTATGGCTCAGTTTCGGCTGGCCAGGCGTCATCAGCCGGATATGCTTCGTCAAAAGGCTCATCGTCAGGATAGCCGGCATAATCATCATCAACCGGGAAGCCAGCTTGATCGGCCAGCGGCTCTGGCAAGGGCAAAAAATCGGCATCATCCGGGTCATAGGCAGGCTGAAGCAGGCCGGTGTCGGCCAAATCCGGGCGAAGCTGGCCGCAGTAGGGACAGACTTCTTCCAGATCGCTATAGAATGTCCCGCAATGGTCACATTGGATGGTGATCGGTTCTTCTGTCATTGTTGAAACGCAAGGTTATTTCAGAGAAATAATTCTTCCGGTGTCCGTATTGCGTGGTGCATATTTCGTATCAAAACTCTTACGCAACACGTAGTACGCAATATGTTTGGGAGGATATAAATTCTGGAACGTCCTAATTCAGCAACGGCCCGCATGTTCAACTCGGCTTGCCCTTTCCCTCAACAATCTTGACAATAATCCAGGAGCAGCACGTTATTCCTATCGACAACTTTAACGCGAACAGGTCCCTCCGGCAAATCTAACTGCCAGCGGAGCGGTGAGGCCGGCTCGGCTGAGAAGCTCTGGCTGAGAATGGCGGTTTGACCGGCCATAACCGTCACCTTGCCCTGTTGCGGACGCGCCGCCAGGAGTGACAGGGCAGATTCAGCCAGGTGAATCGCCACGTTTTGGTTGGCCCAGGTGACGCCGCCCAGGCCGGCCAGCGGCCACCAGCTTTCTTGCCACTGCACCGCGGCTCCGGCCGGCAAAGCCAGATCACTATCAGCCCAGAAGCCGGTATTGACGCCGCCCCAAAGCTCAAAGTATTGGGAATCGTCGTCGGTGTAGCTGCGGTCGGGAAAGGCGGGGCCAAAGGCGAACAGCTTGTTACCCGGCACTGCGCCCGGCTCGATCAGGCGGACAACCCCCAAATCGGTCTCAGGGTTATACGCGCCCACAAAAGGCGCCTTCAGGTTAGGGATAAAAAAGCCCAAATAGTTGGCCCATTGACTGTAATCGCTCAAATCTAACAAGCCGACCTGCGGCCAGGGCGACGTTTCCCCGGCGTCGGGCACAACCCAACCCTCGGCCCCGCGACTGTGCACCACCACGCGGTCGGTCGGCACGATGAAGCGGATGTGGGGCGACATCGTTGGCGCGTCGAGGGTAAGGGCGGCGTTGAGCCAGAATTGAACCGGTACGGTTTGGGCCGTGCCATTGACCAATTTGGGTCTGACCGTAAAGGCGGCGCTGTTGGCCGGTAGAATGACCTCCACCTCGGCCCCAACCCGGCCGGGCGCGATGTCGCTAAGGACAATGGCGGCGCGCTCATCGGCCTGCTCAACCCGGTAGCTCCACGGCGCGCCCCAGCGATAGCCGTGCTCCTGGGTGGGATAAGCCCACTCCATCCCGCCGGTTGCCAGCCACCAGTTGGCCTGGGGCGGCTGCAACCCACCGTAGCGGGAGGGTTTCACCACCGGATTGTGGTAAAAGATCTCCTGACCGGTTGGTTTGAAGACGGCGCTGTAAAGCCGGCCGCCCAGTTCCGGCAGAAAGGTGAGCTGCAAGTAACCATTTTCCAACACCACCGCCTGATACTCAACCGGCGCAGGCGTGGGCGCGGCAGCCTCAAATTCGGGTCGATTAAAGTAGAACACCGGCAGGTTATAGAACGGGTCGACCTGCTCCACCAGGTAGTCCCGGATGGGATAGGTAGGCAGGGTAATCGTAGTTTCAGAGACGCTGATTTTCGGCCTGGCGCTTGCTTGAGTCGCCGGAGTGGGCGGGGAGGTCGCCAGAGTGGGGATGTCGGTTGCGGTCGGAGAGGCGGTGGGGGAGGGTGGGGCCGAGGTGGGCGTAAATGAAGGGGTAAGGGTAGCTGTAGGGGTCGAGGTGGGTGGGATTGGGGTCGAAGTGGAGGTAGGTGGAACAGGCGTAGCCGACGGAGAAGGTATAGCCGTCAAGGAGACCGGTCCGGTAGTTGCGGTTGGAGCTTGCACGGCTGCGCCGCCGCAGGCTGTGATTAAAAACGCCGCCAGGGTTATTACAACTCCAGCGGCCAGGTTGAGTCTAACAGGCAAGTTGATTGTCATCAAGGGGGGTATGATAGCATTGAATGGGGGGAATGTCCAATGCAGGTTACAGGTTGCAGGTTGCAAGTTACAAGTTACAGGTTGCAGGTTACAGGTTACAGGTTGCAAGTT
>CAYNLK010000078.1:0-24208 GCA_964398055.1 uncultured Caldilineaceae bacterium
GTATACCCGCTATTATTCACCGTGTCACTCAGGGGTTATTCGGATAGGCCCTAAGCAAATCCATAAAAGAACTTAATAACCATTGATGGTGTTGCTGACAGTATAACACGCAATCTTTTAACTCAACAAGAGCCAACTTTGAAATGGGTCTGTCCCAGATTTTAGGGTAGACGGGGGATTTTGGGGGTGTCCCCCCGTTCCCCCCTGGGCTTCCCAAAATTTGGGATGCGTCCCTTTGAAATATAGGTTCAACTTTGATTATTCTCCAAACTAACTACAATATCACTATTAAAAAGGGGTAGAGTATACGTGGGCAATATGATGCAGAATCGGCTGGGTCTTACCGCATATACCCTGAGCCATTTCTTTGACAAGGTGGTTGAAAAATATAGTTCCAATCCGGCCCTGGCTGTGGTTGGTGAAAAACCGTTCACCTACCTGGAGTTTGGCTGGCGCGTCGCCGAAGTTCGACAGAATTTACACCGGCTTGGTTTGAGAAAAAATGATAAGGTCGCCATCTTGGGGCAGGGTTCGCCCAACTGGGCCATCGCTTACCTGGCCATCACCACCTTGGGCGCGGTAGCGGTGCCGATCATGGATGAATTTCCGGAAGTGGATATTGAACACATTATCTGCCACGCCGAGGTCAGGGCCATCTTCATTGACGGGGCACTCTACCACAGTTTGAACGTACCCTCACTCGAGCAGATTGACCTTATCCTCAGCCTGGATGACCTCTCGCTCCTGAGCGACGAACCGGCAACGCCGAGCCGCTGGAACATCACCGGCCGGATCAGGCAATCCCGGAACCAGCCGGACCAGGAAATCGAGCCGATTGAGGAAGATGACCTGGCCGAAATATTGTATACTTCCGGGACCACCGGCCACTCCAAGGGGGTGATGCTGACTCACAAAAACCTGGTCACCAACCTGATTGTGGGGCCGGAAATTTTGGGGTTTATTAACGAGGATAGCGTGCTGCTGGGTATTTTGCCGTTGGCTCACGCCTTTGGCCTGATGACCACGCTGTTGTCGCCCATTTATGCCGGGGCTTCGGTCTATTATCTGGATAAGAAGCCGTCGCCCAAAATTCTACTCAAAGCGATGCAGCAGATCCGGCCCACCGTTATCGGCGCGGTGCCGCTGGTGTTTGAAAAGATTTACCACCGCCAGGTTCTGCCAACGATTATCCAACATCGGCTGCTGCGCTGGCTGGCCAGGTTTCGGCTGACCAAGAAGTTGCTGTACCGAATCATCGGCCGCAAAGTGATGGCCGCTTTTGGTGGTCGATTGGAGGGCATCTTTATTGGGGGGGCCAGCCTCAATCACGAAATTGAGGTATTCATGAAAGCGGCCCGGATTCCCTACGTGTGCGGCTACGGTCTGAGCGAGTGCGCCCCCATTGTCACCGCCTCAACGATTGCGGAAGGCCGGATTGGCTCGGTTGGCTACGCTATCCCCGGCGTGTCGCTCAAAATCGCCGAGGCTGACCCGGCCACCGGCATCGGCGAAATATGGGTCAAAGGGCCAAACGTGATGCTGGGTTACTATAAGAATGAGGCGGCTACTCTCAAGGTGTTTACCGACGATTGCTGGCTGATTACCGGGGATCTGGGTTACCGGGACAAGGACGGGTTCTTATATATCAAAGGACGTTCCAAGAACGTCATCATTGGCCCTTCCGGCGAAAATATCTATCCCGAAGTGATCGAAGATAAGCTGAAAGAGTCGCTGTATGTGGAAGAAGCGCTCGTTTATGAGCTGGATAACCAACTGGTTGCCCGCATTTACCCGGACTACAATTACATTCAGAGTTTGCAAACTAACAAAGCTGAACACGTTGTGGCCGCAGACATTATCGATCTCCTGGAACAGGTCCGGCAAGAGGTCAACACCAGGTTGCCAACCTTCGCCCGCATCCAGCGGGTCATCGAACAACCGGCCCCATTTATCAAGACGCCAACCAAAAAGATCAAGCGGGCCGAGTACGTACCCGGCTACCTGACCTCTACCAAAGGGACCGAGAGCTAACTTAAAACTCTCCTCCGGAACGCAGGATCGAGAAGATCAACCACATCCCCAGAAAGCTCATAACAATAAAACTGATGACCACCACCCAGGTAATCAAACCCCATGGCCAGGCGAGATTAAGGGTGGGAATGAGCATGGCCAGGGCGACAATCAAGGCGGCCAACAAGACGGCCAAAATAATCCGGGTGGCAATTCGATCCAGGCGGTTGACAGCCGGGTTTAGCTCCGGCAGGTGAATCTTTAGCTCCAAGTCACCCTGCTCCAATTGACCCAGAATCCGGTTGGATTGGCGGGGAAGGTTGATCAGCAGGTCGCTCCAATTGGTAGCCGTATTCAGCACTGCTGGTCCCCACTCGGTTGGCAGCCACATCCGCAGCAACAGGCGGCGCATATGGCTCTCGGCTACAGCAAAAATATCGAACTCCGGCTCTAACCTTTTGCCAACCCCCTCCATAATAACCAGTGTTTTGGCCAGTAGCCACAAATCGCTGGGTAAGCGTAACTTGTGCCGGTAGACGATTGGCCTGATTTCTTCCAGCAGCTCGGGGGCGCTGACATCGGCCAGAGCCTGGCCGTGATATTTAACCAGCAAGCGCCGGATATCTCGTTGCAAGGCGTCGCGATCCGGCCGGTAATCGGCCACGCCCATCCGAATGAGTTGGTCGACAATCCCGGCTGTATCCAACTGCACGGCCACGATGAACAGTCGAACCAACCCGACCCGGTCCTGGCGACTCAAATAGCCCACGGTGCCAAAATCCATCAGCCCAATGACTTCACCGGGCATCACGATGAGATTGCCCGGATGGGGATCGGCGTGGAAAAAGCCGTCTTCCAGCACTTCTTTAATGATGAAACGGGCGCTATGTAGGGCTAACTGGTGGCGATCATAACCGGCAGCTTCCAGGGCTTCAATATCATCAATTTTGATCCCCTGAATCCGTTCCTGCACCAGCACCCGGCGGGTGGTGTAGTCCCAATTGACCTGGGGCACATACAGATGAGTTTCTCGGGCAAAATTGGCCCGGAAACGATCGGCGTTACGGCCCTCCCGCCGGTAATCTAATTCGGCCCGGAGCGCCAGGGAAAACTCTTCGGCCAGACCCACCAAATCATAGGTATTGCCGAGGGGGGTTCGATCCTGAGCCAGCCGGGCCAAATCGTACAAGATGTCCAGGTCGAGGTTGATGGTACGCTCGATGTTGGGCCGCTGCACCTTGACCACCACCTCCTGGCCGCCGGACAGCGTAGCCACATGAACCTGGGCCAGGGAGGCGGCGGCCAGGGATATCGGGTCGAAACTGGTGAAAAGTTCCTCAACCGGAGCGCCCAGTTCCGCCTTGATGGTGGCCTGCACCGCCTCCCAGGGCATGGGCGGCACCTGATCCTGCAGCCGGGCCAGTTCAGCCAGGTAGGCCGGCGGCAGCAGGTCGGGCCGGGTGCTGAGAATCTGGCCCAGCTTGATAAACGTTGGCCCCAACTCTTCCAGCGCCAGGCGGACATGCTCGGCCGGGGTGATCTCATCCCGCGCCGCCGCGCGGCGCCGAAAAAGTCGTCTGGGTAAATCGAGCCGGTGAGCCAGGCCCAGTTGGGTCACAACCGCGCCATAACCGTGACCGATCAGGATTTCCGCAATCTGGCGATAACGGTTGAGATGGCGCGGGGTTAGGAGAGGCATTCTACCCTACCAGCGCTGGTGGACCTGCGGCCTGATCAGCTCGTCATAAATCGCCCGGATCTGGGCCATTGTGGCTTCACTCAGCGGGGGCAGGTCGGCGGCCATCGCATTGTCGATGGCTTGCTGGCGATTCTTGGCCCCCGGAATGGTGCAACTGACGGCATCGAACATCAAAATCCAGCGCAGCGCAAACTGAGCCATCGTGACGCCCAGGGGCAGAAGTTTACGCAGCCGCTCGGCCGCTTCCAGGCCGGTTTCAAAATCTACCCCGGAAAAAGTCTCGCCCACGTCAAAGGCCTGCCCCTGGCGGTTGAAATTGCGATGGTCATCCTGAGGGAAGGTGGTGGCGCGGGTCATCTTACCGGTGAGTAAACCGCTGGCCAGCGGCACCCGGGCCAAAATAGCCACCCGTTTCTGTTTGGCCAGGTCAAAAAACAGGTCGGCTGGGCGCTGCCGGAACATATTGAAGATAATCTGGACGCTTTGCACATTGGGGTACTCGATGGCTTTGATCGCTTCTTCCACTTTTTCCACACTCACCCCATAGTAACGGATTTTGCCCTGCTGAACCAGGTCATCGAGCACGCCGAAAACCTCGGGCATGTAGTAAACATCCGTGGGGGGACAATGCAGTTGGACCAGGTCGATGGTTTTGACGCCCAGATTCTTCAAACTGCGTTCAATGAAAGCCGTTAGATTTTTGCGGTTGTACCCTTCCGCCACATGCGGATTGAGGCGGCGACCGGCTTTGGTAATGACATAAACCTCATCCGAACGTTCCTTGAGCGCCTGGGCAATCAAACGCTCGCTGCGACCATCGCCATAAACGTCGGCTGTGTCAATCAGGTTGATGCCGTGGTCGATGGCGGCGTGCAGGGCATCCAGGGCGTCGGTTTCACTGACTTGCCCCCAACTGCCGCCAATGGCCCACGCCCCAAAACTGACCTCCGAGACTTGCCAGCCGGTACGACCAAATGATCGATATTTCATAGTTAACCTCCGTAGTCAAAGAGTTATGAATTAGAAAATGGAAATTAGTTCTTGATTTTTACCTGCTTGTTTCTCAAGTGCACTCTGTCTAGCGTTACCAGCAACACCCCGGCAAGCACGGCCGCCCCGCCGAGCAACTGCTGAGGAGTTGGGGTAAGATCAAACAGCAGCAGAGACCAGCCGATCGTCACGACCGGGCTGAGGGTCAGCATAATGGTATGCAGGCTCAATTTTAAACGGCGCAGGGCCAGGTAATAGAGGCCGCGGCTAACAGCCACATCGACGGTGCCGGCCAGGAGCAGCAGTAGCACAGCCGCCCAACCCGGCGGCCACATCAGTCCTCCCTGACCGAGATTGAACAGCAGCAAGAAAGCGGTGGTACAGAGCAATCGAAACAGAAAAAAATCGGTCAAACGCAAGCCCTGACCGTACCGTTTCACCAGCGCCGCATGCCCGGCGTACATCAGGGCCGAGCTTAAAATCAGCAATGACCCCAGCCGGAGATAGTCGCCGGGTTGAAAGGTGATGATGAAGATACCCAGCAAAGCCAGACCGGCCCCTAAAATCTCCACGGGTTGCAACCGCTCCCGCAGCCAAAAGAGGCCAAAACCTAAGCCAAATAGAATCGAAGTTTGCCCCAGGAGCGCGGCGGTGCCGGGGTCGATAAAAGCGACGGCGGTGTAATTGATGGACGTACTGGCAGCGACCAGCAACCCAACGCTCAAAAAAAACCAGAGATGACGCCGCAGCACATCCAGCCGGATGCGGTCACGCAGCCCCACCACAATCGCAACTTCAACCGTGGCAATAGCCAGCACATACAAAACCGAGGTAGTCGGAGGTAGGTAGGGTAACAACAGCCGGGCAAAGATAAAATGCAAGCTATCAACAACCAGCAAACTGGCTACCACCAGCGGCGCATTGTCAATAAAGCGGGGATAGGCCGCTACGACCAATGACTTGTTGCCCATAACTTGCCGCGCTTTCTGAAATCTCTACCCTTGAGGGAGACTGAGCCAATGATAACATAACTCTACCCTTTGAGCCAAAGGAACTATTTCAAATTAATTTGACAGCGACTCCCAACTGTGCTAGACTGCTACCACTTCCAGCATTCAACCAACTCATAATGATGAAGATGATTGTCACAGTGCAACTGAGGAGCCCGCGTCGTCAGCCAGACCCTATGTCTGGATAGTTGGCGTTGGGATAGTTATCACAGGCAGTATGGCCGACTCCAGACCCCAGGAGTCGGCTTTTTTTGTTAGGGAGAAAACCATGATCAACGTTGGTGTTTTTGGCGCAACCGGCTATACCGGTTTTGAAACCATCAAAATTATCAACAGACATCCGCAAATGCAACTGGTGTTTGCCACCTCGGAAAGCTCCACCGGCCAAACCTTGAGCGATTTGTACTCGGCGCCCTGGTCCATTCCGCTGGTGGCTGCGGCTGAGGCGCCGCTGAGTCAGGTGGACGCGGTCTTTTGCTGCTTGCCGCACGGGGCCAGCATGCCAACCGTAGTGGCGGCCCGGCAGGCCGGGGTTCGAGTCATCGACCTGTCGGCCGACTTTCGCCTGGCCAACGCTGAACTGTATCAAAAATGGTACAATGTGCCGCACGAAGCGCCGGATCTGCTGAACGAGGCGGTCTACGGCCTGCCGGAAATCAATCGAGCCGAGGTGAGGCAAACCGAGTTGGTCGCCAATCCGGGTTGTTACCCCACCAGCGTGTTATTGGCCCTCTACCCGCTACTCCGGGCCAACCTGCTGCAGCCGGCCGCGGCCATTATCGCCGATTGTAAGAGCGGCGTCAGCGGGGCGGGGCGTAAAGCCACGCTGAAAACTCATTTTGTGGAGGTGAATGAGAATCTGTCGCCGTACAACATCGGCCAGGAGCATCGCCACGTGCCGGAGATGGCTCAAATGATCAGTAACCTCGGCGGTCCGGGCCACCAACTTATCTTCTCGCCTCATCTGGTGCCCATCAGCCGGGGTATGTTGTCAACGATTTACGTAACCCTGGCCGACGACCTGTCGCCCGAGGCAGCCCAGGCCCTCTACACCGCCGCCTACGCCAGCGAGCCGCTGGTCTGGCTGCTGCCGCCTGGCCAACTGGCCTCGATGGCCCACACCCAAAACAGCAACCGCTGCGCCATCTCGGTTACAGCCGTCAGCCCGCGGCAACTAATCCTCTGCTCGTCGATTGATAATCTGGGCAAAGGCGCAGCCGGCCAGGCGGTCCAAAATTTCAACGTGATGTTTGGATTGGCCGAAACCACCGGTCTGTTGTAGGTTATCAGTTATCGGTTGAACTGTTCACTGTTCACTGATGACTGATTGCTGTTCACTACATTAGGAGGAGGCTATGCTCGTTATCAAAATTGGCGGCAATGAGCTGGATGACCCCACCTTTATCGATCACATCGGCCAGGCGATTGCTGCCCTACCCGAACCGCCGATTCTGGTCCACGGCGGCGGCAAAGAAATCCGGGAGCTGCAGAAACGGCTGGGCGTTGAGCCGCAATACATCGACGGCCTGCGGGTGACCGACGCCGAGTCGCTGTCGATTGTCAAGATGGTGCTGGCTGGCCGCATCAACAAGCAGTTGGTTGCCTCATTGTTGTTAGCCGGGGTCGATGCCTTTGGGATGTCGGGGGTCGATCGCAGCTCGATCAAGGCCGAGAAGTTGCAGCACCCCGGCGGTGATTTGGGCCAGGTCGGTCGCATTGTCGAGGTGCGGATCGAAGTCTTTCGCCGGTTGCTGGAGGATGGGGTCACCCCGGTGCTCTCGCCGATCTGCTACGGCCCGGACGGCAGTATCTTCAATGTCAACGCCGACCACGTGGCCCAGGCCGTGGCCCGGGCGATGCAGGCCGACACCCTGGTCTTTGTGTCCAACGTGCCCGGCGTGCTGCGAGACGGCCAACTGCTGCCCCACCTGACCAGCCAGGAAGTGGAACAGCTCATCGAGGCCAGGGTGATCATTGACGGTATGATCCCCAAGGTGCGCTCGGCCCTGGAGGCAGTCAACGGCGGAGTAGCGGCGGTCAAAATTACCAACCTGGCCGGTTTGAAAGCCGGCAGCGGTACTATTATTGTAGCAGATAAATAATTTTGGACTCAAGACCACCGACCGCCGGAAAACCTCAAATTTATGGCGGTCAGTGGTCAGTCGTCCGCGGTCACATCGCCCATAGGCCGCTTTTATTATCTCGTTCCAAAACTCAGTTTGGGAACGAGGCAGCAATAGCTTATTTCGGAAAGGTAAAGTTGATGCTCAACACTCAAGAAATCATCGCCCTGGAACAGCAATACGTGTTGCAGACCTCCCGCCGGCCGGACTTTGTTTTTGAGCGGGGCGAGGGAGTCTGGCTATATGATGCCGAAGGGCGCCAATATCTCGACGCCGGCAGCGGCATTGCCGTCAATGCCCTGGGCTACCACCACCAGGCCATCACGAACGCCATCCAGGCGAGCGCCGCCGGTCTGCTGCACGTCTCGAACCTTTACCACACCGCGCCCCACGCCCTGCTGGCCCGCGACCTGTGCCTGGCCTCCTTTGCCGATCGGGTTTTCTTCTGTAATTCCGGGACGGAAGCCAATGAAGGCGCCCTTAAATTTGCCCGCAAGTGGGCCAGGGCGAACGGCCACCCCGACAAAAGCGGCCTTGTGGCCTTTAGCGGCTCCTTTCACGGCCGGACGATGGGCGCCCTGGCCGTCACCGCTACTGAAAAGTACCGTCAGCCGTTCGAACCGCTGATCGGCGGAGTCTCGTTTGCCGAATTCAACCAGCTCGACTCGGCTCGCCAGACCATCACCCCGGAGACGTGCGCCGTGATTGTCGAGCCGGTTCAGGGCGAGGGGGGCGTGACCCCGGCCCAGCCCGACTTTTTGAGCGGCCTGCGCCGGTTGTGTGATGAAGCCGGGGCGCTGCTCATCTTTGACGAAGTGCAGTGCGGTTTGGGGCGCACCGGTACGCTGTGGGCCTATGAAAGCTACGGCGTAACGCCCGATCTGCTAACCCTGGCCAAGCCGCTGGCTGGCGGCCTGCCGATGGGCGCGGTGCTGCTCACTCAGGCCGTGGCTGACGCTATCCAGGTGGGCGATCACGGCAGCACCTTTGCCGGGGGGCCGCTGGTCAGCACCGTCGCCCGGGCCGTCTTTAGCCAGCTCAGCCAGCCCCAATTTCTGGCCGAAGTCAAAGCCAAAGGGGAGTACCTGGCTGCCAAATTGACCGAAATTGTGGGCCAATCGCCGCTGCTCAGGGGGGTACGGGGCAGGGGCCTGATGTGGGGTCTGCTTTCGACCATCCCCGCCGCCGACATCGTGGCCGAAGCGCGCCGGCACGGGCTGATCATCCTGGTGGCCGGGGAAAAGGTGGTGCGCTTGCTGCCGCCGCTGATCATCAGCCAGGCGGAAATCGATGAATTGGCCGAGCGATTGTTAGCTACCCTCAACACGATAGGATAACGCTATGAGTCAACAGAACGGAACTGCCTCCTCCTCCAGTAGCATCACGGTGCGCCGGGCGCGGCTGGCCGACGTACCGCAGATGATACCCTTGCTCGATGAATACGCCCGCCAGGCTGAGATTTTGCCCCGCAGCGAGGCTGAGGTCTACCAATCCATCCAGGGCTGGGTTATCGCCGAGGCTGCCGGCCGGATTGTGGCGATGGGTTCGCTGGTGATTTTGTGGCGCGATCTGGCCGAAATTCGCTCCCTGGTGATCGATCCGGCCTACCAGGGGCAGGGCCTGGGGCGGCAGATTGTGAGCCAGCTTTTGGCTCTGGCCCAAGAACTGGAACTGCCGCGCGTCTTTGCCTTGACCCGCAAACCGGGTTTCTTTCTCAAACTGGGCTTCAAATTGACCCGGATCGAGGACCTGCCCCGCAAAGTTCAAAAGGATTGTGTCTTCTGCCCCAAGTTCCGCGCCTGCGACGAGGTGGCCGTCATCATGCCGCTGACGCCGGTTGCTGTGGCTACGATCGCCTCAGACCGGGAAGTTGCCGGCCTGAATGGACGCCACGGGCAGTCGCTTGTGCCGATGCGGTAAGGCCGGACTGGCCAGACTGCAGACCGCGATCATTTTGAGTTTCTTGCGGCGGTCGACGGTCCGCTGTCGGCAGTCAATCACCCTGTCTTGCCGCCAAGCCAATCGGTTACGGCTTGCTCCCCTGCCCGTTTCGTGCTACGATTTTTGGCGATGGATTCGCGAGCAGTCGGCCATCGAGGAGCTACTTATGGACAAAATACCCCCGCAATGGCGCCGGTTACTTAAAAATGCAGGCTGGTATGTTACCACGCTGATCATTCTAATGCTGAGTCTTCGCTTTTTGCGGGGATACGGATTGCTGCTGTTGTGGGGGGTAGGTCTGAGTTGGGGAGTCATTCTGGCCTACCAGTTTAGCCAGTTGATGTTCAGCCCGACCGAATCGTCGGTCAACGAAACTGACCTGCAGAGCTACCTGGATCAAGCCGCCGCCTACCGCCAGAAAATTGACCAGGTCATCGCTGCGGCAGCCACCCAGGCCGAGCGGTTGCGCCTGGAACAACTGGCCGCGCAAATCGGGGCCTGGACCGAAACCATCGCCAAACTGGTGGAACGGCTGAACAGCCTGCGCCAGGATGAACTGATCCAGCGGGATATGCGGCAGGTGCCTCAGGCTATTACCGAGCTGGAAAAAAAGCTGGCCCATGAAACCGACCCGGCGCTGAAGCTCCAATTGGAACGTACCCTGGCCAACCGCAGAAAGCAGTTGGAGGCCCTGACGCAGTTGCAAAACAGCATGGTCCAGGCCGAAATGCAGATCGAAAGCACGGTGTCGCTGCTGGGCACCATTTACTCCCAAATCCTCACCGGCCAATCCACCAGTGACGTAGCCGATTACCGGAACCTCTCGACTGAGGTCGATGAGGAGGTGCGGGTATTGCAGGATCATTTGGAGGCGCTGCGAGAGGTGAGATTGGGCGGCGGGTCAGCTCTTGGTTGAGTGAACCGGATTGGTTATGACAACTTGTCAGGGGTTTTGACATCGCTTTCGATTTTCTTAGAATCCTACCTATGAACTTATGTTGTGATGTTCAGGTCCAATCGGATGATCGCCAAAATTTCACCGGCTAAAATGGCTGCATACAAGGCTACTGCTCGCCAACGGCGCTATGAACATAAGCAACAATTGGCCTTACGTTATCAACATGCCTGGCAAGTAGCTCGCCAAGCCAGCCAAATCTTGAAAGAGGACTTTGGGGCAACCCGGGTAGTTGCCTTTGGTTCTATTCTGTCTACTAAACGCTTTCACCAACATTCTGATATAGATTTGGCTGTTTGGGACCTGCCAGAGAGGCTATACTATCGTGCTGTGGCCCACTTACTCGATCTAGATACCGCCATTTCAATTGACCTGGTTGAAGCTGACGCGGCTGCTCCGGCGCTGCGCTCGATCATTGAACAAGAGGGAGTAACTTTATGAGCAGCGGCGAACTGGCTCTGGCTTCTCGTATTCGAGCCGAATTGGTTGAACTGGAACGGCTTGTAGAACGTACGGAAAGACTATTCAACAAGGCTCAAACCCGTGATGAAGACTACCTGGACGGGGTTGCCCTAAACTTGCATAGTTTTTATGCAGGGATAGAACACATTTTCGAGGATATCGCCAGAGAAATTGATCAATCTTTACCTTCAGGATCTGACTGGCATCGCAGCTTGCTGCTGCAAATGTCTGCTGAATTGTTGAATGTTCGTCCGGCGGTGCTTAGTCGCAACACGCGCTATTGTCTGGATGAATATCGCGGCTTCCGGCATGTGGTTAGAAACGTCTATACCTTCAATCTACGGCCTTCCCGGTTGCAAGATTTGGTAGCAGATTTGCGTTCCTGCTATTTCGGTCTGAGCCAAGACTTGACTGCGTTTTGCAAATTCTTGGATGAACTGACTTTGGATGAGTGAATAGGCGCATTTCTGTATGAGCGAAACAAAAACGATTTATCTCGATTACGCCGCCTCAACGCCAACCGACCCGCAGGTAGTCGAGGCGATGCTGCCCTATTTTAGCGATATTTACGGCAATGCCTCGGGATTGCACCGGCAGGCGCGGGCCAGCGCCCGGGCCATCGACCAGGCCCGCCGGACAGTAGCCGATATCTTGGGCTGCCGCCCCATAGAGATCGTCTTCACCGCCTGCGGCACCGAAAGCGACAACATTGCCATCCGGGGGGCGGCCTGGGCACAGCAACAGGCCGGCCGCGGCCACCATCTGATTACTACTCCCATCGAACACCATGCCGTGAGCCACACTATCGACCAGTTATGTGACAGGTTCGGCTTTGAGCAAACCGTGGTGCCGGTCGACCGGTACGGCGTGGTTGACCCGGCCGACATTGCCGCAGCCATCCGGCCCGACACCGTCTTGATCAGCGTGATGTACGCCAATAACGAGGTCGGCTCCCTCCAGCCGATTGCCGAGATTGGCGACCTGGCCCGTGAGCGGGACATTCCCTTCCACACCGATGCGGTCCAGGCAGCCGGTTATGAGTCGTTGGACGTTGAGGCGCTCAAGGTTGACTTGCTGGCTATTTCCGGCCATAAAATCTACGCGCCCAAGGGGATTGGTATCTTGTACGTGCGGCGGGGCACCCCGTTGCTGCCCATCCTGACCGGCGGCGGCCACGAACATAACCGGCGGCCCGGCACCGAAAACGTACCTTACATCGTTGGCATCGCCAGGGCGCTGGAATTGGTACAGGCCGGGCGGGCCGCCGAAAATCCGCGGCAGGCCGAGTTACGCGACAAGCTCATCAGCGGCGTTCTGGGGGCTATTCCGCACAGCCAACTGACCGGCCACCCCACCCGGCGACTGCCCAATAACGCCAGCTTTGTGTTCGCCGGGGCTGACGCCGAGAGCATGTTGATGCACCTGGATATGGCCGGCATCCAGGCCGCCAGCGGCAGCGCCTGCACCACCGGCATGCCGGAGCCGAGCCATGTGCTCACGGCGATGGGCCTGCCGCACGATCTGGCGCTGGGCGCTCTGCGCTTGACCGTGGGCCGGCAAACTACCGCGGCCGACATCGACGCCGTACTGGAGATGTTGCCCGATATCGTTGAAAAAGTGCGGCAGCTAGGGAATGAGTTCTAAATGACTTACCCATTTCATCGGGAGATTAGAGATTGGGAGATTATTGGCCGGGAATCTCCAATCTCTGATCTGCACGCAAAGCGTCCTGAACTGCACGGAATTTATTTAACTCACATTGCCAAGGATCAATGACACAGAACGGCAGTTCCCCCAAAAGAGTCGTTGTGGCGATGAGCGGCGGGGTGGATAGCTCCGTGGCCGCGGCGCTGCTGGTTGAGCAGGGTTACGAGGTGGTCGGGCTGATGCTGCGTCTCTGGGCCGAGCCGGGCGGCGCGGCCAACCGCTGCTGCACGCCCGACGCCGTTGTCGATGCTCGCCGGGTGGCGGATGCACTGGCCATTCCTTTCTACGTGCGAGACTATAAGGATGTGTTCAAGAAAACCGTTGTTGATTTCTTTATCGACGGCTATGCCCGGGGGGTCACGCCGAATCCCTGCATTGTCTGTAATCGCGACATCCGTTTTGACCGGCTGCTCAAGGAGGCGCTCAGCCTTGGGGGCGACTATTTAGCAACCGGCCATTACGCTCGCATCCGGCAAGAGGGTGGTCAATATCGCCTGCTCAAGGGGCTTGACCCAAACAAAGATCAAAGTTACGTCCTCTATACGCTGACCCAGGCCCGGCTGGCCCGGTTGCTGCTGCCGGTTGGCAATTATACCAAAGCTGAAATCCGCCAAATCGCGGCCGATAAGCAACTGCCGGTTTTTAACCGGCCGGATAGCCAGGATTTGTGCTTTTTGGGCAATGGCGACTACCGGACTTTTTTACAACGGCACGCCCCCCAGGTGATTGAGCCGGGACCAATTTGCACCTCCACCGGTGAGGTGTTAGGCCAGCACCAGGGGTTGGCTTTTTACACTATTGGCCAGCGTAAAGGGTTGGGGATTAGTGCTTCCCAGCCGCTGTACGTGCTCCGGCTGGATCAACAAACCAATAGCCTGATCGTCGGCCCGGCCAACGAACTGGGCCGGAGCGAGTTAACGGCCCGGCAAGTGACTTACATCAGCGGCCAGCCGCCCCCAGCCGAAATTGAAATTACCGCCAAAATCCGGTACAAAGCCAGAGAAGTCGCCGCCCGCCTCATCCCATTGGCTGCTGACCAGGCTCACCTGGCGCTGGCGGAACCCCTGCGTGATATCACACCGGGGCAGTCTGTAGTATTCTATCAAGAGGAACAAGTTTTGGGTGGGGGCATTATCGAACGCCCAGACCAGAATTGAGTTACCGATGATGCCGCCATATCTGCTGCTATCACTGATCCTGGGAGCAATCTACAGTATCATTTTCCACCTCTGGCGGGGCAAAACCTTTAAGGATTTGGCTATCTACCTGACTGCCGGGATAGCCGGCTTTATTATCGGCCAGGCCATCGGCAATTTGCTGGGCCTGCAGCTCTTCTTGATCGGTCCGCTGCACATTATCGAGGCCACCCTGCTGAGTTGGCTAAGTTTGTTTGTGGCCCAATGGTTGAAAATTTAATGATGCCGGCTGGTGAGTAGCTCATTTGCGGGGCTTCAGGGAGGCAAAAGCCTGCATTTACGTGACAATTTTCTCGATATCAATGAACTATGGTAGAATGATTAAATCACTAAACTGAAAATCGACGAGAATATCCGCATGGCTGAAGAATCCGTGGTACCTGCAAGAGAAGAATTTCTTTTACCTGAAACAGTCGAAATGGGTGAGACTGAACCGGCAAGCCAACGGTATCCTGAATTATCCCCGGAACCAATCGATAAACGCCCGCTGATTTTTGGGATAATCTTTGCGGTCGTCATCGTGTTAATTTTCGTGGGTATCGGCGTGTGGCTCTTTCTGAATCCGGTGGCTACCGCCATCTTGCGCGATATCTTCATTATCTACCTGGGATTGGGCGCTTTTGTAATTATACTTTTGTTGATTGCCCTGGTGGTCATTACTGCTTACCTGGTCATCAAAGTCAACGATCTGGTTCAGTTGCTCAACCGGGAAATCAAACCGGTTCTGGTCAAATTGCAAAACACTGCCGGGAGCGTCCAGGGGACAACTACGTTTATCAGTGATCATGCGGTGCAACCGATTATTGCCACGGTCAGTACTTTTGCCGCAATTCGGGCCATTTTCCGGGCCTTGTTTCAACGGAAATAGCCAGTCGGTTGCCTGTTCAGAAGTGAGAAATCTAGTAGAACTGACTGAGAAAGCCATCATAAAAGCCGAAAGGAGTAGTAAACAATGGCAGATCATAATGGCGGGGGCGCAGAATTCTTTGCCGGATTAGTGATAGGTGGATTAGTTGGCGCAGCATTGGCCCTATTGCTGGCGCCTCAATCCGGTGAAGAAACCCGGGCCCAAATCAGGGATAAAAGTTTAGAGTATAAAGACTGGGCCGAAGAAGGTATTGTCCAGGCCCGGCAACAGGTGGAGCGGCAGGTTGCCACGCTTCAGGATCAAGTGGCCACGCTTCAGGATCAAGTGGCCACCTTGCAGGAAAAGGGTAAAGAGGCGCTTGAAAAGGGCAAACACAGCGCCACGGAGGTAATAAGCAAGGGCAAGCAAGTTGTCAGTCGTAGTGGTGGCGAAGCCGAAGCCTGATTGAGGCTGTTTAAAGTTACAAAAAAGGCGAGGAAATTTCTCCTCGCCTTTTTTGTGGTCAGATAAAAATGAAACTGCCGGGGTAAACTTACTCCCCCGTCACCTCGCGAATGGCCATAGGCAGAAAACCAACCAAATCCCCGGCGACGACCGCGGTTGCGCCCAACTGCTCGCGAGCCAGCTCGCCGGCCAGGCCATGCAGGTAGCCCCCGGCCACGGCCGCCTCAAACGGCCCAAGACCCTGCGCCCGCAAGGCCACTATCGCCCCGGCCAAAACGTCGCCGGAACCGCCCTTGGCCAGGGCCGGGTTGGCAAACGGCAGTACCATCATCCGGCCGTTGGGCGCAGCAATAACCGTATGGGCGCCCTTGAGCAGCACAGTCTGGCACCATTTAACGGCCATCTGCCCGGCAATTTCCAGGCGAGCCGCCTGGACCTCTTTGGTCGACTTACCGGTCAGCCGGGCCATTTCACCGGGGTGGGGGGTCAAAATGCAATTGGGTGGCAATAGTTTCCACCATTGCTCCTGTTTAGCCAGAATATTGAGAGCATCGGCGTCGAGGATCAATGGCGGCAGAGAGTCAGCTTTGGCCATTAGATTGCGGAGGAAAACAGCCGTTGATTCGGCCTGGCCCAGGCCAGGGCCAATCAGCAGGGTCTCCACTTCAGCCGCTTTGGCTCGCAGCACCTCAACAGCCGCCGACGTCAACACGCCGGCCTCGTCGGGCAATGGCAGGTAGGTGGCTTCAACCAGGCGGGCGGCCAGGATAGGCTGGATAGTCTGAGGGGTAGCCAAGGTGACCAGTCCAGCCCCGCTGCGGGTGGCAGCCTGACCGGCCAGCACAGCTGCACCGGTATAGTTGAGCGACCCGGCGACAATCAAGGCCGTTCCAAAAGTGCCCTTGTGGGCGTCAACAGGCCGTGGCGGCAACAGATCAGCCACCTTAGCCGCGGTAACCATCTCCAGCCTGGCATCGGCGGGGTAGTAGTCGGGCAAAATGCCAATGTCGCCAACAATTAATTTACCCACCATGCCGGCGCCGGGCATCAAAATATGGCCTCGTTTGACTGCCGCCAGCGTCACGGTCAGGTCGGCCGGGAGGGTGTGAGGGTCAACCTCGCCGGTATCACTATTGAGACCCGAGGGCACATCGACCGCCACCACCATCGGGCCAATTTCGGTTTCAATCACCGGCGAGGTTGGATTGATCAAATCACCTTCCGAGCGCGCCCGATAGGCGTCGACCGCCGCCCTGGTCTGATCCAGCAGTTCAGCCAGGGAACCTTCAATTGGACGAGCGACGCCGGTGCCCAACAGGGCATCGACGATGAGGCCCGAGTTGCCCAGCAGGTGGGTCAGGCGGGCCTGGCTGTTGATCTCGTGACTCAAGATGCGCTCGACCGCAGTGGCGTCGAGCAAAGCCCAGTTTTTATCTCCGGCCAGCTTGCGGTTCCACACGTACACCGAGACGATGGCGCCCATCTGGGCCAGGTAACGGGCCGCGACCAGCCCATCGCCGCCATTGTTGCCAGGACCAACCAGAACCAGCACCCGCACCCCGGCAATCTCAAATTCAGCCTCAATCGCTTCGGCCACGGCGTGCCCGGCCTTCTCCATCATCTGGTCATAACTCAAACCGGCGGCGTCGGCGGCTTTTTCGGCCATCTGCATTTGTTGAGTGGTAACAATATACAAGTTTCCCCTCCTGGAGGTTTATTCTTCTTGGCGGGTCAAATAGGCAAACAATACCCCCAACGCACTCCCCAACAGGATCCCACTCAAAACAAACCAGAAAACGTCGCCGGATGAGTAGCCACTGGTGGTTGGGGGACACTCAAGCTCGCCCGTCGGGGCCGCCTGACTCTCCTCTTCACCTTGCCGAAACCGTTCAGAACGCCGTCGATTCAAGAAATCGGCGGCATATTCAGCCGAACGGTTGGCCAGATAGCGCCGGACGAATGGCCAGGCCAGGAGCAAAACGGATTTAAGCATAGAGAATTTCCTCTGATAAAATAATGCCTCATTAAGCCAGCCGGCGCCTGAGCCATAGAATCAGGGCCAGCACCAGGGCAAAGGCCGTCCCAAAAGCGGCCCCGGCGACCGGCCCAAAAACAGAGTTGACTTCACCGTCAACCCGGCCAGCCAGCATAATGATGACCCCGCTATTGTTGCCGGTGCGAACATTACGAGCCACCAGGAGACCGGCGCCGCTCTGGTCCATAGTCACATCGCCGCGGGTCAAAATCACTCTGGCCGCGCTCTGGTCAAGGGCCACCTCACCGCCAGCCAGGATCGCTCCGGCAGTTGACGCAGTCAACGTACTCCGCTCAGTTTCAGCCAGAACGACCCCCCCCTGGGTCAAAGAAAACTGGTCGGCCCTGGCCTGGATCACGCCGCCCTGGCGAACGCTGATCGCGCCGCCCTGGACCAGTTGGGCGCCGGCCTGGCGCAGCTCGACCGTTTCTGCTTCAACCCGCCCCGCCCCGGCCTGGGAAACTATCACTGTCTTGGCCTGGATGTCGCCGGTTGTGGCGTATTGAACGGTCACTCGATCAGCATGAATATTATTGACGGCTTGACCTTTTACGGTTATCTCGCTTTCGACCGCTGAGGGTTCACCGGTAGGAACTGCTTCTGTTTCAGCCATGCTGGCCCTCCTGAAAACAGTTGGTTAGTTGGTTGGTTGGCTGTTCATCCAGCTAACCAACTTTCAAACCAACAAATCATTATCATTCTACTCTAAAATCCAGCGATCAATACCACGCTCGTAAGCAATCAGCTCCGACTCATCAAACCAAAGAGCAATTTCGGCCTCGCCATTTTCAGGACTGTCGGAGCCATGAACCAGGTTTCGACCAACCATCATCCCAAAATCGCCCCGAATGGAGCCGGCTGTGGCCTCAACAGGCTTGGTAACGCCAATTGTCTTACGAGCGGCCTGGATCGCTTGGGGTCCCTCCAGCGCCATCACCACCACTGGCGCCGAGGTAATGTACTGAATGAGCGGTTCAAAGAAAGGTTTGCCCTCGTGAATGGCATAATGCCGGCGGGCCAATTCTGTTGAAACTTGCACAATTTTTAACCCCACAATTTTGAGGCCGCGCTGTTCAAAGCGGGTGATAATTGGACCAATCAGACCGCGCTCTACGCCATCCGGTTTGATGATGATGAGTGTTCTTTCCACGAATTTTCTCCTGTTGTATTAGGTTTTGTTTGTAGAGACTGGGTTAAGATGATTTTATTGTCGGAATGATACCTTATCTGCACGCCAGACGCAACATTGGAGTTTAGCGGAATTTAAGGGCGGGTATTTCTTTTATCAACCTGTCTGCTTCAAATAAAAAAGCCGGGGCAAATCCCGGCTTTTGGGGCAGGCTTTCACCGCCGCCTACAGTTTCGATAAGGCTGTGCGGTAGGCGTCGAGCGCGCTCTGCAGGCGGCCATCTTTCATCATCGCATCGCCCATCACCTGGTACAACATCGCGTTAGCCGGATACGACTTGATGGTTTGCTTAATATCCTCAATAACTCGATCCAACTGCAGCCCACTCGAGACCAAGTTTTCATAATATTGGAGGGCTTCATCGATATTGCCGGCATCTCGGGCAACGCGGGCCTGTTCCAGGCGTTCACTCGCTTCTTCAGGTATGGCTATTTCAGCCGGAGTTTCCGGTTCTGGCGTGGTGACGGACCTGACCATAGGTCCGGCCACCACAGGTTTCGGGAGTGGCCTTACCGGAGCCGCGACCACTACTTCTTCTTCAACATCACCCTCCCGCAGTTTCTTGAGCCAGTCAGGCATATCAGCCAAAGCGGGGGCTCCCGCCGGCACCGGCGGAGCAACTTCTGCAGTAACCACCGGGGCAGGAGCTTCAGCCGGGATGGGTTCGGCCTCTGCCAGTTCAGGTTCAGCCGGAGCCAAGAATTCCGGTGCAGCTACCACCGCAGTAGCCGCAGGCTCCGGTTCAAGCAGAACCGGTTCTACCGGCAATTCAGCCTCAGCTTCTTCCTCGACCTGGAGCCAATCCGGCAATTCTGTCTCCGCGACCAGGCTTTCTTCAAGTTCTGGCCCGGCAACTTTGGCAACGGCGGCTTTCTCCAAGACAACCATCTCTTCAGATTCTACCTGGACTTCTTTCAACCAGTCAGGCAGTTCTTCTTGAACCAGGGCTGGCTCAATCTCTTCCTCTTCCTCTACCCCTACTCCAAATCCGAACTCATCGGGACTGGGTTCTGAGGGTTCAAACGGCTCTTCTTCAGCCATTTCAACTCCTTGCAGCCAGTCAGGCAACCCTTCTCCGACTTCTGCTCTGGGGGCCTCCACCATTGCCTCCAACCCAAGCCCGGCTTCGACCGACTCAGCTGCGGCTTCGCGCAGCCAATCCGGCAACTCCTCTTCAACGATTTCAGCCTCAGTTTCAAGGGGGACAGGGGTAGTCGCCACAGCCTGTGGTTCTGGCGCGGTCGGGGCAATCATTTCCTCTTCTGCCTGAACTTCTTTCAACCAGTCGGGGAGTTCAGCCTCATCAAGCTCATCCAGTTCTTCTTCGATTTCTGCTTCAGCTTCCATTAACTCAGGTAATTCTAACTCAGGTAATTCGGCCTCAGCTTCAACCTCGGCTTCCTGAACATCTCGCAACCAATCCGGCAGGTTCTCTTCATCGATAGCGGTATCGGTCGAGTCGGTCATCGGATAAGGCGCCGGCTCGAATTCGGGGCCAAAGTCGGTGTCGAGCGCGCTTTCTTCCCCTTCACGCAACCAGTCGGGTAATTCTTCCTCAAGAACGTCTGCTTCAGGCGGCTGCACCGGCAGAATAGGCTCCGGTTCAGGCTCCGCCATCACGAGGGGTAACTCGGCCTGATCCTCTTCCACCTCACGCAGCCAACTGGGCAACTCATCGGTTACCACTAGCTTATCATCGCGGGTGGCAGTAACGGCCTGAAGCGGCGTTTCCTCTTCTTCCTCTTCTTGTAACCAGGCCGGCATTTCCTCAGCGACGCTGGCATCCGTAAGGTCCGCAGCAAGGCCGGTTTCGACGATTGGCTCAGCTACCGGAGCCGGCTCATCAGAAATACCATGCAGCCAATCAGGCAGATCTTCCTCCAGCATCAACTCGTCCTGCTCTTCGACCGGTCCAGTATCACTCACCGCCGGAGGAGTAGTCGCCTGAACCTGCTCGGAAACTTCGCGTAACCAGTCTGGTAAATCTTCGTCACCCGGCATCTCCTCTTCAACAAGGGGTTTAGCCGTTACGGCTCTGGCCTCAGCCACCTCTGCCAGCGGCGGAGATGTTTCGACTTCATCCGAAATTTCTCGCAACCAATCCGGCAGCTCTTCTTCTACCACATCCTCAGCAAATGTCGGTATCGGCGCAGGCGACTCAGGTAACGGTTTGGGTGCTACCTTGGGAGCCGGCGGCTCTTCGATGGGTTCGGCTCCAATCTTTCGCCTGATGATTTCGTCATCAGAGGTGGCAATCATCCAATCCTTAACCGACATACCTTCGGCCCCTTCGGGACGTTCGTCGGCCACACCGGTCAGATCGATGCCCTCCTCGGCCAGCAGGCGCTCCAGATCCGACATTGTTTCAGTGGAACCGGCCGCAGACTCATCCCCGGCCACACTGGCCTCTTCTTTGGATTCCGTTGTAGACGAGCCTTTGCCGGCCCGGATATTGCGTAGCCATTCCGGGGCTTCATTCTCTTTGAACGAACTACCGGCCGAAGAGGTAGCCGTCTTCATCCAGTCAGGGGGAGGACCTTCGATAGGGGACTCGATCTCTTCTTCATTATCAGGGTTAATATTCTTCAAATCGCTCATACGCTCACCTTGCGTTGAGGTCGTTTAATATTTAGCGTTACCGCAACCCGGGAGTTGCAACTCACCATAATGATACTATACACCATTATAACATGATTCAAAGATTATTACCAAAAGGTATACATAATTTTTTCATTGCCTTGAAAAATATTGCTGACCAATCCCGGTTTGACAACGAATTGCCCGTGGCACTCTCCGGGTTGTAAGGTCATATTCCTCACCTGATGACCTATTGATAAAGCAACTTGCCCTCCCCATTTTTCAGTCCGGCCAACTTATCGCGCTAGAGTCCATCAACTCTCGTAAGCTCGCGACAGATAGCGGTTCCGCCACAGCGAGGCCATAATGGCCAGACTCAAAACAAGCACAACGACGCTGAGGGACAGCTCAACCGGGATCTTATAAATATCCACCAGAACCATCTTCAACCCTACAAAGACCAGGACCACCGCCAGGCCAAATTTCAGATAATAGAACTTGTCGATCACGCTCGCCAACAAAAAATAGAGGGAACGTAAGCCCAGAATAGCAAAAACATTGGAGGTGTAAACGATAAAGGGATCATCGGTCACAGCAAAAATGGCCGGGATCGAGTCGACGGCAAAGACCAAATCGGTGCTTTCCACGATCACCAGCACCAGGAAGAGCGGGGTGGCCATCAATGTGCCGGCTCGCACGAGGAAGAATTTATCGCCCTCATAGTTTTCCGTCACCGGCAGTAGCCGGCGAACGAGCCGGACTAGCGGATTATGTTCAGGATGCACTTCCTCGTGGTTGTGGAAGGCCATCTTGACGCCGGTAAAGACCAAAAAAGCGCCAAACACGTAAATAATCCAGTGGAATTCCTTGAGCAAGGCGGCCCCAACCAGGATCAATGTACCGCGCATCAGCAACGCCCCAATAATTCCCCAAAATAGTACCCGATGTTGATACGCCGCCGGCACGGCAAAATATGTAAAGATCAACACAAAGACAAAGATGTTGTCAACACTCAGCGACTTTTCAATGAGATAGCCGGTGAAAAAGGCCAGGGCTGCTTCGCTGTTGGAATAGGCGCTGGCCGGCGCAATCACATCCCAGACCCAGTACAGCCCCACATTGAACGTCAAGGCCAGGCTAATCCAAACCACGCTCCAAATGGCCGCCTCTTTGGTGGAGATGGCATGGGCCTGGCGATGGAACACGCCCAGATCCAGCGCCAGCATAACCAAAACAAAGAGGTTAAAGCCAATCCACAACCAGATGGTTTCCCCAATCATAATTTACACTCCTTGGATTAAATGAGACCGCAGGCAACAAAAAGCGAGACCCCACGGTAATGGAATATCGTGGTAGTCTCGCCAGTAGTGTCGGTATCACACGTACGGCCAGCCGAGAGCAGTGCTCCGGATTGACGACTGGCCGACCCGCTGTGGCAGGTGGCTACTCCCTAACCTTATGGTTAGCCATTATAGTAGGTAGGCTGGCTGCTGTCAAAAGGCACTTTTCCTTCCGCTGGTTGTCTGAGCCGATCGTTTATGGACGCTCGCAAGAACGCGACAACAGGAAAAACAAAAAGTTCCACCAGGGCTACTCAGGCATTCTCTTTCGCAACCCGCTTTACCTTGTGCGGATCAACATAGTCGTCCCAACGCCGGTAATCGACACGTTCTTTGATCCAGTTGAACTCGTCGGCCAGAAATTGAGGCTCGAACTCGGTAATATTGGCCTCCTTCAAAATGCTGGTAATGAGACCCTTTTGGCTGCTGCTGTCCTGGGGGTTCTTGAACAGGCCGGCCGCCAGCAGTAAATTCCGGCACCACTTGTGGAAATTGACAATCTCGACCCGCGCCGGATCGCCGCCGATCTGCTCAAAGACCTGGCGCAGGTATTCCCGCAGCGTCTTATTGTAGGCAAGCACCAGCACCCGCCAATTTGCATTCTGCTCACTGAGGAACTTGGCCCGGTAGAGCAGGATCAGGCTTTTGCCGCTGCCCACCACCCCTCTGATCAGCTTGGCCTGGGCTTTGCGGGTTAGCAGTTGGGCCTCAGGCGGCAGGTAGGTGTCAAGTCGGGCCATGCCGATCTGTTCCGGATCGAGGGTGAACAGGCGCCCCTGGGTGTAAGGCACCCGAATATCGGGATAGAGCATCCATTTGAGGGTGTCGAGTTGTTCCCGGGATAGGTCGCAGGCAAAGCAGGGTACCTGCCTTAATCGTTCCGGCAGGGCCGCTTCCAGCTCTTCCCGCAGGAGCACAACTCGCTCATTGATGACGTGATATAACTGCAATTCCGAACTTTGCCACTTCGGCTGGCTGATGTTGGGAAAGGCCACCAGATAACCGATGGGCACAGCAAGTTTGCCTTGATATGGCCCATCGGATTGCAGCAAGAGCCGGTGCCTGGCCGGGTCGGTCAGCCGGTACCGCTCCAGTTCGGCCTTGAGCGCCCGAAAATGGCCCTCCGCCTGCTTCTCCGGATTGGTCCGGCTCTCGACCGCGCTGCCGTTGAATAGCTGAAAGGTCTCCCGGTTGGCGCCGTGAATGCGGTCAATGCTCCAATCCTTGACTTCGATGATGACCAGGCCCAAGTCGCGCCCCAACACCACAAAATCGGGCCGGGCGCTCTTCTTTTGACCGAACAAGGTCGGTTCAAACCAGACAAAGTAGTCATCAGGCAGGTAGCGTTTGAGGGCATTGAAGACGACCCGTTCGCCGGGACGGCAACCGTCAGGAGCATAGGGGTAATTCATCTGGGCCATACAGTTATATCCTATCCCAACTCATCTTGGTGATTTGTGAACATTAGCGTAACTTGTCCCAATAATCCGTCGCCAGCCCATAGCCACAGCACCTGGCAAGAACTTCCACATAGACATCACTCTCCGCCACCTCGTGCCTCATTTGCTCCAGGTTGTGGTACTCCCTCAATCGCCATACGTAGAATAAAACGGCATGGTTCAATACTAAGCCATAGGACCTTAACAATTGGATGAAAATGGA
>CAYNLK010000079.1:0-23329 GCA_964398055.1 uncultured Caldilineaceae bacterium
ACAGTTGCTCTGAGCGACCCGCCAAGCGGGGAGCGAAGAGTCCCTGAAACCGCCGTTTGCAAGAGGCGTTCTAAGGGATTCCTCGTCGTCGAAGATACCCGTAGGGTGCTTCGCTCCTCGCGCGAAGCGTGACATTTAAGAAACACACTCTTGCTCCCAGCTTCCGGCGATTGTACCCAAGAATTTGCCTGCTGCCAAAACTTTGGCCTCGATATGAACAAATGAATGTCTGTTTCAAAGATTAGGCCAGGCCCAACTTGGCTAATCGCTCTGGCCGGGGTGCGCCGTTTTCATCCCACTCCCGCAACTGGTAATAGACCGGCATCATTACCGCCATATCAGGCAGGATGCCTTCGGCGTGGCCGCTGGGCCGCGGCTCGGTGACCAGCCGTTTGGGCAACACGTCATCGGCAGCGGTGACGCCCAGACGCAGGTTGATCAGCCGCTTGAGTTGGAAGAGCCGGTCGCCTATGGTCAGTACATCTTCGGCTGCCCAGTTCCAGCCCAGGGCGCTGTTAACAATCTCGGCGGTGCGGGCCGGGCCAACCTTGCCTTTGATGAGGAACTTGCACAGCCCCAGGGGATTATAGACGCTGGCATAATTCTGCCAGTCGTAGGCCAGCCTGGCCTGCTCGGCGCTCGACTCCTGGTGCGGGAGCGACTCCGGATAGCCGGCGTCCGGCAGCACCACCCCATAACCGTTCCAGTAACTGGCCGACTCCAGGTGGCAGCCGCCCCGGTTAGCCGTGGCATAGTTAACGGCCATACTGACAAAGGCCCGCGGGTCGTGATAAGCCACTTCCAGCCCCTTGACGTGGATGGCAAAATCCTCGGCCCCGTTGCCGATGCGCCGGGCCGCCTCCCGCACGCCCTCGGCCAGGGTATCGCCTATATCCTCCCGGAAGGCGATCTTTTTAATGGCGGCAAGCATAGCCTGGGGGCTGCTGAAGCGCAGCTCCAACCCGCCGGTCTCCTCCGGGCCAATCAACTCTCGCTCGTATGCTTCCATAGCAAAGGCAATCACGGAGGAGGTCGAGATGGTATCCAGACCGTAGCGGTTACAGAGGGAGTTAGCTAAAATGAGCGCTTCCCGATTGTCCACCCGGGTCATCCCGCCGAAGCCGGCAATGGTCTCATACTCGATGCCTTCGCCGCGGGGGGTGACGTACTCGCCCTCGGTCACCTCGATCTCCTTGCCACAGCCGATGGGGCAGGCGTGGCAGTGGGTATGTTTGACCAAATATTTCTCATAGATGGTTTGGCCGGAGACCGCTTCGGCCTGCTCCCAACTGCCCAAAGTCCAGTTTTGCATGGGCATATCGCCGTACCACTCCGTGGCGACCACCCCGCCGGCTGTGCCAAACTGCGACATAGCTACGGAGTTCTTTTTGATATAGACGTTTTGCTCCTTGACCGTATCCAGGAATTGCTTCTTGTCGGGATATTCGGGCTTGCCCTGGCCCCGGACGACAATGGCTTTGAGGTTTTTGCTGCCCAGCAGCGCGCCCATGCCCCCCCGGGCCGCCGCCCGGACGTAGTCCGAGGGGCCGCACATAATCCCGGCAATTTTGACTAGATTTTCGCCGGCCGGGCCAATGCCGACTACCTGGGCCCGGCGGTCGGTTTCGGCCAGCAGGGTATCGGCCGTTTCAAAATAATCTTTGCCCCACAGGTGGCCGGCGTCGCGCAACTCGAGGCTGTTTTGGAGGGCATTGAGATACAGGTAGACCGGCCGGTCGGCCCGCCCGGTGATGACCAGGCCATCGTAGCCGGCAAAGCGAAGCTCGGCGCCCCAGTAGTGGCCCAGGTTGGCCTCGTTCCAGATGCCGGTCAGGGGCGACTTGCCGCAGAAGGAGGTGCGGCAACCGGTTGGGGCAAAGGTGCCGGCCAGCAGACCGTTGAAAATCAGCAGCGGACTGGCCGGGTCGAGCGGGTCGAGTGAGGTATCCATTTCATCGTAGTAAAGCCAGGCGGCAAAACCGGAGCCGAGCAGCCAGCGTTTGACCTCGGCCTCGCTGATCGACTCTGCGCGCCACTCCCCCGTACTTAAATCCAGCCGTAGATATCTACCGGCATAAACAGTCACGTGTTACCTCCTTTTGATGTATGAGAATTCTCGAAAAGTCCTTTAATTGTTCCGTTTACGTTGAACGGAACACGCATCACGCAACACGTTTCGTAGTGCGTATTGTGTGTTCCGTTGGCTTTTAGCTCCTCGTACCATTTTCCGAGAACTCTCGTGTTGGTTGGTCAGTTGGTTTGTTAGTTTGTTGGTTGGTCACTTGATGTAGAATAATAATACTCGTTACTCCGAAAAGCCGGAAATCTGTGTTTGTTAGCCGATCAGTCAGCTAATCCCTTAACCAACCATCTATCCAACCCGCCAGCCAACCAACCAGCCACCATCAATCGGCCGGTGAAGTTATCCGCAGAAACAAAAAGAGCCAGCACTCAGGCCGGCCCCTTACCAGAAATAGAGCTACTCGTCACCGGCTCAAGTCTCGTCGGCAGGTAAACACCGGTGCAGATATCCTTCAACAACCAGTAGAGAACGGAGCTTTTCTAATTCAGCCGAACCGGATCAATTTTGGTACCCGGCATAGCTGTTTTGACCATATTGATCTGCATTGACCAGTCTGTTTCAAAATCCTGGTTTTTTGCCAGGAGGGTTAGATTTTCCCGCAGCCGTTCGTAAATCTGGGCGGTCAATTTGCCGCCGAAATTCGACAGGGCGTGTTGGAGATCCTTTGGCCCGACGGTCTTGCTAGAGACGGTAATCTGAAGGGTAATGGTTGCCTTGTTCATCTTTACGGCCTTTGTAAAGTCTGTTAGAAGTTAGTTTGCCAATCCTCGGGGGAGTTTCTTCTTTTTTATTATACAACCAAGCCGGGGCGGATAAAACACCAGAATTTGGGGGTTTCACCAAAGTTGTCCGGGGCAGGCCAATTTCGCTGATTTACTGTAACTCTCAAACTACTAGCGCCAATTTTCGCTAAAACAAACCAGATTCAAACCTACCCCTTGTATAATAAAGGTTAAAGGGTTTCCCTCATTGTCGATTAACCTGGGAACGAGGAGGAGGCTTGTTCAGGGTTCAAATTGGGGAGATTGGGATGAACTTCCAGGATTATGAGCATGGGCTTATGGAACTGTTCCAGGGAGTCCAATGTGTCCCGGGTACTTTTCCACCCGTCTACATACTTGACAGTATGCTGATCAGCTATAATAAATTGGGCCAACTTCAGATAATTGGCACCTCCCCGGTTCAGCCGGGGCCAACCAAGCAGCCCGATAATTTACTGAGCAAACTGATCAAATCGGTAGTTTGCCTGTAATTGCAGCAAAATACTGCCCTGATGGGATTTCGCAGGTTTGAACTACTTTATTGACCAGGCTGGCTGTGTTGCCTGGCTGTGGAGTATACGACCAGGAAAATGAACCAAATTATCAGAATAAGCAATCATTTGGCGATTGAACTGTTACCCAGTACGGATGGCCGAAATCCGGCCCTTCGTTTGTTTCCACCGAATGACCCTGAGCAATCATTCATCGTCTTTTTATCAGAGGTCCACTTGCTCCGGGATGCGCTGGCCCTGGCTGGCGCTCGTCTAACGGCGATAGAGCAGGACAAGATAAAATATATCAAACCAGGCTAATGCCCCATAACTGCCTCGCCGATTATTCGCAGTTGAACCAACGGCAATTGCCTCGATTCAACCCAGGGTAACCGCTGGTTCAAGGATCTTGAATTTGCCTCCCGGCTGGCCAATAAGCCAGCCTTTTTTGTTGTCAGTAACCAGTGAAATATGTTAAAATGCCGGCGTCGAACCAGGTTGGTTTATTTGGTCAGCGGGCGGAGTATGCTACAATAAATACCGATCTAAATCTGGAAAGGAGTTAGCTTGTTGATGAATCGGCAAGAGACTTTGGAGTGGATCGAGTTGGTTCTTGACTCGACCGACCGGCACGAAATGATGGCCATGATTCGTGAAAGTTTGGGCGATTTTGATGGCGAGTTTTTCGAGACGATCGATCGCGAGCTGGAACGGTATCAGGCTAAAAATGATCAAGCCAGCGCCGATCGTTTGAACGAAGTAGCCCGCACCATTGCGGCTTTGCGACAAAATCGGACCGAACGTTTGTAACGAACGGCGTTATCCAACCCTCTACCCTACCAAAACAGGCTAGCCATGGCAAACACCCCCACCGAAAATATTATTTTAGATGGCGCCGCCCTCAACAAATTAAGAAATGAGCTGGCCGATGTGTTCAACGTCGTCAGTTTTGAGATGCCTCGCCAGGCCCCCCAGGGGACCATCCGTTTTATCGGCGACCTGCTAGTAGCAGACAGCGAAGCTGCTTATGATCTGATTGCCGAACGCTGGCACAAACACGATTACACCCCCATCTTTCGCCGTTACCAGGGGCAGGTTGCTGTGATTGCTCAGCCGGGGATATTGGTTACCCCTAAACCTCGCAATCCGTGGCTCAATTTAGGGTTGGCTATTGCGACCATAGTTTCGGTTCAGTTTAGCGGGGCGATCTATGCCTGCCAATGTGTACCAACAACGCTGGCCGATTGGCTCGGCGGCACACCGATGATGCTGTCGATGATGGTGATTTTGCTGGCGCATGAGTTTGGCCATTATTTTGCCGGCCGGATTCACAAAGTGGCGGTGACGCTGCCTTACTTTATCCCTTTGCCGGTGATCTCGCCGGTGGGTACGCTGGGCGCGTTTATTCAGTTGCGTTCCCCATTCAAAACTAAAAGGCAGCTTTTCGACATCGGCGTGGCCGGGCCGCTGGGTGGCCTGATCTTTGCCATCCCGTTGACTATTTTGGGCGTACTGAATTCCCCGCTGCATCGCCTGACCCGTGATGGCACCTCGCTCCTGGAGGGGAATTCGATCCTTTATATGGCCATTAAATACCTGGTCCACGGCCAAATTTTGCCCAGTTTTGATCAATATGCCGATTTGCCGGTCTGGCGGGAGTATCTGCTGGTGCTGGCCGGGATTATTCCGCCCGGCAACGGCAGCGACATCTTGATTGGCCCGGTTGCGTTTGCCGCCTGGTTTGGCCTATTCGTCACAGCGATGAACTTATTACCGGTCGGTCAACTCGACGGCGGCCACATTATTTATTGCTTACTCGGCGACAAGGCTCGCTGGCTAGGGATCGCGTTGGTCGGCTTGATGGTGGCGGCCGGAATTGTTTGGTGGTCGGGCTGGCTACTATGGGCGTTTTTGGTTTTCTTTGTTATCGGTACGGGCCATCCGCCGCCTCTCAACGATCTGGTGGAACTTGGCCCCGGCCGGAAGATTCTGACTTACGTGATGATCGCCTTGATCATTATTCTATTTATGCCCAACCCACTGCAACCGCTTTTATAAATAAGTGCCGGGCACTTTTAGATAGTGCCCGGCACTTTGTAAAAACAGGCCCAGGCAATTGCCTGGGCCTGCCTGCTAAATTCAACCCGGCCAACTTACTCTTCAACCGGCTGCTTGGGAATTCGATAAACGCAATTGGTGGCCCCGTTAGAGATGCAAGCCACTTCTTCCACCCGGTAGACCTTGCCGGTCGTCCAGGCCATAGCTTCCATCAGCGCCCCCACGCTGACATGGCAGCACGGTTTGTCGTGTTCGGGCCGCCAGCGGCAAGGGCACTCATCTTGAACATAATAAAAGGCATCCTCTTCGTCAACAATGTAGCTGGGTTGGTTGATGCGCTCGGTGGCGGCCTTGGCCATTTTGTCCAGGATCAACTTCATGCGCTGTTTTTCAGGGATGGCTTTGAGGGCAATCCCGGCCAGCCCCAGAATGGCCGGCTGGTCTTTCAGCCCAAATTGAAAGGTGGCCCGCCCAATTTTCAAGAGCATCGCCCGCGCCCCGCGCGGGCCATAAAACTCCTCCACGGCTTGTTGCAAAGCGCCATACTCGGAAAAATTAGCCCCCATCTCCAGAGTTTTGGGCGGATAGTTGTCGATATATTTGCTCAGGCCGCCGGCATGCAGCACGGCTTTGGTCCCATTGGTCCCCATAATCTCTTCAACGGCGTCCAGCAGGACTCGGAGAGCAGCATTAGACATCGGGCGATCTTCTGGCATGAGACACCTCCTGATAGATTTTTAACACTCAGCCACCCTATTATACCATAATAATCTAAATTGAGAAGGGGAGTTAACGATGGCGGCGACGCCACTCTTCCTTCAGTTCCAGTACGGACAAATCGCCCTCTATATCCAAAAATTCTCTCAACAAGCGGTTAAACTTGACCGCCTCGTCCAACATCGGGAAGTGTTTCGAGTTGGCCAGGCCGATTGGCCGGATGTTGGTCCAATCACCATTCAACTCGCGCAGCGGCGTTGGATCGACGATGTCATCCTTTTCCCCGTAAACGGCCAACAACATGGCGCTAGTTGAACGGCTGAGGGCTCTGATCCGGCCATGCATGTCAATACCGGCTACCGACTCGACGCTGAGGCTGATCGCGCCTTCGCCCGTTTTTTCGGCCTCTTGCTGCACCTCTTTATGGGTAATTTGGCGCCACCACATCACTTTGGCCAGCATCGAATTGTTGGCAAAATCGATCAAGCGGCGACTAATCGCGTCGGCGTTCATCGGCAAGCTGACCGCCATAATCTTCTGCGCCCGTTCAGGGTACTGGGCCGCATATTCAAGAGCTACCGTCGCGCCCAGAGCATGGCCAACCAGCGGCGATTGCTGAATACCCATATTATTGGCAAAGTCATTGACCAGATTGACGTAATCTTCAACCCGATATCGTTTCTTGGATTTATCAGTATCACCAAAACCCCATAAATCGAGGGCATAGGTGCGGTACTTATCGGCAACCTCCTCCATTGTGCGCATCCAATAGCGCCACGAGCCGAGCCAGCCATGCAAAAATAGCACGGGTTTGCCGCGCCCAAAGGCTTCATAATGGACCAAACCGCCGTCAATGACAATCGCGCTCATACCAGACTGCTAGATCTTACCATACTTGGTTAAAATTTTATTGACCTGCTCGATGAGATCTGCCGGGTTAAAAGGTTTCAAAAAATAATCTTCAGCGCCCAACTCCAGCCCCGTATTGATCTCTGTTTCCTGGCCTTTAGCTGACAGGAAGACGATAGGGATATCCCGGGTACTTTCCTGCCCTTTGAGCGCCTCGCAAGCCTCATAACCGGTCATCTTGGGCATCCGAACATCCATCAGAATTAAATCAGGCTGCGCGGTGGTCGCTTTTGAAACAGCCTCGGCGCCGTTGGCAACGTGCATAACTGTGAAGCCGTGAATTTGCAGGGTAAACACAATCAAATCACGGATGTCACGTTCATCTTCGGCTACCAGGATGACAGGTTCACTCATAAATTTTACTTATCCTTCAAAACTTTGCCATAGGCTTGAGGTCAGTTATTCAGTAAGTACATGTTGCTCAACGAGGGCCTCATCCTCAAATTGGGCGGCTACCGGCACCGTAAAGCTAAAGGTTGTGCCTACATCTACCTCACTCTCAACCCAGATGTCGCCCCCCAGCATTTCTACCAGTGATCTGGTGATGGCCAAACCCAACCCCGTGCCATCAACCAATTGAACTTCGTGCCGCTCAGAGCGGAAAAAGCGGTCAAAGATATGATCGATATCTTCTTCAGGAATACCAATGCCGGTGTCTTCTACATCTATCCGCACAAGTTTATCTTCGACCAGAGTGGCATAGACCCGAATTTTACCTTCCTCCGGGGTATATTGCCAGGCATTGCCGATCAGGTTGACCAGGATCTGGATCAAACGGGCCCGGTCGGCTCGAACCGGAGGCAGTTGGTCCGGTAAGTGCAGCGATAGATCCATCGTTTTTTGAACCATTTGCCCTTCAAAGGAAATCGCCACCTCTTTGATAAGCCGGATAACATCCACCGGCTCAAGTTGCAATTTTATGCGACCTGTCTCAATTCGGGAAATTTCGAGGATATCATTGACCAACTCGGTCAGGCGATTGGCGTTCGATTGAATGACCTTGACAAAACGCTGCTGGATCTCATTGAGGTCACCCACCTGGGCATTGCCGGAAGCCAACAGATCGGCATAACCCTTGATCGAGGTCAAGGGCGTCCGCAGTTCGTGGGAAACCGTGGAGATGAATTCATTCTTCAAACGCTCGATCTCGGCCTCGCGGCTAATATCTCTGATCACGGCCACCACACCCAAAGTTTCCTCCGCCCCCAGAGCCACAGGAGTCAACGTGACCACAATGGCTTTCTTACCCACCCCAATCCGGAACTCGGCGGCGGCTTCACCGGCATCAAGCTTGCTCAGGGCTTTGAGTAAATTGTCGTAAAAGAGCTGGGTCAACTCCAATTCTACCGGAGATTTGGATTGGCCCAAAATCTGATCGATCGATTGATTCTCAACCAGATTGGGATTCACATTTAAAATCTCAGCCGCTTTGGGGTTGAGCAGAATGACGTTATGCCGGGCATCCAGCACCAACACCCCATCGGCAATATCTTTAAGAATGGCCTCGTGTTTAGCCGCCTCGGTTGCCTGGGTTCTCAACATAATCCCCAGCCGTTCAGCCTGGTCGGTAATCAAGCGATACAGTTCGGCATTGTTGATGGCATTGGCAATTTGGGCGCCGGCCGCGGCGACCAATTTGAGATGGTCCTCCGTAAAGTAATTGGGTTCCGGGTGAAAGAGCAGCAGCGCGCCCATCAAGCCCTCGCCGGTAGCAAGCGGCACCGCCATAGCCGAGCGGCGATCAGACATACCCTCATGGGGGATCCAGTCTGGCTCTTCGGACAAATCCGGGACGATGCGTGGCTCGCGCAGTTCCATCACTGTGCCGGCCAGGCCATAGCCCAGCCGATATTTGGTCTTTTGTCCGCCGCGGGGTAGCGTTTTGTCGCGCCCCAGGGCCGCCCGGTAGATCAACTCGCCGCTGCCGTGATCGAGTAATAAAATTGAGCCGTGGGAAATACCAATAGCCCGGTTGATCAGGTTGAGGGCTTCATTCAACACCCGATCCAGATCAAGGCTAACCGATAGCTCACGGGTAATCTGATATAACGTTTCAACCCGGTCCCGTTCTTCGGTCAGGTCTTGCAGCGTTTCGGCTAACTGTTTGGTGCGCTCTTCCACCCGCTGCTCCAGTTGTTCGGTCAGGGTGTTCAACCGGTGTACCAGGCGGGCATTGTCGATGGCGACGGCGGCCAGGTCGGCCAGCGTTGTGACCAATTCCAGCATATTTTTTTGATGGATCACCGTTTCAATGGCCAGAATACCGAAAACGCCTTCTTCTGTTTTTAAGGGCACATAGGTAACATCATCCGGGAAGGGTAATTCATAGCCGGGCAGGTTATCATTCTGACCGGCCCGCCCTCCTTCAATGACCGAAACCTGACCGGATTGAATGACGGTGGCAAAAGGTTCTGTCTCAACGGGGATCGGGCTTTCGTTAAGGGCTTCAAACATGATTTCGGGAATGTTTTTAGTGTTCGCAATCCTGATGGTCTGCCGGGCGGTATCGATGAGCCAGATTGAGCCTTTATTGACCCCCACCAGGTCAAAAACAGCATCCAAAACCAGGTTGAGCACCTCGTCCAGGTCAAGGGCCCGGTTGATCGATTGGGCCACTTCGGTGAGGGCAGCCAATTGGCGAACCTGATGGCGAGCCGCTTCAAATAAGCGGGTATTTTGCATCGCCACGGCCACCTGGTTGGCAAAGGCCAACAGCACGTCGGCATCTTCCTGAGTAAAGAAGTCAACCTGATAACTGTCAACTGCCATCAAGCCGAGCAGATTGGTACCATAAGTGAGGGGCACACCCAACCAGCTCCTGATCGGGCTGTGAATTGAAGCGGAGAAGGAAGTTGGGTACTCCTGCCGGACATCTTTAACAATAACCGGTTCCTGCAACTCGATGACTTTGCGGTTGGGATTATTTCCGGTCAGGGGAAAAGTAAGTCCAATGACCTGCTGGCTGTCCTCCCAACCTTGCCCGCCGATAATGACCAATTGCTCATCTTCCAACCGCTGCACGTTGGCGCTATCATAATCAACCACTTTCTTCAGCTCTTGCAGCACCACGTTGAGGAGTTCGTCAATTTCAAGCTGAGAACTGATCGTTTCGGCCACGCCCCGCAGCGTATCGGCCAGGCGGCGACGCTGCTGTTCAAGTTCAAAAAGCCGGGCATTTTCAATCGCGGCTGCAGCATGGTTGGCAAAAATCTCGAGGGTCTGTATGGTCAGCAGGTCGGGGCGTTGATTGGTATCGGGATTGTCAACCGTGAGCAGGCCGATGATCTGCTGCTCTGTATCGGTGAGCGGCACGAATAGTAAGTCCCCGGACCGCCACATGTTGTCTGAAACTTGAGGCCGACTCCGTTCAACGATGGCCAAGTTAGAAGATTCAGGTAAAGATGCTTCAATATAAGGAATATCCAGTTTGCCCAGCCAGACCTCTTTGCGTTCAGACGGAATGAAGTAACTATTGCCCAACCGGAATTCGGCCTGCATAATCTCTAGCAAATTTGAGAGCGGCTGTTTATTGACCATCTTTAAGGCTTCAAATTGCGGCACCAAAATACCGGCCCCAACCTCAGGGTAGAGGATAGGGGGATCAGGTTGAACCAGGCTGATGACCACCAGGTTATAGCCAACCGACTCCAAAATGGCGTAAGCGATATCCTCCAACACTTCATATAGGGGCCGGTTGGTGCGAAAAGTATTGCTGATCTCAGCCAGCCGGGCCAGTTGGTCGGCCCGGCGACTGGCCCGTTCACGCTCAGTTTTTTGCTCCTGGTAGGCCTGGGCGTTGCCAATGGCAATGGCCGCATGGTTGGCTAAGGCTTCCAGGTAGCGCAACTGATCGTTGGTAAAGTGATTGAAATCTTGATTTTCCAGATTGATAACCCCGGCCGGTTCGCCGCCATAAATAATCGGCACGGCGATCTGAGAGCGGGTGTTTCGCCCCTGGTCAACAAAGTTTTTATCACTTAAGACATTGGGCACTAAAACCGCGGTTCCGGTTCTGAGGGCTTGCTCTATAATGCCTGATTGGGCCAGAGCAATCTGAACCTGTTCCAGAGGGCGGGGCGCGGTATCAGTTCCAATTTGCTCTTTATGAGCCGTAAGTTGCTGAGTGATCGCATTGTAAAGGCTGACGTTGCCAAAATCAGCTTGCGTCATTCGCATCGCCTCAGCCAGCACCAAACCCAGGATCCGATCCAGATCGAGCGTGCTATTCAGCTCACGGCTTACCCGCTGTAAGCCGGCCAACTCATCGATGCGACTTTGAAGTTGCTGGTCGGTAGAACTAAAGCGCCGGGCGTGATCGATGGCAATAGCGATTTGATTAACGGCCACTTCAAGAATAGCCAGATCTCGATAATCGTAGTAATTTGGCGGAACCGCGGCCAGTTCTAACGTGCCCAAAAAATTAGAGCCAGCCTTAAGCGGCGCGCCCATGTAAGAGCGATAGGCGAAGCCTTGTAAACCGGCCCGCGGGGTAATATCGGTGCGGCGCCAGGTGTCATTAATCAATAGTGAACTCTGGTTGGCGGCGATCCAGCCGGTATAGCCTTCATTCAAGGCATAAGTCTGGCTTAAAGCCTCAACGTTGGGGTTATCTTTCGGTAACCGGTCGACGACGGTCAGGCTTTGGCTGCGGTCATCCCACAAACAGATCTCAGCGATGTCGAATTGAAACAGTTCTTTCAAATAGGGCATCCCCAACACCAAACGACAAGCCGACTCCAGGTCGATGGGTTGAGGCGCGGCTGCCAGGGTTTGATTGATTTGGTTGATAATGATTAACTCTTGATCCCAACGTTGTTTTTCCTGAGCCAGTTCCAGATTTTGAATAGCCAGAATCAGGTCGAGCCGGTTGGCAAAGGCAGCCAGTAACTGCTCGTCTTGAGGTAAAAAGGCGGGGCCGGAAATCTTGTCGGCAACCAGCAAGACCCCGAGTAACTGATTGCCGCCGGGGGTAGTAAAGGGCAGCGCCAAAATGGCGTGATGTGGAAAATCTGGCCAGGTTCTCGCCTCATGATGATCGTGGCTCAGATCATCAATTCGAACCAGGCCGCGCGGCGAATTGGTCTCATCCGGCTGTTGAAACCAGGCCCGGATGGGCAAACCGGCCAGACTATCGTTAACTGCCTGTCTGGTGAAATTGGTGATTGTTTCGGGAGTGGCCCAGGAGGTGGCTGGATTCAGCTCTTGTCTTTGATGATCCAGCACATAGATGCAGCAAGCCTGGGCTTCAAGTGCGGCGGCTACTTCTCTGGCTAACGCCTGTAACACGTAGGCAATTTCTTGCAAGCGATCTTTAATTTCACCTGCCCCGTGGATATTCTGTTCCAAGTCGATTTGACTTGACACTTTATTATTGGTGATCACCAATCTTCACACTCCCCCAAACAAACAGCCAGAAAACGCTCTGGCTGAGTCAGGGCAAGCCATCGCCTTGCTCATCAGTTCCAAATCTCGGATTTACTTGATAAGGTACAACCAGCTTCAAGCAGAGACGCCAGTCCCTATTTGGGAAGGTCAGGGCAACCCTTGCCTTTGCGCCGGTTTTCAGCGGCGTCTTCCGTAATCTGCACAATGTCGGCAAAGGGACCATCCTGGCTGGTCACCACCCCAACTACCAACTTCATCAAAGCAGCTTCATGGGTTACGCCGTCGATATCCTCGTAAACAACTTTGCCGGCCTCTCGCACCGAAAACGGATAGAACACATTGCTTTCTTCATCAAACCGGCGGATGACGGTTTTGCAGATTACCGGCGCGGCCTCAGCCGTGGTGAGAATGATAAAATCATTATCCGAGGCCTGGCCGATGAAATCATTCATCGAGCCGAATTCTTCAACAGTCTCCCGCATAATATCGGCCAGAAAAATCAAGACCTCGTTAACCTGGATAGGCCCGGCGATTTCCTTGAACGCGCTGGCGTTCCTGATGCCAAAGTAGAGTAAAACCCAGGGTTCTACTGAATCCTTGACATTCTTCAGTTGTTCTTCAATCAACTTGCCGGCTGGCAGATTGGTTACCGGGTGGGTTAAAGCCTCGCGCAAGGAGCGGCGAATAGTGCCTTCAACCCGCAGCTTGAGCTCCTCAATATCAAAGGGCTTGGTGATGTAATCGTCCGCCCCTAACTCAAGTCCGGCAATCTTGTCGCTGCGATCATCTCGTTGGGTCAAAAAGATAATCGGCACATAGCTGGTCCGCGTGTTGCTCCGCAAGATGCGGCACACATCGTAGCCATCGATGTCCGGTAAATTGATATCTAACACGATCACGTTGGGTAATTTAGTGCGGCAGATGTCCAGGGCTTCCTGCCCTTTCTTGGCTACCAACACCTCGTACCCTTGTGAGTCGAAGTAGATACGCAACATTTTTGAGATATCGGTATCATCTTCTACTACCAGGATGCGGCCCTTGCCCATATATTACCACCTCTCTTGTAAGTGCAAATTATTAAGGGTTGGCCCAATTCAGTTGAGCCTGCTTAAGATATGCATTTTGTCTGATTTGATCGATCTGTTCGTCGGTTACGGCTAATTCAAAGCTCCGGAACCCGCTTACCTGGAAACCATGTTGGCTCGCCAGGGTGCTGATTGTCTCCACTTGCTCCAGGCTGATCTCTTTGCCCAGGGTATAACTTTTATACAGGCCGGCCAAAGCCAGGGTAATTGTTTCGGCCATACAAGCATAGGCCATACCCGGCGGAAAGCCAAAATCGAAGTTAAAATTGACCGGTCCCGGTACCTTCACCATCCCGCCCTCAATGACCAGAACATCGTTGCGCGCCTCAACCACCTGGCGCGATACGTCTCTGGGCCGGGCCACATCGCACACCACCGCCCCACTTTTGAGATGCTGCGGCTCTATCACCGCCTCAATGGCGTTGGTCACCGTCAGGACCATCTCAGCTTGTCGCAAAGCTTGCATCTCGGTGCTGATTTCAATCTCGGCCGGCCCCTGCGCTTCAACCAGCGCCTGCACCTCGGCCAACGCCTCGCGACGCCGGCCAATTAGAATCAATTTGCCGACATGGGCGGCCAAACGCTGGGCGCAGACGCGCCCAATCGAACCGGTTGCGCCGACTACCGCGGCGGTAGCGGCAGCCGGACGAATATTCATCTGGCGGGCCGCCCGCAAGGTGGCGTCCACCGCCACAGCAATGGTATAGCTGTCACCGGTAGTCACCGGGATATCCAGGTGTTTGGCAATCGTTATGCCGGCGTCGCCCACCACCGAGGTAAATCCACCCAAACCCAATATTTTGGCCCCCAGTTTTTGAGCCAGCCGGCCGGTAGCAATCACCTTGTTATACACTATTTCCGGCGGCAGCGCCGCCATCTGCCTGGGGGTAAAGGGGCAGGCAATAAACCAGCCCTCGATCTCTTTGCCGGTAGCCAGAGAGGTGATGCCGGTAATGTGCGAGATGTAAACCGGTGGAAAGTAGCGCGACAAGAAATCTATGGCCGGGGCTGGCAATAGCTTACCGAGCAGCGGAAACTTGCGCTGAACGTCCCGTTTTGGATCAACCGGATGAATAATAAAGGCAAAATTGTCCATAATTTCAGGAAAGCTGGTCCGGCCAACTACTGATTTGCAGCCGCCATTTGCTCAGATTCAGCGTCAAACTCCTCCAACAACAAATCATCGTGATATTTGGGAATATGGCCGGAGCCGGGATATTTATGGTGGTCGCTGTCCTGATATTTGATATTCCGATCGATGATGCTGCGGCCTTCTCGGGCAAACAAAACCACATCCGACTCGATCGAGCGGGCCGGAAAGATGATATGGCCGGAGCCAATTCTACAGTTATGCCCCACGCAGCCCCCAATAACCGGCAGCTTCACTTCTCTTAATTCCCCTTTGTGCCACACCCGCAGAGGTTTGGCCAACAAATTGAAGTCGGTAAAGGTATTCCCGGCCCCAATAAATGTATCACGGCCAACCACACTCATCTGCAAACAGGTGTTTTGGGCCACCATTGAGTTTTCCATCAACGTGGTCATAAACAGGGCGGATCGAAACGGCAAATAGCAGCCATCGCCAACCACGCTGAGCATCAACTGAACGCCCTGCATAACGTTGACATTGTTGCCAATAATACTGGCGTTGATGACTGCGCCCGGCCCAACAGTGACATTATTGCCGATTATCGTCGGTCCCTGGATTATGGCGGCCGGATCAATCTGGGTATTCTTGCCCACCTGAACTAACGCTGACGATGACAGAAACTGCTTGCGTTCCAGTAAAGAACGCCACAGCACCTTGAGCATCAGCGATAGGGTATCCAGTGATTTTTCAATGCGCGCCCCATAAGAAAAAATACCAAAAGGCGAGTTGGCCATAAAGATGTGGGTCCAATTTTCAATCGATAGGAACGCCTTCAGGGGCACCATAAAACCCAGATCACCCTGCTCGGTAGCCATATAAGTGGGGATGTGATAGTAACCCATTTCTCTGGGTTCGGTATCCACCACAACGGGTTGTGGCTCAATCTTACCAATGGCTGTGCCATCCGGGTAATAAAAAAGATCCGCCACGTAAACGTTATTTTGCAGCCGGATACCCTGCTGCAACGGTAGGGCATGGTTAATAATGGCCGCATCATCCGGGGCAAAGGCAATTTGCGCCGGTTGCCCTGAGGCTCGGGCTGCGGTGATAAAGGCCTCAAAGAGGAACTCATCAAAGAAGAGATTATCTCGATAAATTAAAACCTCATCGGCCAGAATTTCAGGGGGAAGAAACGAAGCGCTTCGCAACGAGCTGCACTCAACCTCCTCCTGGCAATAAGGGCTGAGCACATCTCGCTGGTAGAGCCAGAGAGGCTTATTCATCACCCGTAAATCACGGGCCGGCTCATTAAAGGGCTCAATGGGGGTTGGGTCTCGAATGATAATCTTCTTCATCTGTTAGAGTTCAACACTAACCCAGATTTTTACCTAGTTGGAGGTGGAGAACTGAAATGAAAGAAAATCTGCCAGATTTTCATTAAAAGCTTGCGGTTCATCCAGCATTGGAAAATGCCCGGAACCGGTCATCATTTTTACGCGAGATAGCGGCGCCTTTTGGGCAATCACATTAGCCTGAGTGGGAGCAACCACATTATCACCCACCCCATAAATACCCATAACGGGCCGAACCACTTTGGGTAACTGCAAGGTCAGATCGGTTTTGTGTAGGGAGTTGATACTGGTGAAAAAAGCTTCAAGGGTTGTCCGCGAAATATCACGGGTGACCATCTCATACCATTCGGGCCAATTTTTCACCACAAAGGGAGAGAAGACTTTGATGCCGAATTGCAGGGCGGCCGGCATGTGCCAAACGAGTGAGGCAATCCAGGGTTTGCCCGCTAACCGGAGAAACAGATGCAGCGAGTCGCCAACAATGGGCGACCCCACCACAATAACCCGGCGGACCCGCTCAGGCTTGCTGATAGCCAAGGAGATGGCGACTGTTCCGCCCATGGAATGTCCTACAATGGGCGCAGACTCAATCCCCAACCGCTCCATAAATTGGTCCACCAGGCCGACAAAATCACTCACATAGTAACTGCTTCGCCGTTTGCCGGAATCGCCAAACCCCCAAAAATCCAGGGCATAACAACGATATTGATTCTTGAGGACCTCCATCGTCCTTAGCCAGTACCCCCACGAGCCCAGCCAGCCATGCAGCAGAATGACCGGCTCGCCACGACCGTAGGCTTCGTAATGAACAATTCCCTGGTCAGTAACTATAGAACTCACAGGTTAGCCTCAAAACAACCCCGGCAAACTCAAATGTCATCAGAAATTCCGGTGAATGGAGGGCGCATTCACGGCAAGTACGATTTGTAAGGACTCACTCAGCAAGAGAGGATGCTGCTACCCGCTCCCGAATCAATCTGACCAAACCTGCTGAATTCTTTTGACCGCCTGGTTGACTAAACGACGATAGGATTTTTTTTCTGGCACTTGCACGGCCAGTAATAGGTTAAACTGTCCTTGAGGTGAAACTATCGAGAAGTAACGACTGACAACCAGCTTGCCTTTCTTATCTCGCAAACTTATCTCATCCAGTTCTTGGTGGGCGCGTGTGGCCAGGTCTTTCAAAGAAGCAGCTACGGCTCCCACTAACCTTGTATCTACGGTCGATTGCCCTACCAGGGCAATGGGTAATCCATCACTGGTAGCTACTACCGCAGCCTCAAACCCACCCTGTTCCATCAGGCCACGCAGTACCGCCTCAATCGTAGACTGCCGTGACACTCGCTTAGCCATATATCACTTGTTAAAGAGTTACTACCCTCAATCTTGCATCTTCTCTAAGATAGAGTAAAGCAATTCCAGCAGCACATTCTTAACGCTCTCCTTATCACGAGCCACACAAGAGAGCACTTTTACCTCTCTATCGATTCTCAAAGCAATGCGCAGGTCGTCCGGTGACCAGGCGTCAGGCAAATCTTGCTTATTGGCGGCCACTACATAAGGCGTAGAAGCATAACCCCTAAAAACTTCAAGAATATGCCTGGCTTCCCGAAATGTTTCGGGCCTCACGCTATCAACCAGCACGATAAAGCCCAACATTCCTTCCGATAAAATTTCCCACATAAAATCAAAACGCCGTTGTCCGGGCGTGCCAAACAAATAGAGTACCAGATCGTCGTCTACGGTAATGCGGCCAAAGTCCATTGCCACCGTAGTCTCTTCTTTGACTCGTTCTGCATCACTGGAGATTTTTCGTTCCGTGGTGACAACGTCAATCTCACTGACACTGCTAATGAACTCGGTTTTTCCGGCGCTGAAGGGGCCCGTGATGACCATCTTTACGGTTTGCATCGAAGCGACCTGCCTTAAATAAAGACTGTAGATGATTGTAAGAATTAAGCTTAAGACCAGGTTATCTCAAGGTCAAAGAGAGCAAAAAAGCACAATAATGTTTCATTTATTAACTAAGCAGAGACAGGAATGGTGCTAGATCCGCTTAATCCGTTCGATAAGTTTAGTCACCACACTGCGTTTTTCGGCGGGTGACTGACTGGCTGCTTTGCGTCCAACCCGACCCCGAGGCGCCTGCGGTTTTCTTTGCTCCATACCTTCGGGTGGAATCAATTGGACCAGACCGGCCTGTAGCATGCCGTAGACAATCTTCCGAATCTGGTATTCATCCATGTGGTTGTTTTGGGCAATCTGTTTGACCGAGTTGCGCGGATGAATATGTGAGATGACTCGCCAGTCATCCTGGGTCAGCTTTACGTCACGCAGGGGTTTGTCGGTAATTTTTAAGGCGATGGTCGACAAATCAGGCAGTTCTTCTTCCAGAACCCGATTTTGCTCAATTCGCCGGCTACCTTCCAAAATTACATTGTCCAGATTCAGGGGGATGGTAATTCTGTCGTTAGCTGGCAGGGACTCCTGGTCAAAGAAGAAATCGCCCTCTTCCCAGGTAAAAAGATCATACACAATGCCCAACATATAATCTTTAACACCCTGAATAATGTCATCCCTGGATACCAACTTGGCATCCATGAGATATTTACCGACCATCCTATCTGACGAGCCGCCAGATTGGCTATCGACCGCCCTGGCCTGATCTTCGGTCAGCTTGCCTGCTTTGAGCAGCATCGCCGCGAGCTGAACCGAGTCAGCATCGGTAGAGGCGCGAATCAATCGCCCTTCCTTGAAGTATAAAACTACATTTTGAAACTGCCCATTAACAGTCAACATGCCCGTTTTTCGGGCAAGATTAACCAAATTTAGCAGTTGTGTTGTGCTAAAATCTCTTAGATTTCCTTTTAGCGCCATTACTCCCTACCGCTACCGCAAGGGGCACTCTTACACTTTGAGGATGGCCTATTATACCCGTTCCTGCGTTTTAAGTCAATCTCACATAATCATGGCTTAACATGGCTTAAGCAGACACCTCCTAGGAACAGCAGCTACACTTATCCGTTGCTCATCTTTGCTCTAAACCCGTAAAGATGCCAACTCCCTTTTTGCCCTTAATATAACACGCTCAATTTAAGAATCCAATAGCGCGAAGGTCCCACGAAAAAAGGACTGCCACACCATAATTTTGAACTTGGCAATACCTGAATTTCTGCTATTATAGATGCATTATTCGCCTCAATAAAATGAGGTTGTTGGATAAGCCCTGGCCATTATCAATGAAAGCATCTTTATCACCTGCTAATCAAGCCAAGTCAGCCGCAGTTTTCTGGATCGACAAACCCCAACAGTTGCAGGAACTGATCCGGCTGCTGGCCAAAGAGCCGTTGGTGGCAATAGATACTGAAAGTGATAGTTTGTACAGTTACTTTGAAAAGGTCTGCCTGATCCAGTTTTCGATACCCTCTGGAGATTACCTGGTCGACCCACTCAAGTTAGATGTATCCGGTTTAGCCCCCTTTTTTGCTGACGGCGACATCCAAAAAATTTTTCACGCTGCCGAGTATGATTTTCTGAGTTTGAAGCGAGACTATGGCTTTACCTTCGCCAATCTATTTGACACGATGATTGCCGCCAAGATATTGGGCTGGCCTCGTTATGGTCTTGGTCCGATCCTGGCCGACTATTTTGAGGTTGAACTGAACAAGCGCTTTCAACGCTACAACTGGGGGCAACGTCCGCTGAGTAAGCCGGCCCTGGACTATGCTCATCTGGATACTCATTACCTGCTCCCTCTGCGCGAGATCCAGTTTACTGAGTTAAAAAAGCAACATCGACTCCAGGAAGCCCTGGAAGCGTTTGACCGGCTCACCCAGGTCGAGCCTACCCCCAAAATTTTTGATCCCGATGATTTCTGGCGGATTAAAGGGGCCAAAGATCTCACCCCTTCTCAACAAGGTGTTTTGCGTGAGCTATTCATCTTGCGGGACAAAATTGCTCGCCGGATCGATCGCCCCCCCTTCAAAGTGATGAATGACAACACCCTTATCAAACTGGCCAAAGAGCAGCCGCTGCACAGTGGACAGTTGCAGCAAATAAAAGGTGTAGGCGAAAAACTACTCCAACACAATGGTTCTGACATCCTGCGGGCTATTCGTCAGGGGCAAGCCGCGCCCTATCCTCAATATCAACCTCCCAATAATCATAGCCCCGACGACAGTACCCTGGCTCGCTACGAAACGCTCAGACAATGGCGGAATGGTCTGGCCGCTCAGCGCGGCGTGGAGCCTGATGTCATTATTAGTAATCAAAATTTGATGAACATTGCTCGCCGCAATCCAAAATCTCTGGCCGCGCTAACCAAAATGGGGATACTGGGTAACTGGCAGTATGAAACCTACGGTAAAACCCTGCTCCAAATATTGAAGACCACTGCATCATAAAAAATATAGTCTTTCAGATAATGTTTCGGGGTATAGAAACCCGTTTTCTTGGAGAAAACGGGTTTCTGAGCACGAATCCTTTTCTGAATATCTATAGTTCCTGCCGGGTCGCCTTTTTCCAACTCAAGACCCTGCGCCCACTAAACTCAACAGAGCACTTAATCGGTTGATTTTGATGACCCCGTCCGGCGGTTCAAGATCATCATGGGGATTCATAAAAATGGGAGTCAGCCCAATCTGCCGGGCCGGCTCGATATCCGCCGCCAGGCTATCACCAATATAAAGGGTCTGCTGGGGCAACGGTTGACCGGCCTTTTCGAGCGCCTGTAAAAAGATACGTTTATCCGGTTTATGGTAACCGACTTCTTCTGAAACCAGGACAAAATCAACGTAGCTGGCTAAATTGTATCGCTCTATCTTGGCCCGCTGCAATAATTTAAAGCCATTCGTCAAAATGCCGGTCGTATATTTTTGGCCCAGCGCTTCCAAAACAGGGAAGGTGTCGGCAAAGGGTCTGGCTTCTTGCAGCACCAATTTATGCCAGCAGGCCAGCATCGGTTCGGCCAGGGCAGTATCCTGGCCCAGCGACCGCAGCGTATTGACGTAGCTGTATTTGGCCGCAATCTCTCCGCTCAACACCCCATCAACCATCATATACCACATGTCCTCATTCCGCGACCAGAAGCGGTCATAGAATTCGTCGTGTGTAACCGGGGCCAACTCCGCCGCAAAATGGTTGAACAATGTTTCGGTAATCTGGCTGAGCCGCCAGGTATGCTCGATCAGGGTGCCGTCCATATCAAAGATGATGGTGGTAATGTGGTCAAAGTTGACCGGGTTTAGCTCAGAGTTCATCAATCTTGCTCCCTAAACCGGAGTAATTTTGTTTAGCCAGCCACCCCTCCAGCACGCGGCGATGTTTGGCTTCCAACTTTGTCAGCGGCCGCTTTGACTTCATCAAGGCGTTGGCCTGGTTAAAGGTTAGCCCTTGCTCGCGCATCAGGTAGCCAGCCAGCAGCATGGCCGACCGGCCCCTACCTTTGGCGCAATGGACCAGCACAATCCGACCAGCCTCAATTTGAGTTTTGATCCAATCAACCGCCTGGGTCAGGATATCTTCGCCGGGGACGGTCACATCAGGCACTTTGTATTGGACGTGGGCGATCCCATGCTGGTCGTAAAAGGCGGTCTCGTCTGCTCGCTCAGCCCGCACATTGACCACCGCCGTAATTTTGTAATTCAGAATGGCGGCATAGTCGCGCCGGTAGGTGGGGGCACCGCCCAGCCATAGTTTAGGTGTGATCTGGCTAAACCAGACCTGGCCCATGAGCTTTTCATAGATAAAGCGGATGGCCGGGTAAAGTTTATCAAAACCGCGGTGAAACAGGCTGAGTTTCTGATCAGGATGCGACAATGGCGAACCCTCCTGGCAAAATTTGACTACCTTTATTCTACACCCTTAGATCGGATTAATGAAACCAGGCCGCCGCTCACCATTTTTCGTCATTGTATAATAACCAGTAGTTGTTGTACAATAACAAGAGGAAACCTGAGTTGGATTAATCCATCAAGCTCATAGACTATGATCACTTTGGCTTTGTTGAAGAAACAACCGCGTCTTTTCAAAAATCTCACCGGCCTCAGTGTCAGCGAATTCGATAAACTTCAGCGAGATGCTGCGCCGGTATGGGTCGAATGGGAGCGAAACCGCTTGAGTCGCCCTGGTCGCCAACGGACCATTGGTGGGGGGCGAAAATACAGTTTTGACTTCAAAGAGCAGTTGTTGATGACTTTATTTTGGCTACACCTTTCTTTGAATACCGAAGCTTTGGGCTTCTTTTTTGGGGTGGACAAATCAACCGCCAGTCGCAATACGCGCCGGGTATTGGCTATCTTAGTCCAACTGAGCGACGATACATCAGGTTGGCTTGAACCGCCCAAACGAGGTCAGGGCAAAAATATCAAGCAGGCTCTTCAGGATTATCCCGATTTGCTGGACATTGTGACTGAGACTGAGCCAACCGGCCAACATTCAGACGTCCGGGAACAACACCAACTCCCTCACTCCGGCCAATTGACTGATCCAGCCAGGCTATCGATCGATCACATTGAATTCATTGCCCACACGCCACCCTTTCAGGGTCTGTCTCGATCCGAGCTGGTCACCGTTACCCAGGCGGCGCATCTGCGCCGGGTTGAGCGTCAGGCCTTTTTCTACCATCAGGGCGACCCGGCCACTAATTTTTACATTCTCGTGGAAGGGCAGGCAAGATTGACCGAGGTGACAACAGAAGGGCAGCAACTACTGGTCCGTTTTGTCGGTCCCGGTGAAGCCCTCGGTATCATTGCCGCCCTGGAAAACACGGTTTATCCTCTGGCCGCCCAGGCGGTGGACGATTGCCAGGCGCTGGCCTGGGATAGCGCCACCCTGGAACGGCTGATGGAGCGCTTCCCCCGTATCGCTATCAACGGTTTACGGTTGGTCTCGCAGCGCTGGCACGAACTGGAGGAGCGCTACCGCGAGCTGGCCACCGAACGGGTCGAGCGGCGCATCGCCCAAACCCTGTTACGGCTGGTCCGGCAGATTGGGCGCAGGGTCGAAGGCGGCGTCTTGATCGACCTGCCGCTCACCCGCCAGGATTTGGCCGAAATGACCGGCACCACCCTCTACACGGTCAGCCGCATTCTGAGGCGTTGGGAAGAAGAGCAACTGATCGAAACCGGACGGGAACGGGTCTTGATCTGCTATCCGCACGGTCTGGCCCGGATTGCCGAAGATTTGCCACCAGCACAGCCTCAATAGCCCCACCACTTTAAGCAGCCATCCTCTCCAACCATAACTAATCCACCCTTAAACCTCAGTTCGAGATAAGCAACAAGAGGAGAAAATAGCTCACGGACCGCGAAGTGCACAGATTCACACGGATTTCGATTAAAAAATTGGGGATGGTTCAGAAATCGGTTGACACATTAACAACAGAATAAGTTTACAGGA
>CAYNLK010000080.1:0-22374 GCA_964398055.1 uncultured Caldilineaceae bacterium
CGCCGAGCGAAGACAGAAACCAGCCCAACCCCAGGCACATAAAAATGAGCGGCAGGTACATCAGCGGCAAAAAGATCACGGTCCAGGGAATAGAGCCTAAAACAAACAACTCGCCGATCAGCAGAATGAGTACACTGAAAGCGGAGTTGATGACTGTCGCGCCTAGCGTGCTGACCGGCAGGATTTCCAGCGGAAAGACCACTCTCTTGACATAGTTGGCGTTGTTGACGATCAGGCCGGGCGCGGCCAGGGTCGACTCGCTGAAGACGTTAAAGGCAATCAGCCCGGCAAACAGGGCCAGGGCAAATTCGGCGTGGCTGCCGGTGGTGGCGCCTTCCCAGCGAGCCTTAAAGATGACCGAAAAGACAAAGGTATAAACTGCCAGCATGGCCAGGGGGGTGACAAACGACCAGATCAGTCCCAAATAGGAGCCTTTATACCGCTCCAGGACTCGCCGCTTGGTAAATTGCCGGATCAACTCCCGCTGCCGCCACAAATGGCCAACCATTGCCACGGGGTTGGCATACTGGCGGGCGCTATCTCGTTGCGCCGTGATGATTTTACTGGTTACGGCCATAGGCTGCCTTTCTATGTACCAAAGTTAGGTTGGGTTGGCGTCGTCGCAGATACCCGTAGGGCGCTTCGCTCCTTGCGCGAAGCGTGATATTTAAGAAACACGTTCTAAGAGTCGTATTGGGATCGTATTAGGATCACATTAAGATCGTATTAGGTATTCTATGGGAGTGCTATGGGGCTTCTATGTGTCTCGTAACGGACTCCTAACGGACTCCTAACGGACTCCTAACGGACTCCTAACGGACTCCTAACGGACTCGTATGCGATAACTGGCCGTCTCTGAACTGAGTCCAGACAAGTTATACCTCAAAACGGGAGATCACGCCAAGTTCAGGGTTTGGGGGCAAGAACGCAGCCGGCCGGCGGGCGGGTCAGAATGGGGGCAGGGGTGAAGGGACGACTAATTCACGAGGATCGGTCCTGATGCCAGGTTTCGCCTGAGGGTAGGCGGAACTTGGGTCATAATAGCTTTAAGAACTCCTCTCTGGAAATTTCTACATCCCGCAGGATACTGCGAAGCAAACCTCGCCCTAAATCTTCGCCTGGATGTACCGGGACCACAGTGGTTCTTCCGTCAGGGTGCTGGTAGAAAATATGGCTACCTTTCTGACGAACTGGCTCAAAGCCCAGTTTTTTCAAAACTTGGTCAACCTGACGAGCTGACAGAATAGGTAATTTACTCACCCAGTGACCTCGACCTGTTGGACACCAATGAACTCCATCGCCGGTACAACGTTTTGGCCCTGTACTTCCAAATACAATTCTATAGCTTCCCGCACCCGAGGCAGCAAATCATCAAGATTTTTTGCCTGGGTATGGCAACCTTTTAGAGACGGTACTGAAGCTACGTATATCCCGTCTTCGTCTTGCTCAATCAATACCAGAAAACGATGGGGGCGTTTCATTTTCTGTTACCTCCAACAAAATGGGGTGTTATGTTCAACAGTTTTGGCAACGTAAATTGCCCTTTGCCTGTGATTATACTCGCTCAATGTCATTAGAGGCTGTCCAAGAATTGGTAAAATCTCGGTTCGAGGAGGGTAAAATCCACGAAGGACACAAAGAAACACAAAGTTTTTAGCCTTTTTCTTGGTGTTCCTTCGTGTTCTTCGTGGTTAATAAAGAATTTTTAGACACCCTCTTAAGTTAAGGCTATATCCGCTGGTGGGCGAGGCTGAAGCCATCGCCCTGAGAGAGCAACCCGCAGGGCAATGAGGACACTCAAGCGTCCTATTTTAGCCCATAGGGCTTCGCCCTTTCAGCACGAAGCTTTAGCCTCGTGCTAACTTAATGACATTGATACTCGCTTATCCTCTGGGGTCACACTAAGACCCGTTCTAACTCCATCAATTCCTGGCGGATGCGTCCGGCCACCACTCGATAACGTTCACTCATAGCTCAACCCCCTCCTGTTCAATGACAGCCAGCATGGCGGAACGACAGGTGCCAACGTCCACCAGATTGAGCTTGATCTCCTGCCCCAAGTCCATCACAGCCCCAATAGCCCTAAACGTATCTTCAGGTTGGATGCCCCAGGCTGCCAGATCTACATCAGACCAGGGGGTGAAGCAGGTTTCGTGAATTAGCGACCCAAAGACGACGACACGAGTCGCTCCAAATTGCTCTTTCAACAAGGTCGCCGCCTGCCGGGCTAATTGCCAGGCCAGTTGCTGTCGTTGCCGTTGGGCCTGCTCTTCCGCTTGCCGGCGACGTTGCGCGGTCGCCCGATACCTGGCCATAGTTTCTGGAGTCAATTCCAGGGCTGTTGGCATAATTCACTCCATTCTTTGTTACGCCAAATTATAGATAACCTACACCACATCGGCAAAGGTCTTTTTGCTCTTCATGAACCAGCCCTACACTAATTATTTTAGCCCGGCCCGGACCATCGGGCAAGATTTTCTTCTGAGCTAATTCTATTTGGCGCAATTAAAAATAGACCTGTATAATTTTTGGTCGAAAAAGTCTAACCCAGCCTGACCTATGGAGGTAAGATTTGGCTCACGGCATTAAGCCTGAATTGCGCTTACGGGTAGCAGCTATTGGCCTGATTGTGGTGGGCCTGGCCGCGGGAACATGGTATCGTCCCGCCGCCGTGCCGCCGGCGCCGGTCAACCAGGAAGCCGCGGGCTTACCCACCTTGCTCTCTCCCCTGGCCTCACCCACGCTCCGGCCCACCTTAGCAAGCCCGCCGCCGCCAACGGCTACGGCGGCCGCCACGTTTCGGCCGGCCTCACCCACGGCCACGGCCACCTCGACCCCCGCGCCGGTCATCCACAGCATCAAATCAGGCGAAATCTTGCTGGCGATTGCGGCTGACTACGGGGTCAGCGTTGAAGCAATTATGGCCCTGAACCCCGACATCGACCCGACCACGCTGCAAATTGGGCAAAAGCTGCTCATTCCGGTTACGGCTACCCCGGCCCCGCCGCTGGCGGCGACCATCCCGCCCAAACCTACTCAATCGCTGCTCTTTCAAACCATCCAGGCCGGTGATACCCTGCTGGCCCTGGCCCTCCAATTCGACGTTCCGCTTGACCTGATCTTGATGGTCAACCCCATGCTCGATCCCCACAATCTGCAAATTGGGCAAAAAGTGCTCATTCCACCCGCCGACGGCGACCTGCCGGACCCGGTGACGTGGGCGCCCCAAATAGAGTACCAGGTTGAAGCCGGCGACACGCTTTTAGACATTGCCCTGGCCAACGGTTCCAGCCTGGAGGATATTCTGGCCGTCAATCCCAGGCTACAGCCAACCACGCTGCTGCAAATTGGGCAGGTGCTCAAGGTGCCGCTCACCCGCCCCCGCCCGCGGGCCAACCCTGGCGGCGGGGCCGCCTCAAATCCAAACCGGCCCGCCGCGCCGGCGCTGTCTGCCGCGGATGTCGCCGCCCTGAAGAGCGGTTCCCCCACCCTGGTTGGCCTGGAAGAGGCTATGGTCAGGGCCGTCAATGCCCAGCGAGCCGCCTATGGCCTGGCCCCTTATGCCGTCGATGCCCAGTTGACCACCCTGGCCTGGAGCCACGCCCACGATATGGTTGGCCGCGGTTACTTTAGCCACGTAACCCCCGAAGGCAGCACTCTGCGCGACCGTTTTCGCGCCCGCAATATGCCGATCAACTGGGTGGGTGAGAATATTTATCTCAGCGTTAAGCCGGCCGACCAGGCGGTGGCGGCCACCATCAACTGGTTTATGGCCGACGCCCCCCACCGCGCCAATATTCTGCACCAAAATTTCAACCGGGTAGGGGTAGGGGTGGCCCAGGGCGAGTCGGGCTGGTACGCCTTTGTGCTGGATTTTGCGGGCGATTAAGAGCCTGGCCGAATATGTCACTCTGAGCGACCCGCCAAGCGGGGAGCGAAGAGTCCCTGAAACCGCTGCTTGCAAGAGGCGTTTTAAGGGATTCCTCGCCGTCGAAGATACCCGTAGGGTGCTTTGCTCCTAATGACATTTAAGAAACACGCTCTGAGGAGGTGCGCGATGTTGATTGGCGTTTTTTCCGATGTTCACGACAATCTGGACAATCTGGGCCGGGCGCTGGATATATTCAAGAGCCGGGGAGTAACGGCGCTGATTTTTTGCGGCGATTTCTGCTCGCCGATCCCGTCGCGGCTGATGGGCAGCAGCTTTGCGGGCGACATTCATTGCGTCTTTGGCAACGGCGACGGCGACCGCTTTGCCATATCAAACGTTGCCAAAAGCCAGTACCCCAATCTGAAGCTGCACGGCGAGTACGCCGAGCTGGACTTTGAAGGAGTCAAGGTGGCGGTGACCCATTATCCCTTTTATGCCCAGGCCCTGGCCCGCACCGGCCAGTACCAGGCCGTCTTTTCCGGCCATACCCACGAACTTCATCAGGAGAAAATCGGCGACTGCCTGTGGGTCAATCCGGGCGAACTGCTGGGCTGGAAAGGGCCGGCAACCTGCGCCATCTACGATACAGCCGCCAACGCCGTCGAAATCGTCCAGATCGCCTGAGGGTGAAGGGGTGATTGATTGCCCTGCGGCAAATTCTGGTTATAATATCCATTCCGTTAAATACAGCCTAAAGTTGGAACTTGCATGTCTCAAGCTGAACGCCTATTACGCGCCTGCCGCCGCCAACCGGTCGACGCCACGCCGGTCTGGCTGATGCGCCAGGCCGGCCGTTACATGCCCCAGTATCGCGCCTTGCGGGAACGCTACTCGATTTTGGAACTGATCAAGACCCCCGATCTGGCTACCGAGGTCACCTTGCAGCCGATCAAGGCCTTCAACCTGGATGCCGCCATCATCTTTGCCGATATCCTGACCTTGCTGGAAAGTGTGGGTCTTGAGTTGGAGTTTGTGCGGGGCGATGGGCCGGTCATCCGCAACCCGGTTCGGCGGGCCGCCGACATCGAGGCGCTCAGCCTGCGGCCGGCGGCGGAAACCCTGGCTTTTACGCTCCAGGCCATCCGCCAGGTCAGGGGGGAACTGGCCGGGGCCGTGCCGTTGATCGGCTTCTCCGGCGCGCCGTTCACCCTGGCCAGCTATGCCATCGAAGGGGGCGGCTCGCGCAACTACGTTCAGACCAAGAGCCTGATGTATGAGCAGCCCAAACTTTGGCACGCGCTGCTGGAAAAGCTGGCCTGCGCCGTGGGCGACTACCTGCAAGCGCAAGCCGCAGCCGGGGCCCAGGCGCTGCAAATGTTTGATAGCTGGATCGGCGCGCTCAGCCCGGCTGATTACGAGACGTATGTGCTGCCCCATTCGCGACGAGCCATCGAAATGGCCCAGCGTGACTCGACCGCGCCGTTGATCCATTTTGGCACCGGCACGGCCGGTATGCTGCCCCTGCTCAAAGCGGCCGGCGGGGATGTGATCGGCGTGGATTGGCGCATCGACCTGGCCATGGCCTGGGCGCAACTGGGCGACGAGGTCGCCGTGCAGGGCAATCTGGACCCGGTGGTTCTCTTTGGCCCTATTGCCGAGATCAAAAAACAGACGGCCCGCATTTTGGACGGGGTCAAAGGCAAAGCCGGCCACATCTTCAATCTGGGGCACGGCATCCTACCGCACACCCCGGTGGAGCACGTCGCTGCGCTGGTCGATTTTGTGCACGAATACACGGCGGGGAATGGCGTAGAGCGTGAAGCGTAAAGCGTAGAGCGTGAAGCGTAGAGCGTGAAGCGTAAAGCGTGAAGCGTAGAGCGTGAAGCGTGAAGCGTAGAGCGTAAAGCGTAGAGCGTGAAGCGTGAAGCGTAAAGCGTAAAGCGTAAAGCGTAAAGCGAGTTTATAGTTCACAATTCACAATTCACAATTCACTATTCACAATTCATCCTTACATAAAGGTTTCGTGGAATGACTAAAAAAGCTGTGTTGATGCTGGCCTACGGCAGTCCTGAAAATGTTGACGGCATGGAATGTTACCTGTCGGATATCCGCGGCGGCCGGCCAATGTCGCCGGAGTTCATCGACGAATTCAAGCACCGTTATACCCTCATCGGCGGCAAATCGCCCTTGACCGAATTGACCTACGCCCAGGCCAGGGCCGTTAGCGCCGCGTTGCAGCGCCGCGGCTATGATTGGCCGGTCTACGTGGGCATGCGCCACTGGTCGCCCTGGATCAAAGATACGGTGGCCCAGATGTACCTCAACGGCGTCGAGGAGGCGGTGGCCATTGTCATGGCCCCCCATTACTCCAAAATGAGCATCGGCAAATATTGGGCCAAAGTCAACGAGGCCCAGGAGGCGCTGGGCAGCCGGATCAAATTCACCTTTGTCGACTCCTGGTATCGCCAGCCCAGCTTTTTGCAGGCGGTGGAGCAGCATATCCGGGCCGGGCTGGCGAAGTTCCCGCCGGAAGTCCGGGGCCAGGTCAAAATTGTTTTCTCCGCCCACAGCCTGCCGGCTCGCCTGTTGCAAATGGGCGATCCCTACGATGCTGAACTCAAAGACAACGCCCGCCTGGTGGCCGAGCGGCTGGGCGACGTTGATTGGATGTTCTCTTACCAGAGCGCGGCCGAAACCGGCGAACCGTGGCTGGGGCCGCAAATCGAGCAGGTGGTGGTCGACCTGGCCAGGGCGGGCTACAAATATATGCTGGCCGCGCCTATCGGCTTTGTGTGCGACCACGTTGAGATATTGTATGATATCGATATTGAGGCCAAAAAGATTGCCGCCGAGCACGGTCTGCGGCTGGAACGGATCGAGTCGATGAATACTGCGCCGTTATTCATTGAGGCAGTTACTAATGCCATTTTGGAGAAGTAATGCCACACATCACCATCATCGGCGGGGGCATTGCCGGCCTGGCCGCCGCCTTCTACCTGCAAAAGAAAAGCCGTGAAAGCGGGCTCGACCTGAACTATACCCTGATCGAGGCCGCGCCCCGGTTTGGCGGCAAGATTGTCACCGAGCACGCCGGCGGTTTTGTCATCGAGGGCGGGCCTGACTCCTTCATCACCCAGAAGCCGTGGGGGATGCAGCTTTGCCGCGACCTGGGCGTATCGGATCGAGTCATCCCCACCAACGACCATCGCCGCAACGTTTACGTCCTCAACAAAGGCAAACTGACCCCATTTCCGGGCGGGTTTCGCCTGGCAATCCCCACCGAGTTCATTCCCTTTGCTCTCTCGCCGCTGATCTCGCCCTGGGGCAAGCTGCGCATGGGCATGGAGCTGTTCATCCCGCCCCGGCGGGAGGAGGGCGACGAAAGCCTGGCCAATTTCTTTCGCCGCCGCCTGGGCGCCGAGGCGGTCGATAAGATTGCCGGGCCGATGATGGGCGGCATCTACACCGCCGACGCCGAGAATCTCAGCATCCAGAGCACCTTCCCCATGTTCGTGGAGATGGAGCGCAAATACGGCAGCCTGATCAAGGCCATGCAGGCCGGCAAAAAGAAGCGGTCATCGGCCGGTCACTCCGACCACAGCCCCAACGGCCAACCGCCGGCGATGTTTACCAGTCTCCGCCACGGCATGAGCGAGTTGGTCGAAGCCATTGTCGGCCAGCTTGACGGCGATCTGCGGCCGGGCTGTCGCGTGACCGGCCTGACCTATCGAGCGCCCGGTTTTGAAATCCGCTTTGACCGGCCGGACGCCCTCCCTCTCGCCACCGACGCGGTGGTGCTGGCCATCCCGGCTTTCCTGGCCGCGGCGCTGGTTGAGCCGCTCCAGCCCAAACTGGCCGATATGCTCAACCAGATCCGTTACGTCTCCACGGCCAACATCTCCCTGGCCTACCGCTATGACGATATCCGGCCTCAGCACAATTTGGACGGCTTTGGCTTTATGATCCCCAAGAGCGAAAATCGACCTATTCTGGCCTGTACCTGGACCTCGACCAAGTTCAACTATCGCGTGCCCAATGACGGCGCGTTGATGCGGGTTTTTGTGGGCGGCGCTGGCCGGGAGCCGTTGGTCGACCTGCCGGACGAGGAACTGGTCGCCCTGGTCCGGGCCGAAATTGCCGATATCATGGGTGTGACCGCCGCGCCGCTGACGCAGCGGGTTTTTCGCTGGCGCAACGGCAACCCGCAGTATGACGTAGGCCACCTGGAGCGGGTGGCGGCGATAGAGCAGCTCGCCGCTGCGATCCCCGGCCTCTACCTGACCGGCAGCGCCTTTCGCGGCATCGGTATTCCTGATTGTATCAAAAGCGCCATGAATACTGTTGACCAGATTCTGGCGCAATTTGAACAGTCTTAAACTGACCCCGACCTGAATCAGCCAAACTATTAAAACGCCTTTCGGCGGTCTATTGTTCAAGGAGGACAACACAATATGACCACGTCCTGGGAACGATTTAAACAGGCAGCCCGGCTAGAGGAACCCGATCAGGTCCCGGTTGCCTTCATCGTCGATAGCCCCTGGCTACCGGGATATGCCGGGGTCGATACATTGGACTTTTTCCTGCTGCCCGACCTGTGGTTCCAAATCCACCGCGGCTTGCTGGATCGTTTTCCCGAGGCGGTCTGGATTCCCGGTTTTTGGGTGGAATACGGCATGGCCGCCGAACCGTCGGCGTTTGGAGCGCGGGTTCATTTCCATCACGACCGCCCGCCTTCTATCGAGCCGGTCGCCACCGACCCCGCTCTGTGGGCTGAGGCGCCGGCAGCCGATCCCTACGAGGCCGGCTTTATGCCGCTGGTGCTACGCCTCTACAAACACGCTGAAGAGCGGTTGCAGGCCGAGGGGCTGGGCATCAAGATGGTGGCGGCCCGCGGCCCGCTGGTTACGGCCGGGTGGGTGATGGGCATCTCCGATTTGATGATGGGGCTGGTCAACCAGCCGCAGGTCATCCAGCGCTTTTTGGATACGGTCACCACCACCATTATTCGCTGGCTGCACGCCCAACTGGAGCAACTCCGCCAGCCGGAGGGGATCATGCTGCTCGACGATATCGTCGGCATGGTCTCGGTTGAGCATTACCAGGAGTTCGTCGCGCCCCACCTGCGGCGTATTTTTGACGAATTCGAGGGGCTAATCCGCATCTACCACAACGACACACCCTGCGCTCACCTCTATCCGGCGCTGGCCGAAGCCAACTTCGAGGTGTTCAACTTCAGCCACAAGGCCGACATTGGCCAGGTGAAAGCCATTATGGGCAATCGAGTGGCCCTGATGGGCAATGTGCCGCCGCTGGAAGTCGGTGTGCGGGAGTCGCCGGAGGTGGTGGCCCGCTGGGCCAGGAGCTGCCTGGACAAGGCCGCGGCCGGCGGTGGGCTGATTCTGTCCGTGGGCGGCGGCGTGTCGCCGGGGATGCCGGCCGAGAATATCGATGCCATGCTGGCCGCGGCCCGCGCCTGGACTAAACCGTCGCCCGCCGAACTCGCCGCTTTGCGTGAAACCTCCCCCGTGGCAGCCAATCCTGCCGGCGGCAACAGACCCAGCCAGCGCCGCAGCCGGCGGGATCGCTAAGAGGAAAGAATTACCAATGACCCCCTTTGACCTCGCGCAACGCCTCTAACCGATCCTGGAGGCAGTGCATCTCTTCATCGACCTCGGCCAGGAAGCGGCCGTAATCGGCCACGTGGTGGGTCGATTGGCCGGTGAGCAACTGTGAATAGATCGTCCCCAGCAGGGCGATGGTGTTCTCGAGCTGAATTTCAGCCTGGGCGATGGTGTTCTGCCATAACTCCAGCGCGGCCAGTTGCTTCTGGCGACTGGCCAGGGTGTGGCGCAGTTGGCGGCGCAGCTCCGGATCGGTCTGAGCGGCCAGTTGGGCGGTCAACGCCGCGATGGCCTGGGGAACGGCGACCAGCTCATTGGGCAGCAAGTCGTGCTGGCGCAGCCTGGCAATCCGCTCGACCAGGGCCTGGATGGCCTCAGTCCATCGCTCAACCTGGGCGGCCAACTGCTGGCGATGGTCGTAACTGCTTTCCGGGGGAGCCGCCTGGAGCAACTGGGTGATCTTACCCCGGTACAGTTGAGCCTGGGCCAGATAAAAGGCCAACGGTTCCTCCCGGTGGGGGCGGGCCTCGCCCGGATTGAAGAACAGCCACAGCAACCACAGCCCCCAACTCAAGCCGACCAGCAGCGTTAGCCACCAAAAAAAACCGAGGAAATAGGTCAACCCGGCCAGGCCGGCCACGCTGACCACATACCAGAGCGGATTCTGGAGCAGCTCTGACCGGACAACCATGAATTGGGTTGTTCCGGTCACAAACTTTGCCGCTCTTGGCCGGTTGTTCACGGAGAGTTCCATGTCAGGCTCCGGCGGCGGCCATACCTGGCTGGGCCGGTGGGCTGGCCGCTTCAGAAATAGGCTCATCGGCCGGCAGGCTGTGCAGATATTTGCACGGGACGAGGTGCACTTTGTCCCAGGGGTTAGCCGGGTTGGTAGGGGGCGGCTCTTGAACCCATTGTTTTCGGCCCTTGTCCAGGGCATAGATGAGCGGGCTGTCGGCGCATTTAACCAGGTGGCGGATGGGCCGGCCCTGCTCGAATCGCTGCAATAGCCTGTCTTCGACCAGGTTGATGCGGCGGTACGGGCCAAAATAGCGGCTGAACGACTCTGAGCTGCTGATCCAGCGCAGCTTGTGGTCTTCCAACAGGTAGACCTCCGGCTCACTCCCCTGGAGCAGCATGCCATTGCGAATTACCACCGGCGGGCTGTCGGGCTTGAGCTGGGCCACGCCAAGGCCAAAATTGAGCGGAATATTGACCAGCACCAACAGCACGACCAACACGATCAGAATCTGGCCCAGGCTGCGCCCGCTGTTGTACTCAGGCTGGGGCAGCGGTGCTGAGGAACCGGTTTCAGTCGGGCCAACGGTCTGATCCGGCAAATCAGCCTGGCTCAGCGCCGGTTTAGCGGGGGCATAAGATTTCTTGTTCATTGGGGCAACCCTGATTTGACTTACATAACGGCGACAAAGCCGAGCAGCTCGCCGATGCTGACCAGAATATCGCCATAGAAGTTACCACCCAGCTCACGGATTAGCTCAAACTGGGCGCCGGGATACCCTACAAAGGGCCGCAGCGTCCAGGCCATCTGGCTGCCCACAAAGGCGTAGAGAAAGATCCACAGATAGACCACCACGGAGCGCATCCTACCGCCGTTCTCCTCGTCCGAGGTTGATAATACGCGCATCCCCCGGCTCAAAAAGATCATCCCAATGATCCCGGCAATGGCAAAGAAGAGCACATTCAGCAGCTTGAAGAATTGGTAGCCGTTGGTGGTCAATACAAAAAATAAGGTGATGGGGGCCAGGCTCAGCAGCAGTACCCCGGTTACGGTGATGGCCGACAGGACCAGGGCAATACTCTGCTGCAAGCGCTGGTTTGAACCGAACAGGACGCTGAAAATGTAGAGGGCCGGGATACAAATGAGCAGAGTAACCAGAAAAAGGATCGGCAGTTTGACGGCCGAGCTGAGGGCCTGCCACAAGCTGTGGGTGGAACCCAACACGGCGCCGTAGGCGGCCAGAAAGGCGCTGCTGGAAACCAGCATAGCCCGCGTCTTCTCCGGCAGGCCAATGCCGGCCCGCATCTCCTCAAAAAATTGGCGCCGATGGCGCAGAATGGTTTCCACAACGGCAAAATCCTGGGCAAAACTGCCGGACCATCGCCCAAACTGCTTGTAGGCGTAACTCTTTTGGCTGTAGGTGCTCATTTGTTAACCTCCGTGCTATAAATTTTTTCCTGGCCAAGAGTATTTACGCCCTTATCTTATTGTAACCTGACTCCGAGAAGTGGAAGTGTGACTCCGAAATCGACTCCGAATTAAGCATTTCGAGTGTTCGTGTGGCGTGGTGCGTATCTCGTGTCAAAACCTTTATGCAGCCCGTAACCCGTAATACCTTTGGGAGAATTGAAATATTGGAACATCTTTAAACCGGCTGCGCAAACCAGCGCCGGATCAGCTCCACCTGAAAGCGGTAGCCGCCATCGCACGTTTCGATCAAATCTCGCTGCAATAGCAATTTCAGAGGGTGATCGAGCGCGCCCGGTTGCTCTACTCGACAGGCCGCGGCCAGGGCCGCCGGGCTGGTCGCCGCCGCGGGTCCGAAGGAGGCCAGGGCGCGCAGCAGCGTCCGGCCGGTCGCGTCCACCTGATTTTGGTCGATATCGGCGAAAAAGAAACTGCCGCTGTGCAAAGCGCGCCGTACCGCTGCTTCAACGTCGGCTACTGAAACCAGTTGGCGGCTGGCGATCTCCTGCTCGTTTTTGAGAGCCACCAGTTCGTAGCAGAGCAGTTGGAGCAGGGCCGGGTGGCCCCGGGTTAAGGCCAGCACCTCTTGGACGGCTTCGGGTTGGTAGCGCAGGCCAAAATTCTTGATCGGGTGTTCGATCAGTTGCACAGCTTCAGTCTGAGCCAGATAACCAATTTTGATCACCTGAACGTTGATCAGATAACCGGCCCAGCGTTGGAACTCCTCGAGCGGGTGGGAACTGGCCAACAGCACGCTAAAGCGAGTGCGATGCTGGATCATATGGCGCAACGTGCTCAAGATATCCATTTCGTCAAAGCGCCCTTTGACCAGTCCCGTTGCCACCATCTCAAATTCATCCAGGGCCAGCAGGGCGGTTTTGTAACCCTCACTCCCCAGCGTCTCTTCCAAATCATCCAGCCATTCGTTGAAGCAGGTGAAGGGATTGCCGGCCAGGGCCGGGCGGCTCAGCGGCGGTAAACTGAGCTGGCGCTGCCGTTCAGCCGACTTTTTGATCTCGGCAGCCAGGTTATAAAGAAAATCGGGGTAGTCGCCGGCCAGGGCTATCCGCTGGCCATCGACAAAGAGCGGCGCAATGGTGCGGGGTAACAGCCGGCCCAGATTGTGCAGCAGGGAGGTTTTGCCCATGCGCCGCTGGCCGTAGAGCAGCAGCGGCGGCCGGCGCTGGTCCAAAAGGAGCTGCTCGATCCGGGCCACGATATCGGCGCGCCCGACAAAGATTTCTTGTTGCCGGGTTAGAGGGACGCCCACCACGTAGGGGTTGTCGATCTCCCGGCTTTGGTCGATGGCCCCGGCCAGTTGGCGGCTGTGAGCTTCGACAAGCTGCTGCCAGTGATGGGCAATCGGATAGAAGCGGGCTGCGTTTGGGCTATTGCTGAGGGTCAATTCGCGGATCAGGCCGGTCAAGCGGTCATCGACGACTTTGAGCGCCAGCCGTTGGTGGTAAACGGTGGTCTGGTTGAGCGCAGCCTCGATATCCTGGCTGAGGTGGTTGAACTGGCGCAGGAGGACGCTGGCCGGGCCGTCTAGCTCGCCGGGGGTCAGCTCACGGTGGGCCGAGCCGAGGGCGGCAATCTCTTGATAGTGCTCCAAGCGCCGCGCCTCCAGCTCGAGCTGCACGGCCTGCACCGCCCAGCGCTGCCGGCCCGAGCGCAAATATTCCAGCGCCGCCTGGCCCGCCTGAGGGTGACGGTCCAGCGCCAGCAGCAGGTAGTCATCCAGGCCGCTCCAGGGCAGGCGCTGAAATTCGTCCCAAAAGGCGGCGTGAAAGCGGAGTAAGGGGGAGCGGAAGCCAGTTTGCCGTTTGTCCCACTGGTATAAGCTCAGATTCCAGGCGGCCAGCAGCGGATACAGCAGCAGCGGCAGCCACCAGCTCAGGGTTAGTCCTACGGTGATGCCGGCAAAGCCGAGCGGCAGCGCCGGCCCCAGCGGCGCCTCATTTCGAAAAATGTGCCGGCCCCAGCTCCCCAGCGCGCCGGCCCAGGCCCCGGCCCAGGCCCCGCCAATATGTTCGGCCAGCACGTAGGGCAGCACCACCGTCACCCCAAACGAGGTACCAAAGAGCAGGCCGCTGGCCAGGCCAATCGCCAGGCCGCTGTCCACCAGGAAACCGCTCCGGTTCAGAAATTGCGTTTCGATCCCGGTTACGGCCAGCCCGTAGACCAGCGCCGCGCCGATCCCCCCGGCCAGGCCAACGGCCACGCCTCGCCGCCAGCCGAGGGCCAGCCCAAACGACCCGCCGACGACGATAGTGCGGGCCAGCCAATAAGCAGTGTTCTCGGTTACGCCAACAATCAAACCGGCCAGTGTGGTCAAACCCAGTTGCACCAGGGTCGCCACGCCGACCCCGATCAGCAGGCCGATAACGATGCTCCCAACTTGCGTCCATAAGCTTGAGTTTACTTTAGTCCGGTAGGCAACCGGCTCGGTCGATCGCCCGCTCCCCGGCTGAGACGCCACCATAGCAGTCACACTGCCCACGGCGCCAATCGCCACGCTCATAGCCGTGGGCACGGCAATGCTTTCCACGTAGCCGCTGGTGATGCTGGCCGCCAGCCCAAAGGCCAGCCCAACAGTTACCCCACCGGCAATGCCGGCCGCCACGCTCACCACCGCGCCGATCATCAGGGCGAGGGCCAGATTGATGGCCAGGATAAAGGTGAGGGTGGTGACCATAGCCTGATCGAGGGGCGCGCCCTGCCGCCATAAGATCAAGCCGACCGGCAAGGTGCTCAGCAACGGCAAGATAAAGTAGCCCTGAATTAAGGTGCGCCGCAGATGAGGGCTAAGCTGCCGAGCGCGGCTTAGATCGGTCAGGGTGAAGTCGGCCCGCAGGCCAGGCTCAAGCCAGTTGACGTGGTTGCGCCAGGCCGAAGGGTGGTAGAACAACCAGACCAATAGCTGCAAACTCCCCACCAGTAGATTAGGGTGCAGCCGGGGCGCATCGGTGTAGCCAATGATATTTGAGTCTTTTGAACTGTAATTACTCAGCCTCATGTCATTTCGAGACCGTAGGTCGAGAAATCCCTGCGGGGCGATAATGCTTAGAGCAGTGGTTGGCAAAAATTCAAGTTAGCACAAGGCTGAAGCCGTCGTGCTGAAAGAACAAAGTCCTACGGGCTAAAATAGGGCGCTTCGGCGTCCTCATTGCCCTGCGGGTTGCCCTCTCAGCCTGATGCTTTAGCGTCAGGCTACAGCGACCGTACATTAGCTCGTTGAAATCCATTATGAGCCTTAGTTTTACCCGTCCAACAAATAGCTAAAAGGCCCGATCCGGCGCAAGCCCTCTTCCCGCCAGGCCGCGCCGGAGCGACCTTCGCTCAAAGCGGTCAGGCAGGCATCGGCCAGAATTTGCAGCAGCGCCGGCCAGCGCCCGCTGTGGGCCAGCATCCAGTCGATGTCGGCCGGGGCAAATGGCCGGGGCGAGTTGGCTAACAATTCCCGGGCTTCGGCGTCGCTCAGCGGGCCCAGGGTGATGGTATGGCCGAAGATATTGAAAAAAGGCGACGGTTTGCCGTGCTCGTGGGCCAGCAGGGCCGGAACCTGATGGGCCGTTAGCACAAAGGCCAGCCGGCCGGCGATGTAGTTGCTGCCCAGCGAGCGCAGACTCCACCAGAACTGCTGATCCAGCTCGGGTGAGGCCAGGCCGGCCCCGATCTCATCCATCAAGATGATCGTTGGCCGGCGCAGTTGTTCGCTGACCAGGTCCATAAAGTCGTTCAAGTGGCACGGTTCCGGGGCCGGTATCTTCAGGCTGGCCAACAGGTAACGCAAGAGTCGCTCCTTGTCTCCCATGCGCGCATCCTGAAAATCGACCAGGATCCATTGGTAAAGTTCTGGTTGGGGCAGCCAATCGTGTCGCTGGCCGGGCCGCAGCCGGGCCGGGTCGGCGGTGGTGATGCCGGCCAGGTAATGCAACAGTGACGTTTTGCCGGCGCGCGGCCGGCCAATGATAGCCACATTTTGCAGCGGCAGGCGGCGCCACAACCCAAAGATGCGGCTGAGTTCCTGGGTGCGGCCAAAGAATTGGCGCGGCTGTGTGACCGGCGGGCCGACAATGAAAGGCGCCAATTCCTCAGGCAGCTTTGAAGCAGGGGCAGCCGTTGCCTCCGCCACGACCTTGAGCGCCGGCCGTGACGCATCGGCCGGGGAAAGCGGGAACAGGTCAGCCACCAGGCCGGCGGGATTGGGATGGCCCGCGGCGGCCAGGAATTGCTTCAACTCGGCCTCATTCAACCTGCCCCGGCTGACCAGCTCCCCGGCTAATTTCTCCACGTCGTCCAGCCTGGCCGGAATATTGCCCTTGCGCCAATATTCAATACAAGAACCACCTTCTCTGCCCAAGGTGTAGCCTAACTCGTCCTGAATCAGGCTGATAGTTTTTTTGATGGTTTTTGACTCAGCAATCCGTATCTTGTAAACTGCCTCAGTCAAAAGTTGCCCAAATTTTTGCGGCGACCCGGCCATTGTAACACTCATTTCCTCCGAATTGTCGGAGTCAAGATTGGCAGGCAGTTATTGCCTCCCAAATCATACAACGGCTGGCCCAATTTTTCAATATGGAGAGTGCAATGACCAAAGAACGCTTTGTTGCTTTTATGTTGGCCTTTTCGGCTATTGTGGTTCTGTTCGTACCGGCCTGTAGTTATACCTGGCCGACCCCGCCGGCCAGGCCGGCCGGTGAAGATCAGGCAACTTCGCCGGCGTCGACAGCCATCAGTGGAACCGTCACCGCGGTGACCGACTTGGTAATTACCGCCACCACTACAGTTACCACTGAAACGGCTGTTAGCGCGGCCGAACCCACAGCGACGGTGGCAGTAACGCCAACCTTAACCTCCACCGGGGTTATTACCCCTACCCCGCCATCGACCGGCGAACCGGCTGTTCTAACCGGGACTGTCGCCGCCAGGACTGTCGCCGCCAATCCGGCGTCGCGGCCTTTCACGGCTACCGTCGGTTTGGACACCTTCTCAGCCTACCGGCTGGATTTTTCGTCTCAATTCGAGGGTACCCGCCAGGGCCGGCCGACTTCGGGCGACCTGAGCGGATTTCTGGAAGTCGCCAGGAATCCGGCGGCCCAACATCTGCGGGTCGAGATGAGGGGGGACTCCTTCAAAACGCTGGCCCCGCTGGGCGTGTTGGAGATCATCGACGTTGGCGGCACGTTTTATGTAAAAAGTCCCCAGGATGGTCAATGGTTGGGGATTCCTGCCTTTTTTGTCAGAACGATGCTGCCCGGTGGGATGTACAGCCCGGAGGATAGTATCGATTTGCCGCCGACAGCCGTTCCGCCTGCGGATGCCGGCGCCGAACTTGTCAACGGCGTGTTGACGCGGCGTTTCACCTTTGGCCTGGCCGATCTGGGCGGGCAGGCTGCCAATTATGAAGAGGCCGAAGGCGCCATTTGGGTGGCCGTAGAGGGCAATTACGTGGTCAAATATGAGGCCATGCTAACCGGCCAACATCGTAACCTGACGGCCGGCAATATCACCTTGCTGGATGAAGGGACTATTGCGATGAAGTATGAGCTGTCTGAGGTCAACGGTAACTTGGTGATCTCTCCCCCGGCCGGCCCGGTTAGTTTTGACCTGACCAAATTACTACAGCTCTTAAGGTAGGCTCGGTAGATCCAAATTCACCGTATCCCTACACCTGCATCCGAAGGACGCCGCAGGTGCAAGTGTGCCCGTCCGCAGAGGCATAGGGATGCCTCTGCTACCAGAAAATTGGATCCACTGAGGCTGTTGAGACAATTCAAATTGCAGCAGGGGCGATCGGATGGTTGCCCCTGCTTTTTTCTGGCTTAATTGCCGCATTGGGTACACAGGCTGACCGCGTTGATCGAGGCGTGGCAATGCGTGCCTTCGTGCAGCACCCAATCAAAACCGGCGCAGTGGGCCAGGGCGCACAGGCGACCATATTGGCTGCGGTCAATTGGACTCAAGGTCAGGTCGATGGCCCGGCCCTCATAGTGGAGCGAGTAAGCCTGGGTCGGGTCGGTTTGGGGTGGGTCGTGGTCGAGCTGCGAGTCATAGGCATCGGTGACGCGGAGCTGCACGGTCGTTCCCCACTCGATTTGCACCAACCGGTTGAGGCGGGCCAGCGGCGCGATCAGGGCCGGGTGCATGAGGATATCTTCCTCATCGAAGGGGGGCGACTCTTCCTGCTTGTAAACAATCGAGGGGTCTACCAGGCCGACCAGCCGTTCGTAGGCGCAGGAACCCCGCTCGATCCGGCAGGCCATCCGGCCCGAAACGGCCGGCTCGGTTTGGCTGTAGCTGCCGCTGGCCGAGATAAATTGCCCTTGCCTCAAATCTGGCAGCGGGCAGGGCTGTTGCACCGGAATGGCCAGGACGACCGGGGTCGGCAGCGAGGTATTGCCAGGGTTCGGCCGGGAAGCGACGATTGGCTGGGGTGCAGAGATTGTCGCTGTTGGCAGGGCTTTGGCCGGTGGCGACAGGTCAAGGTGAATGTTGGCGCAGGCCGTCAGGGTTAGAATCAGCCAGAACCAATAAACCAGCCGCTTGCTCCTGGCGATGGACGGTGCCTGGCCCGGCTCAATCGGCATAATAACTGGCGACTCCCGCCGCGCTGGTGGTCTCCCAAACTTTACCCGGCTGCCAGGGGAACCATTTTTGACCGTTATGACTGCTGCTCAAGCTGAAGCGTCCACTGGCAATTTGACCCTGGCCTGAGGTGTCGTAAACATAAACCGCGCCCTGCTCCGGCTGACCGGCATGGGCGGTGACCAGCAGCCGGCCATCCTGGGTCCAGCGGGGCAGGTCTAGCCCGGCGCTGGACGGCGGCTCCAGGTAGGTGATCTGGCCATCGCCCAGCCGCACCAGCCCGACCCGCCGGCAATACTGGCAGCCGTTGATCTGGTTGGCCACAAAAGCGAGGTAACGACCGTCCGGGGACCAAACTACCCCGCCGGCCAGGTCGTAACGGCCGTCGTCTTCCAGCAAAAGTCGCTTGGTTGCGCCGTCGGGGGTAACGGTATAAAGGCTGATCCGCTCGGTGATGGCAATCTGGTCGCCGTGGGGGGCAAAGCTTTCGCTGACGGTCGGCAGCAGCAGCCGCCGGATGAGCTGCTTGTAACCCAGCGTATCCTGCACAAAGCGGCGAGCCTCATTGGGCACAGCGGTAGGGGTACCGGGCGGCGCCAGCGAGATCGGGCCAGGCTCGGGGCCGGTTTCGGGCAGGGTTACCGGAAAAGTAGCCATCGAGCCGGACTCCGGCCCGGCCAGAACTGCGGGCGGTTGAATCGACTGGACCGCGGGCTGAACCAGCAGCGCCGGGATGCTGACCACCGGCAGGTTGTCATCGGCGTAGGTTGCCGCGACCACCATAGCCGAGACCCAGGCCACCCCGCCGCCCGGCGTGGCCACCAGCCACCAGGAGGAGTCGTTATTGCGCCCGACGATGGGTAAGCTTTCACCCAGGGCCAGCCGGCCAATACGATTGTAGTCGACGCCGGGGCCGCTGCGCAAATTGATACCGCTCTGGCTGGCCGTAGCCATAGGAGTCGGCGGGGTTGGGGTTGGCGTGGGGGTTGGGGGGGCGACCGTCGGTACATTTTGGCGCAGGTATTTCAGCCGGGCCAGCAGGACATCCATTTCCTGGCGCAGCAACTCAACCTCTGCGGGCGCAACCATAGCTTCGCCAGCAGGCGTTGCCTGCGCTTGGGCAACGGTTTGATTCAGGCTGAGGCTCAAGGCGCTGGAGAAGCCGCAGATGGCGCAGGCCAACAGGGTAACCAGTAAGCCGCCAAAGGTCAAAACCAGGCCAAGCTGGGCGCCACAACCGCCAACAAACAACTTTCCGGTGCTGCTTCGCCAAATAGGGTGCATACTTGCCTCTATTGATCCTGGTAGTAGCTGTCGGCCCGCTCAGAGACGCCAGCCCGCCAGGTGCGACCGGGCAGCCAGGGAGACCATTTTTGGCCCTCGTGGCTGCTGCTCAGGATGTAGTCGCCTGTAGCCGGCTGGCCCAGGCCGTAGCGGTCAAAGACGTAGGTGATCCCGTCGGCCGGCTCGCCCGGATGGGCGTTGACCAGGATGCGGCCGTCCTGGGTCCAGCGGGGCGCGTCGGTATCCAGGCCCTCGGCTGTTTCCAGGAAGGTGATGGTATCATCGGCCAGGTTGAGCACGGCTACGGCCCGGCAGGGGGGGCAGGGTCGATTTTTGAAATCGACCACAACCGCCAGGTATTGTCCATCCGGTGACCAGAGCGCGCCGCCAGCCGGCTTTAGTTCGGCATTTTCTTCCAACCAAATGTCGGTGTGGGCCCCGGCCGTGGTCACGGTATAGAGTTTGATCCCTTCGGTCATAGCGACCCGGCTGCCGTCGGGCGACAGGCTGGCGCTGACCGGCGGCACCAGCAAGGCCGCTTTGACCCGTTGGTAAGCCGACAGCTTCTCCACAAATTGCCGTTCCTGATCGATGGCCGGCGTGGGCGTACCGGGCGGCAGGGTCGGGGTGGGCGGTACGGTTGCCGGGGGGATATCCGCTGCGGCGTCGCTGCCGGGTGAGCTGTTGGAGACCGCCTGGACCAGTTGGTTGGGTATGGCGACGACCGGCAAGGCGTCGCTGCCGGCCGACGTCGTGACGGCCGCGGCCGAGACCCAGGCGAATAGACCGTTGGGCGCGGCGGCCAGCCACCAACTTGCGTTAACATTGCGCCCGACAAGATCCAACCGGGCGCCGGCCGGCAAAACTCCGACCTGATCGTACTGCGCGCCGGGGCCGCTGAAAAGAGCGACTCCAGCCTGGTTAGCCACGGCAATGGGTTTCTCAGTTTGAAGCGGAACCGGGGCGATCGCGCCGCTTGTTTGGAGCAATTCTAACTCACTCAGGAGCCGGTTTATTTCCGCCAGGGTGGCTTCCATATCTGCCGGCGCAGCTCCGGCCGGGTTGGCCGTTGCCACCGGACCGGCCAACAGGCGACGAACACCGGCGCTGGCCACATTCACCGAGATGCAAATCGAACAAAATAGCAGAATGACCAGCAGCCCGCCCAGGGCAAAGAACAGCCCAATTTGGCTGCCGCAACCGCCAATAAACAACTTGCCGGTTCTGGTGCGCCAGAAGGCTGGCATTATTCCCACCAATCCTTTTTGGAGCGGGCATCCAGAAACTTGCCGTTGTCACGAATGGCCACCAGCAGTTTGTCTGAGGCCCAGCCAACCGGGGTATCGAGGCTTAAACCGGGCAGTTCATTGCCTTTGCTTTCTTCAAAAAGCTTGAGCAGGTTGGGGTCGGTGTTTAGCCCCACATAATGCACGGTATAGCCCTTGGCCACAGTCCCTTCTCTGGCGTAGACAAAAGTCAGGCTGTCTTCAGAAGCGTAGAGCAAAGTGGCGAAATATTTGCCATCGTAGATGTCTCGCTCGGTTTTGGGAATGAAGAGCGGTTGGCCTGGCGTGGTCTTGACGGCTATTAACACGGCCTCATTTTCCGGCAGCAGGTTGCCAACCGAGTTGCTGCCCCAGTCCCAATCGTGGATGGCATAGGCGTCGATCAGGTCATCGGGGCTGAAGACTGACGAGAATTTCGGCGCGTTCGGGTCGATGCCCGAGCCGGGAATCTCGACCAGGCTTGTCTCTACATTACTGGCGACCGGTTCGCGGAGCTTCAGATTCAGGTCGCCGTGTTCCGCCGCCGGTCTGCTTTCGCGCTGGCCGTTAATCGGAATGAGGGCATATTGGTTGGACGAGCTGTTGGGCGGGGCGAATTCCTGGGCTAGACTGGCGGCGGCCACCGGGCTGCTGGCGGCTGTGGCGGTTGGGGCTGCGACCGAGATTGAGCCTGGCAGGGCGGACTCGGCTGGGGCCGGCTGAGCGAGATTGGGGTTCGCCGCCGGCGTGTCGATGGCGATGGCCGGCGGCAACACGGTCGGCGGCAGGGCGGCCGGAGTCGCCGCCGGCGGATTCAGAAGTTGGGCCGCAGCTACCTGGGTGGCAATGGCGGCTATCGTCGCTACCTGTGACTCGAGCAGCGCTTCGGTGGGAATCGGGCGGAGGGAAGGCGTGCTGGTCGGTACGGGTTCAGGCGTGTTGGTTGGGATGGCGGCCAGCACATTGGGTGGAACGGGCATAACCGCCTCGATGGGCTGGGGGGCGCGGCGGCTAACGGCAACTTCTAGTCCGGCCAATTGCCAGCCCAAATAAACATTCAGGGCAACCGAGGCGGCCAGCATGACCATCAACGCCAGCGACAGGATGGTCATAAAACTGAGTGAGATGCCCCAAAAGAACCAGAGCAGACATGAGCCTAACCAACCCTCTTGATTTGGATTTACCCCTTCAAATTCGTGCGCCATAAGCTTCTCTCCCCTTGAATTGCGGCAATAAAAAACGCATAGAAGCCGGGTGAGGAGCCTATGCGTCTCGCTGCTTTGTTAAAAAACTACACATAAGGTTATTACATAATATCATATTTTCAAATGCAAATCAAGCCGAACCTTAAAAATGTTAAAAGCCACCGCACCGGAAAGGCGTGATGGCTTTATGGATGGGTGAGGTTGAGCTCTGTTGAAAACTTGTTGCTGTAGTACGTGAAACGTGAAGACCTTACGTTTCACGTTTCACGTATTACCGAATGGTTATACTCGTTAAGGTCATAAATTGTGATTTTGATGAATTAACATAATTGAGTAC
>CAYNLK010000081.1:0-22294 GCA_964398055.1 uncultured Caldilineaceae bacterium
CTATTCGCCTGAAACAATAGAAACTCCTTCTATTCGCCAGAAAACAAGGTGTCAGATCAACACGCAGGCGGAGGTCCGTGCGCAATTTAATCTCCGTAGTGGCCCGCAACTCATTCTTTGGCGCCTTTGGCAAGCTCAGCGTTAAGGTACTCTCATTTGCTTTTACCATTGTCATCATCCGCTGGCTGGGCGATGAAGGCTACGGCCAATATACCCTGATCTGGTCTTATGTCACCATCTTTGCCATGCTGTCCGACGCCGGGTTGGGCATGTACGCCATACGCGAGATTGCCAAGCAAAAGGCCGGCAGCGGCTATATAGCCGGAAATATCATCGCGCTGCGGCTAGTGCTGGCGCTGCTAACCATTGGCCTGATTATGGCCGCCACCTGGCTGCTGGGTTACCCGGCCGACTTTCTCCGGTTGGTCTTCCTGGCCAGCCTGATCCTGATCCTTTACGCCCTGGAAGACCCGCTTGAAGCTGTGCTGCAGGCCCGGGAACGCTTTGACTTGGCCGCGGCGGTGGTCATTGCCGGCCAGTTGGTTTTTGTGGCCGCCGGAGCACTCTTCTTACAGCTGGGCTGGGACATCACCGGTCTGATCCTAGCGGGGCTGCTCAATGTGCTGGCGGCTATGCTGCTGGCCTGGCGACTAGTGAGCAGCTCCGGGGAGAAGCTACACTGGCGGCTGGCCCCGCTCCGCTGGCCAAGCTACTTGCGGGCCTCCTTTTCCTTTGGCCTGATCAAATTCTGGCTCAGTTGGTCGCTCAAGCTGGATACGATCATTCTGGCCTGGTTTTGGTCGCACCAGGTGGTGGGCTGGTACGCCGCGGCCTACGCCATTATTACCGGTTTGCTGCTACTCTCCAACTCGATCAATGCCGCCCTTTATCCCAGCCTGAGCCGGCAATTTTTGCACCGGCCGGGCAGCATCGGCCCACTTTCAAACCTGATCCTCAAATATTTGCTGGTGCTTTCTTTGCCCATAGCCGTTGGCCTTTCGCTTACGGCTGAGGCCTGGGTCGGGCTGCTCTACGGTCCCGATTTTGCCCCGGCGGTCGTCGCCCTGGCGGTGTTGGCCTGGGCCATCCCCCTGACTTTCTGTTCCGAATATCTACGCTACCTGCTGCTGATTACCGACCAGGAGCGCCAGGCGGCCTGGTCGCTGGGGCTGGCGGTGTTGCTGATTGCGTTGCTCAACCTGGCGCTGGTGCCATCGTACGGGATATTGGCCGCGGCCGGCATCGTGGTTGTGGTTGAAGCCGGCCTGGTGTTACTCTATCTGAGGCAGCTCCGGACTCAGTTGGTGGCACCGGATTGGATTGACGTTTTGGTAAAACCCGGCCTGGCCGGCCTGATTTTACTGGTGAGCCTCAAGTTGGTAGCTGAGGCGCCCCTAGTCGGCCAGGTGGTGGTTGGGAGCCTGAGTTATGTGGCCGCCTGCGGGCTGCTCGGCGTGGTCAAACCGGCCGAGTATCTGCCCCTCTACTCGAGGTTGCGCCGCTACACCCCGGCGAGCGTGCCGGTCTCGAGGAACAGAAAAGCTGACCGCCCCGGACCTCTGGTGACTGTCTTCATCCCAGCTTATAATGCCGGCTCATTCGTGGCTCAGGCCGTCAACAGTGTTTTGGCCCAAAGCTACCCCCATTACGAACTGATCGTTATCGATGACGGCTCAACCGACGATACGGCCGCCGTGCTGGCGCCATATCGGGCCGAGCCGAAGGTTAGGCTCTATCGTAATCCGGACAATATCGGCATGGCTCCCACCTGGAATATGGGGTTGAAATTGGCCCAGGGGCAACTGGTAGCCAAGCTCGACGCCGATGATTTCTACGAACCCAACTATCTCCAAACGGTGGTCGACTTCTGGCGCAAGCAGCCGCAGGCGGGCCTGATTTTTTCCGGGCTGAATTTGATCTATCCCGATGGACGCCGGGAAGCGGAGATGTTCTCCCTACGCTCCTGGGTTCGTAACCGGGAGAGCTTTTTGCCGACGCTGCTGCAACTGTGCATGCTGCGTTCGCCGACCATCTGTGTACGCCGCGACTGCTATGACCATGTGGGCGGCTTCATTGAGCAGATGCAAATCCACGCCGACTGGGAGATGTGGGTGCGGCTGGCTGCACATTACCCGGTCGGCTTCATCGCTCGCCGCCTGGCTAATTACCGCATGGCCTACGGCCAGAATGTTACCGCCCAGGCCGCTCTAAACGGTAACAGTATGGCTGATTTGCAGCTCTGGCTGGAGCTGCTGGCCGCCGGCCAACTACCCTACACCTTAAGCCAACCGGAAATGCAGCAATTTTACTGGGGCATCTATGAAGCGGAAATGCACTTTGCCGGCATGGCCGCTTTTTACAACAGCCCAGCTATGCAAGCGGCCTACACCAGCTTTGCCGAGAAAATTCTGCCGAAACAGCCTCCGGCCGCAGAGTTGGAACGGATGCGCCAGGTCTATACCGATCTGCACCAGGGCATCTGCGCCTTTCGGGCCAACCAACTGCCGGAAGCGCAGCGCTATTTTTTACAGGCTATCAAAACCGGCCCCCGTTATTGCCGGCGCCTTTGGATCTGGAACAAGTTAATGCTCACTTACGTTGGTCGGACTAAGTGGGGGATTATGTATAAGTAGGGCCCGATCAACCGCCGATGCCGCCAGAATTTAGTGCTCTTTGGTATATCTTTTCAATCAGTTTACTGCTATTGAGTTCAGGCTTAATTTCGGTCTATGCAGCGAAACTGGTCAACGAAAGGTTCTGGGTTTTTGCCGGCGCTGCTGCTCTGCAACTAGGTTTGATCAGCACAATTACCTCTTTGTTTCACCAACTGACGCCGCTGGCCTGGCTGATCACCCAGGTCATCATTTGCGGGTCGATTATTGCTTATCTAAAATATTTTACCAAATTTTCCTTCAAGCTTGCCCCTTACCAGGCTATATCAGCTGCCCTTCAACTAGGGTTAAGGTCTTTTTGGGGGTCCCTGGCAACGCTCCATCTGGCCGGGGTAGTTGCGCTGTTGGGTCTTGTCGCCCTGGTCTTATTGTCTGGCCTGGTACAATATTTCGTCCCCATTACCCATCCTGGCTATGGTGATGAGCGGATGTATCACGCCTCGCGAGTGTTATACTGGTTACAGTATCAGAGTGTCCTGCCCTACATTACCCACAACGACCGACAAGTTGTCTTTAGTTTCGGCGGTGAACTATTTTTCTTGTGGCCTTTACTCTTCACCAGAACAGAACTGATTGGGCGGATGGTTTTCTGGCTGGGATATCCTGCTGCAATTGTTGGTCTCTATACACTGCTGCGAGTTTTAAAAGTTGATCGAGCCGGTGCAATTGTTGGCGTCCTCATCTTTGCCGCTACACCACTTGTGCTCACCTACTCAACCGGCTTAAAACCCGATTTATGGCTTGCCTTTTTTGTGATTGGCCTGGGTTTCTGGGTGGTGCAAGCCAACGAGAATAGGACCAGAGTTCGCCAATATCTTTTCTGGCTGGGTCTATTTCTGATGCTAAGCGTAAATATCAAGTTTACGACTATGGCGCTGATCTTGCCAGTTCTAGCTCTCCCGTGGCTGGTAGGTCTACCCGGCGGCCGGGTAGGCGCACTCGGCTCAATTTTGCTGGGCGCCGCGCTTGGCTTACTGGGCAGCGGGTTGATCATTACGTTTGGTTTCAATTGGGTCAATTACGACCATATCCTGGGGCCAGCCGCTATGCGCCAGATTCACGCCAGCGACCTTAACCTGACCCAACTTTACACCCACACCGTTCGTCTGCCCTTGTTGCTGTTTGAATTGCCGGTGGTGCCGGCCGAGGCAGTTAGAAATAGCCTGACTGAATTGGGAAATGGAGCTATTGCTTTTCTGGGTGCAGCCAATCCCCTCCCGCTCGAGCATAGCGCGGGCTGGCCTGGCTATTATGTTTATACCATGCCTCCGTCCGCCAACCGATTCTCGCTAGCTGGGATGGTTTGGTTGCCGGTACTGGCCATCGGTTTGATCGGGGTAATAAAAGAGTGCTGCAAAAGTTGGCCCTATGTTCGCTTAACTTCACTATCCCTGCTGATAATATTTGATATAGTGTTACTCTTCAGCATTGTTTTTTTGATTCGCTGGATGACCAGCGCCGGCTTGCCAGATCGATTTCTAGTGGCCCCCTATGCTCTAGGCGTGGCCATCGGGGTGGCTATGGTCAGTCCACGACTGGCTGGCCATAAAATCATCACCGTAACCGCCATCATTCTAGTCTTGTTTATGGTCTATCCCTCGCTGCGCCTGCAAATTTTAAGGGTGCAGGCCGCAGTTACTGCCTTCCGGCCGGTAGAACAGCTAGACTCGCCCTTTTCCGAAGCCCTGGATAATATCCCGGAACAGGCCCGTATTCTATTTGTCGGTTCGCAGGCTGTGGCCGACTATCCCCTTTTTGCGCCCCGGAGTGGCTATAGCCATTGGGTCGTCCCGTGGGGAAAATTGCCTTTTGATCGTAACCGGCTGGAGGAGTTGATTAAAGCTCACCGGATCAGCCACGTGTTAATCGAGAATGATCATCAAGTTGACCTCCATTGGGATCCGCCATTACAAACCAGTGGTTTTGTTGACTGGCTAGCCAAAAATTCCGGTTTCAGGGAAGTAGCGCTGGCTACCGGGCGTATGCGTCTTTTTGAAACTAGCGAATTGAACGAGGTTAGATGGCAAGAGTTGGAGCGTAGTTTGGGCATAACTCAGGCCCCAGCTCAATTCCCGTTGATCACGGTTGCCGATGCCCTGCACCATCAAGTTGGTGTCGCCCCGACTGCTTTGAGGTCCTACTGGCCCATCGAAGCTGGCGAAACGGCGGAACAAGGTTTTGTCTGGTTGGGTCAAGGGATGAATGAGGGGTTGGCCGGAGTCTTATGGTCTAGAGAACAGCGCCAGGTATTATTACGTTTTGAGGTTTCGTCCGGCCCTGATCAGACCAATTCTGCCCAAACGGTTCAGTTGGCCGGCCTGGTCAATGGTCGTTTTGTTACAGTCGAGCAGACTTTTACCGGGCCTACCTCGCTGGTTTTTACTGTGCCTCTTAGACCAGGCCGGAATAGGTTCTATTTTGGCGTGGCGACTGAGACGGCCAGGTCGTTTCAGCTAATTGGAGCCAAACAGCCCATTGCAGCCGGTTTACACGGGGTGTTGGTAGAACCATTCCCACAATGAGGCCGTGAAATAATGTTTCTGGTAACTACTCAGGCTGGCGCGACTAAAGTCGCTTTTGCGGGGCTTTCAGCCATAATGTCCGCCGGCGCGGACAAAAAGTAGCCCGTCCGTGTAGGCGGACGGTTGGCTTTAGCCCTAAAGGTGCGGTTTCAACCGCTAAGGCTGAGCAGTTACTCTGGTCATTGAAATTGCGGCCGGTCGAGCGGGTACATTAAAATTGGCGGGCGACTTTGTGGTGAGTCCCAACTTATCAGATGCGGTCACTGCTGATATTTTGATTAGAACCAGTTCCGGCTATAATAAGCTGCTTACTGTGGGGCAGGGTCATAATGTGGCCGAGATTCCCGTTGAAGCTGGGGCAACCGAAATAATGTTTATTCCTGTAAATTCGTCTGTTAAGAACTCCGAACGCGTTGCCAATCATTCTACCGGTCCGGGCGTCCGTAACTTGCAGATTGTTGACTTCAAGTAGCCAACATCTTTAATTTGTGGGGATTGGTTAGAGAATGTTGCCCAAAATCTCGGTCATCACACCCTCCTTTAACCAGGCTGCCTACATTCGGGCCGCCATCGACAGCGTCCTGTCCCAAAACTACCCTGCCCTTGAGTATCTGGTCATCGATGGCGGTTCCACCGACGGCAGCCTCGACATCCTGCGCCAGTATGAAGGTAGCCTGAATTGGCTCTCAGAACCGGATGAGGGCCAGGCCCAGGCTATCAACAAGGGCTTCAAAAAAGCCAGCGGCGAGATTGTAGCCTGGCTCAACTCTGACGATATCTATCTGCCCGGCGCGTTGCCGCGTGTGGCCGATTTTTTCAGCCGCCAGCCCGACATCGATCTGGTTTATGGCGACTATTACGTGATCGATTCCCAGGGTACTGTCTTGTTGAAGAAAAAAGAGATCCCCTTTGATTACCGGATTCTACTGTACGGGTTGGATTATATCGGCCAGCCGGCCACTTTTTTTCGACGGCGGGTTTTGGAACGGATCGGCTATCTGGATGAGCGGTTGCATTACGGCCTGGATTGGGAATATTGGTTGCGACTGGCCAGTCGCGGCGGCAAATTGGCCTTGTTGCCCAGCTATCTGGCCGCGATCCGCTGGCAGCCGGCGGCCAAAACCCTGGTTGCGCCCCCCGGCCTGGCCGCCGAAAATCAGGCCATTCGTGACCGTTATTGGGACCGGCCCAGGTTCAGCTCGCCGCGGCGGCAGCAGCTCTATGCGGCCTGGTTGAACAAATTCTATCGTTTCAAGCGGCAGGCTCTTAAATTGCTCTTGCGCCGCACGATCGATTTTCCACCCGGCCACTGGGTTATGCGCCAACAGCAACAGCGGGCCAAAGTTGGGTAGCCCACCAATGCGGATATTACTGGTGCATAATCGCTATCAGCAGGCCGGCGGCGAGGATCGGGTGGTCGCCCAGGAGGCCGCCTTGCTGCGCCGGTATGGCCACACGGTCATTGAATATTATCGGACCAATGACGAACTGCTTGACCTCAACGTGGCGGCCAAAGTCCGGTTAGCCCGGCGGCTGATCTGGGCCAACGATGCTGTTCAGGCGTTGACTGCCCTGATTGCCCAAGAGCAACCGGAGGTGGCCCATATACACAATACCTTGATGATGGTTTCGCCGGCGGTCTATTCGGCCTGCCAGCAGGCCGGCCTGCCGGTCGTCCAAACCTTACATAACTATCGGTTGCTCTGCCCCGCCGCTACCTTTTATCGGAATGGCGGACCGTGTGAAAAATGTTTGTCCAAAAGTTTAGCCTGGCCGGGCGTACTCTATGGCTGCTACCGTCAATCCCGGCTGGAGAGCGCTGCCATTGCGACCATGCTGGCGGTCCATCGCTGGCTCAAAACCTGGCAAACCCAGATCGACCTTTACCTGACGCCTACCCATTTCGTTCGCCAGAAATTTATCGAGGGCGGCTTTCCGCCCGAGAAGCTGTTGGTCAAACCTCACTTTGTCTACCCCGATCCCGGTCCCAAAGCAGTAGCCGGCGACTATGGGCTGTATGTGGGCCGGCTTGCTCCCGAAAAGGGGCTTAGGCTCTTACTGCGGGCCTGGCAGCCACTCCAGCATATTCCGCTCAAAATTGCCGGTGATGGGCCACTCCGGGCTGAGCTGGCCCAGTTCATTCAAGCACACGCGATGGGCCAGGTCGAATTGTTGGGGTCACGCCCGGCGGCGGAGGTCGTTAGCCTGATGAAAGGGGCCCGCTTCTTGGTCTGGCCCTCGGAATTATATGAGACTTTTGGACTGGTGGCGGTTGAAGCCTTTGCCTGCGGGCTGCCGGTCATCGCCGCCCGCCTGGGGGCAATGGCCGAAATCGTTAGCGATAGCCGGACCGGCCGCCACTTTGAACCGGGCCAGGTTGAAGCCCTGCGGGCCGTGGTGGCGTGGGCCTGGGACCATCCTCAAGAAATAACCGCGCTGGGCCAGGCCGCCCGTTCCGAATATGAAACGCTCTACACGGCCGAGCGAAACCATACGCTGCTTTTGGATACGTATCAGCGAGTTATCGCCCGAAAAGGCGCCTCAGCACGTTTGAAGTTTGAGACCGGATGATGTGCAGTTTACCGCGAGTCAACATCCTGGGCGTGGGCATCAGCGCCATTACCATGCCGCAGGCCTTGGCGCACATATCAGGCTGGCTCGACCGCCGCGCCCGCCGCTATGTGTGTGTTTGCACCGTCCATACGGTGATGGAGTGCCAGCGTAATGAGGCCATGCGCCAGGCTGTCAACGGAGCCGGGCTGGCCGTTCCGGATGGCATGCCGCTGGTCTGGCTGGGCCGCCGGCAGAGTGACGTGCCAGTCAGCCGGGTCTACGGTCCTGATCTGATGCTGGACCTCAGCCGGCTCTCGGTGGAGCGGGGTTACAGCCACTTTTTCTATGGCGGCGCGGCCGGGGTGGCGGAACTGCTGGCTGACAGGCTGCAAGCCCGCTTTCCGGGGTTAAAAGTAGCCGGCACGGCCTCGCCGCCTTTTCGCCCCCTCACCAGCGAGGAAGAAGCCCACTTTGTGCAGCAGATCAACCAGGCCAGGCCGGACATCGTCTGGGTAGGCTTAGGCACCCCCAAGCAAGATCTGTGGATGGCGGCGCAGCGGCCCCACCTCACTGCACCGGTCCTGATCGGCGTGGGGGCCGCCTTTGATTTTCACACTGGCCGCCTGCCCCAGGCCCCCCGCTGGATGCAGCAGGCCGGCCTGGAGTGGCTATTCCGGTTGTGGCAAGAACCGCGGCGGCTGTGGTACCGTTATCTGGTCTACAATCCGCTGTTTCTGTTTTTGATCCTGCTCCAGGCAGCCGGGCTAAAGCGTTATTCTATCCAATAATCGCCGCCCGGCCTGCTCACCTGGCCAGGAACTCGAGGAGCGCAAACGCCAGGAGGGTTATTCTATCCAATAATCGCCGCCCGGCCTGCTCACCCGATTACCTCACCGGCCGCCCCCGCTTTCTGTGGCGGGTGGCCCAAGCCCACCTTTGGCGCAGATCGAAAAATATGTTACAATTGTCAGCAGGGTATGTTTGAAGCGCCTTACCCGGCAAGGGAATAACGATGGCCTTTACCGTCCAAGACTTCAATGATCTCGTCCGGCTGCTGGACGAACACCCCCAATGGCAGGCTGAGTTGCGCCGCCTATTGCTGGCCGACGATTTTCTGGCCTTGCCCCAAATCGTCCGCGATCTGGCCGAGGCCCAACGCCGCACCGAAGCTCGGGTGGAACAACTGGCGGCCCGGATGGACGAGCTGGCTGTCCGCCTGGAAGAACTGGCCGAAGCCCAACAGCGCACCGAGCAACATCTGGCCGCCCTGGCAGACTACCAAAAGCAAATGCAGACCGACCTGGGCAAGATGCGCACCGACCTGGGCACGCTTAGAGGCGACTGGCTGGAGTGGCGATATGTCAGCCGTGCGCCTGCTTACTTTGGCTCCTGGCTGCGGCGAGTGCGGGTCATACTACCCGCCAGCCTCGACCCGGCCGTTGAGGATGTCCTGGAAGCAAAGTTGACCCCGGATGAACTCCTGGAAATCCTACGTTTGGACGCGCTGATCCAGGGCCGGCTGCGCCGGCCGGAACAGGCCGCTGAGGAGGTCTGGCTGGCAGTGGAAATCTCGGCGGTCATTGATCAGGGCGATGTGGAACGCGCTCTCCGCCGCGCCGCCCTGTTGCGCAAAGCCGGTTTCCCGGCTATCCCGGTGGTGGCCGGCGAGTCGCTCACCCAGGGCGCCACCGAAGCGGTGCGCGACGCGCCGGTGGCCGTGCTGCTCGATGGCAAAACGATGGGCTGGGAAACCGCCCTGCAAGGCGACGCTTAACTCAAAGAGGCGCTATCGGTTATGTTCAGGCGAGTCAGCCTTCGGATAGCCTTATTGTTGGGCGATTTAGCCATTATCTTGCTGGCCCTCTACCTGGCCACCTGGCTCCGGCCGCAACTATGGTTTGGTAAACCACTGCCCCTGGAAAACATTAAGTTAGCCTGGCCGGTTTATTTGCTGGCTCTGCTCATTTGGGGAACCGTCTTTTTGCTGATGGACGTCTACAATCTGCCGAAGAATCTGCGGATTGTCGACGAACTCCAGCGCCTGACGTTGGCCCACGCCGCCGCCGCCCTGGCTTTTGCCGGCGCCCTCTATTTCTCCTACCGCGATATCTCCCGCTTGCAGATGCTGACCTTTGCTATGGCCGGTTTTATCCTGCTGGCAGCTTTCCGGCTCATTTTCCGATTGATACTGCGGCTGGTTGGCGACAAACGGTACGGCACCCGCCGGGTGTTGATTGTGGGCGCCGGTACGGTGGGACAACAGGTCGCCGAGATGGTCATCCAACACCGCTGGACCGGCCTCCATTTGCTGGGCTTTGTCGACGACAATCCCCAGGCCAATACCCTGGGCCTGACCCACTTTGGCTCGCTGGCCCAAACCCTCTCGACGGCCCAGGAACAGCGGGTCAATGAAGTGATTTTTGCCCTGCCCCGGCATGCTCACACCAAACTGGCCAACCTGGTGGCCGAGCTGCAAGCCCTCAAGGTCAACGTGCGGGTAGTGCCCGATTTCTTTGATCTGGTGTTTCTGCGTTCGGTGGTGGAAGATTTTGGCGGGATGCCCCTGGTCACGCTGCGCGAACCGGCTCTGGATCCCTTTCAACGGCTGGTCAAACGGGCCTTTGACCTGGCTGTCGCCTCGCTTGGGTTGATCCTGACTTTACCGCTGCTGGGGATTATTGCCCTCTTGATCAAGCTGGACTCGCCTGGCCCGGTCATCTTCAAGCAACCGCGGGTCGGCGAGAATGGCCGCATCTTCAAGATGTACAAATTCCGCACCATGGTTCAAGATGCCGAAGCGAAGCAAACCGAACTCCTGCACCAAACCGACGCCGGTATTTTGACCCACAAGTTTTATGATGACCCCCGCGTCACCCGGCTGGGCCGCTTTTTGCGCCGCACCAGCCTGGATGAGCTGCCCCAACTGGTCAATATCTTAACTGGAGAGATGAGCCTGGTGGGACCGCGACCGGAGCTGCCCTGGCTGGTCGACCGGTACGAACCGTGGCAGCGCAAGCGCTTTGAAGTGCCCCAGGGCTTAACCGGCTGGTGGCAGGTGAACGGCCGGGCCGACAAGCCGATGCACCTCCACACCGAAGACGATCTCTACTACATCAAGCACTACTCTCTCTGGCTGGATTTGCAGATTTTGTGGCGCACCATCAAGGCTGTCATCGCCCGCCGCGGGGCTTACTAACCCGATGACCTATCCAAAAAGCCTCCTTTACCTGATCCTGGCCCTGGCCCTGATCCGTGGCCTTATTTACGCTTCGCTGGTACCCCCCTGGCAGGCCCCCGACGAACCGGCCCAATTTGAACGGGCCAAAGCCGCCCTGTCGGCCGCCGACTGGGTCAGTACGTCGGCCAATGGGCCGGCCTGGTACGGCGACTTGAGCCGCTCCCTCTTCACTTTTCAGATGTGGGATTTTTTGGATTCGGCCCGGCCAGCCTACTCGCCTGACTCGCCCTTGAGCCGCTACATTGTGCTCTACCATGAAGCTTACGACGGCCAATATGGCAGCCGTTCGATGTATGCAGCCATTGGTTGGCCGGCCCTGTTAGCGCCTGGCCAGGATATCACTTTGCAGCTATATCTGGTCCGACTCTTTATGGTGCTGATGAATGTTGGGCTGATCTGGTTGGCCTATCTCACCGCCAAAACCATCTTCCCGCACGATCCCTGTCTAATTCTGGGGACGCCGATCGTGATCCTGTTCAATCCGCAGCACAGCCATCTTTTGGCTACGGTCAACAACGGCAATCTGGCCGAACTGTTGGCCAGCGCCGCCCTCTTTATCCTGGTCCGGGGTATCATCAAGGGTTTTTCCTGGCTTAGCGGCCTGGCCCTGCTGGCCTGCACTCTGCTGGCGATGTGGACCAAGGCGACGGCTTACTTTCTGCCGCTGGCCGTTGCGACCATCGGCCTGTTTTACCTGTGGCAATACCGCCGCCACTGGCGCTGGTTTGTACTGGGCGGTCTGGCCCTGCTGGCTCTGGTCTATCAGGCTGCCCCGGCCCGCCTGAAACAGTTACCTCAACTTGCCTGGCAATCGGTTCAACAGCAGGGGTTCTATTTGGACCCAATTGTGCCCCAGGACCTGTTCAAGAGTTTTTGGGCGATGCCGGGCTGGACCATCCTCTATCTGCACCCCAGCTGGTACCAACTGCTGCTCCTGGCCTGCGGGCTGGCGCTGCTTGGATTGATCGGGCTGGTCATAACCCGTTGGCCGGCTATCCGGGCCGGGCAATTTCAACCGCAACTGCAAGCCCTGACCGTGCTGGCTGTTGCCATTGTGGTCGCCATGGGGGTGTTGCTGGCCTGGAATGGACTGACCCACAGCATCGTCTATCGCCAGGGCCGCTCGATCTACCCGGTGATGGTACCCATCTCGATTTTTCTGGTCTTGGGCTGGCGACAGTTGATCCCGCGGACTTGGCGCAAAGTGGGCTTGGTGGGGTTGACTCTGCTCCTGTTTTTGTTCGACTCGCTGGTATTGTTCAACTATATGATACCTTTGTTTTATTCGCGCTATTGGTGACGCATGAAGGCTAAACGTTTAACCATTGCCGCTTTTTGCCTGGCCACCCTGGTGGGTTTGGGAGCCATTGGGCTCTCCATGTTTAACCAACTGGCCTGCGAAGGCCAACCGGTCAACAATAATGAGGCTCCCACCGGGCCACAGCAGATTTTTGGCGAGCGGATGATCAGCCAGAGTTTTGTAGCCCCGCGGCATGGTCTCAACCGCGTCGACCTCTTCTTGCTAACCTACGGTCGTGAGAACAGCAGCCAGGTCACCCTGCGCCTGCTGGCCTTACCGGAGCAGTTCAACAACCCGCTCGAAGGGGCTGAGCTGTACCGGACCACCTTCGATGCCGCCACGGTCCGTGACCAGAGCTGGCGCAGTTTTGAATTTGCCCCCATCGCCGACTCGGCCGGGCAGAGTTATCTTATTGTGCTGGACTCACCCAACTCAACCGACGGCAACGCCATCACCGTCGGCGGCATTGAACGCAACGTCTATTTGCCCGGCCAGGCCTATCTGGGACCAACGCCCGTGGACGCCGATATCGCCTTCCGTAGTTGCTACCAAATGACGACTGCGGAAAAATGGCAGGTTTTAGCCGAGCAGCTAACCCGCCAGCGGCCAGGGGTGTGGGGTCACATCGGTTTTTATGAGCTGAGCTTTATCATCTATGGCGCTTTGCTGTTGGGCTTCTTCTGGAAACTGATCCGCTGGGCGTGGTAGAATTTAGGCCAACAAGCTCTCAATAGCCTGGACCCACCGGGGCGCGCAGACGGCCAGCGTCCGTTGGCTGAACAGATAAGCGGTGGCGTTGTGGGCCAGTTCTGCTCGTAGCGGTTGATTGTCAATCAACTCGGTCAGGGCTTCAAGCCAGGCTGCAGGGGTATTCTCGGCCAGCCAGCCGGTCTGCCGGTGGCGAACGCTGGCTTCATAAGGTCGCACCCGGCTGAAGATGCCGGCCGCGCCGGTGGCGCTGTAATCCAGAAATTTGATGTCGGATTTGCAGCGATTGAAGGGGGTGTCCCGGAGCGGGGCAAGGGCAATATCCCACTCCAGGCAGCGGGAAAACCAGGCCATAAAGCGGTCGTAAGCAACTTTGCGGGGCGACAGCTTGATCAAACGGAGCGGTAGATCTTGCAGCAGCCGGCGAGTCTCGGGCTGGCCGATCACCCCGACCAGCTCGAACTCCACCGCGCCCCGGTATTGGCGAGCCACGGCCTGCAAAGCCGGCAGCACCAGCAGCAAATCATCATCGTGGGTGAAAGTGCCCATATAGCCGATCACAATCTTCCGGCCGGCGCTGAAACGCAGGCTACGGCCAGGACATTTTTGCAGCCGGCTGGCCAGCCTGGCCAGTTTAACTCGCCAGCCAGGCTTTGTTTGCCCCTGCGGCCGGCGCCAGGCCGGTAACAACCGTTCATCCAGGGCGTGAGGGACCACGGCAATATGGGCGTTAAAATCGCTGAACTTTTCCCGCAGCGCGGCGGTGGTCACCAGCAGTCCGGCCGCCTCGGCCAGAAAGAGTTTGACCACCTGCAGTCGCTCCCCGGTTGGCTCCCAATCTTTCCTTTCAGCCGGCAAATCCAGAAAACTGTCATCCAGGGCATACAGCAGGCGCACATTCCTGGAACGAAGCTGCGCCAGCAACTCCTGGGCCACGGCCAGCGAAATATCGGGCCGCCACAACCGGTCAAGAATAACCGCCTCAACCGGCTGCTCTTCGTAGGTCAAGCCGAAGGAGACCTGCAGATGGGGTTGAATTTGGGGATGCGTCAGCGGTCGCAGCAGGCGAATGGAGGCGCTGCCAAAAGGCCGCCGGTCGACGCCGTGCTCATAGAGGACGTGGATTCTTGGTTTCATATCGGTTAGTAACTTAGCAAGCAGCTCCTTACTTTTTGGGCCAGAAATTTATCCACGAAGGACACGAAGAAACACGAAGCCAAAATTTAAAAATCTTCGTGACCTTCGTGTTCTTCGTGGATTCTATCCTTTTTTGGTTCCGGCTTGTCCGGGTCAGGGTCTGCTAAATAGCGTCTGGAGGATATTAAACGCCGGTCGTTCAGGATAATACTGGCATACGTCTACCAAAGCGGTCTGCTGCAATGGGCGGCGCAGTTCAGCGTCTTCAATAAGACGCTGTAAGGCCTGCCAACAGGCTTCAGCCGAGGACGTATCCACCATCAGACTGTTCTCCTCATGGCGGGCAAAGGTTACCGCTCCGCCGCGGGCCGGGACGATCACTGCCGCGCCGCATGCCATCGCCTCCAGGGCGGTCAAGCCCATGGCCTGGTGCGAGGAAAAGTCGGCCAGGATATCGGCCTGGTTCATGAGGTTGGCGACCTGTTGTTGGCTGATGATCCCGGCCAGATGCCAGGCAAAATCTCGAGGCAGCGCGGCAAATTCCGGGTCCGCCAAGTTAACCCCAAAGATAACAATCTCGACTCTGGCCCCGTAATGTTTGGAGGCGCGGCGCAAAATTTCCATGGTCAGGCCGGCCTGGCGATAGGGCGGCCGCGGCCGGACCATCGCCACGATTTTGAGCGGCTGCTCCCCCTTGCTGTCAGCAGCCCGGGGTCGCGGCCGAAACAGGTCGATATTGAGGCTAACCCCAATAGTTTGCGCCGCGACCCCGGTTTGGGCCTGCACCTCCTGGCGGGTCCAATCGGTTTTAGTGAAGCAGACCAGGTTGGGTAGCTGTGAATAGGAGGCCAGGGCATCTTGATAGGCCTGGCTACCGGGGGGATACATGTAAGGTTCGAATTCCTGGATATAGTAGGCCAAAACAGGCTGGCCAGGTCGCTCGGCCAGCGGCGCCAGCCACTCGACCGAGCCGCTGGCGGTGGCCACTACCGCCTCATAGCGGCCGGCCAGATCCACCAGTTCCTCTCTTTTGCCATAGCGCCGGGGCACGTCGGAGGCGCCATAATTTTGCTCAAACGCCTCCCTGTGGCCGACCAGGTTGAAAATTTCTGCCTCAACCCCCATCCGGCGCATGGCCGCGGCTTCGTCAAAGATGACGTTGGTCCCGCCGCCGGGATTCACCACCGGCAGCACAAACAGGAGCCGCCGGCCCTTGAAATTGGCCGCGCCCCGTTCCAGCCAAGCCTCCCGCTCGACCATGACCCGGCTGCGCGCTCGCAGCCCGCTCAACACCCGGCTGTCCCGGCAGACCGCCAGCCCCTGGCTGATAACTCGTGAGCCGTGTTTCTGGGCCAGGGCCAGACCGGCCCGTTCGCTCAGCAGCTTGCGCCGGTTGCTGGAGTAGCTGCGCGACTGGGCATGATAAATGTACACATCGTCGGCCAGGGCTAAAAGCCAGCCGGCCTGGCGGGCCCGGAGAGCGTAGTCATTCTCCTCGCCGTAGCCGGCCCCAAAATTCTCTTCGTCAAACCGGCCGATTTCAGTAAGCAGTTGCCGTTTGAGCAGCAGGCAGAAACCGTTCAAAAACGGCAACTCCGGATACAGCCGGGCGGAGTAGCCGGCTACCAGTTGGCCCATCCGGTCGACGGTCACGCCGGACGGCAGGGGATTGGCTGCCCAGTCGCCGTCGCGCTCAACTTCGGGGATCGATTGCCACGAGGCCGTATTGGAGAGCGGCCCAACCAGGCCGATGCGGGGATTGGACTCGGCGCAGGCCACCAGCCGGTCTAACCAGCCGGCCGTCACGATGGTATCGCTGTTGAGCAAAACGATGTAATCGGCGGTAGCTTGGCTTAGTCCCTGATTGGCGGCCCGGGTATAGCCCCTGGCCTCGTCATTTCTCAGCAGGGTCGCCGGCCGGGTGCGGGCCAAGCCGGCCAGGTAGCTTTGGGTTTCCGGCTCGCTGCCGTCATCCACCAAAATCAAAGTATAGGGCAGACTGGTATGGCGCTCGACCGAGGCCAGACAGCGCTGCAGATCGGCCAGGGCATTATGGACGCAGATAATGATATCGACCGGGACCTGGCGGGGCGACAGCGGCGGCCGGGGTGGCACTGGCTCAACGTGAATGAGCTGCCCAGTTGCCGGTGGTTTTAGCCGCAACGAGAGCTGCCACAGCAATCGCCGGCCCTGCTGGCCGATCTCCTGCCCGGTTCGAGCCAGCGCCTGACTGACCGTGGCCCACGTCCGAATACGGCTCGCCCGGAGCCAATCTTCCAGGATTTGCTCTCTCACGCTGCCGACCGGCATCAGCCGGGCGCGCCAGTGTTGCAGGCGTTGGGCCAGGGCCCAACCGGCGCTGCTTTCCAGATGAGTCCAGCGGGCCTCCCAGGCCGCCATTTGGCTGGCCTGCGTGGCCAGCATGTTTTTTTGTTCGGCGTTGATCTGCCGGAGAGTTTGATTTTCTTGTTCTAATTGCGCCAACCGCTGTTCATAGGCCGCGATCACCTGTTCCGCCGGTTCATGGGGTTGGCCAAAGTGAGCCAGCGAGGCGGGGGACTGTTCCGGCTGGGGCTGGTCAGAAGAGGGCGGGTCGGCGGCAAAATTGTCGGCCATGAATCATTCTTGCTCGTTGCCAGAGTTGGATAGTATAATTTGCCCATTCCGGCGGGCGCTGCCGATTATACTGGAAGAGCCAGGCCGGAGCAAATGGTATCGAATCTTAAGCCATCATTATTTGTAGACAATTAAAATGGATTCTCTACCTGAAGGGTTCGAGCAAAGATTCTTGGAGTATATTGGGGTTACCGAAGAAGCTGAAAGAGAAATGCACAGCTTCTATCTGCAATTTTTCCGGTCTGGCCAGCAGGTTTTGGAGTTGGGGTGCGGAGTTGGTTACTTTGTTAAAATGCTCGGTGAACTGGGCGTTAACGTTACAGGGATAGACCTGGACCCGGCCGCAGTAGCTAAAGCCCAAAACCAGGCCCTGCCCGTCATTCAGGCCGAAGCTCTAAGTTACTTACAAGAACTGCCCGGCGAGAGTCTGGACGCCATTTTTAGCGCTCATCTGATCGAGCACCTCGACGTAGAGACAGTTTTTAGCTTGATCCAGGCCAGCTACCGAATCCTCAAGCCGGGTGGGTTCCTCCTTTTGACCACGCCCAATGTTCGAGCCCTTGTGTCTCATCTGGAAATGTTTTGGTTACATTTCGATCACAAAAGATTTTATCATCCCCGGCTGGTTGAATTCTTTATGCGGGAGTGCCAGTTTGGTGAGATTCGTTATGGAGAAAATGGCAAAAACTATGACTATGCCGCAACCGATGACGGCACAACTGTTAGCGGCGGTAAGTTCAATTGGAATGCGGTCATTCCTCGCCCCAAACACGCGGTGATGTTACCCTGGTGGTGGTTCAAGCATTGGCTGGCTCGCATGGTGGTTTTACCCTACCTGGCCACGCTCATTCCACCCCAATATGTGGGTCGCTCTTTTGAAGTGTATGTGATTGGTTATAAACCGGTTTCTGACTCCCGGCAACGCTAAGGGCGACAGGTTGACGTATGGAATACATCGCTTTTCTAGTTATGTTTGGCCCTGGGTTAGCTCTGGTTTTTTGGTTGATAGCGGACGAAGAGTTTAGTGGATTCGAGCGAGTGTTGCTGAGTTTGGGGGCCAGTCTGGCCGTCTATCCGGTTCTGCTGTTGTTCTGCCACGTAACGGGGATACCGGTAAGCTCAGGCTTGATTGATACCGTCATTGTCGCCAGCTTCATTCTGTTCGGCTGGCGTTTGTATATGGTGGCTGGTAAGAGAGCCTGGCAGGATTTCTGGAAAGTTGCTCAAACAGATACAAAACAAATTGTTGCCGGGTTATTTTTGCTGATTGTGTTGGTTTTGTCGGCTTATGTCAGAATAGCGGTGGTTAAGGATCTGGCTGTGCCCATGTGGGCCGACTCCTACCACCACACCATGATCAGCCAACTACTGATCGACAACCAGGGTTTGTTTAGCTCCTGGCTGCCCTATGCCCCTTTGATGACCTTCACCTATCATTTTGGCTTTCACAGTATTGTGGCCAACTACCACTGGTTAACCGGGATCAACATAACCCGCGCCGTAGTTGTCGCCGGCCAGGTTATCAATTTTGTAGTGGTCTTGGGGAGTTTTTTGCTGGCCTATCGTTTCACGGGTAAAGTCTGGGCCGGGAATGGCGCGGCGCTGTTCGTGGGGCTGATCTCGCCGATGCCGGCGCATTTTTTCAACTGGGGCCGGTATCCGCAGTTGACGGCCCTGGCGGTCCTGCCGGCCGCCATAATCCTGACCGTCCACCTCTTGAATCAGCCTCGTCTTAGCCCAAGATCGATCGGGCTGACCGGTCTGGTTATTGCCGGGCTGGGGCTGTCCCATTATGGGGTTTTGGTCTTCTTCGTACTATTTGGCCTGATATTTTTGGGTTATAAGGTCATCGAAAACCGGTTGGCCCGGCCGCGCCTGAAACTTCTATCGATCAATCTCCTGGCAACTGCCGCCGTCGCCGCGCTGATTACGGCCCCCTGGCTCTGGAATTTTGTGACCGGTCGATTTATGACCATTGTCACGGCTATCGTCAGGCAAGCGCCGGGCGCGGAGCCGGCCAAGATCGAGGCGCACAACGCCTTACCCAATGTAACCATGTTTTTGAATACCCATTGGTATATCGTGGTCATTATCGGGGTGATTTGGGCGGTGTGGCAGCGGGAAAAGTATACAATCATAACATCGATTTGGGCGATATCGTTACTCTTGTTGGCCAATCCATATTTCCTAAAACTACCCGGAACCGGGCTAATCAACAATTTTGCCGTATTCATCTCGCTATTTCTACCCTTTTCGGTCATCTTTGGCAATCTGGTAGCCGATCTTATAACCGCAGCGCAGCGCTGGCGGCCCTGGGCGGCCAATATTGTCATAATCGCCTTACTCCTGGTGAGTATCAGGAGCGCCGGTTATCGCCTGGCCTTTTTTGAGCCGGGGCGGCAGTTGGTGACCGAGGCTGACCTGGCGGCGATGGCCTGGATTCAGGAGAACACGCCTGCTGATGCTCTTTTTCTAATCAATCACACTTTTGCTTACAGCAACAGCACCGCCGTGGGCACGGACGCCGGCTGGTGGCTGCCGTTATTAGCCGGGCGTCAAAATACCATCCCACCACTGTCGGCTCAGGAGACCAGGTATCCTGACGCCTTCCAGAGCAACCAATTCTATCGTCAGGTGGATCAGGTCGAGCTGACCGATACCTCAGGTTATCAATTACTGCAAGAAGCCGGCATCACCCATATCTACCTCGGCCAGCAGAACGGCCAGGTGTGGAATGAAAGCGGCCAGGCGCCCCTCAACGCCGAGGTGTTGCGCGCCAGCAGTCTCTACCGGGAAATCTACCACCAGGATAACGTCTCTGTGTTTACCCTGGCAGGCAACCATGAGTAGCGCCGGCCCACCCCACCGGCTCAGTTTTGTCCTGTCGTCGCTCCGCCTGTCCGGCGGGGTGCGGGTGATTGTGGAGTATGCCAACCGGCTGAGCGAACGGGGGTATCAGATCAGCCTGGTTACCCCCGGCGGGACTATCGAGCCGGACATCCGGGCCGAGTTGGTCAGTCAAGTCAAGATTTATGAGAGCAAGGTGCGCCTCGGCTCAAAGTCCACCATTAACAAGGTGGCCCTGGCCTGGTCGCTCAGCCGGGCCGTGCCGCCGAGCGATATCATCTTTTCGACCCACACCCCCACGATTCCCAGCGCCTGGCTGGCGGCGCGACTCTGGCGAAAGAGCCGGTTATTCTGGCTATACCAGGATTATCAGGAGATGTTTCAAGAGAGACCCAGCGAGCAAAAAATTTTGCGCTGGGGCGCCAAACGGCACGATAAAATCTTGACCGTGTCCCATTGGTCGCGGGCAGAATTGAGGCAACTAGGCGCTACAGAACCGGTCGTCGTCGGCGAGGGGTTGAGCCACGCTGAAGAATTCTATCCACGGCCGGAGTTGCGCAATACATCATCAACCAAAAAGATTCTATGCTTGGGGGATATGCGTCGGCGCAAGGGTTTTGAGGATTTTCTGGTCGCGGCCGATATCCTCTATCGGCGACATCCCAACCTCGAGTTTTGGCTAGTTTCCAAAGAAGATTGTAACATTAAAACAGCTATTCCATTTCGATACATTTACCGTCCCAGCCGCCGCCAACTGGCCGAGCTGTATGCGGCCTGTGACCTGTTCGTTTTGGCTTCGTGGTGGGAATCCTTTGGTTTGCCGCCCCTGGAAGCGATGGCCTGCAGCGCAGCGGTGGTGTTAACCGACTCGCGCGGGGTCAGAGAGTACGCCCGGCCCGAGGAAAATTGCCTATTGGTGCCGCCCCGCCAGCCCGAGCTGTTGGCCGCAGCCATCGAGCGGGTGCTGACGGACCCGGAGTTGGCGGATCGGCTTCGTCGGAACGGCCCGCCGACAGCGGCGCAGTTTACCTGGGCCGCGGCGGTAGACCGGTTTGAGGCGGCGATTATGAAGTGAACGAAAAATTTGATAGTCATTCCGGCAAATGACCGTTATTAAATTCGTACAGATATGCCGCCGCTCCGATGGTTTGAAACTTGTCTTTCTGGACCCCGCCAATAGTGGTGAGATAATTTATGAAAAGCAGTTCCTCATTGACACCGTGGCCAACGTGGACATGGGAGAAGAGTAACCAGACTCGTCGATGGTCTGACAGTTTATCCAGATCGCTCAAATAACCAGACCAATTACTTCGTGAGGATACGCCGATCCGGTAATCGTCTGGTTGAAAGTTATACCGAGGTAAATAATATTCAAAAGGTGATTGAGAGGCATAATAAACGTAAATGATATCCCCCTCTTGCCAATTAGTAGCAATATGGCTGATGGCCGGCTTGATCTCTTCTCTTAACTCTGGGCCTTTCAGATAATCGCCTGCGTCAATGAGAGGATGATAAAACAGAAGGACCGCGAACATCAAACCCACAATTCGCCACCTGGCAGAGAAGAACAGACTTATAGTTTGGTCAATACCTTCGGCCAACACCAGCATCAGTAAAGGCACCAGAAACAACAATAGGCGGTCTCGAAACGGATATTGGCCGACAATGGCTGCCAACAGCGCCAACAAGATCGGCAGGGATAAGGCAAAAGCGCAGGGTTTATTTTTTCCAAAGAGTGAACCAAGACCGACGAAATAGGTCAGCGTAGCCAGTCCGGTCAATGATAAACCAACCGGATACCTGAATACAGCCAAAAAACTTTCTACCACCCAAGTAACAAAACCGGGAACGTTTGCGATAGGCGGGGCAAAGCCCTGGATCCAGTAATCCAGTAGCTCTTTTTTTTGAGCCAACTCATTTAATGAAATGTAGTAAAAAATCAGAAAACTGATGCTCCACAAAAGACCCAGCAGCGTGACCGATCCTACCTGGCGCCGGGTGTGTGTCTGAATGGTAGTCATCAATCCTACCAACCCGATTGAAGCCAAAACAAAGATGACCGGATGAGACAGCCAGATCAGTAGCGCGCCCAACAGGCCATAAAGAAATGCCCCCCAATAGGTCAAACTCCCATTCAGCAATGGGAACAGTATCATCAGGGCAATCAGAGTGACCAATACATCGGTTGAATACTGTTTGACTTCTGAAGCATAATAGATTAACGGACTGGAAATGGCGAAGAGAGTAAGAGCAAAGAAAGTGGACCTTAAGCTTAAAATTCTCCGGGCAACCAGATAGAAAATTGGTAAGGATAAAAGCCCACTAAATAACGGGAACAGCCGCAACGCCCATTCATTTGTACCCAAGAATAGCGTGATTGCTTTCTCGACCCACAGAAAACCGATAGGCGCGCCCTGATAATTATCAAGTGGTGTTATCAATTCAAAAAATGATCGATTAATGATATTTAGTGATAGTAAAGCCTCATCAAGCCATAGAGAACGATTAGAGAAATATTGATAGAGTCGAAGAGCTACACCGATACCGCCAATGGTAGTAAATATTGGCAAAGAAAATTTCTTAAAACAAAAGCTAAATGACTTTTTTAGAGTCGAGTTGCTTCCGGGCATTATCATAGTAATACTATTCAGTTACTGCAAAATTGGCATACAAATTGGTCAGACCAATTAGCCAGACTGAG
>CAYNLK010000082.1:0-21868 GCA_964398055.1 uncultured Caldilineaceae bacterium
GGCTTGCTCTTTGGCTGGTCTTCCGTTTGATTTTTATTAGAATGATTCAGCCCTGGCCCTGTCACAAAAGGGGGTTGACATGGCCTTTAGGCTATGATATAATACCCCTGCTGTTTTGATTAGCGGCTTTTTTAGTAACAGTAAATTCAATCAAACCTTTGTAAGAAGCCAGGAGACAGCTTTCTCACCTGGCTAATTATTTGTATCTCCGGTCATTATCTTTTCATAATCTTTCCACTCAGTGATCGAACAGATTTAAGCTAATTAATTGAGACATCCCCTTCGTTTTTGTTGTAAGCCAATTTTTAATTCACTTCCGGTGCATGATGTATGTTAACGCTCAATTTCTATGCCTGCACTAAAATTTGATTGGTGTCGGTGAGATTAGAGGTGAGTATGATCGAGGAAAACCTAACTGAAAATCTTAACAATCCCGATGAGCTTGAAAATGAAGAGGGTAACGTATTAGACGAACTAATGCTCAAGGCCTCTGAGCGGGGTTACCTAATTACCGACGACTTATTAGCTGCCTTTCCCGACGTTGAAGATAATATGGCTCAGTTGGAGGAAATCTTTATCCAACTGATCAACGAGGGCATTGAGGTGTATGCTGATACCGAGGAGGCCGAAGAAGAGAAACGTCTCAAAGAACAATCTGGACACGAAATTCCTACCCCGACGATTGATCCGTTTGATTTGAGTGGAATTGCTGCCGACGACACCATAAGCCTCTATCTCAAAGAGATGGCTCGCGTGCCGCTGCTCACCCCCGAAGAAGAGATCACCCTGGCCAAAAGCCTGGAAAAAGGACGTAAAGCGCAAAAACGGCTAGGCCGAAATGGTTTCAACACCGAAGAGGACAAAATCAGGTTACGCCGTTACGTCCGGGATGGCGACAGATCGCGCGATCATTTGATCAAAGCCAACACCCGGCTGGTCGTTAGCATTGCTAAAAAGTACATGGGCCAGGGTGTACCCTTTTCTGATCTAATTCAGGAAGGCAACCTGGGGTTGATGAAGGCGGTTGAGAAGTTTGACTACCGTCGTGGCTACAAATTTAGCACTTACGCCACCTGGTGGATCCGCCAAGCGATTACCCGGGCTCTGGCCGATCAGGGCCGGACCATTCGTGTTCCGGTGCATATGAGCGACCGCATTCGCAAGCTGCATCAGGTTTCCCGCCAACTTGAGCAGGTGTGGGGACGTAAACCCACCCCCGAGGAATTGGCCGATCATATGGACCTGGAATCCTCCAAAGTACGTTGGATGCTCCGAGTTAGCCGCCATCCGGTTTCCCTCGAGCGGCCGGTTGGCGAAGAAGAGGACAGTGAACTGGGTAATTTTATTGAGGATGAAGATGCTCCCACCCCACCCGATGCAGCTTATCACCGGCTTCTCCAAGAAAAATTAGAGGATGTACTCAGTACCCTCACTCCTCGTGAGGCCCGCATTCTACGGTTACGCTTTGGCCTCCAGAATGGCCGCAGTTACACCCTGGAAGAGGTTGGTAAAAAATTTGGTCTGACCCGCGAACGTATTCGGCAAATTGAAGGGCAGGCGCTGCGCAAGTTACGCCATCCGCGCCGCAGCCGCCAACTACGCGATTATCTGAGTTGAAGCATTCCTGTCATCCATCACAGAGGCTGCCCGCACCGGGCGGCCTCTTTTTTTGTTTGGAATCTCGATTGCCAACGGGTGCGGCCCAAATTTTGGGAAACACAGGGGGGGACCGGGGGGACACCCCCCGAAATCCCCCCGGTCTGTCCTAAAATCTGGGACAGACCCATTGCCAACCTTATCCACCCTCATTATAATACCTGCACAGAAAAGAGCCGCCTGACTTACGGGTACCTATACGTGATTAGGTAAAGGAGTAACCTGTTGCCAAAACAAAACAGCTATCTGCTGTTAACCGTCTTCACCTCCGGCATGACCGTACTTGGAGTAGAACTGTCCGCCAGTCGTCTGCTTGACCCTTTTTTTGGTAATTCCCTGGTTATCTGGGCGGCGATTATTGGGCTGATGCTGCTTTATCTGACTGTGGGCTATTATTTGGGCGGGCGCTGGGCCGACCGGGACCCTCGTTTTAGTACTTTTTTTCAGATCACCGCTTGGGGCGCTTTACTGGTAGGGATCATCCCGTTTCTGGCAGCGCCGGTGTTGCGCTGGTCGGTCCAGGGGATGGCCGATCTTGATGCCGGGATTTTGATCGGCTCACTGGTGGGTGTGCTGATCTTGTTTAGCCTGCCTATTACCCTGCTGGGCACTGTTTCACCCTTTGCCATTCGCCTGGCTTTGCCGGATGTGGCCCGGGGCGGTCAGGTAGCCGGTTCGATCTATGCGGTCAGCACATTGGGCAGCCTGGTCGGTACCTTTCTACCGGTCCTCATCTTGATTCCCAACCTCGGAACCCGGCTCACGTTTTTTGTCCTGGCCATCAGCCTGTTGTTGGTCAGCCTGGGTGGGCTATGGCTCGTCCGGTCGAAGCGAGTGTTGGCCTATATCACTATGCTCATCGTGCTGATTGCCTTGAATCTGCTGGGAGCGGCTGCTCCGATCAAACCTGTTCCCGGCCTGATTTACGAAACCGAGTCCAGCTACAACTACATCCAGGTAGCCCAGTTTGTCGATCAGCAGGGCGCCTATTGGCGGTTCTTATACCTCAATGAAGGCCAGGGTATCCACTCGGCTTATAGCCCCAATTATTACGATTACCCCCTGGTGGATGGGGTGTGGGACTTCTTTTTGATCGTGCCTTTCTTCAACAATCCGCCCTTTAGCGAGGCAGATGTTGACAATCTCCTGTTAATCGGTTCGGCTGCCGGCACTATTTCCAAAGCCTACAGCCACGTTTACGGCCCCATCCCCATCGACGGCGTCGAAATCGATCCTGCCATCATCCAGGTTGGCCAGCGTTGGTTTGACATGAACGAAGCAAATTTGACCCTTCATGCCCAGGATGGCCGTTTCTTTCTGGCCAACACCACCAAAACCTACGATGTCATCGCCGTCGATGCCTACCGCCCGCCCTATATCCCCTTTCACCTCACTACGCACGAGTTCTTCCAGCAGATTTACGACCATTTGAACGATGATGGTGTAGTCGCCATTAACGCCGGCCGCACCGCCACCGACTACAGCCTGGTTGAGGTGCTGGGCGCTACGATGAAAACTGTTTTCCCCCAGGTGTACGTGCTCGACGTGCCTGACTACGGCAGCTCACTGGGCAATAGTCTGGTCATTGCGACCAAGCAGCCTACCCGCCTTGAAAACCTGGCCTTCAACCTGACCCAACTCCAACAGCCGTCACTCCGCATCGTGGCCAATCAGGCCTTAGGGGCTCGCATTTGGGACTTTCAGCCAGGAGACGACCCCCTGATTCTTACCGATGATCGAGCCCCGGTCGAGCAGGTGATTCACAGCTTGATTATCAAATACATGCTGGGGGGCTGAGGTCACCCCGGCGCCGCTCAATTGAGACTGCGTTTCATCTCGATAATTGCGAAGACTGCCCCCTGCGGGTCCTGGATCACCGAGAATTGACCGATATCTCCGGCATCGGTTGGCGGCACCAGGACGGTCGCCCCCAACGCTTGGGCTTTTTCGGCGCTTTGCTCGCAACCGACTACGGCAAAGTAGACCAGCCAATGGGGTGGAATTTCACCCCAGTCAGCGGGTATTTTCATCATCCCCGCGTTCATCCGGCCCTCGTTGATGAAGGTGGTGTAAATCATCGGGCCAAACTCATTCACCTGCATCTCCCAGTCAAACAGTTGGCTATAAAACCGGCCGGCTTTATCGGTATCGGTGGTAGCCAACTCATTCCAACTGAGCGAGACCGGCACATTAGCCACCCGCGCGCCAATGTGCGCCCGGGGCTCCCACAGGGACAACATTGCCCCCGTCGGATCTTGAATCACGGCCATCCGCCCGGAATCCAGCACGTCAAACGGCTCCACGATAATCTCACCGCCCAGCGTCTTGGCCTTTTTGGCAACCTCATCGGCGCTGGCCACCGAGACGTACGACATCCAATGGGGTGGAATACCCTGCGCCTGCTGTTCCTCCCCCAGCTGTCCCAGCCCGGCCACATCTTTCCCGTCAAGGTATAGCATGGTGTAGACCATGGACTCGCCGGCGGGTAGGTCTGCAAAGCTCCAGCCGAACAGGCCGGTATAGAACTTTTTGGCGGCCTCAGTGTTAGTGGTGGCCAAATCGACCCAATTAAACGTGCCCGGTGTGTATTGATTGAACTCGGTCATTTTGCCCTCCTTGCAGCATTGCCTCTTAAGTTGGAAGAATCGAATAGATTGCCCCATTATAGAACAAAAGTTCTAATTTGTCAAGAGCAACGCAATTTTTTCACGGGAAGCAAATCGCAACCGTCAGCCAATTAGATAAGTAGGTTAATTTGGGCAAACTGAAGCCGGTGAAATTTCGTAGAGGGTAATTTTTTGGTGGTTAAAGAGGGGGCGTAGATAACAACTCTGGAAGGCCGGGTTGTACACCAGCAGAAAAGAGGTATCAACGTTGTACATATGTCGGTCGCGCAGATTAAATTCAAGGTCATCTTTCAGAGCTTCGTTGATAATGAGATGGGTTAAGCCACGAGCCAACAGGGCCTCGGCCAGGCTGGCCGGGTCATCACCGGTTATAAATTGGTGCAGGAATGCACCGTCGGGCGATTGGCCAATGACCAGGGGGCGATCAAAATAATAGCCGCGTTCTTCCCACACCGTCGCAATCTGGGCGGTAATCGGTAAATGTTGGTTGGCATAGTCAGCGAGCGGATAGATATCAAGCCTGGCCGTGAGATATTCGTGACGAGATTGTTGCCCGCTGACAAATGGCAGCGACCATGACCCAAATACAAGCGGCCATATGAGCTGATAGATCACGATAACCATAACACCCAAAACGAATAAATGACGAAACCGGGCAAGCCAGGCTGGTACATAGGCTATAGTGATGGTGATTACGGCGCTCAGGAGCGCCAGACCAGGCAGAAAGAAGCGAACGCTTTGCCCGGCGCTATTGGCCCAGAAGATAAACCAAACCAGGATAACTCCTGCCAGCCACCGTCCAGCGGCGGGAACGCCCAACAATCCAAATAAAAAAGGCAAAAGCAGCAGAAAGAGGAAACCGGGTTCAGGCACACCAAATTGATGATTAAAGGTCATCCGCCACGGCAAAAGCAAATAATCCACCGGACTATAACCCATACCGTACCAGGCCCAATTTGCCCGGACCAGCCCCTGGCCCCATTGGCCCAACCAAGCAGAAATAATGGGAAAGATGGGATCACCCACAAAAATAATGTTCTTGACGAACCAGGGCAAGGGAAATATCAAGGCGATTAACCCGGCTATAATCGCCAGGCGGATTACTTCTCGCCCCGGTCGCCGCTCCAGCCGCCAAGCTCGTTCTAGTAAGGCCCAAACCAAAATTGGCCCCAAAATGATTGTGTAGTATTTGATGGCGAATGAAAGCCCTATCAGTACTGCGCTTAACCAGAGCCAACGTTGCTGACCATTCGTCCGCCAGGTTAATATTGCCAACACCGCCAACAGACTATAAAAGGTTAGCCCGGCTTCAATAAAGGGTTCAACAAAAACAAAGATTACCAAAGGGCTGCTAATAAATATTAACGAGGCCAGCATTGCCAAACTTCGGTCAACAAAACGACGAGCCAGGGCATAGACCGCTAAAGTTGCCAGAATTCCTAAGCTCAGGTTAAGCTGGCGCGCCAGAATATCATCCTGCAACAACATCGCCAGGGCGTATAACGATTCAATGAATTGAGGAAAATTGGCATAGCCATTGGGTAGATAGACATAACCGTGAGCCTGAATATATCGTTTGGGCACTTCCAGGTGATACATCAACGAGTCCCAATCAGTAGGCGGTGCAGAGGCCCCGATGAGAGCAAAGATTCCAAAAAGAGCTATGAGAACAACCAACAAGCTTTCACCAATATTGAGCGTGGGGCGCTGAGCAAATAGATCGCGGAGCGGATATTGGCGAAGATGAATGATGACAACTGCCAAACTAAAGCCATACAATATCCAGGCTGCTGCCGGATATAAGCCACCCACAGCGGCCAGGCTAACTACCGTGTAACTGTAGATAGCCAGACCAATGCCGGCAGCAAACAATGTCTGTTCCAAAAGGGAAACAAAAGTTAAGTTGGCCCGGCGCAGGATAATCGTTCCAAGCGAGACCGCGCCGGCTAATAAGCCGAATAAAAGAAATAGATTAACGGCAAGAACCAGCATCAGTATAATCCGGCTGATTGGCTATGATGAGGGATTGCGATAAACGCAAGTTTAATTGAGCCACAGGATAGGCGCAAATAGATTATGTAAAATGGAGTTAGTTGTGATAAAATAAAGACATTGCCATTATCAGGAGTCAGTCATTCAAAATGGGCCAACTCATCGGTCTGATCCGGGGTCTATTGAGTTTCATCTTCATCAGCATTGGCATTGTTGTTATTATGGTTTTGTTTGGCCAAATTCTGGGCAACCCGGCCAGGCCAAACGCCGCGCAGCTTATGATCGACCCCGGCTTAGGCCGCTCCACCTCATTGACCAGGTCTGAAGCTCAGAACTTGTTGGCAGAGCTGCAGGCGCGGGTCGCCGACCTGAATACGCCGGTCTCGGACGATCCTGGTCTGATGGCCTTCACCATTAACCCCGGCGAAGATGCGGTAACGGTGGCCCGCAAGCTGCAGGCCAGCGGTTTGATCAGCGAGGCCGAACTCTTTGTCAAATTGTTGCACTACAACGGCCTGGATACCCGGCTGCAGGTGGGGAGTTACCAACTCCGCCGCAATATGACCATGCGGCAGGTAGGGGCGGCGCTTTACCAGGGCCGTTCAGCCCGGTTGACTGTAACCGTGCCGCCCGGCTGGCGGATGGAGGAGTTGGCCGCATATCTGACCAATGCCCGCATTATGGACGGCGACTGGTTTCTGCGCCAGGCCCGCCAGGGTACCGTTGTCGCTCACCCGCTGCTGGCTGACCGGCCGGCCGGCCAATCTTACGAAGGCTACCTCTTTCCCGGTACTTACACGCTGTCCGATCAGGCCACCCCGGCCGAGTTGATCGCCCAGATGTTGGCGAACCTGGCCGCCCAACTGCCGGCCAACGCCGCCAGCTTGGCTCAGCAACAGGGATTGACTTTGTATCAGGTGTTGACGCTGGCTTCGATTGTGGAACGAGAGGTAGTATTGGCTGAAGAACGGCCGGTGGTGGCCGGGGTATTTCTGAATCGGCTCAAAGCCGGCAGCGCCGCGTCCCACCTGCAGGCTGATCCAACCGTTCAATATGCCCTGGGTTACCAACGGGCTTCCGGCCAGTGGTGGAAGAACCCGCTTGAACTAGAAGATTACAGTGAGGTTGACTCGCCCTACAATACCTACCTCTATCCCGGCCTGCCGCCCGGCCCTATCGCCAGCCCCGGTCTCGACTCAATTATGGCCGTTCTCCAGCCGGTCGAGAGCAACTATCTATTCTTTGTTTGTCGCCAGCCCGGCTGTGTTGACGGCCGGCATGTTTTTGCCGCCACCTATGAAGAACACCTGCAAAATGCCCGCAACTACTGGGGCCAGTAAATGATGGCTCTTTTGGATTTGATGGGATAATGAGGTCAAATCCGTAAAACGTGAAACGTGAAACGTGAAACGTGAAACGTAAATTCACGCATCACGTTTTACGATGTCACCCCCCTGAAATCCAATTGAACCTAAATTTTTGTCATTCCTCTTTGAACAAATCCAGATACCTGATGAAATCGAGTCCACCAGGCGAGTGGCCGAATTGGGTCAACACCATGGCCACTTCGCTGCGGTGTTGGGTGGCGTGGTTGACCTGGTGCAGCAACAACTGCCACAACGGGTAGGCAAAGGGCTGGCCTTTGGTGTTGGCATAATGAACCACCCGGTTCAGGGCGTCATCGTCCAATTGCTGCAAAAATGCCTGGGTGTCCTGCTCGATCTCAGCCCAGCGGCTGCGGATGGCGGCCAGGCCGGCAAAGTCGGCCGGGTCAAACAGCGCCCGGGGCGAGGCGCCCTGCCAGCGCGACAGCCAGACCCACTGGGCGCTCAGCGTATGGACCAATGTGGGGTGGATCGAGTCGAAGCTGGCCCGCCCGCCGGCGTGCAACTGATCAGGCGTCAGTTGGGCCGCCGTGTCGAGTACCCGCTGATTGGCCCAGGCGTTATAATTGTACAGAGTTTGAAAATAGGCTACACTCACGATAAACTCCTTTCAATTTTCAAGGCAGCAGCAGTAGGTTGGGTCGAGCCTGCGGCGAGACCCAACGGTTGGGTTTCCCTAACGCTCAACCCAACCTACTGAATTATTTTCAGAAAAGACTAACTCCTTTCAATGTTCAAGGCGGGGTTGATATGTCCAACCGGATAAGCGACTTGGTCAAATGGCTAGACCAGGTTGACCATTTTTCTGATAAGTTGAAGGCGCAGATCAATCGACTGATTGGCTTTGAAGACCCTTTGATGCTTCTACCGTTTTTTGGCTACGGCACGGCTAATCAACTTTTTATCAGCGGCCGGGTGCTGGAAGATGAAGGACTGCTGCCGGCTGAAGAAGCCGATACTTTGCTGGAAAAGCTGGTCAACACCTTTAAGCGTTTTGAAACCGATGAAGTGGCCGGGGCCAGAGTGCTAGCTCAATTTCAGGGCGTCAGCCAGGAGGCTTTGACCGACGACGAAGGTTACTTCGAGTTGACGCTGACTCCGGCCCAGCCGTTGCCTGATCGGTTATGGCACGAAGTAACGCTGGAGTTGTTGGAGCCACAGCCACAACAGGGCCAGCCGGTGCGGGCCGCCACCCACGTGCTAACCCCACCCTCTACAGCCAGCTTCGGCGTCATTAGCGACATCGATGACACCATCATTCAGACCCACGTGACCGACAAACTCAAACTGATGTTGACGATTGCCTTGCACAATGAGCGTACTCGCCTGCCTTTTCAGGGTGTGGCGGCCTTCTACCAGGCCCTCCAGCAAGGCGTCGACGGGCAGGCCAATAATCCCATTTTCTACGTGTCGAGCAGTCCCTGGAATTTGTACGACCTGCTGGCGCAGTTTTTCAAAATTCACCACCTCCCTATGGGGCCAATTTTCCTCAAAGATTACGGTCTCCATTCCCTCCTGGAGTTGACCGACCACCACCGGCACAAACTGAGCAAAATCGAGCCGCTGTTCCGGCTATACCCCCACTTGCCGTTTGTGTTGATCGGCGACAGCGGGGAGCAAGACCCGGAGATTTATGCCGAGGTGGTGCAAAAATATCCGAGTCGGGTCCCGACCATTTACATTCGCAATGTGACGCCCGACTTGGCCCGCCTGGCCAAACTCAAAATGCTGGCGATAAAAGTCCAACAACTCGGCAGCCGGCTGGCGCTGGTTGCCGACAGCGCGGTCGCGGCTCAGGCTGCTATCGAGCAGGGGTTAATCGCCCCGGCCGCATTGGCGGCAGTCCAGGCGGATCAGGCCGCCGGTGACCAACTGCCCGAACCGGCCGATCTTGAATAGATCGCGTTACTCCTGGTCGCCGGTAAGAATCCGTTCGATCTGCTCGATCACTTCAGCCGGCAGGGTAACCTCGCCGGCGCCGACATTCTCCTCAACCTGGGCTACCCGGGTGGCCCCGGTGATAACGCTGCTCACGCCGGGCTGGCGGAGCAACCAGGCCAGGGCTAATTGGGCTCGTGTAATTCCCAGGCCGTCGGCAATCGGCTTCAGCCGGCGCACCCGCTCGACATTCTCCGGGGTCAGAAAGCGCTCTTTGGCCCACTCTTCCCGGCCAAAGCGGGAGTCGGCCGGCACGCCGTCATCGTACTTGCCGGTCAGCATGCCCATCGCCAGCGGCGACCAGGGCGTCAGGCCGATACCCCGCGGCGCGGTGACCGGCAAAATCTGCTGTTCGACTCGCTCCCGATACAGCATCGAGTATTGGGGCTGCTCGGTTTTGGGGGGATGCAGATGGTGCTGCTCGCACACCGCCACGGCGGTCACAAGCTGATGCGCCTCCCATTCCGACGTGCCCCAGTACAAAACCTTGCCTTGCTCGATGAGCGTGTGCATGGCCCGGGCCGTTTCCAAAATAGGCGTGTCCGGGTCGGGCCGGTGGCAGAAGTAGATATCGACATAATCGGTACCCAAATTCTTCAGGCTGCGGTCGATACTCGCCATGATGTGCTTGCGGGACAAGCCGCGGTCGTTGATGTCGTCGCTCATAGGCCAGAAAACTTTGGTGGAGATAACCAGGCTGTGGCGCGGAAACTGGCGCAGAACCTCGCCCATCTGCTTTTCGGCTTCCCCTTTACCGTAAATGTCGGCCAGGTCAAAGAAGTTGATCCCTAACTCGTAGGCTCGTTCCACCACCCGGCGGGCCTCCGCCGCGGGGACTTTGCCCTCGCCGTAGTTGATCCAGCCCCCCAGGGCAATAGTACTGACTTTCATGCCGGCGTCGCCCAAACGTCGATAGTTCATGGTGAGTCGCTCCTTTTCGGTGAGATAAGTTAAGTATAGTCTGGTCAGTTATTTTTGCCAGTCGCACTGGCGGATCAGACATTCATGCTGCGGGGCTGCCGGTGCTTTAGGTCATTTGACAGCCTATGCTATGCAGCCTAAAATGTGGGTATTATTGTGGATGGCCTAACGATTGTTAAGTATAGAGATGGAAACCGATTCAATTCCTGATAGTCGCCAAGAAATCAATCAATTGCTTGCCAAATCAATAACCTGACCTCCCGGATGGTAAGCCCGCCTTTGTCTGGCTCGTCTCCGGGGGGTGAAATCCGGGGGACGGGTCGATGACCATTCTTTTCCTCAACCAACGACAACATACCTGGCAGTCAGGGTGAGCAGAATGAATCCTGTGACCCGGTTGTTCCGCTTTGAACATCCCGTTGCTCGCGCCTTAACCTGGGCCGACGGCCTGGTCCTGGTCGGTGTGACGGTGCTCATCTACGTGGGGGTGCGGCTGGCGCTGGCCGCGCCGACAGTGGTGGAAGGCCCGGTCATTTCATTGGAGCCAGCCGCCCTGCCCTGGTACACCGCCCTCTCGGTCGGGCGGATGGCCGCGGCTTACGTTTTATCGATATTGTTTACCCTGGTGTACGGTTATTGGGCAGCCTACAACCGCCGCGCCGAAAAATTCCTCCTGCCCCTGCTCGACATTCTCCAGAGTGTGCCGATTCTCTCCTTCCTGCCGGTGACCCTGCTTGGTTTTAGCGCTATTTTGCCGGAAAATATCGCCGTCGAGCTGGCCGCCATTGTGCTCATCTTCACCAGCCAGGTTTGGAACCTGACTTTTGCCTGGTATCAATCGCTGACCACCATTCCCAAAGAGCTGCGCGAGGCCAGCGCCATCTTTCGCTTTGGCGGCTGGCTGCGCTTCAAAACGCTAGAACTGCCTTTCGCGGCCAACAGTCTTATTTGGAACAGCGTGATGAGCTGGGCCGGGGGCTGGTTCTTTTTGATGGCCGCTGAAATCTTCAGCGTGGGCCAGCGCGACTTCCGGCTGCCCGGCCTGGGCGCCTACCTGCAAGAGGCGGCCAGCCAACAAAATCTGACGGCCATTGCCTGGGGGGTGGCCACTCTGGTGCTGGTCATTGTGTTGCTGGACCAACTGGTCTGGCGGCCTCTGCTGGCCTGGGCCGACCGCTTCAGCCTGAGCATGGTCAGCAGCGACCAGCCGCCCACCGCCTGGTTTTATGACTTACTGAGCAGTTCGGCGCTGCTCAGTTGGTTTACCGGCTATATCTGGCAGCCGCTCATGGAAGCCATTGATAACCGGCTGCTACGGCGGTCGGCGGTCGGTAAGGCGGTAGATAGTGACAAGAGCCAGCCCTGGCTGTGGTATCTTGGCAGCGCCATTGTCGGCTTGGGCCTGGTTTATGGGGCCTACCGGGCCGGGCTAATGTTGTTGAGCCTGTCGCCAGGCGCGTGGGGTAACATTGGCCTGGGCGTGGCCGCCACCCTGCTGCGGGTGTTGGCCGCGCTGGTCATCACTTTGGCCTGGACCTTGCCGGTTGGCGTCGCCATCGGCACCAATCGCCGCCTGGCCGCCTGGCTGCAGCCATTAGTGCAGATTGCCGCGTCGGTGCCGGCTACGGCCCTGTTTCCGGTGGTGCTGCTCTTTCTCTGGCATTTGTCAGGCGGCCTGAACATGGCCGCGGTGCTGCTGATGCTGCTGGGCACGCAGTGGTATATGCTCTTCAACATCATTGCCGGGGCCGCGAGCATCCCCCAGGATTTGAAATATATGACTGCGCTGCTCCAACTAAGCCGCTGGGAGCGGTGGCGCCGCTTGATTTTGCCGGCCCTCTTTCCCTTTATCATCACCGGGGCCATTACCGCCAGCGGCGGGGCCTGGAACGCCAGCATTGTGGCCGAGCACATTGAGTTTGGCGGGCAAACCGTGGGGGTCGTTGGCATTGGGGCGGTGATTGCCCAGGCCACGGCCGACGGCGATTATGCCCTGCTGCTGGCGGCCACGCTGAGTATGATTCTGGTGGTCGTATTGATCAATCGCCTGATCTGGCGCCGCTTCTACCGGCTGGCCGAAGAAAAATATCGCATGGAGTGAACCTATGGCCGAACAAACCGTTTTATTAGAATTGCAGCGCATTAGCCAGGTGTACGGCACCGATGGCCGCCGCTTCACCGCCATCCAGGAGGTCAACCTTAGCCTGCGCCAGGGCCAATTTACGGCTTTGTTAGGACCATCAGGCTGCGGCAAGAGTACCCTGCTGCGCATCATCACCGGCTTGCAGCAGCCCACTGAAGGCCGGGTGCTGTATCGCGGCCGGCCGCTGACAGGCGTTAACCCGCACGCGACCATTGTTTTTCAAACCTTTGCCCTGTTTCCCTGGCTGACCGTGCAGGAAAATGTGGAGGTGGCCTTAAAAGCTCACGGCCTACCGCCTAAATTGCGGGCCGGTCGAGCGGTTGACCTGCTGGACCGGGTTGGCCTGGACGGTTTTGAAACGGCCTACCCCCGCGAGCTGTCCGGCGGTATGCGCCAGAAAGTCGGCTTTGCCCGGGCCATGGCCGTGGAACCGGAGCTGCTCTGCCTGGACGAACCCTTCTCGGCCCTGGATGTGCTCAGCGCCGAGTCGTTGCGGGGCGAGCTGCTGGAACTGTGGACCGGCGGCCACATCCCCACCCAGGCCATTCTGATGGTGACCCACAGCATCGAGGAGGCCGTGTTCATGGCCGACCGGATCGTGGTGATGGATAAAGAGCCGGGCCGGGTGGTGGCTGATCTAACGGTTGACCTGCCTTATCCGCGCCAGACCAAAGCCCCGGCCTTTGTGGGCGTGGTCGACCGGGTCTACGCCACCCTGGCCGGCCAGACCCAGCCGGAACACGTCGAGTTAGGCACCGCTCCCGGCGAGCCAGGCCGCACCCGCGGCCTGCCCCACATTACCATCAACGACCTGGCCGGGCTGCTGGAACGGCTGGCCGGGGCCGCCAACAATCGGGCCGACCTCTACCGCCTGGCCGAAGAAACCAAAAGCGACTCCGACCACCTGTTGCGCCTGACCGAAACCGCCGAACTGTTGGGCTTTGCCCACATTGCCCAGGGCGATATCACCCTGACCCCCCTCGGCGAAACCTTTGCCGAGGCCAGTATCCTGGCCCGCAAAGAGATATTTGCCAGCCGGGTGCGCCGCCTGCCGCTGTTCAAATGGCTGCTGGCCATACTCAAGGCCGCTCATAAACAACAACTGGAATGGGATGTGATTCACACGGCTCTGGAGCTGGAATTTCCCCCGGAAGAAGCCGAGCGCCAGCTTGAAACCGTGATCAACTGGGGCCGTTACGCCGAACTATTGGCCTATGACGATGATGGCGAGGTGATTTTCCTGGAAGCCGGGACGAATCCGCCCGCCGCTATGCCAGGCGAGGAGGTTTAAAAGGGTTATGAACCAACAACCGGCCTATATGCTGGAGCCCCTCAAACTTGAATTTGAGGCGACCATCATCAAAAGAATCGAGCTGGCCGGCAGCCAATTCGATCTCATTTTGGCAGAGACCTATTTCTACCCCACCGGCGGCGGCCAACCCCACGACACCGGTACATTGGGTGAAGCCCGGGTCGTTGATGTCTTCAAAGACCACGACGGCCAGGTGGTGCATCGGGTGGATCGGGCGGTCGCGGGGACTACCGCGCCGGCCCGGATCGACCGCGCCCGCCGGTTGGGCCACATGCAGCACCACTCGGCCCAGCACATTCTCTCGGCCGCCCTGGAGCAGGAGTTGGGCCTGGAGACGCTCTCGGTCAAGATCAGCGCCGATACGCCCGCCACCGTCGATGCGCCTGACGTCGAGGTCAGTTGGCCTGACCTGAACCGGGTGGAGCAGGTCGCCAATGATATCATCTTTGAGAATCGGGCCATCAAAAGTTACTTCATCAGCCAGGCGCAGCTTGATACCGTGCCCTTTCGCCGCCCGCCCCAGGTCAGCGGCCCCATCCGGGTGGTCGAGGTCGACTCCTTTGACTATTCGGCCTGCGGCGGCACCCACTGCCCGTCCACCGGCATGCTCGGCCTGGTCAAAATCACCAAAACCGAGCGCAAGAACAAAAAGCTGCGCCTCCATTTTGTGGCCGGCGCTCAGGCCCTGGCTTACTTTCAACACTATCACCAAACCATCACCGCCCTGGGCCGGCTGCTGAGCGCCGGCCCGGACGAGCTGGTCGCCCTGGTCGAATTTCAATGGGAGCAGCTCCAGGCCGCCGAGCGGACCATCAAGAATCTGCAGGCGGAAATCCTGTTCCACGAAGCGGAAAAATTATTACGACAAGCCCGGACTCGAGGAAGCTGCCGGTTGGTTACCCAACTGTTCGAGAACCGGTCGCTGACCGATTTGCGTGAGCTGGGCAAGCTACTTCAGAGTCGCCGGCAGTTGGTGGCCGTGTTGGGCGGGTATGATGGCCAGCAATTGAGCCTGGTGGTCACTTCAGCCGAGGACACCGGCGTTGACGCCAGAGAAATACTGGCGCGCTACCTGACCCGGATCAACGGCCAGGGTGGGGGCAATGCCCGGCTGGCCCAGGGCGGCGGCCCCGCCACCGCGGCCCAGGTGGAGCAGTTATTTGCCGCCACCCCCCGCCATCTCGACGATATTTTGAATTGTGTCTAGGTTCTGTAAACACCCCGCCAAACCGATATAAAAGCGATACAAACCGGCAAAACCCCTTGTCAACCACCCCAAAATCCGGTTATACTGAAAGCATCACCTGGCCAGGGTCATTCAAAAAATCCATTGATATTTTGCGGGGGGATCACCATGTTTCCAAATCAGACTGAATTCTTTATGAGAGAACGGGCCAAAGAGCGCCAGGCCGAGCTGGAGCAGATCCGGCTGGGCAAGCTGGCCGGCCCCGTCTCGTCGACCTGGCAGCCCCGGCTCGGACGGCTCATCTATTGGTTGGGCGGCCGCCTGACCGGCTGGGGGCTTAAGCTGCAATATCCCACGCCCGACAGGGAGGCGCTGCCCTGGGCTATGCCTGAGAAATGATTCTGCCAGAGGCCGCATTGCGTGGTGCGTATTTCGGATTAAAACCGTTACGCAACACGTAATACGAAATTTTGGATGGACACGGGGGGAAAACGTGCTAAAATATACTGATACACTCTGCGGAGGAGGTGGAAGATGCTGCAACCCTCTTTCGGAACCATCGTCAAGGAGCGCCGCCAAACCATCGGCCTGACTCAGACCGAGCTGGCCCGCCGCGTCGGCTGCGCGGCCATCACCATCCGCAAGATCGAGGCCGACGCCCTGCGCCCGTCGGTGCAGATTGCCGAGCGGCTGGCCCTGGCGCTCAACATTCCCGAAGCCGAGCAACTGGCCTTTGTCCGGCTGGCCCGCTCCGAGCGGCCCGTCTCACCGATTCCGCCGCCGCCGCCCGCCCCTGAAGAGATCGGCCGGGCCGACCTGAAGGGCCGGGCCGTGCGCGGCTACCAGTTGGGCGAGCGCATCGGCTCCGGCGGCTTTGGGGTGGTCTATCGCGGCCTGCAAACCTCGGTCGAGCGTGAGGTAGCCATCAAGTTGATCCTGCCCCACTACGCCGATCATCCCGTTTTTATCCGCCGTTTTGAGGCCGAGGCGCAACTGGTGGCCCGGCTGGAACATCCCCACATCGTGCCGCTGTACGATTACTGGCGCGAGCCGGGCGCGGCTTACCTGGTGATGCGCCTCTTGCGCGGCGGCAGCCTGGAAACCCTGCTGGCCGACGGTCCGTTGCCGCCTCACCTGCTGCTGCCCATGTTTGACCAAATCGGCGCGGCGCTGCAGGCCGCCCACCAGGCCGACGTGGTTCACCGGGACATCAAACCGGCCAACATCCTGCTCGACGACAACCACAACGCCTACCTGGCCGATTTTGGCATCGCCAAGGATGTTGGCCTGGGCGAGCCGACCCAGGGCGGCGCGGTGGTCGGTTCACCGGCCTACTTTTCACCGGAGCAAATTCAGGCCGAGCCGGTCAAGCCCCAGTCCGACATCTACTGCCTGGGCATCATGCTCTACGAACTGCTGACCGGCCACAAACCCTTTCCCGGCCCCTCGCCGCTGGCTTATATCCAGCAACATCTCGGCGAACCGCTGCCGCCCCTGGCGACCTATCGCTCCGATTTGCCCGCCGGCCTCGATGCGGCGCTGGCCCGGGCCACGGCCAAAGATCCGGCCGACCGTTACCCGGATGTGCTGACTTTTCTGGCCGATTTCCGCCAGGCTATAGCAGAGGAGCAGAGAAACAGAGGCGCAGAGGTTACTTTTTCTCCCCTGCCCCTCCGCACCCCTGCGCCACTGCTCGAATTAACCAACCCCTACAAAGGCTTGCGCCCCTTTGCCGAGGCCGACGCCGATGACTTCTTTGGCCGGGACACGCTCATCCAAACGCTGTTGACCCGCCTGGCGGACGATGATGACCTGGCTCGCTTTCTGGCCGTGGTCGGACCCAGCGGCAGCGGCAAATCCTCGGCGGTCCGGGCCGGTCTGCTCCCTGCCCTGCGGCGAGGCGGCCTGCCCGGTTCTGAGCAGTGGTTCATCACCGAGCTGGTCCCCGGCCCGCAGCCAATGGAGGAGCTGGAAGCGGCCCTGCTGCGAGTCGCCATCAACCCGCCGGCCAGCCTGCTGGCCCAACTTCAGGCCGACAGCCGCGGCCTGCTGCGGGCCGTGCAGCGCATCCTGCCGGCCGACCCGGCCGTCGAGCTGCTGCTGGTCATCGACCAGTTCGAGGAGCTGTTCACCCTGGTGGAGTCTGAAGCGACTCGCAGCCACTTTATTGATAGCCTGGTGACCGCGCTGCTGGATGAGCGCAGCCGGCTGCGGCTGGTCATCACGCTCCGGGCCGACTTTCTCGACCGGCCCTTGCAGTACGTCGATTTGGGCGACCTGCTGCGCCAGCGGACCGAATTTGTGCTGCCGCTGGGGCCGGATGAATTGGCAGAGGCGATCCTGCGGCCGGCCGCTCGCCGCGGCCTGCTCCTGGAGCCGGGCCTGGCCGCCGAGATCGTCCGGGACGTGGGCGATCAGCCGGGCGCCTTGCCGCTGCTGCAATATGCCCTGACCGAACTGTTTGAGCGCCGCGAGGGCCGCCAGCTCACCCGGGCCGCCTACCAGGCTAGCGGCGGGGTGCTGGGCGCGCTGGCCCGCCGGGCCGAAGAGATTTTTACCGGCCTGGATCACGCCGGGCAAGCGGCTGCCCGCCAGCTTTTCCTGCGGCTGGTGACGCCGGGCGAAGGCGTTGAAGACACCCGCCGGCGGGTCCTGAAAGCTGAATTGGCGGGAATTTTGCCCCCCTCTAACTCCCACCCACAAGGGGAGGAGATTGCTGCTTCCCCCCTTGTGGGAGGGATTGAGGAGGGGCAACTTCTTGAAGCGGTCATAACCGTCTTCGGTCGCTATCGCTTGTTGACTTTTGACCACGATCTATCCAGCCGCGCCCCGACGGTGGAAGTAGCCCACGAAGCCTTGCTGCGGGAGTGGGGCCGGCTGCGCCAGTGGCTGGCCGACAGCCGGGCCGATTTGCGCCAGCAGCGGACCCTGGCGGCTGCGGCCGCGGAGTGGCAGGCCGCCGGTCAGGAGGCCAGCTATTTGTTGCACGGGACGCGGCTGGCCCAATTGGCGGAGTGGGCCGCCTTAACCCAACTGGCGCTAACGGTTGACGAGCGCGCTTTTCTGGAGGCCAGCCTGGCCGAGGACGAGGCTCGCCGCGCCGCGGAGGAAGCCCGCCGCCGCCGCGAATTGGAAACGGCCCGGCAGTTGGCCGCCACCCAACAGGCCCGGGCCGAGGAACAAGGCCGGGCGGCCCGGCGGCTGCGCTGGCTGTCGGTGGGCCTGGCTGTTCTGCTGGTGGCGGCCGGTCTGGCCGCGGTGCTGGCCTGGCAGCAAACCCAGCGAGCCGAACGCGAAACCCGGATCGCCATCGCCCGCGAGTTGGCCGCGGCCGCAGCCAGCAACCTGGCCCTCGACCCGGAGCGCAGTATTTTGCTGGCCCTGCAAGCCATCGCCGCCACCTACTCGGTTGATCAGTTCGTTCTGCGCGAAGCCGAGGAGTCGCTGCACCAGGCGGTGCAGGCGGCCCGGGTCCGGCTCACCCTGGCCGGTCACTCCGACCAGGTGCAGGGCGTGGCCTACAGCCCGGACGGCACCCGCCTGGCCACGGCCAGCCAGGACGGCACGGCCAAAGTGTGGGACAGCCGCACCGGCCAGGAACTCTTGACCCTGGCCGGCCACCCTGGCGGCATCAATGGGGTGGCCTTTAGCCCCGACGGCGCCCGCCTGGCCACCACCGGTCGCGACGGCGTTACCAAAATTTGGTCTATCACGACGGCGCTGGATGCCGGCGCGAGCAGCGGAGAGGAAATTGTGACGCTGCCGGCGACCGGCGACGCCTTTGTGAGCGGGGTAGCCTTCAGTCCCGACGGGACGCGGCTGGCCACGATGAACGAGGCCGGCCTGATTCAGGTGTGGCAGTTGCCGGCCGGCGACGACCAGGCCGCCGAGGTCGCGCTCACCATTGCCACCGGCCATACCGGCGAGGTCATCGTTCCCAAAATTGAACTGGCCTTCAGCCCCGATGGGACGCGGCTGGCCAGCGGCGGGCCGGACGGCACGGCCAAAGTTTGGGACGCTAACACCGGCCAGGAGCTGCTGACCCTGACCGGTCACATCGATTGGGTGTTTGACGCCGCCTTTAGTCCCGACGGCAAGTGGCTGGCCACAGTTGGGATCGACGGTACGGCCAATGTTTGGGATATCATACCGGGGCCTGGGGCCGGTAAGAATCTCCTCACTTTGAGCGGCCCCAGCGGCGAGGGCTGGAGCGTGGCCTTTAGCCCCGACGGCAGCCGCCTGGTTACGGCCGGCAACGCCGGTGTGGCCAGGATGTGGCAGTTGGAGGTCGATGACCATGGTGAACTGGCCGCGGGCCGGGAATTAATGACCCTGGCCGGACATGCCGGCCCCATTCGCGAGGTCGTCTTTAGCCCGGATGGGGCGCAAGTAGCCACGGCCAGCGCCGATGGCACCGCCAAAGTGTGGGACCTCAGCCCCAGCCGGGAGTGGCTGACCCTGGACAGTGATATTGGCTTTGCCGTTGGGGTGGCTTACAGCCCCAACGGCCGGCAAGTCGCCGCCGCCTTTGCGGACGGCACAGTCAGGGTGTGGGACCTCGCCGCCGGGGCAGAGGCCGCCGTCGCCTGGCCGGCCCATGATGATTGGATCGGCAGTCTGGCCTTCAGCCCGGATGGGGCCTACCTGGCTACCGGCAGCGATGACGGCACAGCCAGGGTGTGGGACGTTGGATCCGGTCAGCTATGGCTGGATCTGGCCGGCCACAGCGGCTGGGTCAACGGCGTGGCCTTTAGCCCGGATGGCCGGTATCTGGCCACGGCCAGCGCGGACCGGACCGCCAAGATTTGGGACATCTCGACGGCGCTCGATGCCAGCATCTCGACAAGGCTCGATCCAGACATCTCAATGCCGCTCGATACCGGCGCGGCCGCCGGTCAGGTGTTGCTGACCCTGGCGCATGACGAGACGGTGTGGGGGGTCGCCTTTAGCCCGGACGGGCACTGGCTGGCCACGGCCACCGGCGATCCGCCCCAACCGGGCACAGTCCAGCTATGGGATATCTCGACCGCGCTAAATACCGGCGTTGCCGGCCAGCCCCGCTTTAGCCTGACCGGCCATACCAACGCGGTCGCCGGGGTGGCCTTCAGCCCGGACAGCCGCCGCCTGGCGTCAACCGGTTTCGACGGCACACCCAGAGTGTGGGCGGTAGAGTCCGGCGAAAAGCTGCTCACCTTAACCGGCCACACCGGGCCGGTATTCGGCGTCGCCTTCAGTCCCGACGGCAGCCGGCTGGCCACGGCCAGCGAGGACGGCACGCTGAAAGTTTGGGAGGCGACCTCCGGGGAACTCCTGCTCAATTTGGTGAGTAGTGAAAAGGGTGTTGGCGGCGTGGCTTTTAGCCCGGACGGGACCTATCTGGCCGTCGCCGGCAATGACGGGTTGGTCCGGCTCTATGTGCTGCCGCTGGCTGACTTGATGGCGTTGGCCCGCGCCCGCCTGACCCGGGGCTGGACTGCGGCGGAGTGTTGGCAGTTTCTACATCACGGCGCCTGCCCGCCAGATTTCTGAGTCGGATGCGGCCCGTTGTTATTTCTGCGGCGACGGAAGAGCATCATCACCCCAAAGACAACCAGGACCGTGCCGGCAATCTGGCTGAGGCTCATGCGCTCGCCCAGCAGGATGTAGGCGTACACGGCCACAAAGGCTATCTCCGACATCGCCAGAATACTGGCCACGCTGGCCGGCAGTCGTCCCAGGGCAAAAGTGTAGTTGACAAAGCCGCCCAGGGTAGCTACAAAAATAAGCCCGGCAAAATAAAGGTAGGTGATGGGCGGCGCCGGGAACGGCTGAGTGGTCCACAATTGTGCCGGCAGCAGCACCAGCCAGGCAAAACCGAAGGCATAGGTCAACACCACCAGGGCCGAGTAGCCGGTGCGGAGTTTTTTACCAAACAGATTCCAGCCGGCATATGCAATCGGCACCCCAAAGCCGACCAGCAGGCCGAGGGTGGTCAAATTAACCCCCCCGGCCTCGAGCAGGCCAGAGACCAGCACCGTGCCGATAAAGGTCAGGATAATCGCCAGGATTTTGCGCCAGGTGAGGCTCTCTTGCCACAGAAACCAGGCCACCACGGCCACAATGGCCGGCATAGCCGCCTGCTGCACCGTCGTCACGGCCGCGCCGTTGAGCACCACGCCCAGATTCCAGAACACGTGAAAAATACCCAGGCTAAAACCCATGCCGGCCAGCCAGGGCAGGTCAGTTCGTTTGACCCGCAATTGGACCGGGTTAAAAATCAACCCGCCGCTAACCAGCACGGTAAAGGTGCTGATATCGCGCCAGAAGGCCAGGGCCGTAGCGGTAACGCCGCTGCTATCGACGATCAATTTTACAAAAATACCCGACGTGCCCCAGCAGGCCGCGGCAGCCAAGACAGCCAGGTAACCAATCAGGGCCGAGTTAGAGAAACTTATCCAGGACTGTCTCCAGACAGTTTGACGACTGGGCTGTGGGATAATCAGTTTATCGGTCAGGCTACACCTCACGGAATCGGGCCACAGTGCGGGTCGCCAGCTTGCCCGGCGATACGCCATAGGCTATTAGCATCAGTGGATCCAATTTTTGCTCAGAGGGGATTGCCAAATCCCTCTTTTGGTCCGGATTTGACAATCCGAGTCGAGCAAAATCCTATATGTCACTAGTAGTCTGTCAATGTTAAACTGAAGGGTAAAGCCGTTTAAGTTTAAT
>CAYNLK010000083.1:0-21455 GCA_964398055.1 uncultured Caldilineaceae bacterium
CTGGTACACTTTTCGTCCGCTGTTTTTGGTACAAAATTATACCGCTGCTGACAGGAACGCGTGGTGGTGGTACTTGACCCGGATATTGCTGAGGTTTTCAAAACGCCGGAGTCAGTCAATGAGGTGTTACGAGCGTTAATTACGACGATGCCGGCGATACCTAAGCCGAAAGAGGCGGTCAAGTAAATTCATCAAAATGTCTGTAAACCAGGGCCGCGGCCGACGCTCGGTCGTCAGCGGTCGGAAATCACGCTCACACCAGCTGGCGGGGAATGACCTTATGCCACGTTTTGGTAAAGACCCGCACCTGGCCCTCGTACGCGTCCAACACGTTCGTCAGGTGAAAATTCTCGGCGTCAGCCGACATGCGGCTGTCGGTCTCGATCCGAATCTGCCACTCGCCCCGGCCCAGCCTGACCGTGCGCTCACAGCGCACCTGGGCCGAACACGGCTCGCCGGCGGTAATAGTATAGGTATCGACAATCAGCCCGGCCATTTCCAGCCCATTATCTAACAATTTGGTACAACCATCGTCGGACCGGTCGATCCATTCCACCTGCCCGGTGATCGGGTCGTAGCTGAGACGGCGCTGCCGCGTGGCGGTCTGGATGACTTCGTGGGCCGGCAGCGGCGCGCCTTCCGGCTCGGCAAACGGGGCCAGCTCGGCGTCTTCCGGCCGGGGGGGGCGAACCGGTAATTCGAGCTGGCTGTCCGGGCCGGTGAACACGGTCAACATGACCGCTTCTGGCGACGGCCAGGCATGCGGCCAGTAGGTGGGGGAGACGGCCACCCGCCAGCGATGGCCGGCGGGCAGGCTGTAGCCGGCGGCATTGAGCGTGACCGTTACCCGGTAGGCTTTGTTCGGTTCCAGCGGGGCCGGGTTTTCGTGGCTGTCCCGGTGGGTCAGGTTGAGCAGGCCCCAACTGACCAGGGTCGACTCGCCGGTGGGAGCGACATCGCACAGCCGCACCGCCAGCAGGGCGTTGGGCCGGTTGGCGGCCACGGTCAGGTTGACCCGGGGAAAACCCAGGATTTCCTGCGGCGTTGCCAGTGGGGCCGAGGTGAAGCAGAGCGACAGCCCATCGTCGGGCCGCTGGTCGCCGGCCATATCGCCGGGACGGCCGTAGGGGCACCAGACCCCGGCCTGCTGCCCGCACAGTTCCGAGCCACGCAGTTGGAGCGCTTTTTGGCCGTCCGGACTGGCGTCGAGACTCTGCTCGTTGAGATAATAGATTTGCGGACGGAGATTCGGCGCCGGCCAAGTTGGTTCGGCCACCCAGCGGCCGGGGCGGCTGGGGTAGTGGGCAGCGGGCGGCACGCTCTCTTGCAGCCAGGCCCGCAGCATCGGTTCGGCCATGATGCCGGTGTCGATCCCCTTAAGCCAGTAGTCCCACCAGCGCAAACATTCCTGCAAAAAGCCAATGGCCGGGCCGGGGCTGCCCCACTCCGGGTAATTGTGCGACCAGGGGCCGATCAACCCTTTGCGTGGACACGACAACCCGGCCAGCAGGCGGGGGATGGCGTTGGTGTAGCCATCGGCCCAGCCGCCCACCAGGTAAACCGGGCAGTCGATGTCGGCGTAGTTTTCGCAGACCGAGCCGTGCTGCCAGAAAGCGTCGCGCCACTGGTGGCTGAGCCAGGCTTCAATGTAAGGCGGCGTTTTCTCCAGCCGTTCCTGCCACGTCTCTCGCCAGCGCGTTCCCACAAAGCGCGGGTCAGGCGGCAGGGCGTTATAAGCCAGCATAATCGAGGCCCAGGGCAGCATATCGTAATCAATGCAGCCGCCCATATAATGGACGTCGTCGGCGTAGCGGTCATCGGTGGAGCAGAGACTGATGACCGCCTTGAGTTGGACCGGCCGCCGGGCCGCCACCTGCAAACTGTTGAAGCCGCCCCAGGAAATCCCGATCATGCCGACGTCGCCGGTGCACCACGGTTGGCCGGTCAGCCAGGCCAGCACCTCCAGGGCGTCGTCCTGCTCTTGGGGCAGATATTCGTCGTAGAGGATGCCGTCGGAGTCGCCGCTGCCGCGCATATCCACCCGCACGTCGGCGTAGCCGTGACCGGCAAAGTAGGGGTGGCGGATCGAGTCACGCCGGGCGGTAAAGTCGTTCTTGCGATAGGGTAGATATTCCAGAATCGCCGGCACCGGCTTTTGGTCCGCATCCTCCGGCAGCCAGATGCGGGCCGCCAGCCGCGTCCCATCAGACATCGGGATCCAGCAGTTTTCGATTTCTTTCACGACGTGGGGAAAAGTATTCTTCACTCTCATGGGGTGATCCTTTCAACTTGAAAGATGAACGATGAACGATGGCCGGGAGAAGTCGCTTTCAATCAACGATCATTATTCGCTATTCGCTATTCGTTATTCGTTATTCGCTGTTCACAATTCTCTACAGCCACTGCCGCGGAATGCTCTCCAACCACGATTTTTGGAAGAAGGGGTTGCCGTTGAGGGTCACCAGCAGTTGAATGTCCACGTGCAAGTCGGTTTCGGTACTGCGGATAGCTCCGGTGCTGCGGATATAGATTTGATAACCGTACTCCTCAAGCTGGTAAACCACCTCGTTATACAGGCGGGCGTGAGCCGGGTCGTGGTGGTAGGCGGTCATCTCCAGCAGCTCAGAAGTGAACAGTTGCGAATCGCCGGGCAGGATGGAGGTATCGCCGCCGTAGATTTTGACGGTAACGCTCTGCTTGATGACATCCTCGATAATTTGCCACACCGGCGGCTCGTCATAGCCGCGGCCGATGTCGATGAGTTGGGGGGGCGTGGTTTTGAAGGCGGGCGGCGGCGGCGCGGCCGGATCATCCGGCACAACCGGCAGAATCAGGCGGCTGGGCTGAGCCGGACCGCGGTGTAGCTGGTTGGTAGCCGGGTAGGGCGAGGGCCAGATAACCGGCCAATAGGCGCTGGCGATGCTCAGCCGGACACAGTGGCCGGGTAAGAAGCGATAGCCGGTGGCCTTGAGCGGGACGTGAATTTCATAGACTTCGCCGGGTTTGAGCGGCTGCGGGTTGGTGTGGCCATAGCGGTGGGTTAGATTGAGGATGCCGGTGCTAACCAGGGCCGACGTGCCGTCGGGGGCCACATCGGTTAAGCGGGCAACCAGGTGGGCCACTGGCGCGCTGGAACTGAGGTACAAGATGGCCTCCGGGAAGCCGATGATGTCGAGAGGCTCGGTTAGTGGCGGGCTGGTATAGGTCAGGCTGAGCGCCTCTTCGGGGCGCAGGTCGCGCGCCAGGCCGTTGGGGGCCAGGCCGCTGCCCCAGCACAAAGCCGCTTGCGTACCCAGCGTCGGTCGATGGGGGTAGGAGTCAATTGTGAATTGCGGATTGTTAATTGTTAATTGTGAATTGGGGATTGGACGCTTTGCGTGGGGATTTGAGGTTGGCGACTGTGGTTCAGTAAACAGTACACGGTCGCCCAGGTATAGCGTAAGCGGTTGGGTACGGGGGATGGGATAGGCGGCTTCGCTGTGCCATGCGCCGTTCACCCTGACCGGGAAAGGTTCAGGGGGGGTGTACTCCTCCCGAAAGATGGTCAACGGCGGTTCGGCCATAACGCCGTTGTCGATCCCTTTGAGCCAGTAATCAAAGAAGCGGACCAGCTCGTGCAGCCAATCCAGGTGTGGGCCGGGGTAGCCTGAGTCGGGCATGGCGTGGCCCCACGGGCCAATCAAGGCCTTGCGGGGCGCCTTGAGGCACTTTGCCTGCATCCGCAGCACAGCGTTGGTATAGCCGTCGGCCCAGCCGCCGATGTGGAAGATGGCGCAGCTAATTCGCTCGTAGTCCGGGGCCAGGGAGCCGGAGCGCCAGTAAGGGCCGTCGGTTTGCTGGCGCAGCCACTCCAGCAGCCAGGGTGGGGTTTGCTCCAGCCGAGCCTTCCACTGCGCCGCCCAGTTGCCGCGGGTGTATTTGAGCGGCGGCGGCATGGCGTTCATCCCAATCTGGCTGACGGCGTACTGGGCCAGCTCGCTGCCGGTCAGGCAGCCGCCCAGGTAGTGGACGTCGTCGGTGTAGCGGTCATCGGTGGCGTACATAGGTACGATAGCTTTGAGACTGGGCGGTTGCAGCGCGGCCACCTGAATGGCGGTAAAGCCGCCGTAACTGATGCCCCACATGCCCACCTTGCCGTTGCACCAGGGCTGCGCCGCCAACCACTCGACCGCGTCGTAGCCATCGCGGGTTTCGGCGGACGTGTATTCGTCCAGGGCGATGCCGGGGCTGTTGCCGGTGCCGCGAATATCCAGCCGGCAGCCGACATAACCCCGCTGCGCCAGGTACGTCATCCACTGGTGGTCGGCCCGGTAGCGCCAGTCGCCTTTGCGGTAGGGGATCATCTCCAGGATGGCCGGGAACTTTTCCTCCGGTTGGCGGGGAACGGGCATAAACAGGTTGGCCGAGAGGGTCAGCCCATCCCGAACCGGAATTTGGACATTGTAGCGGATCTCGACGGTGTACAGATTGTCTTGCGGGGAGGTTTCAGCCAATTCAACCTTCCTGTCGTTGCAGGTGACGGTCACTTTTTCAAGTGACCGTCACCTTTCTCTTTATACATCCAGATGATACGTGTGGTATGGATTCTGGCACGGATTGCCCCAGGCCAAGTGCATCACTCCGGCGGTCAGATCGATGACCAGGGCGTTGATCGTTTTTTGCCGGTCGCGGGGGTCGGGATAGTTCAGAGCGTGGTTGCAGATGGAGTCGGGGTAATTGATATGGTCACGCTGCAGATTTTGCAGCGTTTTCAGGGTATGCCGGGAAGTTTGTTTCAGCAGCCGCAACGCCCGGAAGTAGCGCACGTGGGAACTGATCAGTTCGTCCGGTTCATCCTCGATGGCCTGCATGTTGAAATCGAGATAGTGGTTGGTGTGGGCCAGGTAGCCGTCTTCGGCGTAGAGCAGGGCAAAACGGCGGGCTGAAACCTCGACATTGTACATCTCACCACTCCCGTGGGCTAACAGGTGGTTGTAGCCGGCGGCCCGTTGCGGCACAACCGTATGATAAATCGCTTCGGCCGGAGTGCGGGCCCCGAGGACGGCGCGCGACAGCACCAGCCGGGGAATCCCGATGCGGCAGTCGTTGGGGTAAACCGAGTCGCAGCATTGGGCAATACCGGCGGCGTTGAAGCCGATATTGGGCAGCAAGCCGCCGTAGGTCATGGCCAGGAAGGGGGGTTCATCATCCGGGCTGGCGTGGATGATGAACACGTCGGCTTCGTCCTCCGGCAGCCAATCTTCGTTGTGGGCAATCAAAACGTGCCCGTCGGCTGTGCAGGTATCGTTAACCGCCACGCTGGTACATTTGGTCAGGTGGAGGGCGTCAACGGTGACCGCTTCCAGGGCGTTGATCACGGCGATGTCGTCAAACGGCACATCGGCCCCCTCGGCAATGCCGATCAGCTCTTCGACATATTGCGGATAACGCTCCTGGGCAAAGGGCATATATTTGCGGGCCTGAATTTGGGCGCCGGCCCAGGTTAATTCCAGCTTCTCATAGGCTTTGTCGAGCAAGGCGCGGGCATTGTCGATGCTGTGGCGTACCTGGGCGGTGCAGGCCTGCCCGATCTGACGCCCGATCTCCCGGTGAGAGCCGGATACCCTGACCAGCATGGGTGGGGTTGGCCGTAAGGGCCAATTGTTATTACTGCTCATTGTGGTTGATCCTTGTCAAATTTTACTTTCAGAAGGTTTCAATATTATCTGTCTCAATGTAACACAGCCAAAGCGACTCGGTCAAATAAGGCCAGATATTGTAAAAGCGGCTGAATATTGACAACCACTGACCTTTTAATTATTATTTAAGCACTGCTCGCCCTGATGGCATTGATCGCCTCAATGAACTCTCTTTAAGCCTGACTTTTACCGCTCCCGTTAGTTTGAGAACGGGCTAAATGGTGCTGGCGTGAAACGAGATTATACGTACATCGTCCTCGGCCTGGGAGGACTCGGCAGCGGGGCCGCCTATTGGCTGTCTCGGCGGGTGGGGCGTGAGGTGTTGGGTCTGGAGCAGTTTGAATTGGGCCACGTCCGGGGAGGGTCGCAAGACCATTCACGCATCATCCGGCTGTCTTATCATACTCCGGCGTATGTGCGGTTGGCCCAACAGGCTTACCGGGCCTGGGCTACCCTGGAGTCTGACGCCCAGGAGCAGCTTATTCTCAAAACCGGCGGCCTTGACCTGGCGCCTCGCCCCAGCGCCATTCCCCTGCGTGATTACAGCATCAGTTTGGAAGCCTGCCATATTCCCTTTGAACCGCTCGAGGCTAATGAAATCATGCGTCGCTGGCCCCAGTTCCGGCTAACCGACGATATCCACGGCCTGTACCAGCCCGACGGTGGGATTGCGCCCGCGGCCAAATGCAATGCCGCCCATCAACAACTGGCCCGGGCTAACGGCGCGACCCTGCTCGATAACACGCCAATTACCGCGGTTCGAGCGGTGAACAGCGAAGTCGAGGTCGTAGCCGGGCAGACCACCTTCCGCGGCGAAAAGCTGGTGATTGCCGCCGGCGCCTGGTCGAATCAAATTTTGGCCCACTTTGGATTTCAGCTCCCCCTGACCGTGACCCAGGAACAGGTGACCTACTTTGCCACTCCCCACCTGGCCGATTTTGCTCCGGAACGCTTCCCGGTTTGGATCTGGCTGGATGAGCCGTGTTATTACGGTTTCCCCGTTTACGGCGAAGCAGGCACCAAAGCGGCCCGGGATGTCGGCGGTCGTGAGGTGACGGCTGAGACGCGCACGTTTGAGCCAGACCCAGGCGCGCAAGCGCGCCTGGAAAATTTCTTGAAGCAATACTTGCCCACCGCCCTGGGTCCGGTCATTTATACCAAAACCTGCCTCTACACTATGCCCCCCGACCGTGATTTTGTACTGGACAGCCTGCCCGGTCGACCCAACTGCTTCATTGCCATTGGGGCCGGCCATGCCTTCAAATTCGCTTCGCTGATTGGCAAAATTTTGAGTGAATTGGCTATTGACGGCGCGACGAAATGTGAACTCGAGCCGTTCAAAATAAACCGGCCGGCTTTAACGGTAAAGGAGCCGGCCAAGAAATTTTTATTATAGGAGTGCAAAAGGAGAGGTAGAGAAATGTGCGTAACAAAAAAGTGGTCTCTCTGTACGTTAGTGGTGGTCATAACTCTGTTGCTGGCTGCTTGCGCCGGCGCCCCCCAACCGGCTGCTCCGGCTGAAAGTGAAGTAGCCCCCCCTGAACCGGCGGTTAGCGAGCAGGCCGAGGCTCCGGTGGAAGTGGAAGCCCCGGCTGAAACGGCCGCTGGCGGCAAGGTCACTGTGCGCGTCGGCGCAGCCGGCAGCCCCGACACGCTCAATCCGGGCACCGCCATTCTGGTTGAAGCGTATGATATGTTTGAGTTGGTTTATGATACCCTGTACGATCTTGAGCTGGACGGCAGTTTCAGGCCGGCCCTGGCCGAGCAGGCGGAACTGTCTGCTGACGGCAAGGTCTGGACCTTCACCATTCGGGATGGGGTGAAATGGCACGATGGTCAACCCCTCACGGCCAAAGATGTGGCCTTTACCATTAACCTCAACAAAGAACGGGAAGATTTTCCCTACATGAACCCCTACACCGCATATTTTGAGAGCATCGAAGCGCCGGATGATCGCACGGTGGTCGTTACCTTGACCGAGCCGATTCCGAATATGGAGAGCCAGTTGGTCTTCCAATATATTTTGCCGGAGCACATCTGGGGTAAATTGGAGGGCGATGCCGTGGCCGAGTTTCAGAATACCGCTATGATCGGCAGCGGCCCCTTCAAAATGGTTGAGTACAAGCAAAATGAGTTCGTTCACCTGGCGGCCAACAAAGAGCATTATTATATGCCGCCCAAAGTGGATGAGGTCATTTTTCGAACCTTTGGCAACCCCGACGCCCTGGTGCAGGCGCTCATCACCGGTCAGGTGGATATGATCACCGAGATGCCCGCAACCGCTATCCCCACCCTCAAGAATGCGGCCAATGTGGAGGTCGCCATCGGTGTGCCGCTGTCGCCCTCGATCCGAGACTTCATCTTCAACCAGATTGCCCCGGAGAACTGTCCCACCGAAGAGGGCGGAATTTGTTCCAACCACCCGGCCCTGCGTGACCGCAACGTCCGCCTGGCCCTGGCGCACGCCACCGACCTGGAAAATATTATCGACGTGGCCGAATTAGGGCTGGGCACCCCTGGCGTGGGCCTCATCGCCGACAGTATGGGTGACTGGTACAATAGCGACCTGAAACCTTATGAATTCGACCCGGCCAAGGCCAACCAGATCCTCGATGAGGCTGGCTATCAAGATACCAACGGCGACGGTATCCGCGAGATGCCCGATGGCAGCAATCCCCTCAAATTCCGCCTCTATTGGCCCAACGATATCGTTGCCGGGCCTCGGACCGCCGAACTCTTGGGTGATATGTGGAGTCAGGTCGGCGTCCGGTTGGAACCACAGGCTTTCGACCCTGATGCTTTGACCGCAGTCTGTTGCCCGGCCTTTGACTTTGACGTGATGATCTGGGGTTGGGGTTCTGATCCCGATCCGAGCGCCCTGCTTAATGTAATGACGACCAAAGAAATTCCCACCGGCAGCAACGAAACCGGTTACGCCAATCCCGAATATGATCGGCTGTATGAGCAACAGACGCTGGAGCTGGATGACGATAAGCGCCGTGAGCTGATCTGGGAAATGCAGCGCCTGGCTCACGACGATGTGGTTTACCTCACCTACTACCAACAACAGGCTCAGGCCTTCCGCACCGATCGTTTCAAGGGTTGGATTACCGACGCCCCCACTCTGGAGTTGAAAGACGCCAGTTCTATGACCATCATTGAACCGGTTCAGTAGATTTTTTCATTTTTGATTTTTCTCGTGCCCAAACTCAGTTTGGGCACGAGAGGAATCCCCAATCGTAAATCAGGCGGGGGCTGTTGATGAACAAATACGTCCTCAAACGAATCGGCTGGGCGTTGTTGACTGTCGGTTTTGTGATTGTGCTCAACTTTTTCCTGTTTCGTATCTTGCCCGGCGACCCCACCAGGGCGGTCAAGAATCCCCGCCTGACTGCCGAAGGGGTTGCCGCAGTGCAAGCCCGTTTTGGGTTAGACAAGCCGATCATCAACTGCATCGAGTCCTTTACCCCATTGGATTTTGGTTCCTGTACCATCAACCCCCTGGAGACCCAATTTTTCCGGTACGTCATCAACCTGTTGCAAGGGGATTTGGGCACCAGTTTCCATTCCCACCAGCCGGTGGCTGAAATCCTGGTCGAAAGGCTTTACAATACGGTCCTGTTAATTGGGGCCGGTACCCTCCTGTCGATTTTCTTTGGGATGCTGGCGGGGATGATCGCGGCCTGGAAGTCGCGCACGGTGATTGATTATACCGCCTTGATTGGCGGCTTGGTCACTTGGTCGTTGCCGACCTTCTGGTTTGGCATCATTTTGCTCTTTTGGGGCAGCAGCCGTTTTGGCCTACCGATTGGCGGGAAATTCACCATCGGCGCGACCTTTGATACCATCTGGCAGCAGTGGTTCGATATTGGTCGCCACCTGATTTTGCCCACCCTCACCTATACCATCATCTACGCCGGGGAATACACCCTTTTCATGCGCAGCGCCGTGCTGGAGATCTTCTCCGAAGATTATATCCTGACCGCCAAAGCAAAAGGGTTGAATACCATCCAGATTTTGCGGGACCACGCCTTGCGCAATGCCATGCTGCCGACGGTCACCATTGTCGCCTTGAACCTGGGTCTGACCGTAGCCGGGGCCATTCAAATCGAGGCCGTCTTTTCCTGGCCTGGCCTGGGGCAGACCATTGTCGAAGCAGTCGCCCGGCAGGATTTCCCGGTCATGCAGGGCGCTTTTCTGATGTTAGCGATTAGCGTTATCTTTGCCAATCTCATTGCCGATTTGCTCTACTCCTATCTGGATCCGCGCATTCAAACCGGCTGAAGGGGCAATTCAATTATCAATTATCAATTTTCAAATCGTAAACTCCGTCACCTGATTCCAGGGCAAGTACCATGAGTCGTCAATCGCCAATCTTCAATCGTAAATCGTAAGCAGATGGCCTATGGAAGATTTCAAGAAATTCTGGCAAGATTTTAAGCGTCAAAAAATGGGTTTAATCGGCCTGATGATGCTGTCGGTTGCCATTGCTGTGGCTGTTTTTGCGCCGAAGCTGGCCCCGTACAATCCCGCCGAGAAGGTGCGGGTGACGATTGATAGTATTTACGTTCCGCCCAGCCGCGAACACCTGCTGGGCACCGACGACGCCGGTAAGGATGTGCTCACCAACCTGATCTACGGGGCGCGGGTGTCGCTAACCGTCGGCTTTTTTGCTTCCTTCATCACTCTGATTATCGGCGGAACGGTTGGCATCGTTGCCGGATTTGTGGGCGGGCGAGTTGAGAACTTCCTGATGCGGCTCACCGACATCCTGTTGGTGATTCCCGATCTGCCGCTGATGATTATTCTAATCGCCCTGCTGGGTCGAAAACTTTGGGTCATCGTTGTGGTGGTCGGAATTTTGAGCTGGACCGGCACCGCCCGCATCGTTCGCTCGCAGACCCTGTCGGTTAAGGAGCGCAAGTTTGTGCAGCGGGCCAGGGCGTTAGGGGCCGGCAATCTTTACATCATTCGCCGCCACATCTTTCCGCTGGTCTTTCCGTTGATGGTCGTCAATGCCGTGCTGGTCATCTCCGGGATCATCCTCTACGAGGCTACCCTGGCTTTTCTTGGCCTGGGCGACCCCACCCGGGTGAGTTGGGGGCAGATGCTCCAGTTTGCCTTCAGTCGGGGGGCCATGAGCGCCGGGGCCTGGTGGGTGCTGGTGCCGCCTGGCCTGGCAATTGCCTGGGTCGCCCTGGGTTTGACCCTGCTCGGCAACGGCCTGGAGCGAGTTTTTAACCCCCGGCTGGAGCTGCATCACCTGTCGGTGGGGCCAAATATGGTGGCCCGCCGGCGACTGCAACCGGTGGCTGCCCCTGCGCCCACGCCGGGTAGCAAGTAAACCATGGCGACCCAAGGAGACGCTATGCCAGAGCTGGCCAACGCGCCGATCCTGCTCGAAGTCAACAACCTGTCGGTCGATTTTGTGGGTCCCAACCAATCTCCGGCTCACGCCCTGGAAAATGTCAGCTTCACTTTGCGCGAAGGTGAGATTTTGGGGGTGGTGGGCGAAAGTGGTTGCGGCAAAACCACGCTGATGTTGAGTTTAATGCGGCTGCTGGCCGCGGCCGGACGGATTGTTGCCGGCCAAATCATCTTCAGGGGCCAGGATTTGCTCGACTTGAGTGAAGCTCAGATGGCCGATGTCCGCTGGAAAAATATCTCGATGATCTTCCAGGGGGCTATGAACGCCCTCAACCCGGTCCGCCGGGTGGGTGACCAGATTGCCGAAGCCATCTGGCAGCATTACCCGGTCAGCGATAAGGCCCAGGTGGAGGCCCGGGTTTCGGAGCTGCTCGACCTGGTCGGGATCGATCCGAACCGCCGGCGCCATTACCCGCACCAATTCTCCGGCGGCATGCGCCAGCGGGTGATGATCGCCATGGCCCTGGCCTGTACCCCTCAGATTGTCATTGCCGATGAGCCAACCACGGCCCTCGACGTGATGATCCAGGCCCAGATTTTGCAGTTACTGGGCCAGTTACGAGAAAAACTGGGCGTAGCCGTGCTGTTTGTGACCCACGACCTGGGGGTGGTGGCCGAGATTTGCGATACGGTGCTGGTGATGTACGGCGGCGTGGTGGCCGAATACGCCGATGTCGATACCATCTATAACCAGCCCTGCCATCCTTATACCCAGGAGTTGCTCAAAGCCTTTCCTGACCTCTCCCGGCTTGAGGGCCAATTGACCGCTATTCCTGGCTACCCGCCCCGGCTCGACGCCCTGCCGCCCGGTTGCCGTTTTGCCCCGCGCTGCCCGGCCGTTTTTGAGCGTTGCCACGCCGCCCAACCACCAACTTTTGTCTTAAACCAGGGTCAATTCAGGCGTAACACCCCCCATTACGCCAGTTGTCATTTGGTCGCCGCGGAGCAGGATTAAACAGCAAGATGAATGAGGCTTCGATTCTTCAAGTTCAAAATTTGTGCAAATATTTCCCCGTCGGTCGAACCAGCTTTTTTGTGGGGAAGGAGCGTTATGTCCACGCCGTCGACGACGTAAGTTTTGAGTTGCAGCGGGGTGAAGTGCTGGCCCTGGTTGGTGAGAGTGGCTGCGGCAAATCTACCCTGATCTTGACCCTGCTGGGGCTGGAAAAAGCTACCTCGGGCCGGATCATTTTCGAGGGCCAGGATGCTACCAATCTGCCGCCGGCTGAACTGAAACAACTGCGCCGCCACATGCAGATGATTTTTCAAGACCCCTACGAGTCGCTCAATCCGCTGATGACCATTGGTGAGCTGGTTGCCGAGCCGTTGTTGGTGCACGGCCTGGTTCGCAGCCGGGCCGAGCGGCTGGAGCGGGCCAGGCTGGCCCTGGAAGACGCCGGGCTGAAGCCGGCCGAGACTTTTATCCAGCGCCGCCCTCACGAGCTATCCGGAGGCCAACGGCAGCGGGTGGTTATTGCCGGCGCGCTGGTGTTGGAACCGGCGGTCTTGCTGGCCGATGAGCCGGTCTCGATGCTGGATGTTAGCATCCGGGCCGAAATTCTGAATTTGCTGGCCGATCTGCGGGTCAAACGGGGGATCTCGATCATCTTCATCACCCACGATTTGAGCACCGCGGCTTACTTTGCCGACCGCCTGGCGGTGATGTACCTGGGCCGGATTGTGGAATTAGGCTCCACCGAAACGGTGCTGGCCAACCCCACCCATCCTTACACCAAGGCCCTGCTGTCGGTCATTCCCGTGCCCAACCCTCGCCAACGCCGCCAGCACACTATCCTGGAAGGCGACCCACCCAATCCCATCGACCTGCCTTCCGGCTGCCGCTTCCGCCCGCGCTGCCCGGCGGCCCTTGAACGTTGTCGTCAGGTAGACCCGTTGCTCAGCCCTATCGGCGACGGTCACCAGGTCGCCTGTTTGCTGGTGAGCGAGCAACCTCAACCACCAACCACTGACCACTGACCGCTTTTCTATGTTTTTTAACGAATGTTCATATCATTCCCAATTCGCCATTCGCTATTCGCCATTCGCTATTCGCCATTCGCTATTCGCCATTCGCTACACTAGCCCTGTGGGTTCGCCCTTCATAAATTATCACGGAGTTAGACGATGCACCCAGATATCAAACTCACCGAAAAATATGAGCGCCAGGGTTGGCCCTCGCTGCAACGGCCCGATGTCAAGCCGCCGGCAGGGTGGAGCCTGCCCCTGATCACGTCGGTCAATCGAATCCGCAACCACCGCCTCTCGCCCGATGGCCGCCAGATTGCTTTTTTCTGGGATCGGGATGACCGGTCTGACCTTTTTGTAATGCCCGCAGCCGGCGGCTGGCCGGCCCGGCTGTCGGTTGATCGCGGCCCGGTGGCCTTTTGGAGCGATGAAATTCCCCAATGGTCGCCGGATGGGGCCTGGCTGGCTTTTACCGCCGCTGACCATGTCCAGGTTGTCCCGGCGGCCGGCGGTCTGCCCCGGCAGATTTCCGATTTCACCGCCAGCGCCTTTGAGCCGGTCTGGCTGCCCGACAGCCGGCGGCTGATAGTGACAGTTGAGCGGAATGAGGCCAACCACCTGCTGCTGACCGACCGGGACGGGAGCTGGCCCCGCCAACTCACCAACGGCCCCGGCGACGACTCCGACGCCTGCCCCTCGCCGGATGGTCGTTTGCTGGTCTACGTTTTCCGCCCTTTTGCCGACTTGAATCGCTCTGATCTTATGCTGGTTGACCTGGATAGCGGCGAGACGGCGGTGTTGACCGGCGCGCCCGGCCAAAAGAACGGCTCGCCGCGCTGGTCGCCTGACGGTGGAACTATTGCTTTCCTATCCCAGCGCACCGGCTGGAACGAAATCTGGCTGACTCGACCTGATGGGCAAGGAGAGCGCCAACTCACCCACCTGGGTTACGATGCGAGTGATATCGCCTGGTCGCCCGACGGCAGCCGGTTGGCCTGTACCGTCAATCGGGGTGGGGCCTTTGACCTGGCCCTGGTTGACGCCGCTAGCGGCGAGGTTTCTTACTTGCGAACCGGTCAGGGTTACTACTCCCGGCCCAACTGGTCGCTTCAGGGTGATTTCCTCACCGTGGAGTATGAGGACTCGACCCGGCCGCCCGACCTGTACCGGGTCTCCGTGCCCGGCGGCGACGTGACTCAACTGACCTTCTCCAATCCGCCGGCCCTGGCTGCTTTGTCGCTCATTGTCCCGGAGCAGGTCAGCTACCGTAGCTTTGATGGGCTGGAAATCCCGGCTTTTTTGTACCGGCCCGCCCGGCCAAACGGCGCGGCTATCCTCTACCCTCACGGCGGTCCCACCGCCCAGTACATTTTTGAATGGGATATCCTGGCTCAATATTTGGTGGCAAAGGGTTACACCTACCTGTGTCCTAACTATCGTGGCGGCACCGGCTATGGTCTCGAATTTGAACGGGCCAATCACTTTGCCTGGGGTATCGGCGATACCCAGGATTGTTTGTATGGGGCCAGGTATCTGCGTGAGTTAGCCGGAATTGACCCGGCCCGGCTGGCCATCTACGGCGGCAGTTACGGCGGCTATATGACCGCCTGCTGCCTTTCGCGCGACCCCGACTATCTTTTTGCCTGCGGCGTCAGCAAATACGGCGACGCCCATCTGGTCACCTCCTGGGCGCAGTGCAATCGGCAGCTCCGGCTCTACACTGAAGCGCCGTTGGGCCGTCCCGCCAAACATCGCCAGGTCTACCTCGATGGCTCGCCCATTTTTCAGGTAGAAAATGTGCAAAAGCCGGTGCTCATCCTGCACGGCCTGGACGATGACGTGGTCCCGCCGGAAGCCTCGGAGGAGTGGGTCGAGGCGCTGCGCCGGGCCGGCAAAACCTTTGAGTACAAAACCTATCCGGGCGAACCTCACGGCTTTCTCAAGCGAGCCAACCTGCTCGACGTCTGGGGCCGGATCGAGCGGTTTCTGGATTGGTATTTGCTGCCATAAATTGGGGGGCGAGGGATTAGAGATTAGGAGCTTAGGAGCTTAGGAGATTGGGGGATGGGGAGATTCAATCTCCACTCTCTAATCTCCAAATCCCAAATCCCAAATCTGAGGTATTCTATGTCCCATCGTTCTCGTCGAGCCGGCCGCCGGCGTTCGTCGCCGGTTTTGCCGCTGCTGCAAATTCCGTTTCACCAGCCGCGCAACTTGCTGCCGCCGCTGGAGTTCATTTCAGCCGAGCAGGTCGAGCAAATTCATCAGGCTTCACTCGACATTCTGGAAAACATTGGCCTTCAGTTTCAGGATGATGAGGCGCTGGATATCTGGCTGAAGGCCGGGGCCAAAGTAGACCTGGCTGCCCGCCACGTTTGGCCGGACCGCGGCCTCATTTTGGAAGCGCTGGCCCAAGCGCCGGCTGCCTTTACCTGGCGCGCTCGCAACCCGGAGCGTAGTGTCCTGGTGGGTGAGAACGCCCTCACCTTTGGGCCAAACGGCGGGATGGTCTACGTGGCCGACCAGACCGGTAGTCGCCGGCCCGGCACGATGGCCGATCTGGAAAACTTTCTCAAGTTGGCCCAGCTTTGTCCGGTGTTGCATTGCGCCAGTTGGGAGCAGGTCGCGCCCCACGATATCCCGGTCACGACCCGTCACCTGCGGCGGCTTCAGGCGGCCTTTAGCCTAACCGACAAGATCGTGATGGAGGTGGCCCACGGCCGGGAAATCACCACCGACTGCCTCAACATGGCCCAAATCGTCTTTGGCGATCTGACTGACGGCGGTCCGGTTATCGGTGACGTGATCAACGTCAACAGCCCCTTGCGTTACGATAGCCGCATGTTGGGCGGTTTGATCACCTACGCCCGGGCCGGTCAGGTTTGCTTCATCACCCCCTTTATCCTGGCCGGGGCCATGAGTCCCATTACCCTGGCTGCGGCCCTGGCCCAACAGAACGCCGAAGCCCTGGCCGGTATTGCCCTGACCCAACTGGTCAGGCCGGGCGCGCCGGTGATCTACGGCGGCTTCACCACCAATGTCGATATGAAGAGCGGCGGCCCGGCCTTTGGCACGCCGGAGGGGGCCTGGGCGCTGCTGGTGGGGGCGCAGTTGGCCCGGCGCTACCACCTGCCGTACCGGGGCAGCGGCAGCCTGACCAACGCCAAGTTGCCCGACGCCCAGGCCGCCTACGAGACCATGTGGAGTCTCTGGCCGGCCGTCCTGGGCCACACCAACCTGGTGATGCACGCCGTCGGCTGGCTGGACGGCGGCCTGACTACCTCCTACGAAAAGTTCATCATCGATGTGGAGATGCTGGCGATGTTCGCCCATTTTCTGCGAGGTTTCAGCATCGATGAGGAGAGCCTGGCTCTGGGCATGATCGCCGCGGTGGGGCCGGGCGGCCATCACCTGGGCACGCCGCACACCCTGGCCCGTCACCGCACCGAGTTTTACCAATCCTGGCTGAGCAATCGCCAAAACTACGACGGCTGGCTGGCCGCGGGTAGCCCGGATACGGTTCGGCGGGCCGCGCAGCTTTGGCCGGAACTGCTGGCCCAGTACGAAGCGCCGCCCCTCGATCCGGCCATTCGCGAGGCGTTGCAGGATTATGTTGAGCGCCGCGAGCGAGAGTTGGTTGGCCGGAATCTGTACGATTGAGAGTGAACTCAGACAGAGAGACTGGGTTCTTGCATTATCTAAAAAGTAAGGCTATAATATCTATGTAAGGAGATCAATTAGAGGTATACTATTATGGCCCTCGCCAAGATAACTAGCAAGGGACAGATTACAATTCCGGTTGATGTTCGCAATACCCTGGGCCTGGAGGCCGGCGACTCTCTGCTCTTTGAGGTTACTCAAACAGATGAAGCGCGCATCAAGGTAATCAAACGCAGATCGTTGTCTGATTTGTATCGCGCTTTGCCGGCCACTCGACCCTATCCGGGTAAAATGGCGATCCGGGCTGAATTGGGACAACAGTTTGGTGAAAGACTCGATTCGCAACTGGAAGAGCCGTTATGACTCGTCTGTGGGTTGATGCTAATGTGGTGCTACGTTTTCTAACCGGTGAACCCGAGGAGATGGCTGTACAAGCGGCCCGTTTGATGAAGCGAGCTGAAGGTGGTGAATTCTCCTTATTTATCTCGCCCCTGGTGCTGGCCGAGATTATCTGGGTGCTCGAATCATTCTATCGCTACTCTATGGGGGATATAGCCGAGGTAATCCTGTCCCTGGTTGCCGCCGAAGGTATTGAAGTCGAGGATCGGGAACAGACCTTGCAAGCCGTTGAACTGGCTCGTGACCGAAATGTTGATTTTGTTGACGCGTACCTGGCGGTCCAGGCGGCCCGGCAGGGAGAGCAAGTTTGTACGTTTGATGAAGCTGATTTCAAACGGTTACCGGCAACTTGGATAATGCCTGAGTAAGTGTAAAAATGACCAACTACTTCAATTACGAGACTTTAACCTGGCCCGAAATCGCCGAGCTGCCGCGGGCTACGCCGATGGTGATCCCGTTGGGTGAAGGTTACGATTTGAGTCAGGTTGCCAGTGCTTTGGGGAATCCGGAGCAAGTTGGGTTATTGCCGCCTATCCCTTTTGGCTGGCTTGGCAGCGGACTGGCCGTGTCCAACCACTTGCTGGGCCAACTGGTCGCCAACCTGCTGGATAGCCTGCGCGACGATGGCTTCAGCCGGGTCTATGCCCTCTGCCCCCAGGGTCTTGAGCTGGGACTGGGGGCGGCCCGCCTGGCTTTGCCCCACCCCAGCCGGTTCAAAGCTGCGCCGCCTCTCCCCGCCGGCAGCGACCGGGACAAGGTAGTGCTCATCCCCATTGGCCACACCGAGCAGCACGGCCATCACCTGCCCATGTCCACCGACACGCTCATCATCGAAGCGGTCGGCCAGGGCGCGGCCGCGGTTGCGTCGGCGCAGTCCATCTGCCTGCCGGTCTTTCCCTACGGCGTCAGCACCCACCGCCCGGCTTTTGCCGGCACACTCAACGCCGGCGGGCGGGCGTTTGAGGATTTCTGGCTGGCGGTGATCGATCTGCTGGCGGCCCGTGGCTTTGACCGTTTCTACCTGCTCAGCGGCCACGGCGGCAACTGTTCCTTCCTGGTCAACGTGGTCAAATATGCCGGCGAGCGCCACCGCCGCATCTTCTGCGCCACGGCCTGGCTCTACCTGTCCGGCCCCGACGGGGTGGCTGCACTAAAGCAACATCGCCGCTCGGCCATTGGCGGGATGGGCCACGCCGGCGAGTTAGAAACGGCCCTGCTGCTCCATCTCCGGCCCGATCTGGTCCACATGGAGCGAGTCATCGACGAAACCGACTTCATCGCCACGCCGTCCTACTATATGGATTGGGTGGAAGGCGGGGCGCTGGTAGCCAATCCGCCCTGGGAAGACGACACCGCCACCGGGGCGTACGGCGCCGGCAGCCTGGCCACGGCCGAAAACGGCCGCCTCTGGCTGGAGGCGGCTATTGCCGAGAAGGTCGGCCACGTGGCCGAAATCCACGAGCAGCAGCGGCGGCGGGAGGCAAAGCGCCGGATCAGCGGCTTTGGACCATAGGAGGCGCTAAGTTGGTCGTCGGTGATGAAAAATCTGGCCCAATGGCCATTCGCCTGCTGGCTACTAAATTCCACATCCCCCCCTGGCGCGCCGCGGCGCTGCCCCGGCCGCGCCTGCTGGAGCAGCTCACCGCCGGGTTACGTGAAAACCGTAAATTGACGCTGATCTCTGCCCCGGCCGGGTATAGCAAAACGACGCTGGTCAGTAGTTGGCTCCACCAATTGGCAGGGGAGCAAGGGAGCAGAGGGGCAGGGGAGAAAAGCTCACCCCTGCTCCCTGGCTCCTCTGCTCCCCTGCGCTTTATCTGGCTCTCCCTCGATGAAGCCGACAACGATCCGGCCCGTTTTTTGAGCTACTGGCTGGCCGCTTTCCAGCAGGTGGCTGAATCCATCAGCGAGAAAATTCAGCCTCTGTTGAGCCTGCCGCCGCTTCGCCTGCCGCCGATCAATGTGCTGTTGGATGAACTGCTCAACGAACTGGCGGCGCTCGAATTCCCCATCCTGCTGACCCTGGACGATTATCACCTCATCACCAACCCGCAAATTCACCAGGCGCTGGACTATTTCATCGACCACCAACCGGCCCAAATACACCTGGTGCTCACCACCCGGGCCGACCCACCCTTGCCGCTCGCTCGCCTGCGCGCCCGCGGCCAGATGACCGAAATCCGCGCCCGTGACCTGCGCTTCACGCCTGAAGAAGAGCGCCGCTTTTTCGAGCTTTCGCTAAACCTTGCCCTGGCCGAGGACTCCCTCCGCGCCCTGGACGAACGCACCGAGGGCTGGGCGGTTGGCTTACAACTGGCCGGGTTGGCCCTCCAAAACCAGAGCGACGCCCTGCGCCAGCGTTTCATCGAAACCTTTCGCGGCAGTCACCGCTACGTGTTGGATTACCTGGCCGAGGAGGTCATCCGCCAGCAGGGGGAGGAGATTCGCGCCTTCCTCACCCAAACCAGCATTCTTGACCGCTTCAACGCCGACCTCTGTAGCGCCCTCACCGGGCGGGCGGATGCTCAGGCGGTTATTGCGCATCTGGAACAGGTCAACCTGTTCATCGTCCCGTTGGATGATGAACGCATCTGGTATCGCTATCACCATCTGTTCGCAGATTACCTGCGCACCCTGCTCAGCCAGCCTGAACAAAGCGAGTTAAACAAAAAGGCCGCGGCCTGGCACGAAGCCAACGACCTGCCGGTTGAGGCGGTGCAATACGCCCTGGCCAGCGCCGATGCCGAATTTGCCGCCGATGTCATCGAGCGGGCCTTGATCAATAATAGTATCTGGTCGGGCGGTAATCTGGCCTTATTGTCAGCCTGGTTGGATGCCCTACCCCCGCCAGCCTTTCACGGCCGGCCGCAATTGAGTTTGAACGCGGCCCACATTCTGTACCTGTCGGGCCGCTTTGAGCTGGCCGAAGAGCGCCTGGCCCAAACCGAGCAGGCCCTGCGCTCAACGCCCGACGCTGAGCAAATGCTGGCCCTGGCGAAGCTATATCGCGGCTCAATCGCCGCCGTGCGCGGGCAGGCGCGCCAGGCCATCGAGCAAATCACCTTTGCCCAGGCGCGCCTGCCGCAGGGGGATCACCTGGCGCATGCCCGCGCATTTTTTAGCTTGGGGCTGGCGTATCAACTCTCCGATCAAACCGAGCGGGCTGTCCAAAATTATTTGCAATCGAGTGATGAAGCCGCCGCAGCCGGGGTGCTATTTCTGGCCATCCATGCCCGCTGCGCCGCGGCCCAGGTGCAAATCACCCAGGGCCGTTTGCATCTGGCCGAGCAGAGCTGCCGGCAGGCCATTCAACTGGCCGAAGGCGTGCGCCTACCGCCGTTGGGGTTGGCCTGGATTGTCCTGGGCGGCATTGCCCTGGAGCGAAACGACCTGGCCGCGGCCGAACGGCTGTTGCAGGATGGCATTGCGTTGGCCCGTCAGGGCGGCTTGATGGATGATGTTGTTGTGGGGTTGGCGTTTTTGGCCCGGCTGCGCGCCCACTTGACCCCCGGCGATAAAACCGGCGTCCTGGCCGCCATTCAGGAAGTCCAGGCCATTATCCGCGGGTATGGGGTTGAACGCATGGATATTTTGGCCGCGGCCCACCTGGCCCGCCTGCAACTTTTTATGGGCCAGCAACAAGCGGCGGTGCAGTGGGCCGCGGTGTATCAGGCCGTTCGCGGCGAGTCCCGGCGCGAGTTCGAAGAGCTGACTCTGGCCCGCATCCTGCTGGCCACCGGCCAGTTGGACCCGCTGCCGGCCATCTTGCAGCCGCTTTTGGAAAAGGCAACCGCGGCCGGGCAAGGGCAAACCTGTATCGAAGTGATGCTGCTGCTGGGCTTATTTCACCAGGCCAGGCAGGATCCTCAAGCCGCGCTGGAGTGGCTGGGCCAGTCCCTGCGCCTGGCCGCGCCCGAAGGCTACGCCCGCCTCTTTTTGGATGAAGGCCAACCGCTGCTCGACCTGTTACCCAAAGCGCGCCAGGCTGCGCCTGAATTTGTGGATACCCTCCTGGGCATGAGCCAGTCCAAAAGTGAGGCTCTCGCCGCCCTGCCCGACCCGCTCAGCGAGCAGGAACTGCGGGTGCTCCATTTGATCGTGGCGGGCAAATCCAACCAGGAGATCGCCGCGGAACTGGTCATCAGTGTGGGCACCGCCAAGTGGCATGTCCACAACATCCTGCAAAAATTGGGGGTGAGCAACCGGCCGCAGGCCATTGCCCGCGCCAGGGCATTGGGCCTCTAACCCCTGGTTGAATTAGCATCAAAAAAAGAGGGATGGTTCAGAAATCGGTTGACACATTAACAACAGAATAAGTTTACAGGA
>CAYNLK010000084.1:0-19168 GCA_964398055.1 uncultured Caldilineaceae bacterium
GTCAACTGCCCCACAGGGGCCTCATTTTCCGGGCAACGTCCCGGACAATGCGTAGCCTACTTACAGGCGAAGTGGGGTCTGAGGAGTGCCTCATTCTTGCGTCTATGACATTTTATCATTACCATTGTGACCATTATCACTATTCTCAATCAACCTTGAGCATCACTGTGAGGTCATAGACAAACGAAGTTTCTTCAGACTTATTACCTCGATCAGAAGGAGAGGTTTCACCATGGATCAGTTGGTTCAAATTGCTAGCCGGGTTCTACCGATTTTCATCTTGATTGGTCTGGGCAGTTGGGTCCGTCGCAGCAACTTCCTGCCCGAGGGAACGATAGAAGACCTCAAGAAGATAACCGTTAACCTGGCCCTGCCGGCCGTCCTGTTCGTTTCGTTCCTGAATACGGAACTTAAAGTGGCTTATCTGGCCATTTTTGCCTTGACGTTCCTGGTCTGCGTGGCGCTGCTGTGGCTGGGACAATTTCTCAAAAAGCAGCGCCAGATTCCCCATCCCTACTTTCCGTATCTGATGACCGGCTTTGAATACGGGATGCTGGGTATCAGTCTCTTTGGCAGCGTCTACGGGCTGGAGAATATCGGTTATATCGCCGTGATGGACTTGGGGCACGAGCTGTTCATCTGGTTTGTTTTCCTGGCGTTTCTACTCAAAGAACGAGAAGGCATTCAGGGTTCAGGCCAACTGGTCAGAGCCTTTTTTAGATCGCCGGTCGTAATCGGGATTCTGTTGGGGATAATCCTGAACATCGTTGGCGCCCAAAGGTTTCTTTATGACTTTCCGCTAACCGGGGCCGTGATGACGACGCTACAATATCTGGCCAATCTGACCATTCCCCTGATTCTGATCATCATTGGCTACGGCCTCAAACTGGATCGGAGCGGCGTCAAAGAGGCGCTGCCGGTGGTGTTGATTCGCCTGGTTATCCTCATCCCCCTGGCTTTGCTGGTAAACGCGGTGTTGATCCGGGGCATTCTCCAACTTGGCCCAGCCTTTGAAGCCGCCCTGTTTACCCTGTTCATTCTGCCGCCACCCTTCATCATACCCCTGTATGTGCGGCCGGATCTTACAGAGGAGAAACGTTACATCAACAATGTGCTAACCCTCTACACCATAGTTTCCATCATCATTTTCACGCTCTATCTGGCGCTTAATCCCGCCGGGTTAACGTAGCCCAACAAAAAAGCCGAGCCTGCAAGCTCGACTTTCTATGGGTAGATTTTTGCCAGACAGCTATGAAAATTTGAGTAGGTTGGGTCGAGGTACGAGGCCCAACAGTTGGGTTTCCCTAACGTTCAACCCAACCTACCTAAGTTATTTTCAAGGGAGTCGGACAGAGGCTTCGCCACGGCAACGATGAATGAAAATGGGGGTGAGGTAGCGGCCCTCTCCCCCAACCCCTCTCCCAATCCTTCGGCTTCGCTCAGGACAGGTTTGGGAGAGGGGAGTCGCTCAGCGACGGGGTGAGGGCTATTTTCAAGGGAGAGTTTTTAACGGTTACTCGCCGATAGCCTGGAGTCGCTCGGCCAGGTGGTCGATGATCCCCAGCACGACTTCCTCAGCCTTGCTATCGCTGTCTGCCTCTGGGTTCCACATCGTCACCGAGATGGCCGCCACCCGGCCAGTGTCAACTAGACGGGCCAGCGACGCTTCAACCGTCTCAAGGGCCGGTCCGCCTTCTGCCGGGTAACTCACCGCGGGCAGGTCGCTTAACCGGAGCACATCACAATCAAAATGGATGTAAATCGGCCGTTCCGGCAACTCGATGGTGAGCAGATCAGCCAGGTTGGGCAGGTGGGTGAGCGCCGAGGCCGCCACGGCCTCTTGCTCGCCCGGATCGAGGTCGCGGCCATCCGTCAAGATGACGTTGGCCTCGGGCTGAATCTCGGCGCCCGTTCCAACCCTGATGGTCTGCTCACCCCGACCACACAACATGGCCAGCGGCATCCCCCCGATAAAACCGCTCGGCGTGGTTTCGTGAGTGTTAAAATCACCGTGCGCATCGTACCAAACCAGGGTTAAGGCCGGAATATCTCGCTGCAACCCGGCCAAAACCCCCATGCTGAAGGTGCAGTCGCCTACAATGGCGATCGGCAGGTGACCGGCTTGGCGCACTGCGGCAATTTCATCAGCCAGGGCCTGGCTCAGAATACCCATCCGTTCGGTTGGGCTGGCCTGGTCGGGCAGAGGCGCAGTCAACAAGCGCCAATTGTGGCGGGTCACGGCCAGGCGGGCCGGACTGACCTGGCCCATCCAATACGGGGCAAAAATGTAAACGGATTTCATACGACTACCTCCAAAAAGTGACCGGCGCCTTTAAAGCGCCGGTCACCTGGCACCTGGCTCTTAGCTTTCCTCATCATCATAATCAATACCAGGCGGCAAAAACCACTGCCGCTGAGTATAGATTTCAAAACCAAATTTGTTAAAAAGATGATAGGCCTGAGCCGTGGAGTAAAGCATCGCCAAATCACATCGCTGGCGGTAGGCATCGCCTAACATATGGTGCAGTAAGGTTGTCGCCACGCCCTGCTGCCGGTAGGGGTCGATGGTGGCCAGGTTCCAGACACTGACCACTCCTTCCGCATAGACCACGGTTCCGGCCCCGACCGGCGTTTCAGCCACAAAAGCCAGGTAGTGACTGATGGCCGGATTCTTGAGATGTCGAACCGGGATCAGCTTGATCATATCGTCCAGGGGAAAATCGAAGACCTGGTGCAGCACCGTACAAAAAGCGGTCAAAGACGGCACGGTCTGCACGGTTTCAATCACGACCTCTGGATTCAGCGGAATATCAGCCGGAAACTCCTGTAGAAACATGGCCGGCTGCGGCGGCAAAGATTGGTAGCCGCGCTTATCCAAAAAATCAGGCCCTTCGCGGAAGCGATCATGCACTAATTCAACGGAATAGTACACTCTTCGATCAATGAAATAGGCGGCTACGTCGGCCAGATTATCTTCGGTCAGACCGGCCGGGGTAAGCGGCAAAAACACGTTGAAATTAGGCCAGCGCAAACCGCTAAAGCCGCGCGCCCAATCCGCCGTAACTTCAAATGAGCCGCCGGAAATGGTTCGATACAGCACTGCCTCGGCTGCCAGAATATGTTGATCCAATCTGGATCGAATTGAGGAATCCATAGCAGGTTACCTCGGTCTGCTGAATAGACGTATCAGTTGGATGGATAAAGGGTGGCTACATGCTACGTAGCCCTTCACAAACTGGCAAATCTCAACGGGCGTGGTAAAAATCGACGTGAGACCAGTTCAAAATCATTAGGGCTGAAGTCAGGCTGGGTAATTGCCGGGTAGGCAACAGGGGGTGCAAGCTGGCCTGGGTGACCGCCACAAAATTGCTTTTGACCACGTCGGGAATGCGATTAATCGGCATATCACCGCTGGGGTGCAAATTGGCCTGGATGAGGAACCGGCCGGTGTAGAGCACCGCCAATTCGGCCCGACCGGTCACCTTGACAGCCTGCTGGGCTTGCGGCGTAAACATATCGATGGCCACCACCTGGCTTTTGTGCAGGGTGACCAGCCGGGCTGCGGTCGCCGGAATGGACGATTGGGGGTCTAATACCAGACCCTCGACATTGTGCAGGTCAAGGGTGCTCTTGTCCTTATTGTTCAACCAGCCCAAAAACGACTGCGTTTCTTCCACCTGCCCGGTCAGTAAATAAGCCGGAGTGAGAACTCTTACCTGGAACATAATACACCTCGAGTCAATGAACAATGAACAATGAATAATGAATAATGAACAATGAGCAATGAGCAATTGGCTCAAATGATTTTTGTTAATTACTCATTGCTAATTGCTAATTGCTAATTGCTAATTGAATCACCAGTCGCCATCTTCCCGCGGCCACGGGACCATAAAATCTTCCGGCGGCACCCCCAGCCCATTAGCCACCCGGTTGAGATAATTAAGATAGGCAGCGATTTGGACGATATCGTGAATATCAGGGTCGGCCAAACCAGCCCGTCGCAGCTCCCGGATGTCATCCTGGCTTACCTGGCTGGGCGTTCGGGTTATCTTTTCGGCCAGGGCCAGGGCTGCCTGGGTATGGGGCGGTAGACCGGCCGTGCGCCAATCTGTGGCCACCCGGTCAACCAACTCGTCATCGTCAAGCTCGGCCCGGAGGTCGTGAAGGTGAGATTGCACACTATAATGACAATCATTAAGTTGCGAGACCACGACCGCAATCATCTCCCGTTCAGCTCGCCCCAACCGCCGGCTGGAGCGATGCACCAGCGCGGTATACAGCCGCGTCGAGGCCTGCAGCGCCGCCGGGTTAAGGCTCATCGCCCGGACGATATTCCACACTTTCCCCACCCGGTTGACCGCCGCCTCATACTCTTTCTTGAGCAGGCCGGTGGCTGCTTCATCAGCCACCCAGGGCAACCACGGCTTGGAAGGAGGACGTTCGCTCAACTTCTGGCGGCGCCAACGCTCCAGGTCGGGCAGATGGTCGGCGTAATGGTCGGCGGCCTGCTCGATCAACTCGGCCAGGCTGCCCTGATCATCCGGCCAGGGATAGGGGCCTCGCAACGGGCAATCGCCGGGTTTCAGCCTATCCACAAACTCCTTCAAGGCCAGTTGAGTCTCGCGCAGGGATTTGCGCTCGGCCAGCCAGGGATTGTTGGCTCGTCTGGCCATCAGGAGCGTATTCACCGTTTCAACGTCAGCCTCAATGATCTCCACGGCCGGTTGCGACGGATCATAGATGTGATAAGCCGCTTTGAGGATAAGCTCCTCCCAGTCGGCAATGTGCCCCACCACATCCTTGATCGACCAGCCTGCCACTGCACTCTTGTCGATCAGCTCAGCCTCCCCCAGCCCTTCTAACGCGGCCCAGAAATCGGCCTGATACTGGAACAGCCGGGCTTTGATTGCCGGCAGATCGATATTTTGCTCTAAGCCCTTGCGCCACTGCTCAATTTCCAGAGCGTGCTTACGGTCATGCTCCATCATCACGTCGATCACGTAGCTGCGGATGGTGATGATCCGGCCGTGGCGCTGGCGGCGCAAATCAACTTCAACGTGGTCCACAGCCGACAAAATATCCAGAATCTGCCGGTGGGTGGATTTAAGCGCAGCCAACACCGCGGCCAGTGGTTTGTCTTGCCAGGCCACCACCGACTGCCGGTTATGCTCTTCAACTTCCACCCCGGCAATTTCATCGGCTCGATTTTGGAGCATAAGGGGCAGAGTGCGGAGGGTGCGCTGATCCCAGCCAATAATATGGGCCAGCACATCTTTGATGGTCCAATGCTCATAAATGGGGATTTGGGTCAGCTCCCGCTGGGACAGACCTTCAATTGCTTTCAACAATTGCGACCGGCCATACTCCAGATCGGAGATGATGGTCTTGATGCTAGCCATCTTGCTGCTCCGCTTGCCACTCCACCAACCCCTTCAAGGCGCCGGTGGGGCACACCCCCACACAGTTGCCGCAAAAAACGCAGGTGGTATCAGGCATATCTTCATCAAAAAAAGTGGCCACGTGGCTGTGAATACCGCGCCGGCCCCAGGTGAGGGCATAGGTATACTGCACATCGTCTGCGCAGACCTGAATGCAGCGCCAGCACATCACACACTGGGAGTAGTCACGGATGTAGAAGGGGTTATCCACCATCACCTCGAACTGGCGGGTGACCCCACCGCTAAAGCGGTTAGAATCGGCGGCCCCATACTTTTCCAGGTAGGTTTGAATCGCCGGCGCATCGTGCAAATCCACCGTCGAGGCCAGCAGTTCCAGGATAACCCGGCGCGCCACCCGCACCTGCTCGCTGTTGGTCTGCACCACCATACCCTCGGCGACCGGGACCACGCAGGCCGGCTGCAGCGCCCGCTGTTTTTCAACCTCCACCACGCAGAGCCGGCAAACGGCCGGAGGCGTCAGGGCCGGATGGTAGCAAATGGTCGGAATGTCGATCCCAATCGAGGCGGCCGCCTCCAAGATTGTGGCGCCCTCAGGCGCTTTCACTGGTTGGCCATCGATGGTTAAAGTCACCGTGTCAGTCAAGGCTATCCTCCCAACTCAATCCTGCCGTGATTTTACTACGATATTGCCCATTAACGAGGCGACCGCTGACCACCGACCGTCGACCACCGTTAATTACCTTTTCGGCGGTCTGCCGTCGGCCGTCAATGACACATTTTTACCCCAACCGCACCTCACCGGTCAACAAAAACCTGCCGCCGGCCGTTATAAACCAGAAGCCAAAAAAGAGTAAAGCCAATCCGCACCCAATCATCACCCAGCGGTAAACCGCCGGCTTGATCAGCGAGCGGCCGCTGCCGGTCAGCCAGGCCAGGCCGGTCAGCCAGCCCACGTCGGTTGACCAGTGAACCAGAAAAAGAACAACAACGCCCAAAATCCCCCAGGCCAGCGATTGGCGAATGTAGAGCGGCGTAATCAAGGCCCACCAGATCCACCAGTAGGGATTACTCAAACTGAAAAAAATGCCGGTCGGCACCAGGCCAAAGCGGGCCGTCCCGGCGGTTTGGCCCCCCAACGTTAATTGATAGCGCCAGGCGGCCACGGCCATACCCCAACCCATCCAGGCCAAAAAAGCGCCGCCAACCAGGGCGATCAATCCGGCCACGACCGGCTGCTCCAGAAACGCCTCCCGTCCCAGCCACAATAGCAGGGCGATGGCCGCCACATAGGCGCCCTCGGCCAGGCCGTGCCCCACCGACAACCACCAGCCGGACCATTTGCCGCGGCGTGAACCTTCGGCAATCGCGATGGTGGTCAGCGGACCTGGCGACAGCGCCCCGGATAGACTGATAATAAAAAATGTGCCGAGTAGTTGAACCATTGCCTTATTAACCACAGAGTAGGGAGTAAGAAGTAGGGAGTAGGAAATAACAACTTTGCCACCTGCTACTTGCTACTTGCCGCTTCGCCTGTCACCTGCCACAGTTCCGGCCAGCGCCTGACTGCATCGGTCAAGGCCCAGCCGGCCGACTGGCCCAGGCCACAGATGCTGGTATCGGTCATCACCCGGGCCAGCTCCAGCAGCGTCTCAACATCGCCGGGTTGTCCCTGGCCGTGCTGCAGCCGGTGCAGAATTTCGGCCTGGCGTTGGGTACCGATCTGGCAGGGATAACATTTGCCGCAGCTCTCGTGGGCAAAAAAGTCGGCAATCCGGGTCAGTACATCCGGCAGGTCAACCGTGTCGTCAAAAACCACCATCGTGCCGGCCCCAATGGTGCCGCCGACCTGCTTGAAATTCTCAAATGTCAGGGGAATGTTGAGATGTTCGGGTTTCAAGAAAGTGCCGGCCGCCCCGCCGGTCAAGACTCCCTGGAGTTTCTGGCCAGGCTGCAGGCCGCCGGCCAGGTCATAAATCAGGTGGTGCAGGGTAACTCCAAAAGGCACCTCGTAGACGCCCGGCCGGACCACCGAACCGCTGACCGCAAACAGCTTGGTCCCGGCCGACTCGTTAGTACCGAGGGCGCTGTACCAGTGCCCACCGTGAATGATGATCGCCGGGACTTTGGCAAAAGTTTCCACGTTATTGACCACAGTCGGGCGACCCCACAGGCCGTGGCTGGCCGGAAAAGGTGGGCGCAGCCGGGGGAAGCCCCGCTTGCCCTCGATTGACTCGATCAGGGCCGTTTCCTCGCCGCACACATAGGCCCCGGCCCCGCGCCGCACGGCAATCCGGCAATTGAACCCGCTGCCCCGAATATTGTCCCCCAGCCAGCCGGCTTTTTCCAGCTCGGTGACAGCGTGGCAGAAACGCTCGTAGCCGAGCCGATGCTCGCCCCTGACGTAGACAAAGCTCAACTCGGCGCCTACGGCATACGAGGCGATCATCAATCCTTCCAGCACCTGGAAGGGGTTGGCGTCCATCAACACCCGGTCCTTAAAAGCGCCGACCTCGCTCTCATCGGCATTGCAGATAACGTGCCGCGGGCCGGGTGGATTGTCGGCGGTATATTGCCATTTGAGGCCGGTCGGAAAGGCCGCGCCGCCGCGACCCACCAGCTTGCTGGCCTTGATCGCCTCGATGACTTCCCGGGGAGTCATCTCCTGCAGAACCCGGCGCCAGGCGGCCAAACCGCCCTGGGCCTGATAGTCGGCCAGGCTACTGGGGTCGATCACACCTACATCCGACAAAGCAATCTTAACCAGGCCACCGATCCGGTGGTGCTGCTGACCGTGCTGAGGCTGGTTCAACAGCAAAAAGCTGATTTTTTCTGGGGTTAGCTCAAAGTGGCGAGTATCGTTGACCAGGGCCGCCGGGGCGTGATCGCACAACCCCAGGCAGCGGACCGGCTCGATGGTATACTCACCGTCGGGCGTGGTTTCCCCAGGCTCAATCTGCAAATAGCGGCACAGGGCGGCTTCCACCCTGGCCGCGCCCCGGACGGCGCAGGGCGCATCCTCACAAATGCGGATAATCTTCCGGCCGACCGGTTTGGTATAGAACATAGTGTAGAATTCGGTCACGCCATAAACATCGGACAGGGGTAGATCGAGGGCGTGAGCGATACGGGTGAGCACCGGACGGGGTAACCAGCCGCCGTAGATCGCCTGGGCTTCGTGCAGCACCTCCAAGAGAAGCGAGCGCTCCGGCAGGCCAACGCCCCACTGCGGCGACCGTTCGGCCAACAGCTTTTCCATGGCTTCAGCCTGAGGCGAGATGGCTCCCAACTCCTGCCAGAGCTGTTCGACCCACTCCCCCAACGATTCCGTGGTCACCCCATCCAGCCGCAGCGCCAGGTTGTATTTACGGCTCCAGTCGAGGCTGGCTAACTCAACGCCGGTAAAACGCTGTTGATCCTTCAGACGAGTCGCCTCGAAGAGGTCATAATCAGACAGGAGAGCTAGACAAGGGGCCAGATCGGCCGCATCCAACCCGGCGACGGCGGTGCCGGCCCGCAAACCGGCTTCCACCCACACATCTGAACGGAGTACCCCCTGCTGCGCCTGTTGCACAAAGACTCGCAGCCAAAACAGGCAGGCCCGACTCACCCGTTCGTTTCGGAGGTCTGATGCAAATTGCTCTAAATTTGGGGTCATGACTTGCCTCACCGGGAAAATGAAGTGGCTTGTTTGCAGCACCCAGGGCCAATAGTAGTCCAAATTGAGGGTGGCGTCAAATAGTTATTGTTGCAGCACCTCAATCACTTCTGCCGCCAGATCGTAGCGCCCGAAGGCGGGCATCAAGTAGATACCATGGACCAAGGAACTGAGCTGCAACACCAGCTCGCGCGCCATGGCTACTCCCGTCTGCGCCCCATCTTCGCCAGCGGCGTGCATCCGCTGGCGAATAGTTTCGGGAATGTTGATGCCGGGCACTTCGTGGTGCAGAAACTCGGCGTGGCGGGCGTTGTAGAGCGGCAGCACCCCGGCTAAGATTGGCAGCGGTAACGGGCCATACTCGGCCTCATAACGGTCGATGAAAGCGCGAGCCTCGGCGACCTCGAAAATGGGTTGAGTCAGGGCAAAATCTGCCCCGCTCTCGATTTTACGCTGAAGTAGAGCCAGTTCGTGCTCAAGATCGGTTGGAGTCAGATTAAGCGCACAGCCCACCAAAAAGTTGGTCGGTTGAGCGATGGCTTCACCGCCGTAATCAAACCCTTGATTCAGGCCCTGTTTGATCAGCTTGATCAGGCCGGTTGGGACAAGATCATAGTCATTGAGGGCTTCGGGATATTCCCCAATCGTCGTTGGATCGCCCATTACCACAAAGATGTTACGCACGTTGAGGGCGTGGGCGGCCAGAAGATCGCCCTGTACCCGTAAGATATTGCGGCCCCGGGTGGGAAAATGGAGGACAGTTTCCAGCTTGAGCTGGGTTTGAAGCAGGTGGCACACCGCCCACGGGCTCATCCGCATCCGCGACCGGGGGCTATCGGCCATGTTGATAACATGCGCCCCCGCTTCCTGCAAAGTCGACGCCCCGGCCAACAGCTTTTCAGCGGTATAACCTTTGGGCGGACTCATTTCTACACTAACTACAAACTCCCCCCTGGCCAACTTCCGGGCCAGTTGGGTCGATGCCGGAACGCCTGGCGCGGCTGTTGTGGGGACGTCATCGCCGGGCCAGCGGGCCAACTGGGGTGGGCGTCGGTTGGGATCATCCAGCGCAGCGCGCATATGGCGGACATGTTCCGGGGTGGTGCCGCAGCAACCGCCCACCAGCCGCGCCCCGGCCTCCACAAAAGCCAGGGCGTAATCGCCAAAATATTCCGGCGCGGCCGGATACATAATCCGCCCTCCGATCCGCTCCGGCCAACCGGCGTTGGGCTGGGCCGAGAGACGCGCCCCGGCCGGCAGCGCCTCGGCCAGACTCTGCAAACTTTTCAAAAGGTCTGCCGGTCCAACCGAGCAATTCAACCCAAATACGTCGATGGGCAGATCGGCGAGCTGTTCAGCTACTTTTTGTGGCGTATGGCCAAGCGGCGTGCGACCTTCTTCGGTAAAAGTCAACTGGGCTACCACGGGAATGTCTGCAGAGAGTTGCCGGGCGGCGATGATGGCTTCACGCAGTTCGAGGGGATCGGCAAAAGTTTCAAAGATCAAAACATCTACCCCGCCGTCAATCAGCGCGGCGACCTGTTCCTGAAAGGCCGCGCGAGCGTGATCAGGGTTAACCCGACCTAAAGGCGCAAGCCGGCGCCCTAACGGCCCAACCGCCCCGGCAATGAACAGTTCCTTAAAAGACGCAGCCACCACCCGGCGAGCCGGTTGGACCGCGGCCCGGTTCAGCTCGATCACCTTATCAGCCAGACCGTATTCGGCCAGTTTGAACCGATTGGCTCCAAAGGTATTGGTTTCAATCAGGTCGGCGCCGGCATCGATGTAAGCTCGGTGAATGTCGGCAATCAGAGCCGGGTAGCTCAGGTTAAGCTCATCAAAACAACGCTCAAATGGGATACCCCTGGCATAGATCATCGTGCCCATCGCCCCATCGCCTAACAACGGCCGGGCATCGAGTTGTTGCAAAAATTTAGCTGTCATCTCCTTGCCCCCTGAATTGAGTTGCCTGATATAGTTCAGCGCGTCTCGATCATCTGGATTGGTCTGCACAGCCTGCTGGAACCAGCGCAAAGCCCGATACTTGCCTATATCCAGAACAAGTGCAAAAGTGACCGGCACTATGACGACTCGAAACTATCGATTTTGCCCAAATAGTATATTCACATTCGACACATTTGACAAAATAGAACTTTTGTGCTATATTCTATGGTAGATGCTGCTGTTTTTTACTCGTTGGGGGCAAAGAGATTGGTTCTTCTCATCTATATTCCTCAACCACCGCTCTCAAATTTCGTGGATTTGTGCTGTAGGTAGTATGAAGGTCTTTATGCTCCTCACACCGGGGAGCCTATTCTCCCGGCTGGAAGGCGGCTGGGCAGGTAATACCGGTTTGGCAGAGCCACTACCGATTGGTTCCAAAATATTTATCAAATTAATCTATGGAGGTCGTAACTATGACAGTCAAACCAATTCCCGAAGGTTATCACACCATCACCCCATATTTGGTGGGGCAGGGGGTGGCCCAACTGATCGATTTTCTGAAGCAGGCCTTTCATGCGGAAGAAATCTACCGGATGGCGCAGTCTGATGGCACCGTTACGCATGCCGAGGTCAAGATCGGCGACTCGATCATAATGATGGGCGAGGCGGGAGAGGAGCATCCGCCGCTGCCGGCCATGCTCCACCTGTATGTTGATGATGTGGACGCGGTCTATAATCGGGCAGTACAGGCCGGGGCCGCGTCACTGCGAGAGCCTGAGAACCAGTTCTATGGAGACCGGACCGGTGGGGTGCAGGACTCATCCGGCAACCAGTGGTGGATCGCCACCCACATCGAGGATGTTTCCCCGGAAGAGTTGGCCAGGCGGGCTGCAGACCAGGCGAAACAGTAAGGATAACATTAGAGTTTGTTGGAAATAAAATTGGTAATACCTTACGATTTTGAAAGGAGAATCAAAATGGCAGCAATCAATCCGTATCTAAACTTTGGCGGCAACTGTGAAGAAGCGTTCAATTTTTACAAATCCGTCTTTGGCGGCGACTTTCTTATGGTCATGCGATTTAAAGATGTGCCGGCCGAGTACCAGATGGCTGAAAGTGAAGCCGAAAAAATTATGCATGTGTCATTACCCATTGGGTCAGGAACTATCCTGATGGGCAGCGATAGACCGGCCAGCATGGGGCCGACCACTTTGGACAACAGCTATTTCATTTCAATCAACGCCGCCAGCGAAGAAGAAGCAGCCAAATTATTCAATGGGCTTTCGGCTGGTGGGCAGGTAACGATGCCCCTTGACAAGGCGTTTTGGGGCGCTTACTTTGGCATGTGCACCGACAAGTTTGGTATTCAGTGGATGGTCAACTACGAATATAACCAATAGATATATGGGGGGAACAGAATAATGCAACAACAAATTGTTACCAAACCGGCCTTGACAACTACTAATTCGCAATTAACTTCAACATTACTCACGGCCGGAATTATTGCCGGACCGTTCTTCGTCATTGTAGCCTTACTGCAAGCCTTCACTCGCCCAGGCTTTGATCTCATCAGACACCCAGCGAGTTTGCTTTCGCTTGGCGACTTGGGCTGGATACAAATTGCTAATTTCGTCATCACCGGTTTCTTCTTCATCGCCTGCGCAATTGGACTTAGCCGAGCCTCCCTGAGTGGTATCGGTTCTAAATGGGTGCCGCGACTGCTTGTCGTGCTGGGTATCGGCCTCATCATGGGGGGTGTTTTCGTCGCCGACCCCGGTCTCGGCTTTCCTCCCGGCGCTCCAGAAGGAGTTCCGGAAACGATGAGTTGGCACAGCATGATCCACGGCTTTGCCCCGATCATCGGCTTTACCGCTCACGTGGCCGTCCTCTTCATCCTGGCGCGGCGCTTTTGGAAACAGGGAAAACGCGGTCTGATGGGGGCGACCCTTATTGTGGGCGTGGCGATGTTTGTGCTTGCCAATGTACCGAATTTTACCGCCGATTGGGGCAAGGGTCAGTTCAATTTTCTGCCGCTATGGGCGGCGGTTCTCATCGGTTACACGTTCACTGCCTTTGTCCTCACCAAACTGAAAGCGCAATGGCAAGCCGGAAAGTGGTCTCCGTAAGGATAAACGTATGGTCAAGCAAATAAGCTAAAATTAAGGAGAAATGATCATGATGGACAAACTGCATTTTTCAATCGTTATCAAGGCGCCCAAGGAAAAGGTTTGGGACACAATGCTCAACGAGGATACCTATCGGGTATGGACGGAGGTATTTATGCCTGGCTCTCACTACGTCGGCGACTGGAATAAAGGGAGTAAAATTCTCTTCCTTGCCCCCGGAGAGTCGGGCAAGATGGGCGGCATGGTCGGTCGGATAAAAGAAAACCGGCCGTATGAGTACGTCTCTATTGAACATTTGGGGATTGTGGAAGAAGGAAAAGAAGACACCTCAAGCGAAGCGGTGCAGGCCTGGGCCGGAGCGTGTGAAAATTACACATTCAAAGAGGCAAACGGCGCAACTGAGGTGTTAGTGGATATGGATACAGTAGACGAGTACAAGGAGATGTTCCTGAATACCTGGCCCAAAGCCCTGCAAAAGCTAAAAGAACTGGCCGAGCAATAGCTCAAAGTGGAAAAGGCGCCGTCCCCTTGGGAGAAGTAATCAACCTGGTCTTTGGCGGCGTGCTTAAAATGCAGAATGGAAAGATCAAAAAGTTAATTAGTTATCTGATGGAGGTAAAAACACCATGAAAACGCACGCACAAAAAATCGTTCCGCATTTGTGGTTTGACAAGGAGGCCAAAGAAGCGGCCGAGTTTTACGCGTCGGTGTTTCCGAATTCAAAGGTTACGGGCGTAACGCAACTGCATGACACGCCCTCTGGCGATGTTGATACTGTTACCTTCGAGATAATGGGTTACAAGTTTATGGCCATCAGTGCTGGCCCGCTCTTCAAGTTTAATCCATCAATCTCCATTATGGTTAATTTCGATCCGTCGCAGGACAAAGACGCCCGGAAACGGATTGATGAAATATGGGAAAAACTCTCGGAAGGCGGCACAGCGCTTATGCCGCTCGACAAATACCCATTTAGCGAACGGTACGGCTGGATACAGGATAAGTACGGATTTTCATGGCAGCTGATTTACACCGACCCAGAAGGTGAAGAACGACCGCTTATTATCCCGTCACTACTCTTTGTTACCGATACGGGCGACCAAGCTGAGGCAGCGACAGATTTTTATCTTTCTGTATTCAAGAACGCAAAACGCGGGACTATGGCCCGCTATCCTGCCGGGATGGAGCCAAACAAAGAAGGTTCAATTATGTTTACCGACTTTAAGTTGGAAGGTCAGTGGTTTGCGGCGATGGACGGAAGCAGTGATATGCACAGTTTCAATTTCAATGAAGCTATCTCCCTTATGGTCTATTGCGACACCCAGGCGGAGATCGATGACTACTGGCAGCAGCTCTCCGCCGTGCCGGAGGCCGAGCAGTGCGGCTGGCTGAAAGACAGGTATGGCGTGTCGTGGCAAATCGTGCCCGGGGCAATGGATGAGATGATGAGCCAGGGAACACCGGAGCAGATGGCCCGCGTGACCGAGGCGTTTCTCAAGATGAAGAAGTTTGATCTTGCAGAGTTAGAAAAAGCATATAAAGGAAAATGACGATGCGAAAAATCATCGTTCTTACATTTGTTACGCTCGACGGCGTCATGCAGGCGCCGGGAGGTCCCACGGAAGACACCGATGGCGGCTTCAAGTATGGCGGCTGGGTAGTGCCGCATTTCGATGAACGGGGCGGGCAGATCATGCACGAGCAGATGACCAAGCCGCTCGACCTTTTGCTGGGGAGAAAGACCTACGAAATCTTTGCCTCATATTGGCCTACGCACGAAAGCGAGTGGCCGGGCATCAATTCCTCAACGAAGTATGTTGTTTCAAGCACCCGCGCAGATTCGCTCTGGAACAACACTGTCTTTATCAAAGATAACGTTGTGGAAAAAATACGGAGATTGAAGCAACAAGACGGTCCCGATCTTCAGGTACACGGTAGCAGCCAGCTTCTCCAAACGCTTCTCAAACACGATCTCGTGGACGAGTTATGGCTGAAGATTTTCCCTGTTACCATTAGCTCGGGCAAGCGTCTCTTTGGCGAGGGAACCATTCCGGCCGCATTCAAACTCACGCACTCGGAGGTAACGCCAAGCGGCGTCATCGTCGCCAGCTATGCTCGTGCGGGCGAAGTAAAGACAGGTTTGATCGGGACGTAAACTAAGGAGAAATAAAAGTGCGAAAAGTGATCTACTTGATGAATGTCTCGCTCGATGGCTTCATCGAGGGGCCGAACCGGGAACTGGATTGGACCAGCATCGATGAGGAGTCGTATAGGTTTTTCAACGATCAGCAGAGCGATATGGGCACTCTCTTGTACGGACGGCGGCTGTATGAGGTCATGACATACTGGGAAATGGCAGATGCAGACCCGTCGATCTCGGAGTATGAGCGCGAATTCGCGCGTATCTGGAAGAACTCGTCCAAGATCGTCTTTTCGAAGACCTTGGAACAGGTCCAAGGGAACGCCAGGTTGTTCAGGGGCGACATCGCCGAAGAGATCACGAAGCTGAAACAGCAACCCGGCAAAGACCTTGAAGTCGGTGGCCCCAACCTCGCCTCGACCTTTATGCAGCTCGGCCTGATTGATGAATACCGGCTTGTTGTCCATCCGGTCGTCCTGGGCAGCGGCACGCCATTCTTCCCGGTGTTGAATAACAAGATCAACCTGCGCATGGTTGAAACGCAGAGGCTCGGTTCCGGGGTCGTTTACCTCCGCTACCGGCGTGCAGACGCGGAGCAGTAGTGGTTTTCGAGAAGACATGCATCACATTGATATTCCCATATAGATAACTAAGATAACGGAGAAAACAAAGTGAGAAAAGTAGTTCTATTCATGCACATTTCGCTGGATGGCTTCGCCGCCGGACCCAATGGCGAGTTGGATTGGATTTCATACGATCAGGAATTGGAGAAATATGCGGAGGAAGTGGTCAGTACGGTGGGTTCGCCTTTGTATGGCCGGGTGACATACCAAATGATGGAAAGTTACTGGCCCACGGTGCTGACAAACCCTGACAGCACGAAGCATGATAGAGAGCATGCTCAATGGATAGAAAATATCCCCAAAATTGTATTTTCAAAAACGCTGGACAGGGTAGAATGGAACAATACTCGGCTGATTAAAGACAATATTGCCGAGGAAGTGATAAAACTCAAGCAGCAGCCGGGTAAGGATCTGGTCATCTTTGGCAGCCCTGGTTTGGCTCACACATTTATGGGGTTGGACTTAATTGATGAATATCGCCTGACGGTCAACCCTGTTATCCTGGGCCGGGGCATGCCGGCATTTAAAGACTTCAAAGACCGGTCTGATCTTAAATTACTAAACGCAAAAACGTTTGGCTCCGGTGTGGTTGCGCTTCATTATGCCAGAGCTTGAATATACACTCTACCCGGTGGGCTATGTTCGTTCGCCCCTCAAACATCTCGCCGAGGCTCCCAAGCAGGGTAATGAAGGCGCTCCTGACGCCTGGCTCGAAATGAATCCGGCGCTGGCCGAAGGGCTTGACGGGATGGTCGTGGGTGATAAAATTATCGTCATTACCTGGTTTCACCAGGCCCAACGCGACATTCTGAAACTGTACCCCCGCGACGACAAAACGATACCCCTAACGGGAGTTTTTGCCACCCGCTCGCCTGATCGTCCCAACCCGCTGGGCTTACACCCGGTTACGGTTCTGGAGATTGATGGGCCTCGTTTAAAAGTGGGACCGCTGGAAGCGATTGATGGCACACCTATCGTTGACATCAAGCCGGTGCTGCCCCAAACACCCATTTCATAGGGATAAGGAGGAAAGTATGAAAAAAGTACGAGTATTAGTTGGCACCCGCAAGGGCGCGTTTATTTTGACCTCGGACGGCAAGCGTGAACAGTGGGACATCAGCGGTCCCCACTTTGCGGGCTGGGAACTGTATCACCTTAACGGCTCGCCCACTGACCCCAACCGGCTGTATGCGTCGCAATCCAGCGGTTGGTTTGGGCAATTGATCCAGCGCTCCGACGATGGCGGCCAGACATGGGAGCCGGTGGGCAACGAGTTCGTCTACGAGGGCGTGCCCGGCACGCACCAGTGGTATGACGGCAGCCAGCATCCGTGGGAATTCAAGCGGGTCTGGTATCTGGAACCGTCGCCGACCGATCCGGATACCATTTACGCCGGGGTGGAGGATGCTGCCTTGTTTCGCTCGAGTGACGGGGGGAAGAGCTGGCAAGAGCTGGCCGGGCTGCGCCGGGTTAAGGGGCACCTCTGGCAGCCAGGCGCCGGGGGGATGTGCCTGCACACCATCCTTTTGGACCCAAATGACCCGAACCGGATATTTGTGGCCATCTCGGCTGCGGGCGCGTTCCGCACCGACGATGGCGGCCAGACTTGGCGGCCGGCAACCCGCGGGCTGAAGTCTGAGTTCGAGCTGCCTGACCCGAATGCCGAGGTGGGTCACTGCGTTCATAGTATAGCCATGCACCCATCGCGCCCCAATGTGTTATTTATGCAAAAGCACTGGGACATTATGCGCAGCGACAACGGCGGCGAGTCGTGGTATGAGGTCAGTGGTAACTTACCCAGCGATTTTGGTTTCCCCATTGCCGTGCATGCCCACGAGCCGGAGACCATCTATGTGGTGCCCATCAAGAGCGACTCGGAGCATTATCCCCCCGATGGAAAGTTGCGGGTCTACCGCAGCCGGACGGGCGGCCATGAGTGGGAGGCGCTGACCAACGGCTTACCCCAGAGCCACTGTTATGTTAACGTGCTGCGCAGCGCCATGGCGGTCGACTCGCTCGATTCGTGCGGCGTCTATTTTGGCACCACCGGCGGACAGGTATATGGCTCCACCGATGCCGGCGACACCTGGGCGCCCATCGTCCGCGATCTACCGCCCGTGCTGTCTGTTGAAGTTCAGGTGCTGCCATGATCCGGGTGGTGCTACCGGCGCATCTACGCACCCTGGCCCGCGTTAAGGGTAAGGTGGAGGTTGAAGTTGAGGGGCCGGTTACCCAACGCACGATTCTGGACGCCCTGGAGGCGAATTATCCGATGTTGCGCGGAACGATTCGCGACCACGGTACCCAGCAACGTCGACCGTTTATCCGGTTTTTTGCTTGTGGGGAGGACTGGTCGCACGAGTCGCCGGACGCTCTACTGCCCGACGCGGTGGCCACAGGCGCAGAACCATTTTTGATTGTGGGCGCGCTGGCCGGCGGTTAGCAGAATGATGACAGACTTTGACCTTACCCAGCTACGGCTGCACAACCAGGCCATCGCTCCGGCCGATTTGGCAACGCCGGGCGACGTGGTCAAAAGACTGGGCGCAATACAGGCCCAGGATTATCTGGGCGCTGGGGTTGCGGCTGAAAACGGCAACCGAGCCATCTATCGAACAAGCCATTAATGATAGAAAGATCGTCCGCACCTGGCCCATGCGCGGCACTCTCCATTTTGTTGCGGCCGAAGATGTCCGTTGGATGCTGGCTTTGCTGACCCCGCGTGTCATCGCCGGCAGCGCCCGCCGCCGTCAGCAGCTTGAGTTGGATGAAACTATATTAGCGCGCAGCAGAGAATTATTCGCTTCAGCGCTCCGGGGCGGCCGGCGACTCACCCGTCCCGAAATGATGGAGGTGCTGGAACAAGACGGTATTTCCACGGGCGGCCAGCGCGGTTATCACATCTTATGGTGGGCGGCGCAATGCGGTTTGATCTGCTTTGGTCCCCGGCAGGGTAAACAGGATACCTTTGTTTGGCTCGATGAGTGGCTGCCGGCAGGTAAGACTCTCAGCCGGGACGAGTCGCTGGCCGAGTTGGCTCACCGATATTTTACCGGCCACGGACCGGCCACGGTTCAGGATTTTATGTGGTGGTCGGGGCTGGCCGCGGCCGATGCCCGGGCCGGCCTGGCGATGGTCAAGGCGCAGTTGGCGCAGGAGGAGCTTAACGGCCAGAGTTACTGGTTTTCACCATCGTGGTCCACCACCCCACCTGTCTCGCCAACCGCCTATTTATTACCCGGGTTTGATGAATATTTGCTGGGCTACCGGGATCGCCGCGCTGT
>CAYNLK010000085.1:0-19155 GCA_964398055.1 uncultured Caldilineaceae bacterium
ACCCTCAACTTCCAGACCTTTGAAAAATCACAAATTATGACCTTATGAAGTATAAAGGGGGTGGGGGGGGGCGCTTCACCGGCCAGGATGGTACCTTCCACCCGGACAATGGCCACGGCGTCGCCAAAGGCCAGGCCGTCGCTGCTGCCCATCTTGTTGGCGACCAGCAGGCCCAGCCCCACAAAACCGCCGCAAATCAGCAGCAGCACCAGGGCCAGGCCGAAAATCCAATACCAGCTTTTGCGTTGCATAGGATACTCCTTTAGGGTAAGCGTGGAGATATGTCGACAGTGACATTATACCATATCCAAGACTTTGGATACAGTCCTTAAAGGAATTATAATCACTGGCAACCTTAACCAGCGAAAGTGACTTTTAGCTGTGGCCAGTATTCACCAACGTACCGCCGAGGAGATTCAGCAGGATTTGCACCGTGAGTTGAGCCAGGCTCTCACTGAAAAAGCTCCCCTGGTTGATAAATCAAAAATTGATCTCAAACGGTATCGCCAGGTCCGCTGGTTCTTTGCCAAAGCCTTTCTCCACATTATCTGGTGGGATATTATCCTTAACCGGCCCATTTTGCGCTGGTGGCGAACCCCGCCTTTACCCCGTTGGCAAAAAATTGCTCGCCGTTACCGGTCCCTGGCGGTGGAGATGGGCGGCGTGCTGATCAAGCTGGGCCAGTTCCTCAGCATCCGGGTCGACATATTGCCGCCGGAGGTTACCGGCGAATTGGCCGGCCTGCAAGATGAGATTCCGCCCGAGCCGTTCGAGGCTATTGCGGCTCAAATCGAACAGGATTTTGGCCGGCCGTTGGCCCAAATCTTTGAATGGGTTGAACCGACGCCGCTGGGTTCGGCCTCGCTGGCTCAGGCTCACCTGGCCCGGCTACTCTCCGGCGCGGAAGTGGTGATCAAAGTGCTGCGCCCAGGTATCGACGTGCTGGTAGAAACCGACTTGACCGCCATCACCCTGGCGGCGCGCTGGCTGAAACTGTACAAACGCATCAGTACGCGGGTCGATCTGGATTGGTTGGCTCAGGAATTTGCCACTATTACCCGCCGGGAGCTTGATTTTGAGGCGGAGGGGCGCAACGCCGAGCGTTTTGCTGCTGACTTTGCTGCTGATCCCCAGGTGTATGTACCGCAAGTTTACTGGGAGTACACTGCCGCCCGAACTTTGACCCTGGAAAATGTGGATTACATCAAAATCAGCGACCTGGCCGGCATCGAGGCCGCCGGTATCAGCCGGGCCGAGGTGGCCAGGAAATTTTACAACATCTATATGGAGCAGATTTTTGTCAACAACTTTGTCCACGCCGACCCCCACCCCGGCAATGTTTTTGTCAGGCCGCGGCCTCATCCCTCGGAACGAAATATCACCGACTTTTATCCCGGCGATCCCGTCCCTTACCAATCAAACCGCCCCTTTCAGCTTGTGTTTGTCGATTTTGGGATGATGGCGGTTATTCCCGAGCGACTACGGACAGCCCTGCGGGAATACGCCATCGGAGTGGGCACGCGCGATGCCCACCGCATGGTGCAAGCTTATCGCGATGCCGGCGTCTTGCTCCCCGGGGCGGATTTGAAACGGCTGGAGCAGGCCACAACTGACATGTTCCAACGGGTCTGGGGTATTCGGATGGGCCAGATTCGGGATTTGGCTGAGACCGAGATGCGTTATTTTCTCCAGGAGTACCGGGATATCGTCTACGAAGCCCCGTTTCAATTTCCGGCCGACATGCTCTTTGTGGTGCGGGCCATCGGCATCCTGTCGGGCATGGCTACCAACCTCGACCGCAATTTTGACCCCTGGACCGAGACCATCCCCTTTGCCGAGCGTCTGGCCAAAGAAGAGTTGCAAAAAAATTGGCGCGGTTGGCTGGAAGAGATTGTGGCGTTAGGCCAACTTATGCTCAAGTTGCCCGATCAACTGGATCGATTTTTAACCCTGGCCCAACAGGGAAATCTAGCGGTTCAAACTTCGCTAGCGCCGGACGCCCGCAAATTTTTGGAACGGCTGGAGGGTAGCGTCAACCGGCTGGCCTGGATGGTCGCGGCGGTCGGCTTGTTGCTGGCCGGGGTCATCTTACGCGCCAACGGTCAGGATGAACCGCTCGGGTTGGCTTTGATGACTGGGGCGGGGCTTCTCTTTTTGTGGGGAGTCTTGCGAAAATAAGCCATTTACCTCGGCCCTTTTTTGAGCCACATTTTGTCCGGGATGAGGGCTTCTGTCTCCTCCGGTTCGTGGTCGGGGATGGCGTAAACGTGCACCGGCCCCTTCTTCCCCTTGACCAAAACCGGCCCCAGGTCAACAAAATGGACCGGGCTGGTTCTTTTGTGCCGTAAGTCCATCGCGTCGTATTCTTCCAGGCTGACCACTTTAAGCTGGTTTTTCATTCTTATTTCCAGAGCATCGTAGACTTCCCGGCTGACCATAATGCCGTAGCCGGGTACGTTGCGGGTCAAATCCTGTAATCGGGAGGCCAGATTGACCGCATCGCCAATAACCGTGTACTCAAATTGCTGCTCTGAACCAATTGGCCCGGCTACAACCGGGCCGATGCTGATCCCCATCCCCACCCGAACCGGCGGCATCCCCAGAATGGACCAGCGTTCGCTCATCTCCTCGATGGTTTCCTGTAAGGCCAGGGCGGTCAACAGGGCCGCGGTCGATGATTTCTCGGCCGACTCAGGCAGCGGCGCCCCAAAAAAGGCCATAATCGAGTCGCCGCCATATTTGCCCACAATGCCGCCCCCCACATGAACCTGGTTGGCGATACTGGTGTAATAATCGTTGAGGAAAAAAACAACCCGTTCGGTATTGTGGCGTTCGGTAATCAGCGTAAAATCTCTGATGTCGATGAACAGGATCGTCACAACTTGCAGCAGACCCCGAAAATCCAGACCTCGTTCGATCAATGACTCCCGTACCGGCGGCGACATGGTCCGGCTCAACAAATCCCGGCTGGCATGCAGATCCGCCAGATTGACCACCATTTTGTTGAAAACTTGCACCAAGCGACCGATCTCATCATCGTGATCGTCCTTCACCCGGATGGTGAAATCACCGCGGGCCACTTGCTCAGCAGCGTCGATAATCCGGTTGAAGCGCCGGGTAATCTGGCGCGTAATCAGCAGGGCCAGGCCGGCTACGGCCAGAAAAGAAGCCATTACAATCAGAACCAATTCAAAAGGAGGAGACTGCCGGGTGATGAGGCTAAAGCCGGTTAGAGCCAGCAGAAACAAGCTGAGCATAATGAAAATGGGCGCAGTTACCCAAAATTTGAAGCTGGGCTTGAAAATTTGCGAGATGTGATTTTTTGAGGTTGATTGCTCGGAAGCCATAGGCGTGTTGGATTAAAACTCTTCCGCTACGGATAATAACATCTGACAGCCTGGGTGACAAATTGCTTTTTACCTGCTCTGCCAGGGGTCTGTCCCTGTTTTTGGCAATAGACCCTAAAGGTTTCTAAAACCTTTAGGGTCTACACAAAATTTGAGACGCGCCCTCTGCCTGGGCAGTTTGAGTCCCCGCCCCTTTTGTGCTATCATATATTTCTAATTTGTATAGGAAAAATTATAAAAATTGACCCAAGTTTTGGGGGGCATTCTAATGCGGATTGACGAGCGCAAGCTGGACCGAATTTTGGCCCATGTGCAAAAACCGGCCCGTTACATTGGTGGCGAGTTCAATTCTGTGGTCAAAGATTGGACCGATCCTAAAATTCTGACCAAAGTGGCGCTGGTGTTTCCCGATGTGTATGACCTGGGCATGAGCAACCTGGGGTTGGCCATTCTATACGATCTGCTCAACCAACGGGCAGATATTCTGGCCGAACGGGTCTACGTGCCCTGGCCTGATATGGAGGCCCAGTTGCGAGCCGCCGGGTTGCCGCTGTATGCCCTGGAGAGCCGGCGCGAAGTGCGCGACTTTGACCTGATCGGCTTTAGCCTGCCCTATGAGCAGCTTTACACCAATGTCTTGACCTGTCTGGACCTGGCCGGCCTACCCTTGTTGAGCCTGGATCGGGATGAGCAATATCCGCTGGTCTGCGCCGGCGGTAATGCCGTTTTTAACCCCGAACCGATGGCCGACTTCATCGACTTCTTTGTGCTGGGCGAAGGAGAGGATGTCATCATCGAGATTATCGAAGCGATGCGTGAGGTCCAGGGGAGTGACCGGCAGAGCCAACTGAAGCGCCTGGCCCGGATCCCCGGCATCTACGTGCCCCGCTTCTACGCCATCAACTATTACCAGGCCGATGGCACCATCTCGAACGTTGAGCCGTTGGTGGAGGAAGCTCAAAGCCACATCGTCAAACGGATTACCCCGCTCATGCCGCCGCCGGTAACCAAATTCATCGTGCCCTTTGTCGATGTTGTCTTCAACCGGGCCTCGATTGAAATCCAGCGAGGCTGCACCCGCGGCTGCCGCTTTTGCCAGGCCGGTATGATCTTCCGGCCGGTGCGGGAGCGCTCGCTGGAGGAGCTGCTCGAAACCGTGGACAAAATTATGACCGATACCGGCCACGAGGAGATTGGCCTGTTGTCGCTTAGCAGCAGCGACTACAGCCAGATTGGGCCGCTAGTTAGGGCCATCTCCGAAAAGTATGGCGAACAGGCGCTCAATATCTCGCTGCCCAGTTTGCGAATCGAGTCTTTTTCGGCCGACCTGCTGGAGCTGCTACAAGGCAGCCGCAAGAGCAGTTTTACTTTTGCGCCGGAGGCGGCCACCGACCGGATGCGCCAGGTGATCAACAAATATATCAGTACCGAAGAGCTGCTCCAGACCGCCGAGGAAGTTTACAGCCGGGGTTGGCGTTTGATCAAGCTTTACTTTATGATCGGCCAGCCAACCGAAACCGATGAGGATGTGCTGGCGATTGCCCGGTTGGCCAAGCGGGTGGCGGCGATTGGTCAAAAATATCACGGCCACAAGGCCAAAGTGCGGGTCGGTGTGAGCACCTTTGTGCCCAAACCGCACACCCCGTTTCAGTGGGCCAGCCTGGCCCCGTTGGCCGAAATCCGCCGCAAGCAAGCCTTAATGCGCCAGGAGTTTGGCCGGGCGCGCGGCATCATCTTCAACTGGAACGAGCCGGAGGAGAGCCTGATGGAGGCTTTTCTGTCCCGGGGTGACCGGCGACTGGGCGCAGTTATCAAAACGGCCTGGGAGAAGGGGGCCAAATTCGACGCCTGGAACGAGTGGCGCCGCCCCGAGGCCTGGCAGGCGGCTTTTGCCGAGCACGGTCTCGACCCGGCCTGGTATGCCCACCGCCCTCGCCTGGCCGATGAACTCTTTCCGTGGGATCACATCAACGCCGGGGTCGAGAAACGCTGGCTGCTTATGGATTGGTACGCTGCGGAAAAGGGTGAGACCAAGCTCGATTGCCGTGAGCGCTGCTATCACTGCGGCATCTTGACCGCCTTCAAGGGCTTGCGGGCCAACACTCCCCCCCAGGCCTGGGAGTGCCCGCCGATTCGCAACCCGCGCTGGCAAGAGCTGGCCGAAAAAGGTGAAGTTGTCGGCCTGACGCCGGTGGTGAAGGCCAATATGGCCAAGAGCCGGCTACCGGAGCGGAAGGGAGGATAGGAAATTGTGAATGGCGAATAGCAAATAGCGAATGGCGAATAGCGAACATTCATGAACTGACTTATCATTTACAATTGACAATTCACAATTCACAATTCATCATTCAACCACCTGGCTTGGCTACGCCAATGAAGGGCAGATTTCTGAACTTCTCATCTAAATCCAGGCCGTAGCCAAAGACAAATTTATCAGGAATGACAAAACCGGTGTAGTCGACCGGGATATCGACCTGGCGGCGCTCGGCTTTATCGAGCAGGGTACAGATTTTCAGGCTGGCCGGCTGGCGGGTGATCAGATTGCGGGTGATATAGTCCAGCGTGTGGCCGGTGTCGATAATGTCTTCCACGATGAGCACGTGGCGGTTGGCAATCGGCTCATCCAAATCCTTTAAGATGCGGACGACGCCCGTTGACTCTCTGACCTCCAGGCCGTAGCTGGAGACGGCCATAAAGTCGATGGCGTGGGGAATGGTGAGCTGGCGCATCAAATCGGTTAGAAACAGTACGCCCCCTTTCAGGATACACAATAATAACAAATCCTTGCCGGTATAATCCCGGGATATCTCAGCCCCCAACTCTTTGATCCGGTTCTGCAGTTGCGCTTCGTCAATGAGCGTTTCGGCTAAGAAAGGTTGCCAACTTTTGCCCATGCTTGCTCCTCACTGTAACGGCTATAGATGTTCAGAAAAAAATTCGTACTCAGAAACCCGTTTTCTCCGAGAAAACGGGTTTCTATACCCCGAAACATTATCTGAAAGACTATAGAAAGTGACCGAAAAAGTCAAGGTTACTCTATCTCAGCGAAAATGGCAAACCAACCTTCGACTCTGTTACATTTGCCACAATCACCGGCCCCTTAGTAATTGGCAAACGCTGCTTTAACTTTGTCTAGCGTCAACCTATCCGGCCCCACAATAATCAACACCTGGCGTCCCTGCCGACTCAGCAGGGTGACACCGGCATTATCTTCCCAAAAGCGGGCGCCGGCCTCTTCGTAGCGGGGGCTGTTGGCCTGTCGCCGGTTCATATAGGTGCTGAAAGCTTCAAAGAATTCCTGAGCCTCGGCCTCGGTCTCCCACAATGATAGCTCGGCCAGCAGGCGACGGTTGGTCTCATCGACCCACAGGGTATAAGCATCGCCGGCCCAGCCGGCTGCGGCGCTGCTGGCCATTTGTTCGTCAACCTGGTCGGCCAGCCAGACCAGAAAGCCGGCCTCGCCCAATACATTTTGGTCGATCTCCCGCCAGGTGCCGCCCAGGACCGTCAGCTCCGGCAGGCTAATGGGAGTCGGTAGTTCGCCGGCCAGGTATTTTTCGGGGTGCATCACCTGGGCGGTGGAAACCGGCGGGTTACGGTAGGCTTGATTCACCTTGTCCCAGCTGAAGTTACCCTGGATGTACAGGTAAATCACAAAATATTCGCCGGCGGCGTAGGGAAAATAGCTGAAGATGCCCAGGGCCGGGGAGACCCCTTCCAAACGAGGATGCTCCTGGAACAGGTAGCGATAGACCGTATAGTTCAACTGGTCTGGGGTGATGTTTTGGGCCGTAAATAGCCTTTCAACCAGGCGGGCGTCTCCCTCCGGCAGAGAGCGGGCCGCCAACTGTTCGTCGGCCGACCTGTCCCGCTGCAAAATGTTATCCAACCCAAAGTGGTGATCCTGTAACGCGTGGACGTACTCGTGGGCAAAGGTCATCTCCTCCTCGGCAAACATATTGACCGACTCGGCGATGACGTACATGACCTTATCAACCGGATCGTAGTAGCCCAGCAGAAGATTGGCCTGGTTTTCGAGAGCTGCCTGCCCCAAATCCACCTCCGGTTCGATCAAACCTAGCGCCCGGTAGAATTCCTGCTGCGTTTCCACCGCCTCGATGGCGGCCTGATCATAGGCCTGCTCTTGCCATTGCTCCCGTAATTGGCGGCGGTTCAAGAATTGGAGCGGCAATGGCTCAGGCAAAGCCAGCTCACGCCACTGTTCCACAAAGCGGGTGATGTCTCGAATTTTGTCTCTATTGATGAATTCGGGCGCAACCACATAGGTGGCGGTCGGGGTCGGCGCCAGGGTTGATATGGCGGCCGGGAGGATAACCGTTGGTACAGGGGTCGAGGTCGCCATTGGGCTGGGAGTGGCTGTTGGCGTTATCTCGGCTGCTGCTTGAGTTGGCGCCGGCGCAGTCGATTGAACCGACACGGCAAAGAGGGTGTTACGATTAAGGAAAACGACTCCACCAATCCCGGCCAGAATGGCGCATAGAGTCAACCCGAGTCCCCCCAGAATTACCATCTGTAGCGGGGTTAGCAGGGATGGCGATGTTTTTTGCGGTGGCGGGTTGGTTGGAGAGGGGCGTTTAGCCGGCTGGCTGGCAGTTTTGTCAGGCTGCGCCGATGTATCCGCCAGCCAATCGGGTACCTTGTTGGTCATGCTGAATTCACTTCCACTAATCGGCCACCCTGGTTAGCAAAACGGCTGTTATGCTGCAACTTTCGCCAACCTGATTCGTATAGGCTGGTAACGAGGGTAAAAAGTAAGCTCAACCTTGGAGGAAGACTGTGAACCACGGGCATAAAGGTGAATTCGAGGTGGAAATTCGGCTGATTAATTTCAGCGGGCCACTCAACAACAGGCAGTATGAACAGATTATCCAGACCTTTCAGGAATTGGCCGAGTCGGGCGTCAAACGGCTGGTGGTCAACTTAAAAGATGTGCCTTTCATCGACAGTCGCGGCCTGGCCGTTCTGGTGGCCGGATTCAAGCTGTTTGGCAGCCGGCCAGAAAACTTTCGGCTGGCCGAACTACAATGCCAGCCGAAGTTGGTCTTTGAACTGACCGGCTTTGACCATATCTTTGAGATCTTTGATAGTGTGGCCGAAGTTGCAGAAATTGAGCCAAATATCCGGCTAGAATTCGACAGCGGCCTGCCGGTCACCGGCATCCTGTTCAATGCCCCAGCTATAAATATTTAACTAGAAATTGACCGCCGATGGCTGACCGACGACCGCTGATTTTTCCAGGTCGGCGGTCGTTCGTCAGCCGTCGGCGGTCCAATCACCCTCATCCTGTCGGCGGCAGGGGGGGTGGGGTAGGCCCGCCAAACAGATTGGCCAGTTCCGGTACCTGCCCGGCCGGCGTCCAGTTGGCCATCCCTTCTTGCCACACCAACGTTTCTTTGGTCAGTTGCCCGGCCTGGACATACTGCTGCAGCGCCGGCAGGTCAAACGGCCCGGCCGACTGGCCCCCCAGGGCGACGTGAAACTTGGGCGCTTGCGGCAGCGGCGGCGGTGCAGCCACTGCTGGTTGGGGGGCTGCCTGCGGCTGCTGTATGCCGGTGAACATGCCGGCCATCATCTGGCCCATGCCCACGCCGGCCCCCATTCCGGCGCCGAGGCCCACCCCCATCCCGGCGCCGCCGCCGCCCTGCGAAGCTTTCTGAATGGTTTCCATAGCTTGCAGTTGCATGTACATCTGGGCATCTAGTAGCCCCATTTGTTTGAGCTTATCGGCGGAGGTTTCCAGCGGACTCAAGCCGCCGATGGTAATACTCTTGAGCAGCATCCCCATCGCTTCGAACTGATCCTGGGCCTTGATTTTGATAGCTGTGGCCATCTCATCCATCATCGACTGGGCCTTCATCAGGTTGCCCGGATTGACCTCGGCAAACCAGTCCGTAGCCGCTTGGGTGATGGAGTTGACCAGCCGATTTTTGACCGCCCGCAGGTCCAGGGCCTCCTGGCCACCGCCCACAAAGGTGTCGACCACTCGCTTGGCCTCCTTGACCTCAAAGCCAAAGGTGCCGTGGGCGCCCAGCAGCAGCCAGCCGAGTCCCTGGCCGGGGGTTTGCATGGCAATTGGCTGGCGGGTGCCCCAGCCTTCCTGGGGAAACTCGCGCATGGCCACGAAGAAGACCGTGGCTGAAAAGATGCTGTCCGTACCAAAACCGAGTTGGCTGATCAATTTGGTCAATAAGGGCACATTGGCTGTGGTCAGGGTGTGCCGGCCTGGCCCAAATTCATCCAGGGATTTACCATCGCGGTAAAAGACTGCGGCCTGGCCCTGATGGACAATGAGTTGAGCGCCCATCTTAATCCGCCCTTCGCCGCTTTCAGGCCAGCGCTGCACCAGCCGGTCGGGCAGTTCACGGGTAAGTTCAATCAGTTCAGATAAGGCCATTATTATTCTCCTATATTGTATTCCAAAAAGTTTTTGCCGGGATTTGGGGATTAGGAGATGAAATTCTTTAGGGAAAAATCCCCAAACACCTGCACTTGCGCTCCGGTGCAACTGTCTTCTAATCCCGGCCCAATTTCAGAGGAAAGAATTTATCTACACTCTACACATCTACATGATATTTTTGGCTTTAAATCAAGTGAATTAAAAAATCTGCCGGTGTCTGGGCGCGCAAGTTCGGATAGGCTTCCAATAGCCGGGCAATATCGGCCAGGTCTTTTTGGCGTTTGCTGCGCCGCCGGGCGGGATCGAGGGCTGCCCAGATTTTGTCTTGCAACACATCTTCCAGGCTGGCTACCCTCAGAGTGAGGCCGAGAACGTTACGTGGAGTAGCCCGCTCAGGAAAAGAGGCGTAGCGCCGGTCTGTTTGAATCCGAACCCGGATATCGGATTGAGGCAGGGAGACATTCAGGCTATGCGGAAAACGTTTGACCTCGAATGACTCGGCCAGCAGGGTCTCTACCTGCTCCAGTTGATCGATGGCAACGGCCAAATCCAGGTCCAGACTGACCAGCGGCTCTACATAAGCATTGACGGCTTGCCCCCCAATTAAACAATAACGAAGCCTGTGTTCTTCCAGCCGGGAAATGAGACTTTCCAGAGCGTTTTCTTTGTCCACCGTTATAGCTTTCCAAAATGTAAGCGCACGCATCTTCTTGGCAAAGTAATTCTAAACCAGGCCCAAAATTGTTTCTTTGCGCCGGTCAAAGGCCGCTGAAACCTCCGACACCGTTTTGACGTAGCCGCGCACGGCCGGGCCAAGTTGACCGGCGTCGCCGCTGTCCAGGGACGCCTGGATCGACTCGATGGCTGCCCCAATTTCAGTGACCTGACTCAGCATAGCCGTGTCAAATTGATAGAGTATATCTAACTCATCCTCTTTGATCTTAACCGCGTCAAAAAAGCCGGCGTAACCCTGAGCCGCGGTCTTGACTTTGTCGATCAGGGTTTGCAGGCGGGTGTTGCCCTTGCCCATCTCATCAAGCTGGCTCAAACCGGGACCGGTCAACATCTGGCTGGCTACATCCTCGGCCTGGCTAAGCTGCTCGGCCAGTTGAGCGGCCAGGTGTTCCCGCAACTTCTGATCGGCTTCGCGGCGAAGTTCCTTTTCTTTGTAACCTTTGTAGCCAGGAAGTTTGCCCACCAGCGCTTCCAGCCTGCTTTGCTGGTTGGCCAGGGTATCTCGTAAATCTACCATTGAAATCTCCTTTGTTGGAACAGTGATGAACGGAATAGCGTCAACATTATAACCTATTTCCGGGTAAATGGGAAGAGTAGAAAAATACCAAACGCGGCCAAATGTTCACGTTGACACGCCTGCCTGCCCGTGTTATACTTCGCTTGAAGTTGCGATATTTGCCGACCCTCCGGGCAGGGCGGCATTTTTGTTGAGGTAAAGGATGCGTTTTTCAAGACTTTTTGGCCGGACTCTGCGGGAAGACCCCGCCGAAGCCGAAATCATCAGCCACCGTTTACTTCAGCGGGGCGGTTTTATTAAACCATTGGGGTCCGGCATTTACACTCAAATGCCGTTGGGTTGGCGTGTCTCCAAGAAGATTATGGATATCTTTCGCCGCGAGATGGATGCCCTGGGCTGCCAGGAAATGGCGATGCCGGTGCTCAACCCCGCTGAAATTTGGAAAAAAACCGGTCGCTGGGATAGTGTGGGGCCGGCCCTGGTCAAATTAAAGGACCGGAGCGGCCACGATATGGCCCTGGCCATGACCCATGAAGAGACCCTGTCGGATATCCTCAAGTCAGAGTTAGAGTCGTACAAGCAGTTGCCCATCCTGGTCTACCATATCCAAACCAAGGTGCGGGATGAGCCGCGGGCGCGGGGTGGTTTGATCCGGGTGCGCGAGTTTATCATGAAGGATGCTTACTCGGTCCACCGCGACCAGGCCGATATCGACCGCTTCTACCCCGATATGGTCCAGGCTTACCGCAACATCTTTGCCGCCTGTGAGCTGGACACGGTCGAAGTTGAGGCCGACTCCGGCATGATGGGCGGCAGCGACTCCCACGAGTTTATGGTTCTCAGCGACAGCGGCGAGGATACCGTTTTCATCAGCAGCGACGGCGCTTACCAGGCCAATGCCGAGCGGGCCGTCTTTGATAAGGGCGCTCCACCGGTGGAGGAACCGCTGCCGCTGGAGGAAGTTTACACGCCTGACTGCAAAACGATTGCCCAGTTGGCCGAATTTTTGGGTATCCCTGAGTCCCGTACGGTCAAGGCTGTTTTTTACGTGGCCGAAAATGAGGCCGAGGATTTCATTTTTGTACTGATCCGGGGCGACCTGCCGGTGAATGAGGTCAAACTGGGTAATGCCCTGGGTGGGCTACGTTTCCGCGTGGCTACCGACGCCGAAATCGAAGCGGTTGGGGCGGTGCCCGGTTATGGCAGCCCAATTGGGTTGAATAAAAATTTGGGCGGTGGCCGCAAAATAATCATCGTAGCCGATGACTCGGCGGTGAACTTTCCTAACCTGGTCGGCGGGGCCAACAAAGTTGAGTATCACCTCAAGCATACCAATGCCTACCGGGATTATGAACCGGACATTGTGGCCGATATCGCCCTGGCTCAGGATGGCGATCAATGTGTTGGCAGCCATGCCATCCTGCAACTCCGCCGGGGCATCGAAGTTGGTCACTGCTTCAAGTTGGGCAAGCGGTACAGCAACCCGGTCGGCCTGACTTACCTGGATGAAAACGGCCAGGCCCAGACGCCGGTGATGGGCAGTTATGGGATTGGAGTGGGGCGGTTGATGGCAGCCATTGTGGAACAGCACCACGATGAGTACGGCATCATCTGGCCGGCGGCGGTGACCCCATTTGACGTGCATGTGGTCTCGCTGGCCAGGCAGGCCGATGACGAGGTTGGGCAACAGGCCGAAGCGCTCTACCAGCAGTTGCAGGCGGCCGGGTTGGAGGTGCTGTTTGATGATCGCCGGGAAAGCCCGGGGGTCAAGTTCGCCGACGCCGATCTGATCGGCATTCCCTGGCGGGTGACGGTTAGCAGCCGCAGCCTGCAAAGCGGGGGAGTGGAAGTAAAGAAGCGCTGCCAGCCGGATCGTCAAGTGGAACCGCTGGAGGGCTTTGTGGAGCGGCTGGTTAAACAAATCAAGAAATAAGAACGTCAGGTGACCGGCACTTCAAAAGTGCCGGTCACTTGGCTAAAAGCCGTTGAGCCTATGTTAAAATCAATTCTGACCGATAAACAAGAAGAGCTACTCAAGCAAGAGCGCCAATGGTTGGCCGATTTGCAAATGATTCTGGCCAAACTGGGCGCGTCGTCGGATGATCAAACTACGCTTACCCGCTCCATCCAGCAGTTAGAAGAACTGTTCCTGCTGGTGGTCGTCGGCGAATTCAATGCCGGCAAAAGCGCCTTCATCAACGCCTTGCTGGGAAAACCGTTTTTGCCGGAAGGGGTCACGCCGACCACCTCCCGGATCAATATATTGAAGTTTGGCGAATTCAGCCAACATCTGGCTCAGGACGCCCATCTGCAGGTCATTACTGAGCCGCTGGATATCTTGCGCCAGATCAGCATTGTCGACACGCCCGGTACCAACGCCATCATCAGAGAGCACCAGACCATCACCGAGCAGTTTGTGCCCCGCTCCGACCTGGTCCTATTCATCACCTCGGCCGATCGGCCCTTCACCGAGAGTGAGCGCGCCTTCCTGTCCCAGATCAAAGAGTGGGGCAAGAAAGTGGTGCTGGTTATCAACAAGGTTGACATCCTTGAGACCGAAACCGAATTGGCTGAGGTGGTCAATTTTGTGCGGGAGAATGGTACGGTCTTGCTGGGCACCACCCCCGATATTTTTCCGGTCAGCGCCCGGCAGGCGCTGCGGGCCAAACAGGGCGACCCGGCCCGCTGGGCGACCAGCCGCTTTGAACCGCTGGAGCGCTATATTCACGATACCCTGGACGAAACTAGCCGGCTGCGCTTGAAATTTTTGAATCCGCTGGGGGTGGGCGACCGCCTGGTCAAAAAATACGCCGACGTCACCGCCAACCGGCTGGCTTTGCTGGCCGATGATTTTGAAACGTTGGATAACCTGGAGCGGCAGCTTGACCAATATCGCCGGGATCTCAAGCGCGATTTTGAGTTCCGGCTGGCCGATATCGAGAATGTGCTGTACGACATGGAGAAGCGGGGCCACGTTTATTTTGATGAAACGATGCGGCTGGGCCGGATATTTGATCTCTTGAATAAGCAGCGCATCCAACAGGGTTTTGTGGAGCAGGTGGTGGCCGATGCGCCGCAGGTGATCGAGCAGAAGGTCAACGAGTTGATTGACTGGCTGGTTAATTCCGATTTGCGGCAGTGGCACGCGGTGATGAATTACCTGGAGCAGCGTAAACAAGAGTATGAAGATCGCCTCATTGGCGACATGGGCGGCAGCTTTCGTTACGACCGGGATCACCTGATCGACTCGGTCGGTAAGTCGGCCCAGCGAGTGGTGGAGACCTACGATGTGTCGGCGGAGGCCAGAAAAATTGGCTCCAGTGCTCAGATGGCCGTAGCCGAAACTGCGGCCGCGGAGATCGGGGCGATTGGCCTGGGGGCGATCATTACGATGTTGGCGACGACGGCAGCTACCGATGTGACCGGTATTTTGGCGGCCAGTGTGGTGGCGGCGCTCGGTTTATTCGTTATTCCCGCCCGGAGGCAGGCGGCCAAGAAAGAGATGGTCGAACGGGTGGCGACGCTGCGGGTCCAGTTGACCTCGGCCATTACGGCCCAATTTGAGAAAGAGCTGCAAAAAAGCTTGCAGCGGATCAATGAAGCCATTGCGCCCTACACTCGCTTTGTCCGGGCCGAGCAGGAGAAACTCCGGCAGATGCAGGCCGAATTAACGGAAGCCGAGCAGATGCAGGGCCGGTTGCGGGCGGAGATTGAACGGCTGGTGTGAATGAAGCGAAGAGCGTGAAGCGTGGAGCGGAGAGGGTGAAGCGCGAAATATTGTTGGTGACCGGGGGGAGCAGTTACCTGGGCCGGCATTTGACCGTCAGAGCGGCTGAGAAATATACAGTTTTTACCACTTATCACCACCACCCCGATCAAATTCGAGCCGGCCAGCCTCTGCCCCTGGATCTGGCCGACCGAGCCGCGGTGCTGCACCTCTTTGAAATGGTGCGTCCCCAGGCGGTTATCCACGCCGCCGCCATCAACCCCGGCGGCGATGATGGCGCGATGGCCGATGTGAATGCCGCCGGGTCGGGGTATGTAGCCGAAGGGGCCGCAGCCGTGGGAGCGCGGCTGGTGCACGTCTCCACCGATGTGGTCCACAATGGTCAAAATGCTCCCTACGCCGACGACGCGCCCCCTACCCCGCTCAACCGGTATGGCCGGAGCAAGGCCGCAGCCGAAGCCGCCGTAGCTGAGCTTTGCCCCCAGGCGGTAATTGTCCGAACCTCGTTGATTTATGGATTGCAGGAAATGGATCGGGGCACAGCCGGTTTTGCCCAACGGTTGGTGCAGGGCGAAGGGTTGGTGCTGTTTAGTGACGTTGTTCGCCAGCCGGTCTGGGTGGAGACGTTGAGCCAGGCGTTGCTTAAGCTGATCGAGCTGGATTTCGCCGGGTTCGTCAATGTGGCCGGTCGCCAGGCGTTGACGCGAGCAGAATTTGGCCGCAGGATGCTGGCCTACTGGGGAGTTGATGGCCTTGACCGCATAACTTCCGGTCGAGCGGCCGATGTATCTGAGTCCATCCCGTTGGATTTACGTCTTACCGTTGAAAGGGGCGAAACTCTGCTTCAAATGACCTTTCCCGGGGTGGATGAGGTGTTGGCCAACCACGCCCTATCTTCCCCGGCCACCAGTCAGTCAACCTCTCTTCGGTTGTAACCAATTAACAAAACAACTAACCAACCCATTCCATTGTCACGCGGGAAGAGCCGTGCTAAAATCTCACCATGAAGTAATCGGTGAGAGATGTAAGTAGGTTTTTATGGCTCCGTTTGAGATGTTGGTCATTCCCATAGAATTTATCTTTAGAAGCCCTTTGGGGATTCTGTTGATGATTGCTATCTCGGCGGGGCTGCTGCGGCTGATCGTGTGGCGAGAAAAGATGTTGGCCGATCAGTGGTCGCCGGAAGATAAAGTGCGCAGCAGCCAGATGTGGTCGATTATTCTGGTGATATTGTTGATTGCCAGCGGTTGCGCTTTCTATGCCGTCAGGCTGCCTTGAGCCAGCTGATCCGGGATTGGGATGATGGTTAAATTTACGCCCGAAGAATTTGAGCAACTGGTGGTCGAGGCCCTGGACAAATTGCCTGACTATTTCCAGCAAAAATTGCAGAATATCGAGGTGGTAGTGGCCGATTGGCCCACTTCAGCCGAGTTACAGGCGGTGGGCCTGAAACCGGGTCAACTTCTGTTCGGCCTGTATCAGGGTATACCTTTAACCCGGCGCTCCAGCCATTATGGTCTGGTTTTACCAGACAAGATTACCATTTACCGGTTGCCTATCGAGCAGGTGTGCCGGACTGGTGAACAGGTTATTCAGCGGGTTCAGCATACGGTTAAACACGAAATTGCTCATCATTTTGGGATTAGTGATGATCGTCTGCGCCAGTTGGGGGCATATTAGCTTGAGCTGGGGTGAGGCAGCGCCGGGCCAGGGAGTTGCGCGAGGACAACAGATTATGCCTGCCAGTGAAGAAAAACTCAGGTTGCTTTTTGAGCTATTGCCGGTTGGCATCTCAATTTTGGATCGGGATCGAAACATTCTGGTGTTCAACCCGGCTCTGGAACGATTATTGGGTCTATCCCAGGCAGAATTGTTGAACCGGACTTACACCAAACGTCAATATATTAACGTGGATGGTACGGAGTTATCCGCAGAGGAATTTCCAAGTAACCGGGCGGTGGTTGAACAGCGTCCTATTGAGAATGTGGAAATAGGGGTAATTAAAGAAGATGGCGAGATCATCTGGACCAATGTCAGCGCGGTGCCGGTTGATCTGCCGGATTGGCAGGTTGTAGTTGTAACTTCTGATATTACCAGCCGCAAACGGGCCGAGGAAGCCCTGCGCCGGGAACGGGACTTGTTAGAGCGAGTGATGGAAACCAGCCCGGTGGGGATCACCCTGGTGAATCGGGCCGGGCAAATCACTTTTGCCAATGCCACCGCTGAAAAGATACTTGGTCTGACTAAAAGTGAGATTACTCAACTCACCTACAATGACCCGGCCTGGCAAATTACCGATTATGACGGCCAGCCTATGCCGGATGAAGCCCTTCCCTTTCGGCGGGTTATGGCTACTGGCCAGCCCATCTACGATGTACGTCATGCTATTAGATGGCCGAACGGTCGCCGCAAGCTACTGTCGATCAACGCCGCGCCCCTTTTTAACCCCTCATGTAGAGTAGACGGGCTGGTTGCTACTATTGAAGATGTGACCGAGCGGGTTGAGGAAGAGGAACATCAGCGCCAGGAATTGAAGCACAAACTCGAGGCCCTAGACCTATTATCAGCGTCCCCCCAGACCACTATAACGGCGCAAATGTTTGGCCAGTCGCCGCTGCACATCACCGCGCCGGAAATTTTTGCTGAACTGGTTGAACAGTATGACCAACTCATCGAACTTGCCTTAGAGCAGCGGGTCTATAAAGTAGAGTATCCTATTTCAGATACTCTGCGGGCGATTGCCCAGCGTTTGGGCGTACTGCAAGCCAGACCACGCGATGTAGTGGAAATTCATAGCGTTGCTTTACGGCAAAAAGTCGAAGGCGCCAATGCCAGCAAAACCAAAGCCTATGTGGAAGAAAGCCAGTTGATTGCCCTCGAATTGATGGGCTACTTAACCGCATTTTATCGCAATCACGCGTTGGGAAACTATAGGCCCAATCTTCCCTCTCCACAAGGATAAAGGAGTGATGATGACAGATAAAATAATGCTGAAACTTTACATTACCGGCCATACCCCCCGGTCTGAACAGGCTATCTCTAATCTGCGCCGGATTTGTGAAGAAAGGCTATCGGAACAGTACGAATTGGAGATCGTGGATATTTTGGAACAGCCTGACCTGGCCGAACAAGAGAAGATCATTGCCACTCCAACCCTGATTCGGGTGTCGCCTCCGCCGGCCCGGCGCGTAATAGGCGACCTGTCGGATACTAAGAAGGTCTTATTTGGTTTAAGCTTGTATTAAACATCTCCTTAGGAGCAGGACAAAAAAATGACGAGTAATGCCAAGTCACAATTGCCTATAGCAAAATTGGAAACCGGTATTGAAGGCTTTGATCTAGTCGCCGAAGGAGGCCTGCCCACTGGCCGGACAACATTGGTATCGGGAACGGCTGGCAGCGGTAAAACCGTGTTTGCCGCCCAGTTTTTGGCCGAAGGGATTATGAAAGCTGGTCAGAACGGTGTATTTGTGACATTTGAAGAGTCGGCCGAAGATATCCGCAAAAATATCATTTCGTTGGGGTGGGATGTACCGGCCTGGGAGTCGTCTGGCCGATGGTTGTTTGTGGATGTTTCGCCGCAAACCGGGGAGGAATCGATTGTGACCGGTGAGTATGACCTGGGGGCGCTGTTAGTGCGAGTTGAGAATGCGGTTCGCCAGATCAACGCTACCCGTGTCTCAATGGACTCGTTGGGAGCTATTTTTAGCCGCTTTGATAACAGCACCGTTGTTCGCAGTGAGTTGTTGCGGATTGCCACGGCCCTTAAACAACTGGGGGTTACCGCCGTTATGACCGCCGAGCGGAGTCGCGAATACGGCGATATCACCCGCTACGGGGTTGAAGAGTTTGTGGCTGATAATGTGGTCGTCTTACGCAATGTGTTAGAAGGCGAGAAGCGTCGCCGCACAGTGGAAATTCTCAAATTTCGCGGCACCAATCATCATAAGGGTGAATATCCGCTCACCATTATTCCGGGTAAGGGAATTGTGGTTATTCCCCTTTCATCGCTAGAATTGAGACAAAAATCGTCCGATGTCCGCATCACTTCCGGTAACCCGGAGCTCGATCGTATGTGCGGCGGGGGTTTCTTTCGCGACTCGATTATTTTGGTTTCGGGGGCAACCGGTACCGGCAAAACTCTGATTTCGACCGAGTTCATTGCCGGCGGGGTGGAAAATGATGAACGTTGCTTACTGTTTGCTTTTGAGGAGAGCCGCGAACAGCTTTTTCGTAATGCGATCGGCTGGGGGAGAGACTTTGAGCAGATGGAACGGGAAGGCAAGCTCAAGGTCATATGCGATTATCCGGAAACAGCCGGTCTTGAAGACCATTTGCTCAAAATGCGCAAGACGATAGGCCCTTAAGGGCCACACATCGACAAAAAATTGTCGAAAGAGTTGTTGATGAA
>CAYNLK010000086.1:0-18137 GCA_964398055.1 uncultured Caldilineaceae bacterium
GACTGGTACACTTTTCGTCCGCTGTTTTTGGTACAAAATTATACCGCTGCTGACATTTTCAATTGACAAAAACACTTTATCGACACCTGCCTGGTTTCGTGCTATAATTTTGGTGTTGAAATGATAGTTAACGCACGCAACTTTTGGTGTGCTAAACCGTATAGCCTAATATAACCCACAGTTAAGCTCTGGAGCAAGAACCCCCATTTTTTGACAGGCCAAATCGGCTGGCTGCCATCCGATTTATTTTTATGGAGACAGACAGGGCAGTTTGGTTACGCGTGTCCAGTTGCCTGGGCTAATCCGTCCGCATCAAGATTTGGCTGCCAGGAGGGGCAGGAGAAATCTATGTCGGTTAAGTCGCGAATTGTTGGCCTCATTTTTCTGGCGGTTGGTGCATTATTATGGGTCTTCTGGGGAGTACTGGCCGTTCTTATCTTCCTGACTATTTGCGCCCTGGGACTGAGCCTGATTATGTTGGCCAGAATGGTGCAGCGCGGGCTGTCCAAATTGTTTCGAGCCCCGGCGCTGCCTCGCTCGATTTCACGCTCCTTGGATGAGTCTCGTTACTACGGCAACCAGATCGTCAAGATGGCCCAGCAGTATCCGCCCGGTCCTATGAAAGACCGGCTCAATCTGACCCTCCAACCGGTCAATCTGTGGCTGGCTAATTTGACTAGATTGGAGCAAGGCCTGAGTACGCTGCACAGCCAGCGCAATCTGGGGCGAGAGTTGCGCCAGACCACTTTTGAAGTTGAGGACTTGCGGCGTCGCTTGCTCTCGACTAGTGGCGAAGAACTGGCCTATTTGCGTGAGTTGAGGCGGAGTAAGGAGCAGCATCTGGCCGTACTTCAGGAATTACAGCGTTTTCAAATCCAGGCCGAATTAAAAATCCGTAAAATCGCCAGCGACCTGGCCATGACCCATGCTGAGATGCTGCTCATTGTAGCTAGAGGCGACTTTAACGAGAACCGGATGCGGCGGCTGGACGAGAATTTACAGGAACATCTGGCCGGGATGCGTGACGTCCTGGCCGCCATGGACGACTTAGGCTACAGCCGCGCCGCCAGTAGTTCGGTGTGAGTAATTCAACAAAGTGCCTGAGTTTGTTTTTTGTAAGGGGGCATCAAGCTCAGTTTTGTGCCCCTTTTTTCATGCTGGGGGGGCGCCGGTCAGCAGGGGTTCAATTCTATCCAGAATGGCCTCGGCCACTTCGATTTTGGTCAGCAGGGGCAGCTCTTCAACCGAACCGGCGCGGGCCAATAAGGTGACCCGATTGGTATCGACGGCAAAGCCGGCATCGCTGGCAGTCACATCATTGGCGGCAATGAGATCCAGTTGCTTGCGTTCGAGCTTGCTCCTGGCGTTGGCCAGCAAATTCTCCGTTTCGGCAGCAAAACCCACGGTAACACGAGGTCCCAGGCCGGCCGCTTTTTGTCGGGCTACCTCGGCCAGAATGTCGGGGTTCCGCACCAACTCCAGCGTCAAGCCGGCGGTTTCATCCTTCTTCTTTATTTTTTGCCCGGCGGCGCGTGCTGGCCGAAAATCGGCCACCGCCGCCGCCATCACCAGCAGGTCGGCTGGCCGGGTCGCGGCCAGCACCGCGGCCAGCATCTCTTCGGCTGAGGCCACTTGAATTACCTCGCTGCCGTAGGGCGCCGGCAGGTTGACCGTCGTAATCAAGGTTACTATCGCCCCGCGGTCGTGGGCGGCCTCGGCCACCGCATACCCCATCTTGCCGCTGGAATGGTTGCTGATAAAGCGGACCGGGTCGATGGCCTCGCGGGTGCCGCCGGCTGTAACCACCACTTTGCGCCCGGCCAAAACACCGCCGCGGGCCAGCACGATCCGGACCATGCCGATCACCTCATCCGGCTCGACCATACGGCCCGGACCCTGCGCCCCCGAAGCCAACCGCCCCTCAACCGGACCGACCAGCGTCGCCCCCCAGCCGCGCAGCCGCTCGACGTTGGCCTGGGTGGCCGGATGCTGCCACATATCGCTCTCCATCGCCGGGGCCAGCAGCAGCGGAGCCGGCGTCGCCAGAGCGATGGCGCTCAGGAGATTGTCGGCCAGGCCGTGAGCCAGCTTGCTGATGGTGGTGGCCGTAGCCGGGGCGATCAGCAGCAGGTCGGCCGCGTCGGCCAGGCTGATGTGGGGGATATTTTGCCCGGCGGGGATGTCGAACATATCAGTGTAAACCGGCCGGTGGGTGAGGGCCTGGAAGGTGAGCGGGGTGATGAATTTCTGGGCCGCCTCGGTCATCACCACGTCGACCGTTGCCCCGGCCTGAACCAGCCGGCTGCAAATGGTCGCGCTCTTGTAGGCGGCAATGCCGCCGGTTACGCCCAGGATGATCCGTTTGTTCTGGAGGATTTTTGTTGGGGCCATTCGACCCTCACTTCAACCTATTCTCAGATAACTTTTTTCTAACTGACTGCCTCGGCCAGCGAGTCGGCCTCAGCCGGTTTGAGCAGGCCGGCGTGGACCCGCGCCGCTTTGATAAAGGCGGCAAACAGGGGGTGAGGCCGGGTTGGGCGGCTCTTGAACTCCGGGTGAAACTGGCTGCCGAGCATAAAGGGGTGATCCCGCATTTCGGCAATTTCCACCAACCGGCCATCAGGCGACAGACCTGATAGGACCAGTCCCGCTTTTTGTAGCGGTTCGCGGTATTCATTGTTGAATTCAAAACGATGACGGTGGCGTTCGTGCACCAGTTCAGTTTGATAGGCGGTGGCGGCCGCGGTCCCATCGACCAGGTGGCACGGATAGCTGCCCAGGCGCATGGTGCCGCCCAGGTCGGCGATGTCCCGCTGATCCGGCATCAGGTCGATCACCGGATGGGGCGTGGTCGGGTTGAATTCAGTCGAGTTAACCTCATCGGTTTCAAAGGCGTCGCGGGCCAACTCGATGACCATCACCTGCATCCCCAGGCATAGCCCCAAATAGGGCACTTCCCGCAGCCGGGCAAATTTGGCCGCCACAATCTTACCCTCGATGCCGCGCTCGCCAAAGCCGCCCGGCACCACGATACCGTGAACTCGCTCCAGCCGGTCGAAACCGCGCATCCGTTCCAGGTCCTCTGAGGATATCCACTCGATTTCGACTTCACATTCCTGTTGCGTGGCGGCGTGTTTCAGGGCTTCGTAAACACTGATGTAAGCGTCTTCCAGCTCCACATATTTACCCACAATGCCGATGGTCAGTGTTGGCTTTGGCTTTTTGATATGGGCGACCATACTGCGCCACTCGCTCCAATCGGGCTGGCCGCAGGGGATATTCATGCGTTCGCAAATGAAATCAGCCACGCCGAACTTCTCCAGCAGCAGTGGCACTTCGTAAATCGTCTCCACCGTCACCAGAGGAACCACCGCTCGCTTTTCGACATCGCAGAAAAGGGCGATCTTTTCGCGAATGTCTTCACCCACCGGCAGGTCGGCCCGGCAAAAGATCATGTCGGGCTGGATGCCGATGCCGCGCAGCTCCCGCACGCTGTGTTGGGTTGGTTTCGTCTTCAGTTCACTGGTGGTTTTCAGATGAGGCAGCAGCGTCACGTGGATGTAAATAGTATTCTCTCGACCGGCATCCTTGCGCATTTGGCGTAGCGCCTCCAGAAAAGGCAGCCCCTCGATATCGCCGACCGTGCCGCCAACCTCAACGATGACGATTTCGGCGTTGCTTTCGCGGGCCACGTGGGTGATGCCGGCCTTGATCTGGTTGGTTACGTGGGGAATTACCTGGATGGTTTTGCCCAGGTAGTCGCCGCGGCGCTCCCGGTGGATGACCTGCTGGTAAACCTGGCCGCTGGTCAGGTTGCTGGCCCGGGTCAAATTCTCGTCGATGAAACGCTCGTAGGCGCCCAGGTCCAGGTCGGTTTCGGCGCCGTCATCCAGCACAAAAACCTCACCGTGCTCGTAGGGGCTCATCGTGCCCGGATCAACGTTCAGATATGGGTCCAGCTTCTGAACCGTTACCGATAGACCCCGGTTTTTCAAAATGCGGCCAATTGAGGCGGCGGCCACCCCTTTACCCAGAGAAGAGACCACCCCACCGGTGCAGAAAATATACTTGGTCATCATCACCTCCGCCCTAAAAATAAAGTCCCCAAGATGTGTCTTGGGGAGTTAGGTTTATTCGGTCAAAGTGTATTCTAGCAATCGTCTCGACATAGTCCATCCAGTCCGTATTATAGCAAATTTGGCGCAAATGTCTACAACTTCAGGTAGGACCATTGGCTACCGGCTGGCCAGACCGCCGGCAATCTCGCCGCCGTCGATGATATAGGTGTGGCCGGTCAGGTAAGGCGCTTCGTCAGAGGCCAGAAAGGCGAACAGGGCGGCCACCTCTTCCGGTTTGGCGTGCCGTTTGAGAGGAATCTTGCTGTTGACCGCGGCCATCATCTCCGGCGTGTATTCGGCCTCCTGCATGGGGGTCAAAACATAGCCGGGGCAAACGGCCAGGACGCGCACTGTTGGGGCCAATTCCAGGGCCATCGAGCGGGTCAACTCGATGACGCCGGCTTTGGTGGCGTTGTAATCGGCGTAGTAGGGGTAGCCCATAATACCGTTGGTGGAGCCCATATTGATGATCACCCCACCCCCGCCGGCTACCATACGGCGGGCGGCCTGTTGCGCCACGTAAAAGACCCCAGTCAGATTGACGCTGATGACCTGCTGCCATTCGGCCGGGGTGATGTCCAAAAAATTGTGGCGGATGCTGATGCCGGCGTTGTTGATCAAAATATCCAACCCCTGGCAAAGTTCATCCAACTGGGCAAAGGCCCCGGCCACAGCCGCGGCGTCGGCCACATCGGTAATGAGGGTGGCGGTCAGGGCCGGCAGCTCTTGTTCTAGCCGCCGGCAGCCGGCCTCATCCCGGTCCAACACGATGACCCGAGCGCCTTCCTCTAAAAAGCGCATCGCCGTAGCCCGGCCGATGCCGCTGGCCCCGCCGGTGATCAGAACTCGTTTGTTGCTTAATCCACGCATGATATCCTCCCTGTTTTTATTGTGACCGCTGACGACAGACCGCAGACCCCTGAAACGTCCTGAACTAATCTCATTAGCCTCAGCCGCTTCCTGAGCCAGTCGAAGGTGCGGCAAACTCCATCGTTACTTACATCCAGTTATGCTACTACCTGCGTTCCTTGCGACCTGCTACCTGCGACCTGCCACCTGCTACCTGCTACCTGCAACCTGCGACTTGCTACTCTGCCAAATGAAGCAAGGCCAGCGCCATTACCGTGGCCCAGGCCAACACCTTGAACTGGCCCTCGGCCAGCGCCTGCCTGGCCTCGGCCGGGCTGAGTTGAAGCAGGTGCTGCTCTTCCAGGTCGTCGGCGTTGGCCACGGCTACCTGGCGGGCTTGCTGCGCCAGGAACAGGTGACCGGTGCCGGAGCCGCGATTGCCATCGACCTGGTACTGGCCCAGCGAAAGCCAGACGGGGGCGTCATAGCCGGTTTCCTCCAACAGCTCTCGCTGCGCCGCGGCCAGGGGCTCCTCACCTGGCTCCAGGTAGCCGCCTACCACGGCCAGCGATACGCCGGCGACGGCATATTTGGTTTGCCGAAAACAGAGGAACTGACCATTCTCGGTCAGCGCGGCCACGTTGATGTAGTCCGGGGTAATAATCCAGGGCCAGTCGGCGATGATGCGACCGTCGGGTAATTCAATCGTATGATTCTCAACCACCAGAAAACGGCCGTAATCCAGCACGGTTTGGCGGGATAGAGTTTTCCACGGTTTCATGTGATGCCCTCCAGGGTCAACAATACTCTATCTATGGGTTCGTATAAACCTCGCCAAACCTGGCCAGTAGCACGAGTCTAAAGCCATCGTGCTGAGAGAGCAAAGCCCTTATGGGCTGAAATCCTGGCTCGAAGAGCTTGGCCCTTTTAGAGCGACGGCTTTAGCCTCGCTCATTGGCGCGGCCATAGGTTAGGCTTGGATGATAAATCCATAGACAGAGTATAATGTAGTGGTATGCACAAAGAAAAACCTTTCGGATCTTGGAGACCCGAAAGGTTGGGGTCACAGTTGGGCTGGGCCATCCCCGGCGCTCAGGCGCCGAACCGTTTCAGGCGGCCGGCGTGGCCCATGGCCTGGGAGATCAGGGTGGTGGCGTGAAACAGCCCCAGGTGACCGCTGGCGCAGGCCCGCTCGCCAAAACTTTGCACCTGGTCGGGCATAGCCGTGGAACTCCAGAGAATGATTGGGACCGGATGCCAACTGTGGCTGCGCAGTTTGGCCGGGGTGCTGTGGTCGCCCGTAATAATGAGCGCGCCCGGCTCCAGGGCCAGCAGGCGTGGAATGAGGGCATCGACCTCTTCGATTTCGTGGACTTTCGCCTCAAAGTTGCCGTCTTCACCGTAGCTGTCGGTTTTTTTGATGTGGACAAAGAAGAAGTCATAGTCGGCCCAGACTCGCTCCAGGGCCTCGATTTCGTGGTGCGGCCGTTCACCCTCAAAATCGATCTTCTCCATACCGACCAACCGGGCCACTCCCTTGTACATCGGGTAGACCGCAATGGCCGCAGCCCGTAGCCCGAAGATATCCGGCAGACGAGGCAGGCCCGGATCTTTGGCCAGGCCGCGTAGATTCAGGCTGTTGGCCTTGGTCTCGTCGGCCAGCGCGGCCCGGGCCGCTTCGACCCACTGATTGACCAGGGCGGCGGTGCGCTGGCCGGCGTCAGTGCCGCTGTGGTCGACCACCGGCAGCGGTTTCTTGCCGGTGACCAGTGGGTCGGTCTCGCTCAATTGGCCGCCCAACCCTTCACCCCGAATGACCAGGGCAAAGCGGTGTTCCTTGACCGGCCTCACAAAAACCTCGTAGCCGGGCAGCACGTTTTCAGTGGCCGCCTGTAACTTGGTCGCTAAACGGACGCACTCATCCGTACTGATCCGGCCGGCCCGCCGGTCGGTGATGACGCCATCGGCTGCGGCGGTGGCAAAATTGCCCCGCGCCGCCAGGTCGTTCGGCCCCAGGTCAAAGCCAATGCCCATGGCCTCCAGCACGCCCCGGCCGATTTCGTATTTGACCGGATCAAAGCTAAAGAGGCTGAGATGGGCCGGCCCGCTGCCCGGCTCGACCCCCGGCCGAATGGGGATGTGCAGGCCGGTGCTGCCTTCGGCGGCCAGGCGATCCATATTCGGGGTTCGGGCCGTTTCCAGTTCGGTCTTGCCACCGGGCTCCAGCGGCAAACCGCCCAGGCCATCCAGAATGAGCATCACGATCTTGCCGCCTTTTTGATGCTGCTCTTGCATCAGCGCATGTTCTGTAAAAATGTGCATTTTTGACTCCTTATCGGGTTGATTATTCTTTGGGTGGGTTGGGTGTGCTGATCCGTCATTGCTAATTTAGCGATTGTGATCGAGCACATCCATCGTTGTAACACGAATTTGAAATCCTCGCAACCCCACCGCCCCAACGTGGCTTGTGTCCAGGAATATTATCAGACTCCCCTGGACCACGCCAAACGGCTCTACCGGAACTTCTTATTTGCGTGAAACGTGAAGAGTTTGCGAAAGCAAGCCTCTCAATATGCCGTATCACGTTTCAAGTTTCACGGATCATTCAATGTGGGTTAGGGAAGGATAGGCCCGGAAATGGCGGCGGATTGGTTCGGGGTGCTCGTCAGATGTCTCCAGAATCAACAACATTTTGGCCTCGCCGGTAGTGGGATTGTGCCAATGGTGCGGCAGCGTAGCTTCAAACAGCAACATATCACCGGCATGGAGCAGATATCGGCTGTCGTCGATGTTATATTCCAGGGTTCCATGCAAACAATAAACGAATTCGTGGCCGGAATGAACTACCGGCTGCCGGCCGCTGCCGGCGTTCGGAGCAAGCGTGACCAGGAATGGTTCAATTTGTTGGTCCTGGATGCGTTTCCCGGCGCTTTCAATGGTAATCCCGTTATTGGTTAGGGATGGCCGATCCGACGCGCTCAAATGGATGACATCAGCCCGAACTTCCTCATCAAAAAAGTAACACATCTTGATTTTCAGCGCCGCGGCCAGGCTTTGCAGGGTTGCGACACTGGGCGAGATTTCGTCGCGCTCGATCAGGCTGATGGCGTTCACCGAGATACCGGCCCGGCCAGCCAGCTCTCGCTGAGTTAGGTTGCGCTCTTTGCGGAGATCCCGTAATCTACTACCCAGGCCAGCTTTGTTATTCATTGTTCATCCTACCAACCGGCAAAGATTTAACACTAGCGAGGTTCATTGAGGCTATTGGATGGTCATTACCCAGGATTATACGCTTTTTCAGCATATCGTCAAGCATCGTGGGTATTGCATTGGGTCGATTGGCGGTTATACCTAATATTTTAGGTTTCTTGGCTGGCTTTGAGGCCAAGGGCGCAACTGCCAGGGAGGCTCTGGAGAATTATAAGCGCCGGTTGTAGACTATCGATTGACCTGTTTTTTACAGGGTTAGCCGGCAGCCATCGATTGGTCAAACCTGGCTACAATTTGGCGGGCTTCGGCCACCAGTTCAGGCGCGGCATCAAAGATGGCTTCACCGCGCATATCGGCCTCGACGGCCCGAGGGTTGAGCGATAGAAAGCCGATCACCGGCAGATCAGGCGGCAAATTATGACGGATGAAATCCCGGTCGGCCTCATCCCGAACCTTGTTGCCAACGACATAGCAATTTTTCACGCCGATATCCGCGGCCAGTTGCTGAATGCTCTGCGCCGTGCTGAGGCTGCGCCGGCCCGGTTCCACCACAATCAGAAATGCGTTCACGGCCTGGGCCGTTGCCCGGCCCAGATGCTCCAGCCCGGCTTCCATATCCAGGATCATCACTTCGTCCCGGTACAGGATGGCATAAGTGACCAGGGATCTGAGGATGGCGCTTTCCGGGCAAATGCAGCCACTGCCGCCGGTACTGATGGTGCCAAGCTGCAACAGGCGGATGCCGCGATGCAGCACGCTGAAGCGATCGGGGATGTCGTCGACGCGGGGATTGAGGGTGAAAAAACCGCCGGTCGTCCCCGGCTTGGCCCCGGTTCGTTCATAAATCAATTCGTCCATCTCGGCGATAGGCGTTACCTGGGCGGCTAATTCGGCGGGCAATCCCAGGGCATAGGCCAGGCTGGCCGCCGGATCGGCGTCAATGGCGATGACTTTCTGGCCGGCTTCGGCGTATAGGTAAGCCATCAATGCGGCCAGTGTCGTTTTACCCACACCGCCTTTACCGGTAATAGCAATTTTGGTCATAGATCGGTCCTGTTGGCTTTCATTTTGGTAATTTTAGCGGTGGATGAGCTGTACGTCAATTACCCTTACTCACCATCACGGCTGCGCCGGCCTGACCAGCCGGGCCTCGATCCAAACGGCCCAGTCGTAGCTGAGACTATCCCCGCCGTTGACTTGCAGAATGAACACGCCCTTCTGGCCAGGCTGGACTCCGTTCAGTTGCTGCCTGACCGTAACCGGGGTGTCTTCATATTTGACCAGTTTGGAAAAGATGACCTGTTCCGCCCCATCTTCCGGTTTGAAGATGATCTCAAACGTAACCCCATCGTCGTTGATGATGGCCGCCCTGGGTAAGCCGAGGGTAGCGACCAGGATATCGCCCGGCTGTACCGGCGTATCGACGACATAACTCCCCTGGATCGAGCCTAACTCTTGATGCGGATGGGTCAACAACACCGGCCCTGGCGGTTGATAGCTTCCGCCAAATTCGGCTTCGCCCAGGGCCACAATTCCCTGCGGAAAAGGGATGACCAAGTTTTGATTGATCGGAGTTTGATTGAGCCGGTACGTGCTATTGCCGGCCAGCCAGGTAGCCTCGGCGGCGTTCTCAATGAAGTCGTACAGAGTTGTTACATCTGACTCCGGCAGCGCCGGCGCGGCGCCGGGCGCCACTTGAATTTCCACGTACAGCTCCGGGCCAAACGGCTCGCCGGCGGGTGTGTGTAATTGCCAGGCGCCCCGGTAGGTCCCGGCCGCAGCCGGGGCAACCAGCGGGACGGAAAAGTTGCCGGTTTCGCCGGGGTCGGTGATTTCGGCAACCGGTTGGGTGTCGCCCTCCATCCGGTCGCCGGTCAGGAAACGCACGGTAAAGCCTGGCCCCCAGGGACAGTCGCCGGCGTTGGCCACAGCCCAGGTTTTTTCGAATTTAGCGCCGGGGGCAAACTCCTGGCCATCTTTGACCGTTACATCGCCGGCAAAGCGACCTTTGCTGGCGCAGCCGGCCGGCAGGGCTATGGTCGGCAGCAGGGTTGGGGTTGGCGGGGGTGGCTGGCTGGCCGAACTGCCGGCCAACTGGGGAGTGGCCTGACCGCCCGGCAGCGGCGAGGAAAAGGTGGAGGTCATCACGTCACCGGTTGACCCCCCGACCGCCGGCGTGGCTAGCGGCGAAACCAGCCTGACGTCGGCCGGGGTGGAGGTGCTGTCCAGCTCAGCCTGGCCCGGCGCCGGCAGGACCGTCTCAGCTTGAGTTACAACCGCTGCTTCAGGCTGGCTGTCCGGCCCTGCAGCTGAGCCAAACCAATATTGCCAGCCGGCGTAGCCCACCAAGCCCACGCAAACGGTGAGCAAGGTCCACCCCAGAATCGACGCCAGCAGTAAACGTCGCCGCGGCTGGTTGGGCTGGAGAGTTGTCCAATGGGAGTGGGCGGATGCCGCGGCGACCAGCGCGGTCTGCCCCTGGTAGACCGGCTGCCTGGCCAGGGCTTCCCAATCGGGTGGAGGCGGCGGCTGTGACTGGGCTAATGGCGCCAGGGTCCCGGTTTTGGCCGGCAAGCTCCCTCCGGTTTGAGGTTGGGGCAGCAAGCGGACCACACAGATCGACAGGTTGTCACGGCAGCCTTGCTTGCGGGCTAACTCGGCCAGGCGGCGAGCAGCCGGCTGAGGCTGGGCCTGGCTGACCGTTTTGGCAATCTCAGCTTCGGTGACGTAACCGGCCAGGCCGCCGCTGCACAGCACCACGTTGTCGCCGGCAAACAGCCGCCGTGAGGAGATCTCAATCTTGGCCGGCCGATCCAGTCCCAGACCGTCGGCCAGGCGCTGGCGGGGCGTGGCCGGCGCTTGGGCGGGCATTAAGGCTGTCTCAGCTTTGGCCGGGCTGGCCGGGTTGGCCAGGCTGGCCGGGCCGGTCGACTCAGGTTCGCTTTGGCTGAGCCGTTCGATATCCTGATCCCAAACCACGTAGACCCGGCCGTCGCCAATGTTGGCCACCAACAGTTTGTTGTCGTGAATTAAAGCCGCCGTCAGGCCGGCGGCCACAGGTCGCCGCTCGGGAAACTGCTGGTTACGCTGCAAAATATCGGCATTGGCCCGCTGAAGCACTTCCAGCAGCCGTTTCTTGAGGTCAGGCTCTTTGGCGGAATAGAAATCGTTGAGGATTTTCTGAATGGCGTAGCGGCCGGCCAGATTATCGGTAGTAGCGCCGCCAACGCCGTCGGTCACCAGGTAGAGGCGGCCGTTGGCTTTGAGCTGGTCAGGCCGGCCTGGTTCGTAGCTCCCCACCCCACCGGCCAGCGGTTGGCCGGTTTGACCGGACAGGCTGAATTGACCGGTTTCTACAGCCGGTTCGTTCGACATCGCGCTCCTTCCCTCACGCCAATAACGTTCCCAATAGATGTGTTATATCATTGTGTCTGAAATAACACAAATTGCCGCCGGCGTTAGCCGCCCAAAATGTCGATGACAATCAGGGTCAGGTCGTCGTCAAGGCCGTTATCTTGCTCTGACCAGGCGATGAGATGTTTCACCAGGAAATCGGCAAATTCGGCCGCGGCCAGCTCCTGTTTTTGCCGAATCAGGCGGTGGAACCGTTCCTCGCCAAAGAGTTCATCAGCCTTGTTCCGGGTTTCGAGAATCGCATCGGTGTAGAGCAGGATGCGGTCGCCCGGCGACAGGTCGATTTCAAGCGAGGGATAATCGATCCCGGTCAGCCAGCCCATGATGACGCCGTCGGGTTTGAGCTGGCGCAGGGTTTGGGTGCGTTTCTGCCAGACCAGCAGCGGCCAATGACCGGCATTGGCGTGAAACAGTTTCCGACGTTCCAGGTCGAAATAGACGTAACTAACGGTCAGCAGTTGCCGGCCGATTTTGTCGGTCAGGGTCTCGTTCATGTTGCTCAAGACCATGCTGGCGCTGCGGGCAATCGGCTTCTGCATGGCGAAGGCCACCTTGGCCATAGCTGCAATCAGGGCCGCCGGCACGCCGTGGCCCGACACGTCGGCCACAAACACGCCCAGGCGCCGGTCGTCGATTTCGTAGAAATCGTAAAGATCGCCGCCAACGCGGTTCATCGGCCGGTAGCGAACCTGCATATCCAAGCCGGGTAAGCTGGGAATCTGGGGCGGCAGGATCGATTCCTGGATGTGGCGGGCTACATTCAGTTCCTGTTCCAGGGCCACCAGTTGGTCGTGAGCGCCGACGGCTTCCTTGAGGCGCAGCAGCGTGTCCACCCGGGCCAGCAGCTCCCGCTTGTCAAACGGTTTGGCGATATAATCATTGGCCCCGGCTTCCAGCCCGGCCACCAGGTCGTCGGGGCGATTCTTGGCGGTCAGGATGAGGATCGGCAGTTCGATGGCCGAATATTTTTCTCGCAGCGTGCGACAAACATCAAAGCCCGACATGCGCGGCATCATCACGTCGAGCAGCACCAGGTCGGGTGTGAGCTTGCTTTCAATCAGTTTGAGGGCTTCGATCCCGTTCATAGCCTGGACGATGGTGTAGTTTTTCAGACCCAGGTAGTTGGCCAGCACGTGCTGGTTGACCGGTTCATCATCCACAACCAGGATGGTGGTTCCGTTTGGGCCGGCCAACCGGGGCAGGGCCGGCTCAAGCGGCTGGGTGTCGATGGGGGAGGTTAGCGGCCCGATCACTTTGGGCGCGACCGTCGCGGCCATTTCCTGGGAGGTCAGCGGTTGGCCCTGGGCCAGCGGCAGGGTAAAGGTAAAGCGAGCGCCTTGCCCGGGGCTGGACTCGACCTGGATCGCGCCGCCGTGCATCTCAACCAACTGCCGGGTGATCGACAGCCCCAGGCCGGTGCCGCCATACTCCCGCGCCGCCGAGCCGTCGGCCTGCTCAAAGGATTCAAAGATGCGCTCCAGGCTATCGGCCGGAATGCCGATGCCGGTGTCGGCTACGGTAATGGCCAGTTGGTCGGTGACGCCGATTTCGCCAGGGTTGCCGGCTTGATTGGCGATGACCTCGGCCAAGACCTCCACCTGGCCCTGCTCGGTAAATTTGATGGCATTGCCCACCAGGTTGACCATGATTTGCTGCACCCGGTTCTCGTCGGCCATTACCGGCGGCAGTTCCGGGCTGAGCCGGTTGACCAGTTGAACCGGTTTTTGCCCCACCAGCGGCTGGCACAGATTGAGGACCACCTCGGTGAGGCCCTGCATGTGGATCGGCTTGAGGTGGAGTTCCAACTGCTTGTGCTTGAGTTGGGAGAAATCCAGGATGTCATTGACCAGGTTGGCCAGCCGGCGGCCGCTGGAGACGATCATCGCCAGATCCGCGGTCGCCTTGGCCGGCAGCCGGCCGGCGGCCCCATCGATGAGCGACTCGGCCAGGCCGATAATACCGTTGAGCGGGGTGCGCAACTCGTGGGAAGTATTGGCCAGAAATTCATCCTTCAAGCGGTCGACTCGCCGCAACTGGTCGGCCACCAGCCGCTCCTGCTCCAATTCGCGGCGCTGCCGGGCCAGCTCGTGGGCCTGGGCTGCGGTCCGGTAGCGGGCATAACCGGCTACAACCGCGCCAGCGGCGAGGGCATACAGGACGTAGGCCCACCACGTTTGCCACGGCGGCGGGGTGACCGTGAGCTTGATGGCGACCCCCTCTTCATTCCAAAGGCCATCGTTATTGGAGCCTTTCAGCCGCAGGGTATATTCGCCCCCGTCCAGGTGGGTGTAGGTGGCAAAGCGACGTTGGCCGGCCTCAACCCAATCTTTGTCCACCCCTTCCAGCTTGTAGGCGTAGCGGTTTTCCTCCGGCGCGGTGTAATCCAGGGCGGCAAACTCAAAGGAAACGACTGTATCCTGGTACGACAGCCGGATGTCGGTCACCTCATAAAGCGGCCGATCCAGTCTGACAGGCTGGTTGAATATCTGAAAGGCAGTCAACACCACCGGCGGCGGGTAGGGGTTATCCTGAATCTGCGCCGGGAAGAAGGCATTGAAACCGTTGATCCCGCCAAAAAACAGCTCCCCGGTGCGGCGACTCTTGTGATAGGCGCCCTGGTTGAATTCGTTGCTCTGCAAGCCATCGCTGACGTTGTAATTCTTAAAAGTTTTGGTGCGGGGATCAAACCTGGACAGGCCGTTGTTGGTGCTCAGCCACAGGTAGCCCTGCTCATCCTCCAGGATGCCGTAGATGGTATCGTTGACCAGGCCGTCTTTTTCCCGGTAATGGACAAAGGTTTCAGTACCCCGGTCAAACTTATTGAGACCACCGCCGTCAACGCCGAGCCAGAGGACGCCGTTCCGGTCTTCATAGATGGTTCTGACGACGTTGCCGCTCAAGCTGGTGAGTTTTTGCGGGTCATGGGTGTAGACGGTGAAAGTTTCGGCTGTTCGATCAAACTTGTTCAGCCCGCCGCCATTGGTGCCCAGCCAGAGGACGCCGCTATGGTCCTCGAAGATGGTTCTAATGACGTTGTCGCTGAGGCTGCCGGGCTTGTCCGGATCATAGGTATAGCGAACAAAGGTTTCGGTGACTGGATCGAATTTGTTGAGGCCGCCGCCCCAGGTGCCGACCCAAAGCGTCCCCTGGCTATCTTTATATAGCGACCAAACGTCGTCATCGCTGAGGCTGGTCAGGTCGTTGGGATTATGACGGTAGGCCGTGAAAGTTTCGGTGGCCGGGTCAAATTTATTTAGCCCACCCTCGTCTGTGCCCACCCATAACCCGCCGGCCCGATCCTCGATGACGACCGGGATGAAGTCGTTACTGAGACTGGTGGGGTCGGCTGGGTCGTGGTGGAAGTAAGTAGAGACGCCGCGGGCGCGATCAATTCTGTTCAAACCGTTGCTGGTGCCAACCCATAGGCTGCCGGCCTGGTCTTCAATAATCGACCAGACCATATTACTGCTGAGGGCCGCGGGGTTATTAGGGGTATTGGTGAAATGGGTAAAGGCTTCGATCAGCCGGTTGAACTTGTTCAGCCCGCCGCCGTTGGTACCGATCCAGAGCACACCGGCCCGGTCTTCAAAAATCGAGAGAATATGATTGGCGCTGAGACTGTGCGGATTGGCCGGATCGTGGTAGTAACGGATAAAACTGTCTGTGGCCGGGTCGAAGCGGTTGAGGCCGTCCCGGCTGCCCAGCCAGAGTTGGCCGATTTTATCTTCATAAATATAGCGAATATTATCGTCGCTCAGGCTGGCGGGATCATTCAGGTCGTTTTGGTAAACGGTGAAAGTCTCGCTGGCCGGATCGAACATGTTCAGGCCGCCGCCCTCGGTGCTGACCCACAGCCGGCCGCTCTGATCCTGCTGGATGGCGCTGAGGTCATCGTGGCTCAGGCTGTTTGGCTCACCCGGCTTATGTCGATAAACCGTGAAGATTTCATTGGCCGGATCGAATTTATTCAAGCCGCCGCCCTCGGTGGCCAGCCACAGCATCCCCTCCTGGTCCTCAAAAATAGCCCGAACCGTGTTGTGGCTCAAACTGTGCTCACCGGCGGGATTATGCCGGAAATGGCGAAAAATGCCGCTGGCAAGATCGAACTTGTTCAAGCCGCCGTCGGTGCCGATCCAAAGGACGCCGGCGCTATCTTCAAAGATCGCTCGAACGGTATTGTTACTCAGACTCCGCGGGTCATTGGGATCATATTGGTAGCGGCTGAAAGTCTCGCTGGCCGGGTCGAATAGATTGAGGCCGCCGTTGGTGCCGACCCACAGGCGACCGTTGGCGTCCTGGTAGAGCGCCCGCACAAAGTTATCGGAAATAGTGGTGGGGTCTTCGGGGTCGTTCTTGTAGACGGTAAAGGTATAACCGTCGTACTTGTTAAGCCCATCCTGGGTACCAAACCACATAAAACCCTGGCGGTCTTGCAGAATGGCGAAGATGGTGCTTTGGGAGAGGCCGTCCTCGATGGACAGCCGGTCGAAGCGGAGGTTGCCTTCCTGCGCTTGCAGGTCCGGCGGCACGATGAAGGTGAGTAGTCCCATCGACAAGATGAGGAACAGGACGCGGCGGAGGCTGGCCCACCAACGTAAAGGGCCGCTGTATTGGCTCATTAACGGGGTAGCTTTCATTGTTATTTTCCGCAGCTATCGACCCGTTGACTTTACCACAATTGTGTAGATTTACCAAAACATCGAGGGAGGGGACGAGTGGGGAGTCCATGCAGACGGCGGCGGTAGGATAGGTGTATAATCTGCCGGTGACTCTAAATTGAGGCGAGGTAGTTGAGCTAAAAACTTAGGTTGTTTTGTATGGCAAGGCTTCGAGCGAGACCTGACTGGCAATTGCTTCAAATTCCGGATCTTTGTTGAGGAGAATACTGTTCTGTTGTATGGCCAAGGCGGCGATGATCGCATCGGCCAGTGAGAGACGGTAGTTCGCTTTTAGACGGGCTGCCGCCAGTAGAGTTGGTTCATCCATCTCCCACAGAATGGTTGCTGGTAATTGTTTCATAAGCGCATAGCGACGTTCGGCCTCAGCCTCGCCCTGTTCTTGCTGGATGATGTAGGTCGCTTCGAGTAGCACTAGCCAGGGCAACCAGACCTGGCCCTGGGTCAAAACCTGTTCCACCCGCTCTGCGCCTGGCTCATCTTCGATTAGGGTTAGAAGGGCCGATGTATCGAGTAGAAAGCGGTCATCGTTCACGGTCACGGTCCTCACGGCGAGCCGTTAGCAGCCGTTCCACCAGCCGTTCGCCGCGGCCGCGGCCGCGCAAGGCGCGGATCGAGTCGCTGGGCACAGGAATCACTTTGATCGTCTGCCCATCATCCAGCCAGACCAGATAATCGCCGGGCTGGATGTGATATTTTTTGCGGATTTGGGCCGGAATGACTGTTTGACCGCGTTTGGTGATAGCGGTTTGCATAATTTTGCCTCTTGTTTGGGATTTTACAAGACGATTACTGAAAATGCAAGTCAATCAGATAAAACCGCGCCAAGCAAGTCGCCTCAATAAGGAGATAGCCTTATGGGTTGAACCGGAACAGGCTGGGAGACCTCATGCCGCCAAGCGCGCCACTACCGGCGGCGCGGCGGCAGGGCCAAAGAGGATTTCACCGGCCAGCCAGCGTCGGGTGACTTGGGGCGTGTTAAGGGCAATGTCCAGCGCGGCGATCAACTCCACCTCGTGATTCTCCAGATTCTGGTCGGCCAGGGCCATCCGTAAGCCCCGGATCAGGCTGGCAAATAATTGCATCGCCGCAGGGTTGGGAGCGGGCAGGCCATTTGGTCGCTGGCAGCGATGGACATCCGTGGAATGCCAGGCCCGGCAGACCAGGGGCCGGACTTCATAGACCGAGCAGAGATTACCGGCCAGCAGGGGACAGGGGATGAGCGGCGCGACCGGCCGGAAGCGACTCTGGCGGCGTTTTTGTTCCATCACGGCGTTGATCTGCCGGCGCAGCTCAGCCAGTTCGGCCTCGGTTAACTTCTGGCGCAAATGTTCGGCTATGACCAGCACTTCCGGGATGGTCGTCAGCACCGCCAGGCGATGGCAGCACCAGGCGCAGCCAGGCCGGCAGGCCAGCGACATCGGCTCAAAGATGGGGGCAAGCAACTCGCTTAATCGACGTCTGGCATCTGCCGCCAACTCGACGACCTGACTGATGCTGTTGGCGCCGGCAAGTATCTGGTTGGCGGCGCGCCGTTCAGCCAGCGAGATCGACGCCAGCCTGTCCGGCGGCTGGATCGATACCCTCGACATAGGACTATCTGCTCCTGCAACTTAGATTTAATGGATAGTTTTGTGAAAGTGAGGTGGTTCAGATGGCGCGGTGGCAGAAAAAAGAAGAAGAGGATGGGGTAGTCTCTAACCCGACAGGATTACCGGTTTGAAAAGGGGAAATCTAAGCAGTAGTTAACCCTATTATACCACAAAAAGGCAAGAAGTTTACCGCAAAGAACGCAGAGAGCGCAAAGATTTTAAAATTTATTACCCGGGTTTGATGAATATTTGCTGGGCTACCGGGATCGCCGCGCTGT
>CAYNLK010000087.1:0-17840 GCA_964398055.1 uncultured Caldilineaceae bacterium
CGCCTGGATGAGGTCAGCGCCGCCCGTAAGCCGGTGCTCTGTTATCGCGGTTAAGCGTAACAATGAAAATGATTTGCTGGTTGGATAGTTAGTTGGTTGGTTAGTTGATTAGTTGATCGTTCAGCCAACCAACCAATCATCCATCCATCCATCCATCCATCCAACAAACCAACTATTTTCAGCGAGGAGATGACCGATGACTGAACTGCAACGAACTGTTTTTTATGAGCGGCACGTGGCTTTGGGCGCCAAGATGGTGGATTTTGGCGGCTGGGAGATGCCGGTGATGTACCCGGCCGGCATCATCGAAGAGCACCTGGCCACCCGCAAAGAGGCCGGCCTGTTCGATGTGTCTCATATGGGCCGGTTTATTGTGGGCGGCGCCGGAGCGGTACCATTCTTGCAACACGTGTTGACCAACAACGCCGCCGCCCTCGACCCCAGGGACCGGGGCGCCCAGTATACCTTTATCCCCAATGAAGCCGGCGGGGCGGTTGATGACGCCTATCTCTACCAATTTGTGGCGGGTGAATATCTGCTGGTGGTCAATGCCTCCAACCGGCCTAAGGATTGGGATCACCTCCAGGGCTATCTCAAGGATTTTGCTGAGGTTGAGCTGACCGACCAAACCCAAGAGCTGGCAATGCTGGCCTTGCAAGGGCCGCGGGCGCGTGATCTGCTGGCTGAGCTGATTGAATCTGGCTCGCTGCCGGAACCCGTGAAAAACGCCGTCAGTACGGTCACCATTTCCGGGGCCAAAGTGATGGTGGCCCGAACCGGCTACACTGGCGAGCCAATTGGCTTTGAGCTTTTTGCCAGCAGAGCCGATGGCCTGATGCTATGGGACAAATTGGTGGCCGGTGGAGCCACGCCCATTGGCCTGGGCGCCCGCGATACCCTGCGCCTGGAAGCGGCTCTGCCGCTCTACGGCCACGAGCTGGGTGAAGACCCCGAGGGCAAAGAGTTCCCCATTCTGGCCTGTTTTACCCTGAAGTTCGCCGTCAGTTTTTCACCCCTCAAAGGTGAATTTGTAGGCCGGGCGGCGCTGGCCCGGCAAGCTGAGGCGCTGGCCAAAATAATGGCCCGCGATTACTCGCAGATAGCCGACTTGCCTCGACTGATTCAGCCGTTGGCGGTAGCCGGGAAAGGCATTGCCCGGGATGGAACCAGGGTCTTCAAGGATGACCGGCACGTGGGCTATGTGACCAGCGGCACGATGGTGCCCTATTGGGTGGTAGCCGGGGCAGGTTTGGAGTCTACTGTAACCGACCAGCGGGAGCGCCGGTCGATCTGCTTGGCGTATCTGGATAGCGATATGTTGGTGGATGAGCAGCTCACGCTTGATATTCGCGGCAAAGCCGTCGAGGCGGTGGTGGTGCCATTTCACCTGCGCAGCGATGCTCCGCCGTATGCCCGCCCGATTGTCTTCGATCACCAGCTAAAGTCTGAGGAACCCCCAACCGTCGCCGCGTCGACCCAGGTGCGGCGCCTGCTGAAAAAAACGGTTGACAACACCCACTGGCGGCAGCGAGAATGTATCAACTTGATCCCCTCGGAGATGACCATCTCGCCCATGGCCCGGCTGGTCTCGGTCATGGACCCGGCTTTCCGCTACGCCGAGCACCGCAAGCTAGACGCCTTCTACGAGGCCGACGTTTTCTACTACCAGGGGGTGGAGTTCATCAGTGAAGTGGAGCGGCTGCTTGAGGCGGAGCTGCGCAAGTTTCTGGGCTGCGCCGAGGTGGAGACCCGCCTGATCAGCGGTCAGATGGCCAATACCGCCGTGTTCAGCGCGCTGGTGGATTACCTCAACCGGGCCGACCGCAAGGCCGAACCGCGCCGGATCCGGCAGGTAATGAATCACCATCTGGGCAAAGGGGGCCACCTGAGCGCCCAGCCGATGGGCGCCTTGAAGGATTACGTGGCCCGTGACCCGCGCACCGAGCGCCCGGCCGTGGTCAATTTCCCGGTTCTGGCCGGCAATCCCTACTGCGTTGACGTGCCGGCTACCCTGGAACTGATCGACGCGGTCCGGCCGGAGTTGATTATCTTCGGCAAGAGCGTGATTTTGCACAAAGAACCGGTAGCCGAGATCCGCCGCTTTGTCAACGATCAGGGCATCACTGCGGTGGTGATGTACGATATGGCCCACGTGCTTGGCCTCATCGGCCCCCACTTCCAACAGCCGTTTAGTGAAGGGGCCGATCTGGTGACCGGCTCAACCCACAAAACCTTCTTCGGCACCCAGCGGGGCGTTGTGGGCAGCCGCTTCCACGAGCAAGACGAGCGGTACGAACTGTGGGAGGCTATCACCCGGCGGTCGTTCCCTGGTTCGGTCTCCAATCATCACCTGGGCACAATGGTGGGGTTGCTGGTGGCCGCCTACGAGATGAATCACTTCAAGGACCAGTACCAGGCCCAAGTGATCGCCAACGCCAAAGCTTTTGCCAGGGCCTTGCAGGAGTGCGGGTTGGCGGTCGCCGGCGATCCGGCGATTGACTACACCGAAACTCACCAGGTGGTGGTGAAGGTGGGGTACGCCCGCGGTCCGGAAATCGCCCGCCGCCTGGAAGCCAACAACATCATCTGCAATTACCAATCTAACCCGGACGAAGAAGGTTTCACTGCGTCAGGTTCGTTGCGGCTGGGGGTGGCGGAGATGACCCGGTTCGGCATGGAAGCCGCCGATTTCCGCACGCTGGCGGCCCTGATGCACGATGTGGTGGTGAAGGAAGCCAATGTCGCCGAACAGGTCAAGGCGCTGCGAGGACGGTTCAGCGAGTTGCAGTTCTGCTTCCGCGGCGCTGAATACGCCGGCCTGATCGAGCAACTCCACCGGCTTCTCTAAAGAATTTCTGATTTGTTACCGAATTGAGGGGGGATGATGACCGCGCCCAAGCAAGTGTCCGTCTTCGATATCATTGGCCCGATTATGGTTGGGCCATCGAGTTCTCACACCGCCGGAGCAGTGCGATTGGGTCAGATTGGCCGGCTCATCCTGGGCGGCCAGCCGACTGAGGCCAAAATTGAACTGCACGGTTCGTTTGCCCAAACCGGCAAGGGTCACGGCACCGACAAAGCCATTGTCGCCGGTCTCTTGGGCCTGGCTACGTATGATGAGCGTATTCGGGATAGCTTTATCTTGGCCGAAACAGCCGGGCTGCAGTTCCGTTTTGAAACCGTCGATCTTGGTGATGAGGCCCATCCGAATACAGTCCGCCTGACCCTGCGCGCCGATGAGCATGAGGTGCAAGTTACCGGCGCCTCCATTGGCGGCGGCATGATTCAAATCACCAATATTCAGGGTTACTCAACCCGCTTCAGCGGTGAGTATGAAACACTGTTGGTCATTGCCAAGGACCGGCCCGGCACCATTAACGTGGTCAGCGGCTGGCTACTGGAACATAACATAAACATCGCCTTTTTCAGAGTCGAACGGCGTAGCCGGGGGGGAGAGGCCATCATGGTTATCGAAACGGATGAACCTCTGCCTGAAGCGGTGGTGGAAGCAATTCAGGATTTTTGGTGGGTCCGGTGGGTGTGCCGGATCAACAAGGTCAGCGGGTGAGACGATGTTCAATTCAATTGCTGAAATGGTAGCCGTGGCCGAGACAAAAGGCCAACGCCTGGCGGAGGTGGTCATCCAGGCCGAAGCCGAGCAAAGCCGGGCCGATCCCGCGGATTTGCGCCAGCGAATGCAGCACCGGTTGGAGGTAATGCGAAGTTCCGCCGAGCAGGGGCTGGCCCAACCGGTCATCTCATTGAGTGGCATCAGCGGCGGTAATGCCCATCGATTTTGGCGCTGGTTGGATCAGCATAAACCGATCACCGGTCCAATCCTGAGCCGCACCGTGGCCCGAGCGATGGCAGTCAACGAGGTCAATGCTGGCATGGGCTGCATTGTGGCCACCCCTACGGCCGGGTCAGCCGGAATCTTGCCGGCTGTCCTGTTGACGTTACAAGAAGCGCGAGGCTTTAGCGACGAGCAACTGATCGATGCTCTCTTTACGGCTAGTGGTATCGGTGCGGTGATTGTTTTGCGCGCCCATGTATCCGGGGCTGCCGGCGGCTGCCAGGCCGAAACCGGCAGCGCCGCCGCTATGGCAGCTGGCGCTGCTGTGGAACTGTTGGGCGGTACTCCCCGGCAGTCGGCTCAGGCTGTCGCCATTACTATGAAGAATATGTTGGGCCTGGTGTGCGACCCGGTGGCCGGTTTGGTTGAAGTACCGTGCGTTAAGCGTAATGCGGCCGGCGCGGCTCAATGTTTTGTGGCAGTCGATCTGGCGCTGGCTGGCGTGGAGAGCGTTATTCCGCCGGATGAGGTCATTGATGCGATGGCCGGTATTGGCCGGCGGATGGATGCGCGCTTCAAAGAAACGGCCCAGGGCGGGTTAGCGGCTACGCCCACCGGCAAAAAATTAGCCGAGCTAGTTTGGGCAGAAAAGCGATCAAATTAGAGGTGCTTAGCCGTGCCGGGAGATGGCAGTCAGTTCACGCTGCAAACGGGCACGGATCTCTGGCGCCGCCTCAGCGCCATACCGGGTAGCCAAACCTTCGCCGGCCACATCGGCCAGGCGTTCGTCCGGACTCTGATTGGCCGGCAGCTTGAGTACCGGCCAGATGGGCCGGCCAATCAATGGAGCCGGGCCCGCAAGCGCTACGAACGGCAGGGTTTGCTGGTTGAGGAGGCCGCCCTGGCCCAGGCCGAACAGGAGTGTCTGGCCGATAGTGAGCTTAGAGCGCGCCGTCAGGAACGGGAGGTGGCTCGTCGGGCTGAATTGGATCGCCACTATGTGGAGAAGTTCGCCGGACAGGTGCGGGAGCTTTTTCCGGGCTGTCCGGTGGGCCGTGAGGTTGCGATTGCCGAGCACGCCTGCCTCAAATACAGCGGCCGAGTCGGTCGGCGGCCGCTAAAAGCCTGGATGAACACGCCATTCGACTGGCCGTGGTGGCCCACATCCGCCACGTCGAGATCGACTACGATACGCTTCTGGCCAGTGGTTACGATCGCCGGGAGGCGCGCGCCGCCGTGGAAGCGGCAGTGAGCCGGGTGTTGGCTCAGTGGGCGGCGCCGGCCCAGGGTTAAAGCTCGGCGAATTCAGCCTTGATGACTGCCAGTTGAGGGGAGGCCGTCAGGGCCTCGGCCAGCACCGGCCGATCCTCCGCAAAGGCGATATCCTGTGGCAAATAGCCGACCCTAACCCCTTTGGCCGTGACGACTAGGCCGTTATCGGGGGTCAATTGCCCGGCCAAAAAGCGTAGGTTTTGTACAAAACTTACGCCAGGGATGCCTCACTCCGCAAAAATTGGATCCACTGATTCTACTCAAACATCGTTGGGGGGGAAGATGACGTCCTCCTTGCCGGCCAGCCTGGCCTGCATATGCTCGATGACGATATCGAGATGTTTGGGTTTGTTGACGAAGTCCAGATTTTCGGTGGGGATGGTCAGCACCGGGCAGAGGTCGAACGTTTCCAACCATTCTTCGTAGAAGGTTTCGAGCAGGGTCAGGTAGTCGCTGGTAATGCCCTGCTCCATCGCCCGGCCGCGGCGGCGAATCCGCGCCAGCAGCGCCGGCACCGGCGCTTTGAGGTAAAGCAGTAAGTCAGGCCGGGGTAAACCGGCCACCACCTGGTCAAACACGCGGCGATAGGCGTGAAAATCCCGCTCGCTGAGGTTGCCCAGGTAATGGAGTACCCGGGCAAAAATGTGGGCATCTTCGTAGATACTGCGATCGGCGATGGCCGACTGGGCCGCCCGGGCCAGCTCCAGGTGCTGCTCGGCCCGGTGGCCCAGAAAGAAGATTTGCAGGTGAAAAGACCACTGGCGCATATCGGCGTAGAAATCGGGCAAATAGGGATTATCGGCCACCGACTCGAAGCCGGTGCGCCAGCCTAACCGGCTGCCCAGCCGCTCGGTTAGGGAGGTCTTGCCGGCGGCGATATTTCCGGCCAACAGCACCAGATGTTTGGTCATAATTTTGCCTAATTCAATTCATCCAGAGTCAAAGAGAAGCTGGGGATGAAGTTGGCGATAAAATAGCTGACTTCGGGCAAATCCAATCGGTCGAGGTCGGCTTTAACGGCCCGCTCGGCTTTGGCAAACTCCTGATTCCCGGCCTTTAACTCTTCCAAACATTTGAGATAAGCGCATATTTTATCGGCGGCTTTAACCAATGTCCAATGTTCGCCGTCAGCGGCCGAGCCAAAAAAGAGCGATTGGTAGGCCGGTTTCAGGTCGTTGGGCAACATATTGTACAGCTTCTGCTTGGCCACGACTTCGATTTCATTATAAGCCGTTTTGATCTGCGGGTTGAAATTCTTGATGGGCGTGGCCAGGTCGCCGGTAATGACCTCGCTGACGTCGTGGTACAGGGCCAGCAGCGCCACCCGCTCTGGGTTGACCTGACCACTGAACAGCTCATTCCTGATGATGGCCAGGCCGTGGGCGATCATAGCCACTTGCAGGCTGTGTTCCTGAATATTCTCCAGGCGGGTATTGCGCATCAAACCCCACCGCTGGATGAACTTCATCCGGGCCAGGTAAGCAAAAAAATGGCTCATAGGTCTCTCCTGGTTTGGTCGGCTCAGAACAGTTGCACTACCACCGACAGGGTATGGATGGTCAGGCCAACCAACCCGCCGATGAGAGTGCCATTGACTCGAATATATTGCAAATCCTTACCCACTTGCAGTTCGATCTCACTGCTGGCCTGTTGGGCGTCCCAATTATGGATGGTGGTGGCAATCAAGCTCTCAACTTCATAGCCGTAAGTTTTGGTCAGATAAACGGCAATTTCCTGCACCCAACTGTCAACTTTGCGGTATAACTCGGCATCATCCAACAGGGTCTGGCCGAGGTTGATCAGCATTTGTTGGATGGATTGGCGGAGCGTGTCGTTAGATTGGGAACCGCGCTCCAGCAGCGACGTTTTGATGTCTACCCACAATGACGTTGAGAATGCTTGCAACAGTTCATGCTGCAATAATTCTTCTTTGATGACCGCTTCTTTAGCCAGGATCTCAGGCGAGCTTTTCAACTCCTCGATATACCTTCGCAAGGCCATGTTGAAACTGACTTGCAGGGGGTGAGCAGGGTCGGCGCTAACCTCCTGCAGAGTGACGTCAACCGCATCGACGATTTTTTTATAAATGGTGGCGTCCACCCCCGTGATTCTAATCAGTCTGGGCAGCTCCTCCTTGATCCGGGCGGTAACGACCGCTTTGTTCTCTTTCAAGAAATCTGAGCCAAATTTGACCAGGCTAGAAAACAGCTCCTCCTGCCGATTGCCCGATGTCAAGAGATCAAGGATGTTCCCCACCATGGGGGCTAGTTGGGTCGACCGAATCTGGGCGACCAGCCTTTCTTCAATCAGGGCCTGCAGATCTTCATCTCGCATAACTCTGGTCAGCGCCTCTACGCCGATGGCTAACTGTTCAGCCACCTGAGCGCTGTGCTGAGGTTGAACCAGCCACCCGGTCATTCGCCTGGTTAGCGCCATTGATTGCAGTTTTTGGGCAATGACCTCCTCAGCCAGGAACTTTTCGCGCACAAACCGGCCAAGTTCATCGCCAATGAAATCTTTTCGGGTGGGAATAATGGCGGTGTGGGGAATTTTCAAACCCAGTGGATGGCGAAATAGGGCGGTCACGGCGAACCAATCGGCAATGGCCCCAACCATCGACGCCTCAGCGGTGGCTCGCACAAATCCGGCCCACAGATATTGGTCTTCAACCAGGGAGGCCAGGATAAACAGCAAGATAGCCACCAACAACAGCGAGGTAGCAAATAATTTGGCTTTGGAAAGCCCCCTTTTTTTGTCGGAAGCATTTTGCACGGTGTTTACCTCAATAGTCATACCCAGAAATAAGGGCCGGGCATTTTCAGCACAATTTAGAACCGTTCAGGGCCTGGCACTTTAATTCCAATTTGAGACTAATCAGCCATTGGCGGGCGGGTCGACCACCAATGCCGGGGGTGAAAGCAGGGCTTCCGTTGCAGCCGGCGCTTCTGAGGGGGCGGTCAACTGCGGGTTGGGCGACTCGGCCTGACCGGCCAGGAATTGCTGGCGGAGGCTGTAGATCAGTCCAACTATGAGCAGGAGCAAAAACAGGTAACTCAGCAGGAGACTCAGGAGATATTGGCGGGCTTGGGGTCGGAAAATAAAAATGAGCAGCCAGAGAGTGATGAGCAAAATGAAAACTGACAGCAATGCCATCGCCCACCAGGTGATCAGTGACTCTGAGACTCCAGGGCCGGCTGGCCCGGTTGAGGTAGCGGCAGCAGGATTGAGCAAGCCGCCGAGGGGAAAGGGCTGGCCGGGCTGAAATTCCAACCGGGAGAGCGTAGCCGATAAGATAACCAGGACAAACAGCGTCAGGCCCAACAAAAAAAGTGTGCGTAGCTTAGTACGTTCGATGATCATAGGTATCCAGATCGGGCCGGTCACCTGATTTTGGCCTTACCGGTCGGCGCAGGGCAGGGTGAAACTAATGGTAGTTCCCCGGCCGGCGATGCCTTCACTTTCTACCCGCACCTGCCCCCCCAGTTTCTCAATGATGTGCCGGACAATCGACAGCCCTAGAGTGCGCTCGTTGGCCTGGGAGTCATCGGGTTGGTTAAACGGCTGCCATAGCTGCACCTGTTCAAGCGGGGTCAGACCGGGACCATTGTCACGCAGCCAGAAGCGAACATATCGATTGGGCTGAATGGTCGCGCCAATGTGGAGTCGAGGCGGCTCTCCACCACCCTGGATGCCGTTACTGAGCAGATTGACCCACACTTCTTCCAGCCAGGGAGCGTGGCCGACCACTTCCGGCCAATGGCCGGGCAGTTTTATTTCGGCCCGATGAAGTTCGATGAGTTGGCTTAACCGCTGCTGAGCCTCGGCGATGATCCGGGCCATATTGACTGGTTTCAACTCAACCTCAAATTGCCTTATTTTGGCCAACAACAACAACTCATCGATGACCTGGCTCATCTTCCGGCTACTTCGAGCAATAGTCTCGATATTTTGATACAGATCGTCAGACAGCCCCAGATTTTCTTTGAGCAAATCGGCGTGTTTGGTAATTTTTGTAGCCAGGCTATGGAGATTGTTGGCGACGGTGGCGGCAAAGGTATCCAGCTCGCGATTACGCTTTTCCAGTTCCGTCGCGTATCGCTTTAATTGGCTATCCAGTTGGTGCTTGTAGAGCGCCATCTCAATGGTGGTGTGCAGGTCTCGCTCTTGATAGGGCTTGATAATGTAACCAAATGGTTCGGTAAGCTTGGCCCGCTGTAAGGTCTCGGCATCGGCGTAAGCGGTCAAAAAGACAATTGGCAGGCTCAAGCTCTGCCGAATCTGCTCGGCGGCTTCGATTCCGTCCATTTCACCGGCCAGCCTGATGTCCATTAAAACCAGGTCAGGCCTGATTTGGCTGGCTTTTTGAATGGCCTCCGGTCCCGAAGCGACAATGTCGGTAACTCGATATCCCAGGCCGGTTAACTCGTGTTGGATATCCAGCCCCACAATGATTTCGTCTTCGACAATCAAAATACGCGCCTTTGCCAATGGTGTTGCTCCCCGGTTGTCCCTATCATTTGGGAAAAGTAATCGTAAAGGCAGTGCCCTGGCCGCGGTCGACCGCCACACGGCCTTTGAGTTGTTCGCTGAGCCGCATCACTAATTGTAAGCCTAATGACTCAGTTTGAAAAGGATCGATCTCAGCCGGTAACCCGACCCCGTTGTCACGGACAGTCAAGGTGAGCTGACCGTTTGGCGTGGCCTTCAATTCAAGGTAGATTTCATTGGGCGGCTCCTTTTGGACTGTTCTCATCGCTGGAAAGGCGTACTTGAGCGAATTTGAAACCAGCTCATTAATAATCAAGCCACAGGTAATGGCCGTATCGATGCCAAGGAACAGTTCATCAACATTTATTGTCAACCTGATCGAGGCCGGATTGACAGCATAGGATTGGAACAGATACGCTCCCAAGCTGTTGAGATAATTGGCAAAGTCGATCTTAGCCAGGTCTTGCGATTGGTACAATTTGGCGTGGATGAGCGCCATTGATTTGAGCCGATGCTGGCTGTCGCGGAGCATCTCCCGGGCCTGGGTATCCCGGGTGTATCTGGCCTGCAATCGCAGCAGGCTGGAGACAACTTGCAGATTATTTTTGACCCGGTGATGGATCTCTTTAAGTAGCAGTTCCTGTTGGTAAGCCCGGTCCTTAAGCTCCTGGTGGACTTGCTTGCGTTCCAGGGCATTCACAAAGATTTCGCTAACGATTTTGAGTAAATTGATGATATCAGCCGCCCAGCTTTTCTCAGTCCGCCCCGAAGCAAAACCCAGGATACCCTTTAGCTCTTGATTTGAGACCATCGGCACCTGGATCAGCGATTGAACCCCCTGGGCCTGCAAGAACTTCTGCTCACCGCTCATTTCCGGCGGCATTTTGGCCACTGAGGGAATATAAACGGTTTCAAACTGGCTTAATTTGGCCCTCAAACCGGGAAATGACTCAACCGGCAACTCTTGTAACCGGGCAATCGGATCTTTAATGCCCTTTTCTCGCCAGGAATGAGTATTACTGACGGTGGTCTTATCGGCCGAGAGTAAAAAGACATAACTGTAATCCACCCCAACAAACTCGCCAATGAGCTGCAATGCCTGGTTGATCCCGGCATCGATCTTGTCGACCGGCATATTAATAAAGTTGGCGGAAATGGTGGTGATCAGGGCTTCAAACTTCTGGCGATCTTGTAAAGCCTTCTCGGCCTTGACCCGTTCGGTCACATCCTGGATCAATGACAGAATCGAGACCAGTTGCCCTGCTGAGTCGAACAGCACCGACTCATACCACTCACAATAGACCACTGCCCCACTTTTGGTGTAGTTTCGATTCCGGTTGACGCTACGTGGCAAGCTGCCATCTAGCAGACTGGCGGTGATAGTCTGCACTTTCTCCAGGTCATCGACATGGATGAAAGGCCATTCCCCGGTCCGTTTGCCCAGCAATTCTTCAGCTTTCCAGCCAAAAATCTCTTCCGCTCGCTTTGACCAGCGCCGCAGCCGGAACTGATTATCCCATTCCAGCACAGCCAGGGGTGAGTTTTCGACGTGGAAGGCCAGGGTTTGGTGGACTCTGGCCAGATCGGCCACAATCTGTTTGCGTTTGGTCAACTCCTGCCGGACCTGCTCATAAAGAGCGGCGTTTTCCAGGGCAATGGCCGCGGCATTGGCCAGGGGCTTCAGACGGGCCGCATCGATGCTTGAAAATCGGGCTGGGGTGTCGCTATCCAATTGAAACAACCCCAAGACCTGGTCGCCCAGGCAGATGGGCATGGTCAATTGCGACTTGATCCAGGCCGTTTCTGCCAGCACCACCCAGCGCGGCTCATGGTCGGTATTGGGAATAACCACCGGCTGTTGGGTGCGAACTGCTTCGGCCGCCGAAAAAAAATCGGTTACCATCTGAACCAGGGTGGAGATGAAGGCTTCGTTGTGAAAGCACTCGTAGCCTTGCCAACGAACGCAGCGCAGGGTGTCGTTTTCCAGCAGCATAATGTTGGCCGCGCTGTAAGGCACAATTCGCCGGACCTGGCGCAAGATTTCATCGAGTACGGCAATGTGATTGGTTTGGGCGGTCAGGGCTAAAGTAACTTCGGTTAAAGTCTCGGCCAGGAGACGCTGCTCCCGTTCCGCCGCCAGTAGACTTTCCCGTTCTTCCTCGGCTTGCCTGCACCTGGTCGCGGCAGTTTCCAACTCGAGCACTCGTTGGCGCAACTCGGCCAACTCGGCCAGGAGTTCCGCGTTTGATTGGTGCTGGTCAGGCGAATTTGCAGCCACCATAGTCATAACCTGCTCTCAATTGACCCCCTCAAAAGAAACGGCTCGTTGACCTGTGCTGACTGCTGTGGGTGAATCAGGTGCAACGAGCCGCCGGGAACTGGCTATTCAATTGGCCTATAATTCGATTCTGGTGCCTAACACTTGCAAGAACTTGGCGATCCACTCGGGATGAGCCGGCCAGGCCGGGGCGGTAACCAGATTTCCGTCGATGTGGGCCTGATCGACCGGAATATTTACGTATTCGCCCCCGGCCCGGTTAACATCTGGCCCAACCGCCGGATAGGCGGAGCAGGCCCGACCCCTGAGCACGTCGGCCGCGGCCAGCACCTGCGCGCCATGGCAGATGGCCGCCACCGGTTTTTTAGCCTCAAAAAAGTGGCGCACCATATCCAACACTCTTGGGTTCAGGCGGATATATTCCGGCGCTCGCCCGCCCGGAATGACCAGGGCATCGTAATCCTCTGCCTTTACTTCGTCAAACGTAGCGTTAAGCCTAAAGTTATGGCCTGGCTTTTCACTGTAGGTTTGGTCACCCTCAAAATCATGAACCGCCGTGCGCACGGTCTCACCGGCTTTTTTGTCCGGGCAGACCGCATGGACCTGGTGTCCCACGGCCAAAAGAGCCTGAAACGGGACCATCACTTCATAATCCTCAACGAAATCACCTACCAGCATTAAAATTTTTTTTGCCGCCATAGTACAGTACCCTCCGCTAACAAAATAAGCTTGAATATAGAAACCCAACGTTAAATTGCGCCATTATTATACAATACCCGGCTGGATTCTGTCTATAGTTTGAGGAAGATTTTGAGGGATAGCCCGGTCAACTCAATCGCTGCCGGGGTCCAGGCGAAAGCCATAACCCCTGACCGTCACAATAAAGTTATGGTCCGGATCGGTTTCAGCCAGCCGCTGGCGCAGACGCCGCACCAGGGCGTCAATGGCGTCATCGGTTACCCCTTCGGCCGACTCGCCGGGCCAGGCGGCTTCAATCACTTCGGCCCGGCTGTATACCTTACCGGGATGCTGGCTGAGCAAGACCAGCAGTTCATATTGCTGAGTGCTCAACGGCGGGCTGAGCAACTGCCCGTGGACGTAGATCTGTCGCTCTTCCTGGTCAACAAACAAACCCAGCCCTCGCCGTCCGGGCAGAGGGGCCGTAGCTTCACTATCAACATAGATCAGCTCCAGGCCAGGGGCCAGTTGGATGATATCGCCATCGGTCAGCGGCTGCGGTTTGAGCACTCGCTGGCCATTGACAAAGACGCCGTTTTTGCTGCCGGCGTCTTCCAGCACAAATTGTCTGTTTTCATAACGCAGCAGCGCATGTTGTCTGGAAATCCAGCGGACGGGGATCGTGATGGTACAATCTGGCGAACGCCCGATCATCACTTCACTGGCGGCGTCGTGCAAGATCCACTGATCTTTGATTAAATCACCTTCGCGCCAGATCAACAGGGCTTTCTCGGTTTGCAAATGCTCCATCGCTTACTCCTGTTTGACAGCAATTTGAGATTGGGATACTCTAATCAATTAGTAATGAGCAATGAGCAATTAATAATTGTCAACTATCACTCTCTGTTGCTTACTGCTCACTGATAACTCAAAACTCAAAACTGATTACTGTGCGGAGGCGCACTTGACCACTTATCTAAAACCGGGTGACCTGTTACGTGAACGATACCAGATCGTTGGCTTGATTGGTACCGGGGGTATGGGCGCAGTCTATTTGGCTGACGACAACCGCTTGACCGGGCGCCAGTGCGCCATCAAGGAAACCCTGCCCCAACCAAACCTGAGTGAAGAGGTTGTTCAGGTTGCTCGGAAACAGTTCTACCAGGAAGCTTCGATGCTGGCGCAACTAGATCATCCCGGCCTGCCCAAAGTCAGTGACTTTTTCTCTGAGGACGAGCATGATTACCTGGTGATGGACTTTGTGCCCGGCCAGAATCTCCTGGAAATTGTCACCAGTGTGCGCCGCGACGGTCGCTACCTGGAAGAAAGTACCGTCCTGACCTGGATCGACCAGCTTTGCGACACCCTGACTTATTTACATAGTCGCCAGCCGCCGGTGCTTCATCGTGATGTTAAGCCGGCCAACATCAAACTGACGCCGGACCAACGGATCAAGCTGGTTGATTTTGGCCTGGTCAAACCGCTCGATCCCGACGACCCGGCCACGTTGACCGGTCTGCAAGGCGCCGGCAGCCTGCCTTACGCCCCATTGGAGCAGTATGTAGACCATTTAGGTCACACCGATGCTCGTTCAGACCTGTATGCTCTGGGGGCAACCCTCTACCACCTGTTAACTGGCTGTCCCCCGGCCAGTGCGCAAGAACGCTTTCTGCTGCCTGAGTCGCTGCCCTCGCCTCAACAGATCAATCCCGCCATCTCGGCCGGGGTGGCCCGGGCCACGCTGCTGGCCATGTCGCTACATCCCAAAGAGCGTCCGGCTTCGGTGGTGACCTGGCGGCAGATCCTGCACAGTTCCGCGGTAACGGCGCTGCTGGAGACAGGCCAGGAGGCGGAGGCCACCTGGCTGGCCAGCCTGCGCCAGAACTGGTGGCTGGCCGCAACCGCCCTGTTCCTGCTGGCCGTCTCGATCTGGATAACGTTTTTCTAAGAAAATCGCCTGTTTTCCCCGTTAGCCGCCGGTTCGCCGCTGCCGCTCACTTTGACTGCTCAAAGCCAGAGCCAACAGGCCAAATAGAAAGCTCAACCCGGCCATACTCAGGCGACTGGCTAACAAGGTTGGCTCTTCGAACAGCCATTCCTCAGGCCGGAGCAGCCCGGCACCGTAGAGTATATAGGCTAACAACCCGCCAATCAACACCCACAATCCCAACCGAACTCGCCGCGGCAGCGGTTTGGGAAACAGCCGTCCCAACCAGAAGCCGGCCAGACCGGCGAACAGGGTCGCGACCAGCGCCAGCAACAAATCGACCCCATCCAGCCGGCGGGGGGGTGGCAGGGACGTCTCCGGCGGCGCTGCCGGCGAAGTATCCTCTATTACCGGCTGGGGCAGGGGCGTTGCCGTCGGCTCAATGGTCGGCGTCGGTGTCGGTGTTGGGAATGGCGGCTCGGTTGGGCTAGGGCTGGGCAACGGCGTGACCGGCGCCGCTGGCGGCGTTGGTGGGGCCAAAACCGGGACCACCAGCCTGTCGGAAATAATCGTTCGTCCGGCTGCGGCCATAATGTCGATTGGCCCCGGTTCGATGAGGGTCAAAGTCGCCTCGGCTAGCCCGGCCTGGGTATCATCCGACTCAACTGCCACCGGCCGCTGACCGAGGTTGGCCCGGAACTCAATTGGGGTGCCGTCTGGCACCAGGTTGCCGTTGCGGTCGACGACCGGCCCGGCTTTGACCCGAACCGAGACCGGGGCAATTTTGCTCTCCGGGAGGATTTCGACCAGTTCAACGCTCAAATCTTGCGCCGGGTCGGGCGATAGCACGTCGACCAGGTTATACCTGATACCTTCCACTGACACGGGCGACGCGCCGGGAAAATCGGCTTCGCCAAACAGCGCCCGGACGGCCGTTTGCAGGTGGGGCGCCGTTTTGCTGTACAGGCCAAAATAGGCGGTGAGTTTGGTAATCTCGGTGGTATCCAGGTAGTACGGCGCGTTGAAGGCCAGCACCACGCTGGTCTTATCAAGCAGCGCGCCGCTCTCCTGAGTTAAAAAGAGCTTGAGCGCATCGGAGTCGGGGTAGCGGCTGGTGTTCAGGTCCAGGATTGCAAAAATCAACCAGTCGGCGGCCTGAATACGCTGGCGCACCTCGTCCGGCGAAAACTGAATCTCCGGCCCGGTTGGAGATTCTTCCGACGGTTCAAGGGGGGGAATAATTGCTCCGCCCAGGGCCATTTTTAGTTCTGAGAAAGTAATACTGGTGATCCGTTCGGGTTGGATCTGGCCGGTCGCTCCCGGCCCGTACAGTTGTAGAATTGTCTCTTCAATCGCCCGGCGGGGCAAGAACAAATCTTCGCGGGGCTGGCAGTTGTCGGTAAAACATTCACGCGCCAGCCGGGTATCGGTGACAATGAGGATATTTTCATTGGGGCGCGGCGGTAAAGGCAGCCGTTGGCGCAGCTCTTCGCCGGAGGGATAGAGCAGGGTAATACTCTGCCGGGCGATGTCGTTGACTACCGGCCGCGGCTGCCTGACAATCTCCAGCGCTCGCCCTGGATCCTGGTTGAGGGCGTCGAGGCTGAATTCAGGGTAGAGTTTCAACTTCTGCCGCAAAATTCGCTTGACCGCGGCATCAACACGCCTGGCAAAGGTAGGGTTATTGAGATACTCGGTGCGGAAAAAGAAAATGGTGTCCTTGATATTGGCAAACTGGTCGCTCCAGATCGATTTCAAATCGAACTGAACCAGGCTCAACACATCGTTGCCGGCCAGGAAGGCCTCTTTGGCAATCCGGCGATGCGGAAAAGTTTGCAGAGTGGGGTCAAAATGTTTGCGCACCGCCGGCACGCCCAGGGCATCGCTCACAATCAGCCCGCCATGATCTCGCCATACCTCAATTTCTGGCAGAGCCAGCAGGGTTTCCATTCCGGCAGCGTCGAAGCTGATGGGCGAGGTGAATTGCCGGATGTCGCCCTGAAAGCCGCGGTAGCGAATATGGCTGGACATCAAGGCATCGGTGGCGCCGGCAACGTCGTCAGGCCGGTCGTGGGTGATCTCAAAAAAGGGGGGCAGCTCGATCCGGCGCAGCTCCTGCAACGATTTGTCGACCGTGGCTACCTCATTATCCGGCAAACGGTCGCTGCCGCCGTGGCCAGGGAAATGCTTGGCCACCGTGGCCAGGCGGCCATTACTGCCCTGGTGCACCCCCCGAATATAGGCCCGGCCCATTTGTCCCACCCAGTAGGGATCGCCGCCAAAAACGCGAATACCGATGTCGCCCCGTCCGGTCGGTCGCGGGTCATTGAGCACATCCAGTCCTGGCCCCAGCAGCAGGTTGATCCCCATCGCGGCCAGCTCTTCACCCACAATCTGGCCAATGGCTTGAGCATACGCCGTATTCCAGGTGGCGCCAATAGCCATCTGGCTGGGAATAGGGGTGACCCCGCGGGTAATCCGGCTATAAGGATAGCCGTCGCCTTCGTGATCAATGGCCACAAATAAGGGGAGGCCGTTCGTTTGGAAGGCGGTGGTTTTGAGGCTATTGGTCAGTTCGGCAATCTGGCGTGGGGCCGACTCGTCGTTGTTGAAGTTGCTGTTGGAAGTTAGTAGAATGACGCCGCCAACCTTATACTCGGTCAGCAACTGCCAGATTTCAGAGCCGGGATTGGCCTCAGCGCCGACAAAGGGCACAATGAAGATCTGCCCCACCTTGTCTTCCACCGACAGGCGAGCCATAATTTCTGCGACCGGATCTGGCTGCTGGGCATAGACCGGGCCGGGTCTGCTGCCGGACAAGCCCGGCAAGAGTAGAATAAGGGCCACAAAGATGAGACGAGTCCGTTTAATAAGGCGCATGAGGAGCATGATACTCTAAGCTGGCCTTTGAGCCAAATAGACAACCTGGACCGGAAAAATGTCCGGCCCCGCTTGACTCAGCTTAATCCTGACCGGCTTGCTCCTTATTTCCCCGGCTCACCTTCCTGCGCCAGGGAGGGCAAAACGCGAGCGCCTGGATTAGCCGTTACGGCCCTAAAGAGGCTCAAGCCCGGACCGGCCAACATAAGTAGGAGGAGTAAGGTCAAGAAGAGTCGCCAGAAAATAGCCGGCCAGGTTAGCTGATAATTTGCCGCCGCTCGAAGGTTCTGATTATTGATCATCGTTTAATTGGCTGGATCAGTTTAATATTTTGTCTCAGCTTACCATAGCCCTCCTCAATGTGCTCGCCCCTCAACCCACAACCGGCCAACGACCAGATCGACGGTTGAGCGTAGGGTTAGGGTCAGCTTGAGCCAATCGATTTTTTTCCGGCCAAGACTATCGCCTCTTCTGGTTCTGACGGTTTCTGTGGTTACGCAAATTATTGGCGGTATCCTCCCATC
>CAYNLK010000088.1:0-16611 GCA_964398055.1 uncultured Caldilineaceae bacterium
GCTTCGCGGTCCGTGAAAATCCGTGAGCTATTCTTATTTCCAATAAACTCTAATATTGAGGAGGCAGCCTATGTCCCGCTTCACCAACCAGGAGGTCGCCAAACTTTTTAGCGACATCGGCGATTTGCTGGAGATCAAAGGCGAAAACCGCTTCAAAGTGCTGGCCTACCGCAAGGCGGCCGACAATATCGGCCACCTGGGCCAGGATTTGTACGGCTTGTGGGAGTCCGGCCAGGATTTACGCGAGATCGAGGGGATTGGCCAGGCCATTGCCGAGAAGATCGACGAGCTGTTCAGTACCGGCCGGCTGGGCTTTTGGGAGCGCCTGGCTGCCGAGGTGCCGGCCAGCCTGGTCGAGGTGCTGGCCATTCCCGACGTTGGGCCGAAACTGGCCGGCCTGATGTGGCAAGAGCTGGGGCTGACCACCGTGGCCGAGGTGCGGGCCGCGGCCGAGCAGGGGCGGCTGCGCGGCCTGCCCCGCATGGGTGAAAAGAAAGAGGCCCGGATTCTGGCCAGCATCGCCGCCCTGGGCCGGCGCGAGAGCGACCGGGTCCACCTGGGCATCGCTTGGCCCCTGGCGCAGCAGGTGCTGGCCGCGCTGGCAGAATTGCCGGAGGCGCTCAAGGTGGAGGCGGCCGGCAGCCTGCGCCGCTGGCGGGAGACCATCGGCGATCTCGATTTTCTGGCCGCGACTGAAAATCCTGGGCCGATTATCGCTGCCTTCAAAGGTTTACCGGAGGTAGCCGAGGTGATTGCCGCGGGCGAGACCAAGACCTCCGTCCGTTTCAGCAACGGTCTCCAGGCCGACCTGCGCTGCCTGGAGCCGGCCCGCTGGGGTACGGCCCTGCAATATTTTACCGGCAGTAAAGCCCATAACGTCAAAATTCGAGAGTTGGCCCAAAAGCAGGGCTACAGCCTGAATGAATACGCCCTGACCCGGGAGAGCGACGGTGAGAAGCTGCTGTTTGCCGATGAAGCCGAGCTTTACCAATTGCTGGGGCTGGCTTACATTCCCCCTTACCTGCGAGAGGATTGGGGGGAAATCGAGGCGGCCCGGCGGGGCGAGCTGCCGGTCCCCCTGGCTGTGGGCGATATCAAGGGCGAGGTCCACTGCCACTCCACCTGGAGCGACGGCGCGGCCAGCATCGAAGAAATGGCCCGCGCTGCCCTGGCTCGCGGTTACCACTATCTGGCCATCACCGACCACTCCCAGAGTTTGGGCGTGGCCAACGGCCTGTCGGTGGAGCGGCTGCGCCAGCAGGCCGGCGAGATCGCGGCGGTGCAGGCCCGGCTGTCTGGCCTGCGGCTGCTCCACGGCACGGAAGTGGAGGTCAAAGCCGACGGTTCGCTGGATTTCCCCGATGAGATCCTGGCCGAGCTGGATTTTGTGGTCGCCTCGATTCACACCGGCTTGCGGCAAGAGCGGGAGACGCTGACCCGGCGAGCTTTGGCAGCGATTCGGAACCCCTACGTTAAGCTGTTGGCTCACCCCACCGGCCGGCTGCTGACCAAACGGGCCGGCGGCGACTTCGATCTGGAGGCCATCTTTCAGGCCGCGGGTGCAACCGGCACAATGTTGGAAATCAACGCCGCGCCGGAGCGGCTCGACCTGAGCGATGCCCACGTGCGGCGGGCCATCGAGGTGGGGGTGAAGCTCATCATTAACTGCGACGCCCATCACCCGGACGAGTTCGACAATCTGCGCTTTGGGGTTGCTACGGCCAACCGGGGGTGGGCCACGACTGAGGATGTCGCCAATACCTGGCCGGTGGAGGAGTTTATAGCGCTGTTGAAATCAGCTCAATGAGATCGCTCCCTAAAAATTTGGATTTTTTCACATTTGCTTGAGGCCGTGTTATAATTTTGGGCAATTTGTGATGAGGCATGGTCAGCGGCGGCTTCGGTCCCAGGGACAGCCGTCGCCGGTCCAATTGGCGAAGGAGAGTATCCATTAATCTCAACGGCGCGGCGACCCACAGCCGTTCCCTGCTCATTGAGCAAACAGGCTGGCGGCATTGGCTAGGTCGACACTGGGCCGACCTGCTGGCCTGGGGCTTGCTCTTGCTCTACATTGTCACCTTTTTCTGGCTGGCTATGCTCCGCCACCTGAGTTTCAATTCCAGCGGCTTCGATTTGGGCATTTACGATCAGGTCACCTGGAACACCTTGCACGGCCGCTGGTTTTTCTATACTTCCACCGGCCAGCCGGCCCTTCATTTTTCTAATCACGTTTCCCCTATCTTGCTGCTGGTTGCGCCCCTCTACCTCATCCACAGCGGCCCGGCGACGCTGCTGTTGCTGCAGCCGGTGGCCATTGCCCTGGGCGGACTGCCGCTCTTCTGGCTGGCCCGCCGCAAATTGGCCAGCGATCTGGCCGCGCTGGCCCTTCTGCTGGCCTATCTGTTGTTTCCCACCCTGCAAATTGTCAATCTGTGGGACTTTCACCCGCCGGTCCTGTCGGTGGCTTTTTTTATGTTTGCCTTCTACTTTTTGGCGCAGGGGCGGCCGGTCTGGTTTGTGGTCTGCGCCCTGCTGGCCATGCTGGGCAAGGAGCAGTTGGCTCTGCAAACAGCTTTTTTGGGCGGCTACGCCGTTATCCGCTACCGTTACTGGTGGGCCGGCGGTCTGACCATTGTCCTGGCCCTGGCCTGGTTCTTTTTGGTAATGGTTTGGCTCATCCCGACCCACAGCGTGGCCAATGAACATCTTTTTCTGGGTTACTACGCCGATCTGGGCGACTCCCCCGCCGAGATTGTCTTCACTGCCCTCACCCGGCCCGATTTGGTGCTGGCGAACCTGTGGCAGCCGACGAAACTGCGTTACCTGTTCGACGTGCTGACGCCCTTTGCCTACTATCCGCTGGCCGGCCTGCCGGTGCTGCTGATCGGCGCGCCCTCCTTTGCCATCAACCTGCTCAGCGCCAATACGGCCATGCACGACGCCACCGGCGGCCAGTACGGGGCCGACGTGGCTCCCTGGCTGGCCTGGGCCAGCCTCTACGGGCTGTTCTACCTGCGGACCGGCTTGGGCCGTCTTTGGCCGGCGTCTCCCCTGCGCCTGACTCAACTGCTCAGCCTGCTCTTGCTGGCCGTGGCGCTGGTCTGGCAGCTCTTCCGGGGTTACTCACCCCTGGCCCTCGATCCGCCCTCCTGGCAAATCACCGCCCACGACCGCCTGGCCCGGCGCTTTATCGCCCAGATTCCAGCCGAGGCTTCGCTGGCCGCCCAGGGCAAACTCTACCCTCACCTCAGCAACCGGCTGATTGCCTACCAGTTGCCCGACGTGAATGACGCCGAGTACGTTTTTTTTGATGTGACCACCGGCACCTGGCCGGTTCACCCCAACGATATCTGGGCTTTGGCTCAGGAATTGCTCCGTTCCGGTGAGTACGGCGTGCTGGACGCCGCCGACGGTTACTTGCTGCTTCGCCGCAGCTGGCCCGCCACCGACCTGCCGGACGCTTTTTACGACTTTGCCCGGGTGGAGACGGCTGATCCCCACTATCCCCTTCGTCTGGAATTCGGCGACCAGCTCCGGCTGCTGGGGTTTGATCTGCTGGACGATCCCCGCCGCCAGGAGACGGCGGTGCGGCTCTACTGGCAGCCGCTCAAACCGCCGGGCGATTTGCGGCTCTACCCGTTTTTTGTGAACGACCAGAATCAGATCGTCGAGACGACCGAGCAACGCCCCTTGCTGACCCAACTGTGGTTCCCACCCCGGCTGTGGCAGCCCGGTGAAATTGTGGCGACGGAAACAATGCCCTGGACGCTGGGCGAACGCTGGAGCCTGGCCGTAGGGGTAATGCAGGGGAACAATTGGTCCGATTGGAGCCGGCGCCTGCCGGTCTCCGTGGTCGAGTCGCCCCGGCCGCTGCGTCGCTTTGAAGCCAATACCTGGGCCCGGTTGGCGAGCTTTGCCCGGGAGGGCCGCCAACTGGTTGAAATTACCCCCACCGAGCCGGATTTGCAGCCGCCCAACCCGCTCCAGGCCAATCTGGGCGGTCAGATGGCCCTGTTTGGCTATGCCGTCTCGCCGGTTGAAAACGGCCAACTCACCGTTACCCTCTACTGGCAGGCGTTGGCAAATATGCCGGTCGATTACAGCGTCTTCGTCCACCTGGTCGATAGCCAGGGACAACTGATAGCCCAGCACGACGGCCAACCCTGGTGGCAGTTTCCCAACCCGACCAGCAGTTGGCAGCCCGGCGAACGGCTGTTGGATAGCCACACCCTGACCCTGCCCGCTGATTTAGCCCCCGGAGCATATCGCTTGCGGGTGGGGGTGTACTACTGGGAGACGCTGGGGCGGCTGCCGGTGCTGGAAAACGGGGCCGCGGTGAACAACTACGTTGAGCTGGCTGAGATAAATTTGAAATGAATCGCTTGCCCTGGCCCCGACGTCTCGTCTCCCCCACCACGGCCTTAGCCTTTTGGTTGGGCCTTTTTCTTTTTGCCATCTATTTGCTCAGTTTTTCTGGAAAATTTCACGTGATGGACGAGCTGGCCGTTTTTACGGCCGGCCACAGTTTAGCCGGGTCGGGCCGGGCCGATATCGACCTGTTGATCTGGACCAATCACTGGACGCCCAATCCGCCCGGCGTCTGGGGCGCAGACGGCCATCTTTACACCAAAAAGGCCCCCGGCATCTCTTTTTTGGTGGCGCCGTTGATCTGGCTGGGCCAGATGTTGCCCGGTTTGAACGCGGTCCACGTGGGCTTGCTGACCAACGCTGTCGTCACTGCTCTGACCGCCAGCCTGCTCTTGATCTGGTTCATCGACCTGGGTTTTTCGCGGCGCAGCGCCGCGCTGACCGCGCTGGTCTACGGGTTGGGCACGATTGCCTGGGTCTACGCCCGCATGTTCTGGGAGTCGTCGCTGCTGGCCCTCTTTTTTCTCATCGCCATCTGGGCCGCCTATCGGGCGACGGCCTGGCCCCTGCCGGTCAAACGTTCGGCGTGGGTGTTGCTGGCCGGGGCAGCCGGCGCAATCGGTTTGACGTTGCGCTTTGAGGCTGGGGTGGCCTTCATTTTTATCGGCCTCTATCTATTTTGGCAGGAGATGCGACGGCCAACCGGCCCAGATGCTCTCAACGGAGCGGGATTGTCTTTTTCAAAAAGATTCACCGCCAGCTTACCGGTGTTGGCCACCTATGCCCTGCCGACCTTGCTGGCGGCGCTGGGATTGGTCTGGTTCAACCTGGCTCGCTTTGGCAGCCTTGCCGAAACCGGCTACAGCCGCGAGCTGCTCTTCCAGGCGCCGTGGGTGGGCGGCTTTGGGTTGCTGTTCAGCCCGGGACGAGGGCTATTCATCTTTTCACCGGTTATGCTGCTGCTTTTTTGGGGGTTGCGGCCGGCCTGGCGACGCCTACCACGGGCCTATTTCTGGTTAATCGCCGCCATTTGCCTGTTCTATTGGCTGTTTTACGGTTCCTGGTTTGCCTGGGGTGGGACCTGGGGCTGGGGGCCTCGCTTTTTGTTGCCCATTCTGCCGCTGTTGATGCTCTTTGTGGCCGAGCCGTTGGCTTGGGCCGCCTCACCGGGCAACGGGCGGGCCTGGCTGGCCTGGTTGGCCATCGGTGGGCTAATGCTGCTCAGCCTGGCGGCCAACCTGCTGGGTGTCGCGGTTGATTTCAATGAGCATTTTCTGCGGCTGGGCCGGAACGACGATTTTGTGTTCAATTGGGCGGCCGCCCCCCTGCTGGGTCACTGGCAGATTTTGCAGGAGGGCCTGGTGGACCTGATCTGGCTGCGGCCTGGGGACTCAGGACCGGCCGTGGTCTGGTTCGTCCTGCTGCCGCCGTTATTACTCTGTCTTTTGGCTGCGTTCGGTCTAATTCTGGCGCTGAGAATTAGCACTGAACAATTAGCAATGAACAATGAGCAATTAGCAATGAGCCATGAATCACTGGCTTATCGATCTGGCTCTCGCTTCACGCTTCACGCACCACGCCCCACGCTTCACGCTTCACGTTTCATCCTTCATCCCTCAGCCCTCATCCTTACCCTACTCCTGGCTCTCTTGCTGACCTTCAGCATGCTGCGCAACGCCGCCCGGCTGCCCCAGCTCGACCCGCAAGCTCGGGCCGACCAGCCGTTGCTCGACACCCTGACCGGCTTGGCCCAACCCGGCGATGCCTTACTTGTGGCAATGCCTCCTTTTGGCGACGTGCAGGAAATCTCGACGCGGCTGATGGCCTATTTGCGGCGGCCTTTGCCGATCTATACCTGGATCGAGAGCGAGCCGCGGGCTATCCAACCGGCTGAACGGGCGCGGGTGCGGCAGGCCGTCGAGGCCGAGGCGGGCCGGGTGTGGCTGTTTGAGCGCTGGCTAACCCCGGCTGACCCGCTCACGGTAACCGCAGCCGAGTTCAACCGGCAGGCCTTTCCGGTAAGCGAGCAATGGTTTAGCGGCAGCGGCCGGTTGACCCTCTTTGCCCTGCCGGCTCAGCCAGAAATTGCCGCACCGGCCGTACCGGTGAACGTACCGTTTGAAGGCGGTCTCACCTTGCGTGACTTTGCAGTCTTGAATAACCCGGTCAGAGCCGGCGAGCTGCTCAAGGTAAGGCTAACCTGGCAGGCCCCCTCGGCCGGCCAGCCCGGCGTGGCTTTGCCGAATGAGGCGGTCATCAGTTTTGTCCATGTGCTGGCTGAAAATGAGGTGGGGCAGGCGGCGCAGCAGGACCGGCTGCTGCTCGATTTGCAGAACTTTAACCGCTCCCCCCTGCTGCCGGGCCAGACCGTGACCCAGGGCTACGGTCTACAATTACCGGCCGACCTGCCGGCCGGTTCCTATCCCCTGATCGCCGGTTTGTATCTGGCCACGAGCGGCCAGCCTCTTCCCCGCGGCGACGGCAACCCCGATGATTTCATCTATCTGACCAACGTGGCGGCGCGGTAGTTATTTTTGCCCCAAGCGCGGCTATTTGACGATCAACGGCAGATATATCACCTTTTCTTCCGGCCGGGCTAACCTGCTCACATCGGGCAGGATCGTCTCTGTCTGCTGACCAGCGTTGAAGGTGAGGGGAGAAATATACTCCAGGATTAACCTGGGCGGCGGATTACCTCCGTTTTCACGGCTGGCGTAGGTAATTTCACCGTAGGAGCCGACATTCCGGGCCAGCAGCAGCAAGCCAAAATTGGAAGCGGAATTGTCGGTCCACAATTGCGCCAGCGAGGTGATCCCGATAGCGTGGTTGGTGGTCGTGGGTACAAAGGTAGCCACCGCGGTTGGGTCAAAGTCGCCGCCGGGCGTAGCCCACGGCAGGCTTGCGGCGCGTTGGTGCCAGGTTGCCTCGTCCTCAACCCAGCCGGTCATCAGCCGATGGATTTCAATGATCTGGCCGGTCTCTGGAGCTGAGGTTTGATTCAGGAGGAGGGCCGCACAGGTGATCAGGCTATTGGCCGGCACAGTGGACAGGTCAAACCGGATGAGTGTATTTCTGGGGTTGAGAGTGATCGGCCTGGTTCGCAGATCGATATCTGAACCAAAGTTGCTGTTTGGCTGGTTACTTCTCAAGTGAGTATCTGCTGTGGCAGTCAGGGTCATTACGGGCGAACTACACACATCGCCTGAACGATCATCGTCGATGATAGTGCCCAGACCCTGCCCGTCGGCGATATTGGCGTTGGTTGGATTGCTGAGGTTGACCAGGAAGGTTTCGTTGTTTTCGGGGATCGTATCGCCCAGAACCTGAACGGTGATAAGCTGCCGGGTGATACCGGGTGAAAAAGTCAGGCTGCCGCTGGCGGCGATGTAGTCACTGCCGGCCATGGCCGCGCCATTAGCGGTGGCATAGTTGACGGCGGCGGTTAGCGTGGTGGGGCCTTCAAGAAACACGGTAAAGATAGCGTTGGTAACGCCGCTGTCGCCCTCGGTAACGGTGACATCGTTGATGGTGAGCGTTGGCCGCGGGTCGTCATCCAAAATAGCGCCGACGCCCTGGTGTTTGAACAGTGTACCGCTGCTGGGATTGGCCAGAATCACCAGAAAGGTCTCGTCGAGTTCATGCAGGGTGTCGCCCTGGACGGCGACGGCAATGGTCCGGCTAATTACTCCCGGGGTGAAGGTCAGGGTGGTGGTGGGAATGGCCGTATAATCGGCCGGGGCGGTGGCGCTGTTGTCGGCGGTGGCGTACTCCACCAGCACGGGCAGGACGCTGAGGGTGGAGAGGCTGACGGTGAAGATGGCCGCCACCTCGCCGCTATCGCCTTCGGTCACGGCCACGTCGTCAATGCTGATGGTCAGGCCATCGTCATTGAGGATGACGCCCTCGCCCCGCTCATTGGCCAGGGAGGCCCCGATGGGATTACTCAGCTTGACCCAAAATATTTCGTTCGCTTCGACGACTGTGTCGCCGATGACCGGAACGCTGATGGTTTGGGTCAGGCTGCCCGGGGGGAAGGTCAGCAAGCCGCTGGCAGTCAGGTAATCCTCGCCCGGCAAGGCGCTGCCGGGAATCGTGGCGTAATTGACCGTAATGGTCTTGCCGCTGGCTGTTGACAGGGCCACGGTGAAGATCGCCTCGACCGCGCCGCTGTCCCCTTCCGGCACGGTGATGTCGCCGATACTCAGGGCAGGCGGGGGATCATCGTTGATGATGCGGCCCAATGCCTGGCCGATCCTGATGCTGGCATTGCGAGCGTTGAACAGGGTGACGAAGAATGTTTCGTCGGGTTCGTTCAGGGTGTCGCCCCGGACCAACACGGTGATGGTCTGGCGGGTCATGCCCGGCGCAAACGTCAGGGAGCCGCTGGCGGCGATGTAGTCGGCCGGAGCGGTGGCCGTATTATCGCTCGTGGCAAAATCGACCGTCACCGGATTGCGGCTGGCGGTGGACAGGCTGACATTGAAGACGGCGTTAACAGTACCGCTGTCGCCCTCGGTGACGGTGACGCTGTCGATGGTCAAAGCAGGCGGCAGCGGGGTCGGGGTTGGGGTTGGCTGATCTGGTTCATCTGGCTCATCCCGGTCGTCAGATGGCGGCAGCGCGGTGGATGTTGGCTGGGCAGGGCTGGGTGAAGGCAGAGGGGGCGGCGGTTGGGTTGGTGACGGCGATGGCAATGGAGCGGTGGGTGACGGCGGCGGCAAGGTCGGGCTGGCTTCGACTGGCGGCGGCGAAGCCACGGGCGTTTGGGTCGGCGCTGCCGGCGGTAGGGGAGGATAAGAGCCGGTGCGGGTGGGGGTCGGGCCGGGTGTTGGTGACAGGGTCACTTGGGCTACTGCGGCTACTGCGGCCGGCAACGGCGGTTGGCGGCCACAGTCGATGACCAGGCGAGGCCCTTTGCGATTAACGGGATCATTGACCCGGTCACTGGTTTGACGATCCGCCTCCCGGCTGTAATAAAGCTGGGTAAAGTGGAAGGCGGCGGTTGGTTCCAGGAGCAGGCCGGCATTTGAATCGAAATTCAACAGCCACTCTTGCACTACGGCGGTTATGTCCCAGGTATGGGTTTGGGAAGAGGGCAACACGGTGGTTCGGTAAGGCCGGCCAGGCGGCGGTTGCCGGGACCAGGTGGCGGTCAATTCCGAAAAGGGTGTGGCCAGGCTGAATAGTTGCAGCGGCCCAACCTCGGTTGCTCCTGTTGCCGGGGTTAGCTCCAGGTAGGCGCTTTTGATGTAGACGCCGGGGGGAAGCGAGTCGTCGATGGGGAAGAAGAGCAAGATACGTTTGACCTGATCATCGTCACGGCCAATATTGAGGCTCGGCTCGGCGCCGTAGTTGGCGGTGGGCCGAGCCGAGTCGAGCCAGGTATCCTGGCTGGCGTAGACAACATGGCTGCCCTGGCAGGCTGAGGGGGTTACAAACGGTACAGGCGTCTGTAAACTATTGAGCAAAGCAACTTGCCGGGCCGCCAAATTATCGACGTGCGGCTCCCGGTCGGAGATGGCATCCCAGATCAACTCCAGGCGCAGGCCAGGCAGACGGGCTGGGCTGGGGTTGGCCCGGTAGTCAGCTTCCAGGAGCGAGTGTAAGCTAACCGGAATAAATTCTAGTTGGGCCGGACCTGATCTATGCTGGCTAAACAATGCGGCAGCCAGGCATAGCAGACCCAGCACGGAGAACGGGATAAACAGTATTCTCCGCCAGTTTTTCACCTTAACCGGCGCCTTTCCGGGCTGAATAGAGCCGATAAATGAGTAGCTGCTCCTCTTTGCCTCTGACGTTGTGGATTCCCAACGCCTCCAGTTGAAATTCGTGTCGCCGCTGGCGCAGCGCAAATAAGGTGTGCTGGCTGATGATGGCGCTGCTTTCTTCCCCAAATTGCCGGGTGGCGCTTAGAAGCAGCTCGGCAGTATTCACCGTGTCGCCAATGATGGTATAATGCAGCCGGTCGGCGCTGCCCAGGCCGCCGGCCGTAACCGGCCCGGTATTGAGGCTGACACTGGTCATCAGGGGCGGCTCCCCCCGTTGGCCGCGCCGGCCATTGAGCCTGGCGACCGTCTCTAAGATGGCCAGGGCGGCCTGGCAGGCCTGATAGGCGCTCTCTTGTGGCGAGAGGCGACGGGGTAAAATGCCAAAGAAGGCCAGCAGGGTATCGCCCTCCAGTTTGCTGATAACGCCGGCGTGGGCGGTGAGGGTCGGTATCAACTCGCCATAGTATTCATTCAGCCAGGTCAAAACTGTGGTGGGGTCTTCTGTTTCGGCCAGGGTAGTGAAGCCGCGCAAGTGGCTCACCAGAACCGTGGCCACGGCTTCCTGGCCCTCCAGCCGAACCTCGCCGGAGGCAAAGCTGCGGCGCAACTCCTCCCGCACTTCGGGCGACACGGTCCGGCCCAACAGGTCACGGTACAGCGAGCCTTCGCGCAAGCCCGAGACCATCTGGTTGAAGGAATGGGCCAACACGGCCACTTCATCGTTGCCGCCCGCTTCCACTTGGACTTCCAGATTGCCTTCGGCCACTTCGGCTGAAGCCCTGACCACCCGTAACAGCGGGCCGGTGATTCGATTGGACAGGTAAATGCCTAGAATAATAATCAGAATGAAGGCGACGGCGGTGAGCAGGAAAATCTGAAAACGAGTGATCTGGCTGGGCCGAACCAGAAAGGTTTCAGGCAAGGCGACGCCCAACAACCCCACATTATTTTGGCTGTCCAAATTAGCCCGGTTAGCCGGGGCCTGACCCACTTGCCAGGGCGCCACAATCTCCGCATAGTTGAGACTGGCCACCGTCAGCGAACGCCTTAAGCTGCTCTCATTTTGGCGGGCCAGTACCAGGGCGATAGTTTCCGGACTGAGAGCGGAGTTGGTCTCGGCGGATAACAAGAGCGTTGAGGCTAACAATTGTCCGTTGAGGTCATAAATAGTGGTATGGGCCAGGGTATCCTGCCGGATTTGCCGGACCAACTTCGGCAAGGAGTTGCCGACCAGCACGACCCCCACCTGGTCGCCCTGATCGTTCCGGATTGGGCCGGCGACGTAGAGGTAATCTCCCCAGGCGGCCCGAGCCAGACCGGCATATTTGTCTCGACCCGCGGTGACCTGCTGCTTGAACACCTTGTCGACAAAATCCCACTGGCTGAAGACGGTTTCACCCCGGGAGGCGCTGTATTCTTCCGGCCTGTCTTCGTCACGATGCCGTAATGATAAGAGGCTGGCGCCTTGTTGGTCCAGAATGTCGATGACATCTTCTTGATAATTAACGGCAATCGGCAAAATCAACTCCCGTAACCGTTCAGACTCCCCGGCGGCCACGGCCTCCGGCACTTCGCCGGTGTGAGCGACCAGGCGCAAAGTTTCCAGCAAGCGATCCTCTTCCTGAACCAGCCAGGCGGTGGTGAGTTTGCCGGCCTCGATCAATTGATTGGTAAAGCGTTCCTCGATAGTATCGAGCACCACCCGGCTCACCACATAAGCCGCGGCCGTAGCCAAAATCAGCGCCAGCAGCACATAGGGTAGCGTGATTTTGAGCCGGACGGGTATCTGGACCCTGGGTAGGTCAGGTCGCTCAGCCAGGTTAGGCTTGGATGGTAGCATTAAGGTTCGGCGTGACATACGGTTGACCTTGCCGGAAATGGCTACAAGTTTAGGGTCGATTTTAAGCGCAAATGAATTATGACCACCTGTCAATTAACCACAGCGCCGGTCACTTGGGTAACTTTATCTTCGTGTCAACTATAGCACGAAAAAGTTTGAAAGCAGTTTGAATGACCTGGAACTGTTGGGAAGGGTGGGCGAAAATCGCTAAAGTTGATCATCTGACGAATTGGCGCGGGCGTAGCGGGCCAGCCGCTGCAACCGGGAGGCGACTACTCCCGGTGGGACCGGTTTGACCAGATAGTCGTCGGCGCCTTCATTTAATGCTCTGGTAACCATGTCCGGATTGATGACGCCTGAAAAAATTAAAATGGGGCTGCGGCTAAAGGCCCGGATGGCGGCGCAGACCTGCCAGCCATCGATGCCCGGCATCATCAAATCTAGCAAGATCACCTCCGGTTTCACCTGACGGGCCGTCTCAATACCTGCCGCACTGGAGTTGGCTACAGTGACTTCAAACTTTTTCTGCTCAAGATATTTTTTTAGAAGGTCGGTTAAGTTACGATCATCGTCGATGATCAGCAGTTTTATTGCCACGTGATTATCGTCGGTTTGAAGTTGTCAGAGGCCGGGCCGCCAGCCAGACAAGTGGCCTGGGTTGGCGGCGTAATCAACGAATGTAGCTCAAATCTCCACTGTGAATATAGAGCCGGCCGGTTGGTTGGCTGTCACAAAGATGCGGCCCTGATGGGCATCGACCACCATCTTGCAAAAGGCCAGTCCCAGCCCAACTTGAGACCCCTTCTCTTTTAAGGCGGCCACTTTGAATTTATCAAAGATCCGGTCGCGGTCTTCTTCGGGAATCCCGTCGCCTTGATCCAAAACTTGCAGCCGGAGCTGCGGCGTACCGCCGGCTGGATAGGCCAGCCTGAGCGTCACTTCAATGTCAGGGGGGGAATATTTGAGGCTATTCGAAATTAGATTATCGAGCAGCCGCTCAAATAAATTGTTGTCCAATGAAATTTGCCGCGTCTCCTCGGGTAAATCCAGCTTAAGGGTGATCCTTTTTGAAGCGGCCGTCACCTCGTGACTCTCTTTAACTTTGCGGATAAGTTGGCTCGGGTCAACCTCGGTGCGATTCAGGATCAACTGCTCGGCCTCCATTTTGGCGACCATGAGCATATCATTGATGAAGGAGTTCAAGCGTTGGGCCTGGCTGTGAATCTTGGCAATGGAGTCGGCATACTCTGGCATCAAAGATTGTTGCAGCAGCAGTAATTCACTGTAGCCCAGAATGGCGCTCAACGGCGTTCTCATATCGTGGACCATCATATGGGCCAAATCTTCTCTCATCTCCAGATTAGCCTGAAGTTCATCATACTGTTTTTTGATGCGCAGCAGAGAACGCAGCCGGGCGCGCAGTTCAAGATCGTTGACCGGTTTGAATAGGAAATCATCGGCGCCGGCTTCAAGACCGCGAATCAAATCCTCCCGACCGCCCAGCGCCGTAATCAGGATGATGGGAATATGTCGCCACTGCTTGCTGGCTTTGAGACGCTGGCAAACTTCAAAACCATCGATGTCCGGCATCATCACATCGAGCAAGATGGCATCCGGGGGCGACTCTTCGACATAAGTCAGGGCTTCCTGACCGTTACAGGCAAAAGCCAGTTGGTAACCGCCGCGAAATAAGAAACCTTGCAGAATATCGCGGGCTACCTCCTCATCATCGACGATCAAGATGGTGCTTGGTTGCTGGTTCATGGGGAATATCCTCGTTCAACTCGATAGTGGTTCAACTGAGTTTCAATGGTTTGAACTAAACCTCTCAAATTGAGCGGTTTGCTTAAATACTCATTGGCGCCGCTGGCCAGGCAACGCTCCCGGTCACCGGGCATAGCCAGCGCGGTGACGACGATGATGGGCGTCGTGGCAAAGGCCGCCTCGGCTCGCAACCGGCGGGTCGCTTCCAGACCGTCCATTCCCGGCATCTGAACATCCATCAAAATCAGAGCCGGCCTTTCTTCTTGAGCCAGAGCAATGGCTTCCTGGCCGTTACGAGCGACAATAAGCTGATAGGGTTGGTGGGCCAAATAGTCTACCAGCAGGCTGATGTTGTCTTCATTGTCATCGGCCAGTAAGATGAGGGGCTGTTTAGCCCTGGCTTGACCAGAGTCGGCTAGAACCAGTTTGTCCAACTCAGCCGCCGGGGCCACGGTTTCGGCCGTTTCAGCCCAGGGCAGCGATACGGTAAAGCGGCTACCCCGGCCCACTTCACTCTCCACGGAGACGCCGCCGCCGTGCATCTCGGTCATCCGCGATACCAGCGACAGGCCCAGCCCGGTGCCATAATACTGCCGGGCCAGCTTGCTATCCAATTGCACAAAGGGTTGAAACAGCCGGGCCAGATCCTCCGGAGCAATCCCGATGCCGGTATCCCAAACGGTAAAGTGGACGGCCTGTTGGGCCGGATCTTTTTTTACCTCCAACCCAATCTGTCCCCCCTCGGGAGTAAACTTGATGGCGTTGCTCAATAGATTTACCAGTATCTGCTTCAGGCGACGCTCGTCGGCCAGCAGGCTGGTGATGCCATCGTCGATGGTGTAGGTTAACTGCAACTGCTTTTTGTGAGCCAGTTGTTTGACCAGTCTGACGCTGGCTTCAGCCACCGACCGGACCGACGTCGGCATGAGCTCTAACTCCATTTTGCCGGCCTCAATTTTAGACAGATCCAGGATATCGTTGATCAACTCCAGCAGGTGACGGCCGCCTTCCTCAACATTCTGGGCATATTTGAGTTGTTTCTCGTTCAGGTCGCCAAATATTTTCTCACGTAGAATTTCGGCGGAGCCAAGAATGGCATGTAAGGGCGTGCGCAGCTCGTGGCTCATTGCGGCCAGAAATTCATCTTTAAGGCGGGCGGCCCGGGCCAGCTCGGCGTTGGCTTTGCTCAATTCGGCCGTCCGTTCCCGGACTCGCTGGGCCAGCAAGGCTCGCTCTTCGGCCAGAGCGGCTTCGGCTTGTTTCCGCTCGACGATTTCCTGCTGGGCTTTTTGATACAAGCGGGCATTCTCGATGGCGCTGGCCGCCTGGTTGGCCAGTAATTTGGCCATAGAAATCTCCTGGTGGCTAAAGGTGCGCTCAACTCGACTATCTGTCAATTCAACCAGACCGACAACGTGACGCTGAAAAACCATGGGCATGAGCAACAGAGTCTTGAGCTGATGCTGCTGCATAAAAGCCAATTCGGCCGGATCCAGATATGTTTGCTGAATGGTCATTTGCTCGACCACCTGCTCTTCCAGCACCGCTCTGATTACGGGATAGTCGGCCAGGTGATGCGGATCGGCTGACAAGTTAGAATCCCACCAGCCCTGACTGGCGTGATACTCGGCAACTTTAACCACCATGTCATCGTCCCGGTTGAATTCGGAGATGGCGCAGCTTTCCACGTTCAGCAACTTGACCATTTCCTGAGCCACTGTATCCAACACGTAGCGCAGGTCCAGGCTAGAGGTGATGGCCAACCCGGCGGCTTGCAGAATGGTCAACTCACGATACCGTTGCAGTAGTTCAGCTTCGGCCCGCTGGCGTTCGTGCAGTTCAACCTTCAGCCGCTCGTTGGTGTCTTTCAGGTCGGTGCCGCCGGCTTTAACTTTTGACTCCAGCGCCTCTTTGGCCTGTTGCAGTTGCCACAGGATATTGGCTTGTTCCTGGGTGTGGGCTGCTCTAAGGCCGAGGAGGCGTATAACTTGGTCCTGATACGTGATCGCCAGGCTGAGGAGTTCGATAGGCAAAGTTGAGCCATCCCGGCGCTGGCCCACCACCAGGTAAGGTCGCTCGTATTTGATGACCGTGTTTCTCAACACCGTGCTGCGAGATTCCGGCGTGACCAGATCGAGCAAAGTCATTCCGGTCAATTCGGTTGGACTATACCCAAACAGCTCGGCCAGCGTCTGGCTGGCAGCCAGAATATTGATTTTTTGGTGAACTATCACTCCTTCAAAATCAGTCCGGGTCCGTTGGCAGAAATGGCGCCGAAGCTCCTCGAGGGTTGGCTCGGTCAGGTTGAGGCTGACGACTTCCTCCGATTCTGCCGGCAGAGTTTGCGCTTCAACCGGGTGATCGTGGCCGTCATCTGCCGGTTTGTCGATTGGCTTCAACTCGTAACCAGTTCTATCCTCATCGCTGGTTACGAGCTGTTCGGCCATTGGAGGCGACAGGTTTTGTTTGAGAATGCGGCTCACCAGCCAGAAGGCCAGGCCCATAATCAGGCTTATCCCAACCCCAAGCGGCCACCAGATTTTTGGCTGGGCCGCCATTGCGTAGACAAAAGCGGCCAGGCCAACAATGATTATCGTCGTAACCAGGAGCGCGGCCAATTGAATAACCAGACGTCGTTGCAGGTTTTTTAGGGTGTTGGGGGAGGCAGAGGTGGGGTTGGCCGATTTATGTTTTAGATCCATCGCGGAGCCTACCATGAATAGCGTCGCGCCATAACCATACAGGCTAATATATTCTACCGGATTCTAACCGTTCTCGCTATTCGCCATTGGTACCCAAAATCACAACGTCATTTTTGGGATGGTTCAGAAATCGGTTGACACATTAACAACAGAATAAGTTTACAGGAGC
>CAYNLK010000089.1:0-13368 GCA_964398055.1 uncultured Caldilineaceae bacterium
ACCCCCATTTTCATTCATCGTTGCCGTGCCGCAGGCTGGGTCCGTCTCCTCTATTTTGAAACTGATGTAACCACTCAAACTGGTCAGAAATTATGGTCAAGATTTTTGTCAAACTCCCAATAGTTGCCATTGTTCCGATTTTACTGATGGTTGTTTGGCCGGCAATGATCAGAGCAAAGTCAGTTGAGCCTGGGTATTCCCCCTCCTTTAGTCTTATGCCAGACCAGCAGATTACACCAATTACTTACACCGTCTACCTGCCTCTTGTCATCGACGATCGAGGTAATGTACCCTTTGGGTATGGTATTCAACCTGATCCGCGTGGTAATACAACAACTAACATCGGGCATATCAAGACTTTGGGATTGGAATGGGTAAAGTTTCAACTGGCGTGGAAAGATGTCGAACTGACGCCAGGGGATTACTATTGGGATTTTTGGGACGAGGTGATTGAGGTTTACAACGCTAACGGTATCAAGGTAATATTAACTGTCACTAAAACCCCTGATTGGGCCCGCCCCCTGGATGACGACAAAAGTATTGAAGGACTGCCGGAAAATCCGGCCAAATACGCTGAATTTGTCACTTTGGTAGCCGAACGTTATCGGGGTAAGGTGCAGGCCATTGAAATTTGGAGTGAACAAAATCTATGGTATGCAGTTGGTGGACGAGGGCGGATCGATGCCGCTGGCTATGTTCAGATACTTCAACTGGCCTACCAGGCGGTCAAGGCCATTGACCCGACCATCCTTGTGATTAGCGGCGGTCTGACTGCTGTCAGTAATGTCGGCGATTTAGCGATTGATGACATTGAATATTTGCAGCAAATGTATGCTTATGGCGCTCAGGGCTACTTTGATGCCGTCGGGGCGCATCCGGCAAGCTACAATTGTCCAGCCCTGGCCGATTGGCGGACGGTGACAGACCCAACGGCGACCTTTCGCCCTCCTTTTGAAAATCGCCACCATAGCTGGTGTTTTCTGGGTACAATGGAGGGCTATCGTCATATAATGATAGCCCACGGTGATGGCAACAAAAGTATTGTGCCGACCGAGTTTGGCTGGGCTGTGTCTGACAACCCTCAGGCAGGATATGAATACGCTCGTGACAACACTTATACGGAACAGGCGCAGTGGATTACGACAGTTTATCAATGGGGCAAGAATACCGGTTGGGTTGGCCCTATGATCCTTTGGAATCTGGATTATGGGATAACTGCGCCTGGCACTGAACTATCCAATTTCTCCCTGCTTAGAAATGGTCCTACGCCGGCTTATACCGCTATCGCAAATATGCCCAAGTGATAGCGTCCGATAAACGGACGCTGTGGTTCTGTGGGCAAATGGACTCTGCCTAAAACCTTAGCCCCGTGGCGCTCCTCAACGCTCAACCGGAAAAGCGGCGAGCGGCCATCACAAAATTTGTCGCCAGTTCGGGCTTGCCCCAAAAATGCAGATGGACGTAAGAGGCCCACAAGTTGCCAAGCCAGGCTCCTTCCGGGCGAGGTTCGCCTTCGCCGGAACGAGGCAGCAGGTAGTAGGCCGGCGGCAGGTCATCCGGGCGGTTCTCCCAGGCGGAGTAATGAAATTCGTGGCCGCGCACCGTCTCGCCCGCCCGCAGCAGCCAGGAGTCGCTCACGGCCTGGGCCTGCCGATAGCCCAGGGTCAAGCGCTGACGGGTCATCACCGACCGGCCCGGCAACAGCCCCACCATCGGCTGCTCTTGCCCCTCCAGGTCGATGATGGCTTCGGTCAGATACATCAACCCGCCACATTCGGCGTAGATTGGGATGCCCCGCCGGTGCGCCTGACGCAAGGCTTGCTGCATGGCGGCATTGGCAGCCAACTGCCCGGCGTACAGCTCCGGAAAGCCGCCGCTAAGCATAATTCCGGCGGTATGGGGCGGCAGGGTTTGGTCGTGCAGGGGACTGAAGAAAGCCAGGCTGGCCCCGGCGGCTTGCAGCAGCTCCAGGTTGTCTTCGTAGGTAAAGTTGAAGGCTTCGTCGTGGGCAACGGCGATGGTGGGGGGATTGGCTGGTTGGTTGGTTGGTTGGCTGGCTAGTTGGTTGGGGGTCAGAAGGTCGGTTAAGTTGGGGGCAGGGAGGGGGGGGGCCTGGCGGGCGAGGGCCAACAGGCGGACGAGGTCCAGAGTTTGCTCGACCCGGTCGGCGGCGGCGTTGATGAAGGCCTGCCAGCGGCCCGGTTCCGCTGTCGGAATCAGACCGAGATGGCGCTCCGGGATCTCCAGCTCTGAATCGCGGGTCAACCAACCTAACACCGGCAGGCCGGTGGCTTGCTCGATGGCCGTAGCCACGCCCTGGCCGTGCTTATCGCTGCCAACCTTGTTGACAATGAACCCGGCCAGCGGCAATGCGGGATCGAACTGCTGGTATCCCAGGGCCAGCGCCCCGGCGCTGCGGGCCATTTTGCCGGCATCCAGCATCAGGATGACCGGCGCAGCAATCAGCTTGGCCACCTGAGCGGTGCTGCCCTCCTCACCCTCGTAGCTGAAGCCATCAAAAATACCCATCACCCCTTCGACCACGGCGATATCGGCGTCAGCAGCGACGTGGGTAAAAAGGGCCTGGACCCGCTCGGGCGGAACCATCCAGGTGTCCAGGTTGCGGCAGGGCCGGCCGGCGGCCAGGGTGTGATAGGTTGGGTCAATGTAATCGGGGCCGGTTTTGAAAGGTTGAACCATCAAACCCCGGCGAGCCAGGGCCGCAATCAGTCCGGCTGTGACCGTGGTTTTGCCAACCCCGCTGCGTACTCCGGCGATGACCAGGCGGGCAGTCATTGCTATCTCCATTTTTGAGTGCCTAGTCGCTATTGGAGGATTTATTCATGAATTCATCGGACTCTGTTGAGGAAATCAGTGGTTTGATCTGCCGGATGAGTTTGGGGATAGCAATAGTGACTGTATGCCATATTTCATTCAGATCAACGTGATCGTAAGCGTGGATCAAAATATCTCGCATCCCCGCCATTTGCCGCCATGCTATTTCAGGATGATCTGCCCTGAATTCTTCTGACAAGCGCTTGGTAGCCTCGCCGATGATTTCAATCTGCCTGGTTACAGCAGACTGACGCATCAAATCCTGCTCAAAAGTCTTTTTGTCAACACCTTCGATAAAAGTCTGAGCCAGTCGTGCTGCTTCGAGGATGTCCGCTAGATAGGTTGTGTCACGATCTGGCATAGATCACCTTTGCAGAATCAAGAATAGCCTGGCGACGAATGTGATTACGGCTTCGCTCGATCCCCCTACGGCTGACTAAATCTACATCCCGGCCAATAATGGCTTTGAGTTGGTCTTGCATCGTAACATGATCTAATAGAGTCCATGTTGCAGTGGGCGCAAAGGTAACCAAAACATCTACATCACTTGTTATATCAAAATCGTCCCGTAAAACAGAGCCGAACAAGGCCAGTTCAGTGATCTTCCAACGACGGCAAAAGTCAGCAATTTGCTGCTGGGGTATTTCAATATTTTTTATAGATATAGGCAGCATTTTCAGGCTCATTGCAACTTGATTATACCATGAGAAGAAGGCGACAAAAAAATGACACAAAAATGAAATAAGATGTCAAAAGTGGTACATCAATATTCAACCCCGTTTGAAAACTCCGGATCGACCCGCCACCAAACCTTTGACAAGCCCGTCTTATCCAGCAGCCGTTCATCATTCAGCAAGGCCCGAGGTGTTCCGGAGAACATGGCGCGCCCAGCCTCCAGCACAATCACGTAACTGGACCAGTAACGCACCACCGACAGGTTGTGGGTGGCCATCAAGATAGTCTTACCCTGATCGTAAAACCGTTGCAGAATCTCGAACATCGTCAGCCGCACCCACGGATCCAAACTGGCCATCGGTTCGTCGGCTACCAGGACCTCGGGGGCCATGGCCAGCACGCCGGCCAGGGCCACGCGGGCCTTTTCGCCGCCGCTGAGGGCGTGGGTCGGCCGTTCTAGCAGGTTCGTTATCTCGCAGATTTCGGCCGCTTCCTGCACCCGGCGGCGAACCTCGGCTTCGTCCAGGCCCAAATTGAGCGGGCCAAAGCTGATATCCTGAGCCACGCTGGCGCTGAAGAGCTGGTCATCCGGGCTTTGGAAGACAAGGCCCACTTGCTGGCGCAGCCATTTCAACGTTTTGCGGTCGTAGGCTAACGGTTGGGCTTTGAAAAAAACCTGGCCAGAGTGAGGCTGGTACAAACCGTTGCAGTGCAGGAAAAAAGTGGATTTGCCGGAACCGTTGCGGCCCACCACCGCCACTTTTTCTCCCTGGGGGATCTTGACGCTAAAACCATTCAAGGCAAAGTCATTTTGCTGGCCCGGATATTTGTAGTAGACATCTTTGAATTCAAAGATGGGGGTCATACCACTATCCAAACCAGCAGGAGCGTGACAACGACCGTCAGGCTGGCCCACATCGTTTTACGATCAAACAGATATTCAGCCGGCAGCACCCTTAGTTCCCCCTCAAAACCGCGTGACTCAAGCGCGATATTCAGCCGGCGGCTGCGCTGGAAAGCATCGATAAACAGGCGACTGCCGAGCAAGCCGGCGCTGTTGATGGCGCGATAGAAGGAGGTATTATAACCCAGGCGACTCTCTTGAGCCATGCGTATCCGCCCGGCTGCATCGATCAAAACAAAAATAAAGCGATAAATAACGGTCATCAGGTCGATTAAGAGAGGCGGCAGCCGCCAGCGCCGGCCCAAATCGACCAGGTCAACCAGGGGGGTGGTCAGGGTTAAGAAGTTCATTGCGGCCGTGGCCCCCAGGGCGCGGGTAATCAATTGGCTGGCCAGTTCCAAATTCTCCCGAGAGGTGGAGAACCAGAGCGGCCCCAACCTGATGGCCCAGTCGGCCAGCAGGCCGGGGTCAGCCAGGCTGACACTCAGGGCCACCCCGATGATCGTCAGGATAAAAAAGAGGAACTCCATCAACAAAACGGTTCCAAAAACGCGACCCGACAGACCGGCCAGCCAGACGACCAGGCCCCACATCCAGGCCACGGCCAGCAATCCAACCAGCGGCTCATTCAAGACCAGGCACAGCACCAGCACCGCCAGGGCCAAGGCCACCTTTTGAGCCGGATCGACCTGGCGGATCCGATTTGCATAGGCATAACGATCAATAATGTGCATCAATCAGCTAAAGCCGGCAGCTATTCGCCCCCTTCTTTTTTGGCCGCAGCCTGCTTTTCTCCCCGTTTCAGACCAAAGTAGTAGCCCAGAAAACCGCTACCCAGAGCCGCCTGGAGCGCAAACAGCAGGCTTTCAGTTTCGCCGCCGGGGGGCTGCCAAATATTTTCAAACCAGGGTTTGTAAGTTGGGGCTACCTCGCTGATGGCCTGCTCAGCCAACCCATCGGCCCCACCGAACTCAGAACCGGGGTTCAGCCACAGGGCCGCGCCAACTAACAATAATACCACAACCAACAGTAACCAGATCGTGGCGCTGTTTGATTTTGGTGCTCCAGCCAATCTCATCTTACGCCTCCACCCCCAGAGTTTTCAACTCAGCCTGGGCATTGCTCTGCAACGCTTTGAAGATAATCACCGTTAAGATGCCTTCGCTGATAGCCAGAGGAATTTGGGTGACGGCAAAAATTGCCGCGAACTTAAGAAAAGAAGCCAGGATACCCCCGATTGGGTCGGGATAAGCCAGGGCCAATTGAAGCGAGGTGACCACGTAGGTAGCCCAATCAGCCAGGGCCGCGGCCAGAAATACGACCCAGGCGGTTGGCATTCTACCTTGCAGTCCTTTCCAGAGGCCATAAGCGACCAGCGGCCCGACCACGGCCATACTGAAGGCGTTTGCTCCCAGGGTTGTCAAGCCGCCGTGAGCCAGCAGGAGGGCCTGGAATAGCAGCACAATCCCACCCAGCACACTCATCACAAAGGGGCCAAACAGGATTGCCCCCAGGCCGGTCCCGGTCGGGTGGCTGCTGGAGCCGGTCACGCTGGGGATCTTCAGGGCGCTGAGGACAAAGGCATAGGCGCCGGCCAGTCCCAGCAACAGCATCGTATCGCGGCCCTGTTTCACCAATTTGCTAATCTGGCGAAAACCGATGACCCAAAAGGGAATAGTCACCGCAAACCAGAAGATGGCCCAGCCTGGCGGCAGAAAGCCCTCAAATATGTGCATCCCGGGAACCACGGGCGCGTCAACTCGCGGCATGACCGAGTCGGCCCAGGCTACTCTGGCGCCCAGTAGACTGGCAGCCACCAGCAGCCAGCCAATAATTTGAGGCTTCTTGAGTTTCTTGAGAATCATATTTCACTTCCTCACTCATTGAACTTGTTTGAATTGAAACAAAAAACCCGACCTGTTAGTCGGGTGTGTGGCTGGCTCATACTTCGATGGATCATCGATGACAGCGCCAAAGCGCACTCCCACCACCTTACCGCGAGGCTGTGCAGAGTCGATCGAGGCGGGCGGCCTGGCTTCAAATCAATGAACAATGAACAATTAGCAATCATCAATTTATTCATTGCTAATTGTTCATTGTTCATTGACCTGTTACAGTTGCGGGACAGCGCCGGACTTCACCTTTCTGTTGGCGTCACCGGCTTCGCCACGCTGAAGCGTACCCGCGCCATCCGGAGCAGCGGGTACCTCTACCGAGTCTAACGTGCGAATATTTTCTTGTTAATCAACGGCTTAGGCTATATTCACAGGCAAACAATCACAATGCCCTGGTCCTGGCCAAGCCCAACCTTCATTATAACTCTATCGGCGCTGCCAAAGTAAGTGACATTCATCACCATTATGGGCGACAAATGTCACTGGCATAAGCCTGGGTACTTGTACCTGGCTGAATTGGGCGTGCTGGCCGCTCGCCCGCTGTTGGTCCAGGCCGTGCAGGCGACTGATGAAGATATCGACCTGAAACGCAGAAAAATGTCAATCTGCCTATTCATCTCGCCGGGTATACACAATGAGGAGTGAAAGATAATGAATTGAAGCGCCCCGCAATGAGCGAGCATCACGAATGACCCGCCCGGCCGGGTGGGAGGCCCGCTCGACGAGAATTGTCCGCTCGTTCAAACCCAGCTCGGTCAATAAGTCCAGCAGTTGATCCAGCAGCCGGTGAAACTTGAGCAGCACCACCGTATCGAAATCGTGGAAAATCTGGCGCAGATCGGCCAGATTCTCAAAGGTGGTCGGGATAATAGCCAGGCGTTGATCGGCATTGACCAGCGGCGTTTTGGCCTGAGCCGCCGCGGCCATCACTGAGCTGACGCCAGGGACGATCTCAACCGGAAAAGTTGAGACGAGATGTTGCAGCACGTAAATGAAGGTGCTGTGCAACAACGGGTCGCCCTCCGTTAAGAAAGCCACATTTTGCCCTGCCGCCAATCTCTCGGCGATGGCCTGGGCCGCGGCCCGACGGTAACTGAATTTGGCCGCCACCTCTTTGACCATCGGGAACAGCAGTTTCAATACCGTTTGCTCCGGCGTCAACAACGTTGAGACAATCTCAAGAGCGTAACTATCACCATCCGGTTTGGTAATCGGCGCGGCAATCACCGGGGCGGCCCTGATCAGTCGCGCTGCTTTAAGGGTCAGCAGCTCCGGGTCGCCCGGCCCCACCCCGATACCGTAGAGGGTGCCTGTCATTTTATTTCACCTTCCCTGAGACAATAAAGACCGGATTGAGCGGAGCGAGCCGGGTCAATCCAGCGATAGCCTGCCCGTGGGCCAGATTGACCTGCGTCACTTCAGGGGACCAATTGAATGATTTCATCAGCTTAATGGCCTCGTTCAGGTTTTCCAGAGTAGCCAGATTCAGCACGATCCGGCCGCCGGGCCGAAGCGCCCGGTCGAGCTGCTGCAAGATGCCGGCCATTTCGCCGCCGCTGCCGCCGATGAACACGGCGTCGGGTTGGGGCAGGTCGGCCAGCGCGGCCGGGGCCCGCCCAGTCACCACCGTTACATTCAACGCCCCATAACGCCGGCAGTTCGCCCGGATGTAGTCCAGATTTTCGGCGTCGTGTTCGATGGCAAAGAGCTGTCCCCGCCAGGCTAACTCGGCCAACTCCACACTGACGGCGCCGCTACCGGCGCCGATATCCCAAATTGTGTCTGTTTCAGCCACCGCCAGCCGGGCCAGGCTGAGAGCGCGCACATCGGCTTTGGTGATCAGGCCGCGGCGGTGGGCGTAAGCCTCGTCCGGGCGAGGGGCAAAGATAGGCCACGGCTGCCAGCCTTCATCTTGCACCAGCAGCAAGACGTTTAGCGGGCCAAATTCCAGGCCGGGCAGCGCGGCCAAACGGGTGTCGGTCAACCGCTCGTCCGGCTGCCCCAGATTCTCGGCGACAATCGCCCGGCAATCGGCCAGACCGATCTCCAACAGGGTTTGGGCAATCATGGCCGGGCTATGTTGCCGGTCGGTCAGAATGCCCAATTTGGACGCCCGTTTGGCCCAGCCAACCACTTCGGCCAACGGGCGGGCGTGGGCGCTGGTGAAAATAGCCTCGTTCCAGGCCAGTCCGGCCCGGGCAAAGGCAAGTTGCAACGAGCTAACGTGCGGGATGATCTCCAACTCCTGCGGCGGCAAGTGGCGCAACAACGTCGCCACGAGGCCATAGAAACCAGGGTCGCCGGAGGCCAGCATAACGACCCGCTGCTCGCCCCGGCCAGATAGTTGGCCGATCAGCCCGGCAATATTGGCGCCAATTACAACTTTTTCAGCCGGGTGGTCGGCCCAAAAAGAGAGCAGCCGTTGCCCGCCCCAGAGCTGGTGAGCCTGGGCGATGCGGGCTTGCAGGGTCACCGGCAGGCTGGCCGGCCCCTCCGCTCCTACTCCCACCACCAAGATTCGTTCAGGCATAAATCGGCTTCAATTTTTCTATTAAGAATTGCTCACGGATTATCACGGATGAACACGGATTTCTAGAAACTTTGCTTGATCCGTGAACCATATCGCTTCTGTTCGTTATCAAAAATTTTGCGTTTGAGCTGAGGTTTGATGCCAAAATTGAGCAATAACCCGACTTCATACCGGGTGGCGTTCAAGTAATTCAGCAGTTGCGCTTCGTGTTCCGGTAACAGGTTACGAACTGCTTTCAACTCAATGATGACCTGATCTTCGACCAGCAAATCAGCAAAGTATTCACCGACTACTTGACCATCATACAAAACGTTGATGGCATACTGCGGCGCAACACGCAGCCCTATTTTGTGCAACTCGATTCTCAAAGCATTTTCGTACACATTCTCTAAAAAACCATAGCCAAGTGCATTGTAAACAGTGTAAAACGCGCCAATGATTTTCTGGGTCAATTTCTCATGCTTCATCTTTTCTTCAATGACCCCACGATAAATAGGAATTAGCAGTTTTGCGGTTTTCACCAGGCTCACGAACCGCGACGCACTGATTGACACGGATTAGAACAAAAAATTAAGATATCCGTGTTTACCCGTGTTAATCCGTGAGCTATAACAGTCATTGTGGCAATTCTGTAAGAAAAATCCTGCTAATTGCCCAGCGTATGGATTTAGACAGATTTTTTGGCCGTGGCCAGCAGTGCACCATTGATGTCATACAAGTAAACATCGACGGCGTAGGCTCCTTCTACAAATGCAAAGGCATGTTCGGCCGCTTGTTGGGCCAGCCACGCTTCCAGACCGGCAAGGCTGGCCCGGCGCAGGATAATTTGCACATGGCGGGCGGTATTAGCCCGGCGAATACGCTCCTGCAAGGTCTTATCAACCCCCAGTTGGCCGGCCGCCTCGGCTAAAAAGTCAAAATCAACGTGCCCCTCGCTCACGTGGGTCTGCATCCGGCCCTGGGCCAGCTTGGAAATTTTACCGATCATCCCGGCAATGACCACCTGCTGAAAACCGAGCCGCCGGGCCTGCTTGAGGGCGTAATCCATATGATCGCCCACCTGCACAAAACCCAACTCCGGCCAGTCGGGGTGGCGTTCCATGGTGTACTGCTCGCTGCGGTTGCCGGTGGTCAGTACGGCCCGAGTCACGTGGTTGCGGGCGGCCACTTTTAACTCCACGTAAATGCTGGCCCGGTAGGAAGATTGGGAGTAAGGCTTAACAATGCCGGTAGTGCCCAAAATGGAAATGCCGCCGACAATGCCCAGCCGGGGGTTGAGGGTCTGTTGGGCCAGCGCCTCGCCGCCGGGCACGCTGATGGTTACTTTGAGGCCGCGTTCGGCCAGGGCGTCGCCCGCTTCGACGCTGACAATTTGGGTAATCATCCGCCGCGGCGTCGGGTTGATGGCCGGCTGGCCCACTTCGACCGGCAAGCCCGGTTTGGTCACCAGGCCGACTCCCGGACCGTTGGCCAGGACAATTCCCGGCGTCCCACTCCATTCGACCGTCGCCTGAATCTCGGCACCGTGAGTTACGTCGGGGTCATCGCCGGCGTCTTTGATCACGCCGCAGGTCACCCGGCCCGGCGCTAGTTCACACCGGCACAGGTCGAAGGTGACGCCTTTTTGAGCCGGCAGGTCGATGGTAATCTGATTGAGCGGCTGGCCGCTGATTAAGGCTCGGGTGGCGGCGCCGGCCGCGGCGGTGGCGCAGGCGCCGGTGGTATAGCCGGTTCTTAAAAGCTGAGGGTTGACGGATGAAGGATGAGACTTAGATTGATTTCCGCCTTCAGCCCTCATCCTTCAGCCTTCGGTTTTGCGCCAACCTTAATAAAGCATTGATCATGGCCGCCGCCACGGTCGAGCCGCCTTTGCGCCCTACGGCAGTGATGTAGGGTACATCAAGCGTGAGCAGCTCGTCTTTGGACTCGACCGCGCTGACAAAGCCAACCGGCACGCCCACAATCAGGGCCGGGCGGATGCCCTCCTCCCGAACCAGCCGGATCACCTCCAGCAGGGCAGTGGGCGCATTGCCGATGGCCGCAATGCCGCCATCGATATTGGCCGCATTGAGCCGCATGGCCACCGTCGAGCGGGTCAATCCCTGCGCCCGGGCCTGCTCGTAGACGCCGGAGCGGCGGATATCGCACACAATCTGGCCGCCAAACTCGGCTAAAATCGTCTCGCTGATCCCAACCTCGACCATGCGCACATCGGTGACGATGGTGCAACCGCGGCGGATAGCCTCGATGCCGCTGGCAATGGCCTGCGGATGAAAGCGGATAATCTGCTGAAAGTCAAAATCGGCGGTGGCGTGGATGACCCGCACCACCACGGCCAACTCTTCTTCAGAAAAATTGTGGTCGCCCATCTCGGCGCGAATAATCCGGAAACTTTCGCCTTCAATTTCGTGGGGCAGCATGGGGCGCTCCTTTTGTCGATTGTCTATATTGTGTGTGTTGCGTATTGCGTGTTGCGTAAACGGAACACGGAACACGGAACACGGAACACGCAATACGTGAACCATTCCCTCTAATCACCGCTCAATTCATATTTCCCGGCGTAACCCCGCGGCGTCACCAGCTTGCCCTTATAGACCATGGTTTGACTATTGCCAACAATGACAATGGTGACCATATCCACCTGGGCGGCAGGCAACTCGGCCAGGGTGATCAGCTCGACCGCCTGCTCGGCCCGGTAGGCCGCCCGCACCAGGCCGACGGGCGTCTGCGGCGAGCGATGGCGGGCCAAAATCTGGCAGGTCAACTCAAACGGCTCGGTCCGGCGCTTGCCCTTGGGATTGTACAGGCACAGGATGAAATCGGCCTGGGCGGCCAGCTCGACCCGGCGCAGGATTTCCTCACGGGGGGTCAACTGGTCGCTGAGGCTGATGGCGGCAAAATCGGTCATCAGCGGCGCGCCCAGCAGGGCCGCGGCCGCGTTCAGCGCCGACACGCCGGGAATCACCTCAACGTCAATGTCACTTTCACCCCGCTCCCGCAGCACCTCAAAAACCAGCCCGGCCATGCCGTAAACGCCGGCATCGCCGCTGGAAATCAGGGCCACCCGCCGGCCGGCTTTGGCCAGGTCGACCACCTGGTTGACCCGGCTGACCTCCTGGCGCATCCCGCTGCCCTGGCGCGGGGTCTGCGGAGCAATCGCCTCGATCAGGCGCAGGTAAGTTTTGTAGCCAGAAATCACCTCGGCCGACTCCAGGGCCTGCCGGGCCGCCGGAGTCAGCAACGACAGGTCGCCCGGCCCCAGACCAACGACGACAATAGAGCCGGATTTACGATTTACGATTTTCGATTGACGATTGACGCTTTGGTTCATGACAACTTCAGTACCCTACAAACCTGGGTTCTGAGGTTACAAGCTTTCTCATTCCTCTTTCTCCCCTGGCCAGTTGATGACTACCGGGTTGATGCCGATGGCGCTGTTTTGCGCGCCGCTGATGTTAAACGTGGGTGAACCGCCGGGCTGAGGCGACTGGCCGGCCTGACCGGCGGCGGCCTCGGCCAGGTCGCGCATTAGCGCGGCGAACCCCAGCACGTATTTATCAGCTTGACTCAGGTCGTGGTAGTGCAGCCGGGCCAGTTCGGGCGGAACTTTGCAGGGCAGCATCAACAACGGCACGACCCGCTTTTGCAGAGTCAGGCCGTTGTCCCACTCCCAGGTTACGTATTTGGACTTGACCGCCCCGGGGGTGAGCAGCACCAGCACCACGTCCACTTCGCGCAGGGCCGCCCTTAGCTGCTCTTGCCAGGCCCGGCCGCCCCGCATCTGTTCGATATCCCGCCAGACGGTGAAGCCGGCCCGTTCTAACTCGGCCCGCAGCCGAGCGGCCGCGTCCGCGCCATCTTTACGAGTGTAGGAAAGAAAAATTTTAAGCATCAGAATTGTTCTCCCGCAAAATCTGCTGAATTTGTTGGTAAACCACCGCGATGCCCTCAGCCCGGGCCGCCCGCAGAATGGCCAGGTGCTGCGTTAGCACCGGTTGGTCGGGGTCTTGTTGCAGCAAGAGTTGCAGGAGGCTCTCTGCCTCAGCCGTGAGCAGTTCGGCTCGATGCGCCTGCAAGTAGCTCTCTGAGGCGGCCCAGTCCGGCGTTTGCAGCCAACCAACCAGCAGCTCGGCCAGTTGGCGCATCCCGCTCAAAGCGGCCGCTTCCGGCTCACCGGCTACCATTTGCTGATATTCCAAACGGGCGTCTTCGATGACCGGATGGCGACGGAAAGCGTCAAATTGATCGGCCAGGGCCAACGCCCGCTGGTAGAACTCGCTCGCCAGGGTAAGCCGGCCCAAACTACGTTCGAGTCGAGCTATGCTTAGAAAAGTATTTATTTTACCAACCGGGTCTTGCTCGGCCTCATACAGCGGCAAGGCGGCCTCGTAATGCTGCCGGGCGGCCTCGACGTTGCCGAGCCGCCTTTCCAGATCGCCCAGGCTGCGCAGGGTGTTGGCCTTGCCCAGCCGGGCTTGCTCGGCCTCATACAGCGGCAAGGCGGCCTCGTAATGCTGCCGGGCGGCCTC
>CAYNLK010000089.1:13468-15910 GCA_964398055.1 uncultured Caldilineaceae bacterium
CTTGCTCGGCCTCATACAGCGGCAAGGCGGCCTCGTAATGCTGCCGGGCGGCCTCGACGTTGCCGAGCCGCCTTTCCAGATCGCCCAGGCTGATCAGGGTGTTGGCCTTGCCCAGCCGGTCGCCGTGCAGCTCGGTTGCCCTGAGGGAACTGTCGAGCCAACTCCCCAACAACCTCACCCGGCCGCGAATACGCATGAAGTCGTCACACAGCAGGGCCAGTTGGCTAAGCAGGCGGGGGCTGTACCGCTGCGCCCAGGCAAAAGCATGTTCCACCTGCTTGAACTCCTGTTCCAGCCGGTCGTAGTCGCGCGGTTTACGCTCATAACAGTTTCGGGCCACCGTTACATAATGGCCGGCCTGAGCCTGGGGCAGGGTTAACCGTTCCTCCTCGCTTTGCAGGCTCAGGGCATAGGCCCGCAGAATGGCGTGCTGCTGCCAGCGGCCGGCGGGCCGGCGGGTGAGCAAGGCCCGGGCGGCCAACACGTTCAAATAGTCTCGGGCGGTCGCGGCGTCGTCGCCCCAGATAGCCGCCGCGGCGGCGGTATCGAACTCGGCTTCCTGGGCCAGGCAGCCCAGCGCCCGGAACCGCTGCCGGCCGGCATCAGCCATCGCCGTGTAACTGTGGCGGAGAACCGCTTCCACCCGGCTCTCCCGGTCGGCCTCGTCCAGCAGGGGCAAATCGCCAAAACCCTCGCCGCGGGCGACCATGCCGGCAATCTGCTCGATATTGGCCGGCCACTCGTCTGCCCCCCGCTCGGCCAGGTCGCCCAGGGCCACGCTCAAGGCCAGGGGGTGGTAGCCCACGGCCGCGGCCAGGCGGCGCATGAGCGCCTGGTCGGATAAATCCGGCAGCTTGCGCCGGATCAGGGCCAGGGCATCCGGCTTGCCCAGCACGTCTAAGGGCAGCGGTTGGGCAAACCGGTGGGCCACGCGCCAATCGCGCGTGGTCGCCAGCAGGCAGCCGTCGGGCGGGAGGGCCTGGCGCAGTGGCTCCAGCACGGCTCTGGCCCAAACGTCATCGGCCACCAGCAGCAGCGACCCGTGGCCGCTGAGCAGGGCTTGCACCGTTTCGGCCGAAAATTGACTGTTTTGGAGCATTGCTTCGGCCTGGACGTCGGCCTCATAAGCATAGGTAGCAATCCGGTTGAGGTGAGCGTTAACGCTGGCCTCGTCCCGCGCCGCCGGGCCCAAGGTGAGCCAGAGGATGCCGCCGGGGTATTGGTCGGCGTATTGGGCGGCGTAGAGCGCGGCCAGGGTGCTCTTGCCCACGCCGGGCGCGCCCTGCACGGCCGTACTTGAACCCTTGCCGACGATGGCTGTGCCGCCGCCGGCCTGCAAACGGGCGTGCAGGTCGGCCAGCTCCGCGGCCCGGCCAACCGCCTCGTCGGCCAGCGTCCGCTGGAACTCAAGGGGGCGTTTCCAGTGGAGCGGTAGCCGGCCGACGTTGTTGATGACCAGGGCGTTGGGGCCGATGGCCGAGTTGACCGGGTTGATGACGGTGTAGGTGGCCTCGCGGCGGCTCTCGGCGGCCGGAGCAGCCCACGCCTCGACCGGCCGGGGGGAAGGTTGTTCCTCCACCGGCTGGCCCGGCCGTGGCCGAGTCGGGGCGGCCCGCTGCCGGTAAAGCTGCGCCCAGAGCGCCCGCCGCGCCTCGAGGTGTTGTTGGGATTCGGGGTCGCCGCCGGCAAATTGGCCCAGGGCCTGACCGGCGTCAACGCTCAGCAGCAGGTCGGGTTGGGCCAGCAGGATGGCCCGCGCCTCGGCCGCGCTGCCGGCTTGTAAGAATTCCAGCAGCGCCTGGACCAACGGGCTGGCCTGATCCGGCGGCAACGCCGCCCGCATCTGTTGAAGTCCCTCGAGTCGCTGCCGGATGCCCTCGGCCAGGTCAGCGTCATCGGTCTCGTTGAGTATGCGCCCGGCGATTTCGACCAAATCGGTTAGGGCTGCCTCCGGCAACTGCTGCGCCAACTCAGCCATTGCCCGGCTGTCGTTGACGGCCATAAACAAGCCCAACAGGGCCATGCCAGGATCGCGGCGAAGTTGGCGCAGTTGCCGCAGCAGTTCAAGCTTTGCGGCCAGCGTGGTCGCCAGGTCAGGCTGAGCTTCAACCTCAGCCAGCCAGAGCAACATTTCGGCCTCGGCGGCGTCGCTCAATAAATCTTGGGCCTCGCGCTGCAAAATCTCGACCGCGGCCTGATCTTCGGCCTCAACAAATTCAACTAATTTGGCGCGCACTTGGGGATCGCTCATAGGCGGATGCTCCGGGCTGGTTGCACGAGGCCAATCCCTGCAAAGGTATTGGCCTTTGGTTGAATTATAGCAGGTTTGAGGGATTTTGGCCCAATTCTGTAAGGGTCAATAACATTTTGAACACCGGGGAAAAATTTATACCACTGGAGTCGAGGCTTCAGCCGGTTCCAGGGCTAAATTACCGGCTAAAG
>CAYNLK010000090.1:0-14350 GCA_964398055.1 uncultured Caldilineaceae bacterium
ACCCGCTATTATTCACCGTGTCACTCAGGGGTTATTCGGATAGGCCCTAAGTCGGAGGCGATCTGCTGCAATAAAGTGGCTTTGGGATAAAACATCCGGTACGTCCAGCCCTGGTCGCTGGCCGCTTCGCCGGTATGTATTTCGCCGGGGTTAATGACAATAATCGTTCCCGCTGGCATATCGTAATGAGCGTTACGATAGCTGGTGGTCGTTACGCCTCTTTGCACAACGCCGATGGCGAACCCTTCGTGAGCATGGGGCGCGAAGCAGTGGGTTACATAAGTCGCCCGTAATAGTTCGAGATTGTCAAGGTCAGGGTCTCGCCAGAATTTGACTCTTTCCTCTAAAGTCATAATAGCCTGCTTGCCCGGCCAGGGCGCAGCGTGACAAACTCAGTCGGAAGGTTAACCGGATTGGTTACTCCATGGGTGTCGTCACCTCGACTAAATCGCTATTCGAATTTAAATTGTACATGAAATAGGTGTAATTTTCAAGTGGTTTTGCTGAGGTCAAACTTGCAGCGCGACGATGGTTAGATCGTCGTGGGGTTCCGCGCCGGCGATAAAGGACTCGACCGCCCGCCGCAGATGATCGACCATAGCCTCGGCGCTTTGGGTGGGACCGCCGGCAATTGCCTGCTCAAGCCGCTCAAAGCCAAACATCTCTCGGGCCGCAGTCATAGCTTCGATCACACCGTCACTGGTTAGAATGACCAGATCACCTGCATACAACATGGCGCATTCTTCGCGGTAGCCGTCGCTGGCCCCCAAGCCGATCCCCAGGGGCGTGCCGCCAATTTCAATCCACTCCACCCGGCCGCTGGCCCGCCGCAGCAGAGGTGGGACGCAACCGGCATTGGCCACACTCAAGCGCCACTGCCGCTTTTCCGGGGACGAGTCGGGGATAATTTCGATATAACAAAAGGCGCAATTTTGATAGCCGGTGCGGGTATAGGGTCTGATCGTCTCGTCCAGGCGGGCCAGTAACTTGGCCGGATTGAGCCGGGAGTCAATGGCCGATTGAAACGAGGCCAGGCTGACTGCCATCAGTAGGGCGGCCGGCATCCCTTTGCCGGAAGCATCCCCCACCGCCAGGGCAAACTTTGGCCTGGCCTGGTGGCCGTTGCCGTCATCGGGCAGGCCGTCGAAGCTATGGTAGGCGTAAAAGTCGCCCCCTACTTCCCGGGCCGAGGCGCTGTAGCACAGCACGTCCAGCCCCGGCCAGTTGGGCCGGGGCGGCGGCAACAGACTGCGCTCGATGTGCTGAGCCATAGCCAGTTCAGCCTGGAGGCGGTCGGTCAAGAGGCGCAAATTTTCATTCGCTTCAGACAGTTCGGCGGTTCTCTCGTTGACCAGCAGCCTCAATTTCTCTCGCTGCGCCTTGATACTTCTCACTCTAAGTTTGTAGGTCGTTAGCGCCGCGGCTGCGACTACCAGTAGCGCCCCTATTCTGAACCACCAGGTTTCCCAGAAGGGCGGGGTGACCACGATCCGAATCGAGGCGCCTTGCTCATTCCAGACACCGGCGTTATTGGCGCTTTTTACCTGAAAGGTGTACTCACCAGGATCAAGGTTGGTGTAGGTGGCGAAATTGCGGTTGCCGGTGAGAATCCAGTCCTGGTCAAACCCTTCCAATTTGTAGGCAAACTGGTTCTTGGCCGGGTTGGTGAAGTCCAGGGCGGCAAATTCAAAAGAAAAAACGTCATCCTCGTGCGATAATTCAATGACTTCAAGCTGGGAGATCGGCTGGCCGCCCAACGGTTCAGTGCGGCCAGGTTGGCTAAAGCCGGTGATAACCACACTGGGCGGGTGATTATTCTCCTTGATCTTGTCGGGGAAAAATCTGAGCAGACCATTGGTCCCGCCGAAGAACATCTCCCCGGTGCGACTCTGGTAATAGGCCCCCTCGTTGTAGCCGATGCTTTCCAAGCCATCGCTGGCGTCGTAGCTGATAAAGGTATTGGAGCGCGGATTGAATTTTGATAATCCTTTGGCCGTGCTCAGCCACAAATTGCCGGCCTCGTCTGCCAGGACGCCGTAGACGACCTGGCTATTCAGCCCCTCTGCTTCACCAAGATGGGTAAATTGCCCGGTGGCCGGATCGAATTTGTTGAGACCGCCGTTGGCCGTCCCGACCCAGAGGATGCCCGCCTGGTCCTGGTAGATGGTATAGACGTCGTTGTTGCTCAAGCTGTTCGGGTCCAGTAGATCATATTGGTAGCGGACAAACTGCCCGGTGGCCGGATCAAAGCGGTTGAGGCCGCCGCCGTAAGTAGCCACCCAGAGCATCCCGGCGGAGTCCTGGTGAAGACCGTAGACATCATCATTGCCCAAGCTATTGGGATCATTGGCATCGTGTCGATAGACGGTGAACTGGCCGGTTTGGGGATCAAATTTGTTGAGGCCGCCGCCCTTGGTGCCGATCCAGAGCAGGCCGGCCCGGTCCTGGTAGATGGAATTGACATCGACATGACTTAAGCTGTTAGCGTTATCAGGGTTGGGCAGGTAGCGAGTGATGTCGCCGGTAGTCGGGTCCAACCTGTTCAAGCCGCCGCCGGATAGACCCAGCCAGAGCTGCCCGGCCCGATCTTCATAGATGGCCCGCACGTCATCGCTGCTGATGGTCGAGGGATCGTTCGGGTCGGATTGGTAAACCGTAAAAAGGCCGCTCTGAGGGTCAAACTTGTTCAAGCCGCCCCCTTTAGTACCAATCCACAGATTGTTGGCTCGATCCTGGAGGATGGCCCGCACGTCGTTGTTGTTAAGCGTGTTGGGGTTATTCGGGTCGTGGCCCATGTAGATGAAATTGGACAGGGTAGGGACAAACTTGTTAACGCCCCCGCCCCGCGTGGCTACCCATAACACGCCGGCGCGATCCTCTAAAATCCACCTGACATCATTGTTGCTGAGGCTGTTGGCTCTTAAGGGGTCGTTCAGATAATGGGTAAAGGTTTCGCTTTGCCGATCGAACTGATTCAGACCGCCCTGGCTGGTGCCGATCCAAATATTGCCGGAGCTGTCTTCAAAGATGGCGTTGATAATATTATCGCTCAGGCTGTGGGGGTCGTTCGGCTGGTTTTTGAAATGGGTGAAACTGTCTGTTGGCGGGTCGAACCGATCCAGACCGGTCTCCGTCCCAACCCACAGGGTGCCGGCCCGGTCGATGTAAAGCGTTCGCACCAGATTATCGGTCAGGCTGGTAGGGTTGGCCGGGTCATGCTTATAGTGGCTGAAAGTTTCAGTGAGCGGGTCGAACCGGTTCAGCCCGTTAGAGGTCGCAATCCAGAGCCGGCCGGCTTTATCTTCCACAATCCGCCAGACCCGGTCGTGGCTGAGGCTGTTGGGGTTGTTGGGCTGGTGTCGATAATGAGTAAAGGTTTCGGTGGCCGGATCGAATTTATTGAGACCGCCGCCCGACGTGCCCACCCACAGGTTGCCCCGACTGTCCTCAAAGATGGTCTGGACGCGATCGGCGCTGAGGCTGGCAGGATCATCAGGGTTATGGAAATAATGGGTGAATTGATCGGTGCGGGGATCGAGCCTGTCCAGGCCGCCGCCCCAGGTGCCAATCCAGATCATGCCGGCCCGGTCGATGAATAGGTTGCCGGCGTTGTCATTGGAGACCGTGTTCAGGTCCATCGGATCATGCTTGTAGACGGTAATGTTGTAACCGTCGTACCTGTTCAACCCGCTCTGCGTCCCAAACCACATCAAACCGGCCTGATCCTGGACGATGGAAAAAACTGTGCCGTGGGACAGGCCATCTTCAAGGGTCAGGCGTTCAAAGCGTATTTGGGGGTCCTGGGCCTGGGCATGGCCCGGCAAAAGCGCCAGCAGACACAGGGCCACCAACAGCCCGGTGAATTTCAGCCAGGTGAACCGCCAAACGGCGTTAAGAGGTTGGTCCAATTGCCACATGGTTTGCCTGAAAACGGTTATGCGCGTTTATTAATCGAATCAAGACAGCCGACTGCTGTCAGAATGATAGAATTATAGCCGAGTGGTCTTGAATCAACAAGAGGACCAATGGTTCAGCCCCAACGGGCCAGGACCACGCTGCTGATAACCCGCAGAGCCGCTACAATCAGCAAACCTTCGCGCAAGCCCACCCAGTCGGCCAGATAGGCCCCCAGCATCGTCCCGGCCAGTGTCGCCAAATTCAAGGCCAGGTTATACAGCGCCAGGTGGTTCGGGCGGTGATCGACCGGGATGATTTCCAGGAGCCGGTTCGACAGGGAGCCGCTCAAGAGGCCCCAAACCACCCCGCCAATCATGCTGGTCACGAGCAGTAATTTGATATCGACGCTGTAGGCAGTCAGCAACGGATACAAGGCCAGCAGCAACGCTCCGGCTACGGTCAGGCGATAATTGCCGAACTGCCTGGTCAAGGGGGCCAGAAAAGGCGACGCCACCAGCATGGTCAGGTAGAAAACGGCGCTGATCCAGCCGATCTCACCGTCGGTCAAATTCACCTCCCGGACCCAAAAGATCGGAAACAGGGCCGCCGGCAGTAATTGGCTAAAGTGAAACAAAAAAAAGGCCACCATCGCCCGCCGATATTGACCGGTAACCTGCTGCAGGCTGTGGGTGATCCCGGTGGGTCGCCAACTCAACCATAACCGCAGGCCCATGGTGAGCCGTTGGGGTACGGCGCCGCTAAAACCGATCATTCGGTCGGGTTGGGCCTGGTCCTTGAGGGCCTGCATTTGGAATTGGGCCGGCCCTGAAACTCGCATCCGGTGGAGATGGTAGGTGCTCATCGCCCCACCCAAAGCCCCCAGCGCGAAAACAGTGGCGTAGCCCCATTCAAACGGCAGCCAGTCCAGCAGCCAGCCGCTAAGGACAAAGGAGAGGATGGTCGTGCCGGCCAACAGGGCGTTGCGCCGTCCAACCACCTGGCCCCGCTTATCTACCGGCACAGCGGTGGCCAACAACGCATTGAAGCCGATAGCCAGCGCCGTGCCGGGAATGGCCATCAGCAGGATCAGGCCCAACACGGCCCAAATTTGAACTGACGTGGGTAAGAGTAGCGGGAAGGCGATCAGCAGGAAGTAACCCAGCCGATGCCAGAGAGCGGACTGGGTTACGGCCGGTCCCAGGGCGCGTCCTTCCAGCCAACGTCCGGCCGGCAAGGTAACGAACAGGTTGACCAGGGCCGGGCCGGCCGTAAGGAGGCCGATTTGCCAGCCTGTGGCGCCTAGCCGGGTAGCAAAAACGGCCAAGAATGATAGCGTGCTGCCAAAAATGAGGCCGTACCAGGCTACATCCCAGTAGAGGTGGTTAAAATTGGCCTGCTGGACGCTCAGGTTCGCTTCCAGAGGTAGTCTGAAATCCTTTGCGGTAACTGTTGGCATTCGTTTAGCTGTTTTTCCTCTTTGCACACCAGAAATCAAATCAAACGGGTATGATACTCCCTCCCTGGCCTGAAGCGCAAAAATATAGGGCGTACTGATTCTTGGTGGAAAAAATGAAACAGCCCGCCTCTTAACTGGGGCGGGCTTAGGCTCACCTGCTGACAAAAAAAGCAGCCCCAACTCTACTGAGCCGGGGCTGAACGGCTAATTTTAACTGTCGGTTACAATTTCAATTCAATTCAGCAGCTTTAGGGCGAGCTTCCAAGGTCAATTCAACCGTACGGGTTTTGTTTTCACGAATGATGGTCACGGTGATGGTTTCGCCCACTGTCCCCCGGCGACTCAGAAAAGAGATCAGATCATCAAAATTGCGAATCTCCTCGTCTTCAAGGGCGACAATTACATCACCGCCCAGCGGGGTGTTGACGCCCATGACCTCGCGGGTGCCGCCCCGCAGGCCGGCCTTGTCGGCCGGGCTGCCGGAAATCACTTCGGCTACCAGGGCCCCTTTGATTTCCGGCAAATTCATCGCTTTGGCGATCTCAGCCGTAACGCTGTTGCCGGAGAAACCAATCCAGGGATGTTGGTACTCGCCACTATCGATCAGGCTGGGCACCACTCGCTTGACCAGATTAGCCGGCACGGCAAAACCGACGCCTAAGAAACTACGCTCACCAAATCCGGATCGTCCCGGTACGATAGCCGTGTTGATCCCAATCACTTCTCCCTGAGAATTGAGCAGCGGCCCCCCGGAATTGCCCGGATTGATGGCCGCATCGGTTTGGATGATCTCAGGAATACGAAACGAACCCTGTTCGGTGGGCAGGCTTCGGCCGAGGGCGCTGATAATACCGCTGGTTAAGGTACCGGCTAACCCGAACGGATTACCGATGGCCACGGCTCGCTGGCCAACCAGAACTTTGTCTGAGTCGCCCCAGGTGACCGGGCGCAGGCTCTCCGGCGCTACGTCCACTTGCACCACCGCCAGGTCACTATCGGGGTCGGTCCCAATCACTTTGGCATCGACGGTAGTGCCATCATAAAAGGTTACCTCAACCTTTTGGGCCTCGGCGACAACATGGTTATTGGTAACGATATGACCGGCGGTATCGTATACAAAACCGGAACCCTGGCCCTGAGCCGGGAAAAGTTGATCGGCGCCCAACCGAGTCTGGTTATCTACCGTGACGACAATGTTGACGACCGACGGATTGACTCGTTCATACAAGTTGATGAGCAGAAGTTCTTCGGCATCAGCTTTGGCGATAGCTTCGGCGGGCAGGGCGGTTGGCGGTGGAGCCAGGGTAGGTAGCGCCTCTTGAGCAAGCTGGACCTTTTCCGGCTTGATGTCCGCCTCGGCCGCAACTTGCGTTTTGGCGGCCTCTGGTTCAGCCTGGTCTGATTGGGTGAGGCCGGGGAGCGAGGGCAGCGATGATAGACTGCACGCCGAAAAAACAAAGATAAGCGCTCCCAACAGAATGATCCGAATTTGCGGCAAGGTTACCTCCTCATAGGTCAAGCAATTGCATTTTGGGGCTTGGTTGATTTTTCTTCGAATAGAATGGGTAGAAACAGCCAATCGGTGGGTTGAGATAATTTAATATCAGAGACGCTTCAGCACCCCTCTGCCCACTTGAATGTTACAATAGGATAATTAAATCAAAATTAAGGTATGTCTTTTTCGGACTTCTGGCGTAATTATTCAACCTGCCAGGTGACTGGCGCTTGAATCAGGCAACTGAGGCCTGATTTTCTACGGAAAAATGTTTTATTGAAACCAAAGCGCCAGTCACCCGAATAGCTGGCTTAATCTCGCCTGCCCATCAGGATAAAAATCCAACGAGCCAGTTCCAGGAGGGCGGCAATGGCCGCGACCACGTAGGTCCAGGCAGCAGCATTGAGCACGCTACTCACCCCGGCCAGTTCTTGTTTGTCTACAATGTTGTATTGGTACAGGAGTTGCTTGGCCCGGCTGCTGGCATCCAATTCAACCGGCAAGGTGATCACTGAGAAGATAGCCACCAGGGCATACAGCGCCACCCCAAACCAGGCAATGGCTATCCCCAGGCCGCTGGCTCTCATAAACATTTCCAGGAAGATGCCGCCAATAATAATAATTGGACCTAACCAACTGCCAAACTGAACCGCCGGCACCATGGCGCTGCGTAGTTGCAGCGGCACGTAGCCTTTGGCGTGCTGCAAGGCATGCCCGGCCTCATGGGCCGCCACCCCCACCGCCGCCACCGACGGCTGCCGGGCCACGTCTGGTGAGAGACGTAAGGTGCGGCTGCGCGGGTCGTAATGGTCGCTCAAAAAGCCGTGAGTTTCCTCCACCACCACATCATACAGGCCATTGGCATCCAGAATCTGGCGGGCGGCTTGCGCTCCGGTTAAGCCGCGCATCGTTCTAACCCGAGCATATTTATTGAATTTGCTCTTCACCGCGGCTTGAGCAATAATGCCCAAGATCAGGGCCGGAATGATAAAGCACAAAAAAGTTGAGTCAAAGAAGTACATCTTGGTTTTCTCCTTCAAGCAACGTTTATAATGATAGACTGAACCTTAATAACTTGAATGCCGAAAAAGGTAACCGACGCTTCAGAAGTCAAAAACCGGATTGACTCCGAAGCACGCTGCCCTTAAGAATTGTAAAAAGCGCCGGTCACTCACTTATTCTCGAACTCAAGTCTATAATCGTTGCTACAATTATACCTGAAAATATATTAGAACTGAATTAGAATTTTTCAATTCCTCGATGACGCCGGTATTGCGGTTGGCGATCCGGTTCGCTGGCTGAGCTGACGTTTGACAGCCATATCGACGGGGTATATAATCGACTTCACATTATGGAATGATATTTCAGATTAAAGCTGTAGACCGCAACGATGTCTGCCGGTGAACCGTACCCTGGGACTCAGGCCGTTTGGCGAGCCATCAGCCTGCTGAAGGCCTTTACCGACGAACAACCCGAACTAAGCCTGACCGACCTGGCCCACCTCGTCGGCCTGAATAAAACCACCGCTTACCGCTTACTGACAGCCCTGGAGAATGAGGGGCTGGTGGCGCGCAATGCCAACACCGAAACCTACCGGCTTGGTCCGGAGGTAATTGTTTTGGGTGGGCGGGCTTTGCGCGCCAATGAGCTGCGCCCGCTCAGCCGGGTTGAATTACTGGCGCTGGCCCAAGAAATTGGCGAGGCCGCCACCCTGGAGATTCTGGTGGGAGACGAGGTGTTGGTGCTGGAAGAGATTCCCGGCGGCCATCTGGTCAGCACCAACCAGGCTGTGGGCACGCGCTGGCCGGCTTATGCCACCTCGACCGGCAAGGCGATATTGGCCGATCTGCCAGACTCGGCCCTGGCGATGGCGTTAACCAGGCCCCTGGTTCCGTTGACCGAGCGAACCATTACCAACCTGGCCGATCTGCGGGCCGAGTTAACCCAGGCGCGGGCGCAAGGTTACGCGGTGGCCGATCAGGAAATTGAGATCGGCTTCATTGCCGTGGGTGCGGCCATCCGCAACCACGAGGGCCAGGTGGTGGCGGCTATCAGCGTCAACGGACCGACCGCCCGCCTTACCCCGGCGCGGCTGCCGGCGGTGGGGGCGCGGGTCAAGGCCGCGGCCGAACGGATTTCGGACAAGCTCGGCTTCAGAACAAGTGAGCAGAGGGGCAGAGGAGCAGAGGAGCAGGGCTGAGGCGGACCTTATTCCTCTGCCCCCTTGCTCCTCTGCCTCCCTGCTTGGTCATAACGTTATTTTCTTTGCCGAAGAGGAGGGGCAATGCCTATTCCTACCCCATTTCACGCCAAAACCTCGGCCATCTGTGAGAGTTATGAGTGGCATAACTGGTCCGGTTATCTGGCCGCGGCCACTTATGAACCGACTCATGAGCGGGAATATTACGCCGTTCGCAACGCCGCGGCGCTGTTCGATATTTCCCCCTTATTCAAATATGGGATCAGCGGGCCGCAAGCCCTCCGGCTGGTCAACCGGATTGTGACGCGCGACCTGTCGCACAGTGAGGTTGGCCAGGTATTCTATACGCCGTGGTGTGACGAGAAGGGCAAGGTGATCGATGATGGTACGGTTGCCCGGCTGGCCAATGATCGCTTTTTCATCACCTCGGCCGACCCCAACCTGCGCTGGTTTCAGGATTGCGGTTTTGGGTTGGAGGCGGAGGTGGTTGATCTCTCGACCGAACTGGCGGCCCTAGCCTTGCAGGGTCCCCATGCCTGCAATATCCTCAAGCTGGCGGCAGTCGAAATCGACCTGGACAGCCTCAACTATTTCCGGCTGGCTCCGGCCAAAATCGATAACTTTGCCCTGACCATCAGCCGCACCGGCTACACCGGCGACCTGGGCTACGAACTGTGGGTGGCCCCGCAGCACGCCGGGCGGTTATGGGATATCCTGCTCGATGCCGGTCACGGTTACGGGATCACCCCGGCCGGCATCATCGCCCTGGATATTGCCCGCATCGAGGCCGGCCTGCTTTTGATCGAGGTCGATTACATCTCGTCCCACAAAGCCTTGATCGAGGCCCAAAAATCCTCGCCGTTCGAGCTTGGGCTGGGCTGGGCAGTCTCCCTGGCTAAGGAGGATTTTGTGGGCCGCCGGGCCTTGTTGGCCCAACAGCAAGCCGGCCCCAAATGGCAGTTCGTCGGTCTGGAGATCGATTGGCCGGCCCTGGAAAAGCTCTTTGCCGCGGTTGATCTGCCGCCGCTGGTGGCCGGGCGAGCCTCGCGCCTCGCCGTGCCGGTTTATAACAAAAGGGGTAAGCAGATCGGCCAGGCCACCAGCCGGACTTTTTCGCCCATTCTCAAGAAATATATTGCCCTGGCCACGGTCGAGAGCCAATATGCTGCGCTCGGAACCCAACTGGAGATCGAGGTAACGGTGGAGTACAGCCGCCAGAAATGTCCGGTCACCGTCGTCAAGCTACCCTTTTTTGATCCGCCGCGCAAGCGCGCCTGAGTGGGGAAATCCAATCTTATTTTTGATATGGAAGAAGTCAGCCTATGAGTAAAAAGTACGATGCTATTATTATCGGCGCCGGTCACAACGGCCTGGTGGCCGCGGCTTACCTGGCCCGGGCCGGCAAAGAGGTGCTGGTGCTGGAGCGGCGCCACCTGGTCGGCGGGGCGACGGTCACCGAGGAGATTTATCCCGGCTTCAAATACACCGTTTTCTCCTATGTGGTCAGCCTTTTGCGGCCGGAAGTCATCCGCGACTTGAACCTGCCGCAGCACGGTTTGACCATCCTGCCCCTGGAAAGCACCCTTACCCCCCTACCCAACGGTGACTATCTCTACCGCGATGCCGATCATTTCCGCACCTGGCGCGATATCGCCCGCCACTCGCAGCGTGACGCCGAAGCCTACGAGGAGTATAGCCGGACGATGTACTTTATGGCCAAGGCGGTCAAATACATCCTGGGCATCATCCCGCCCGACCCCACCCGCCTGAATCCCAAAGAGTTGTTGGGGCTGGCCGGCTTGGGCCGCCATTTTCTGAATTTGGGCGAAGAAAAGCTCTACATGCTCACCCGGCTGATGACCATGAGCTCGGCCGACTTTCTGGAATATTGGTTTGAAACCGACTGCCTCAAAGCCACCCTGTCGGCCAGCGGGATCATCGGGACGTACCTGGGGCCGCGCTCGCCCGGCACCGCCTACGTGTTGCTGCACCATTACATGGGTGAGATCGACGGCGCTTTCCGGGCCTGGGGCTTTCAAAAAGGCGGCACCGGGGCCATTGCCGAGGTCATTGCCCGCTCGGCCCGCGCCTTTGGGGCGGACATCCGGGTCAATGCCCCTGTGGCCGAGGTGCTGGTCAAAAATGGTCGGGTGGTGGGCGTGGCCCTGGCCAACGGGGATGAATTCCAGGCCGATGTGGTTGTCTCCAGCCTGGACCCCAAGCGCACCTTTCTCGAGCTGGTTGACGCTGCCCAACTGCCGGCTGATTTCGTCGAGGTTATTCAAAAGTACCGCATCCGCGGCTCGTCGGGCAAAGTCAACCTGGCCCTCGACGCCGCCCCGAACCTGGCTTGTATGCCCGGCACAGGGCCGCACCTGCGCGGGGCTATCTCCATCAGCCCCAGCGTCGACTACCTGGAACGGGCCTACGACGACGCCAAATATGGCGACTTCTCCCGCCGCCCCTACATTGATATCATCATCCCCTCCATGATCGACCCCGATATGGCTCCACCCGGCAAGCACGTGATGTCGTGCTTTGTGCAGTATGCGCCCTACCAGTTGCGGTCAGGCACCTGGGAGGAGAAGCGGGAGGCTTTTGGCGATACCGTGATTGACACGCTGGCCGAGTACATTCCCAATTTGAAGGATATCATCCTTCATCGCCAGGTAATGACGCCGTGGGACATCGAGCAGACGACCGGGCTGTCCCAGGGCAACATCTTCCAGGGGGAACTCAGTCTGTCCCAACTCTTCTTCCTGCGACCCGCGCCCGGCTACGCCCAGTACCGCAGCCCGATCAAGAACTATTACCAGTGCGGCTCCGGTACTCATCCCGGCGGCGGCATTATGGGCGCGTCGGGCCGGTTCGCTGCGCTGGAGATATTAAAAGACCACTCATGAGGTTGGCAGATGGTTAGTGAAAAGCAGGGGAGCAGAGGTGCAAAGGCGCGGGGGAGCAGGAGGGCGGAGGGGCAGGGGAGCAGAAAGCCGATCCGGAGTCATCGGGAGTTGGAGGTGTATCAGTTGGCCTTTGAAGCGTCAATGAAGATTTTTGAGATGACCAAGAATTTTCCTGCCGAGGAGCGGTATTCATTGACCGACCAGATTCGACGCTCGTCCCGATCGGTTTGCGCTAATTTGTGTAGTAGTCAACAAGATGTTGAACACCGGGAAGCTGCAATGTATCCCTCTGGAGTCGAGGCTTTAGCCGGTAATTGGGCGCAAAAAACCGGCTGAAGCCTCGACTCCAACTGTTCAAAATGTCTCTGACTACTACAGGTTTGCGCTAATTTGGCTGAAGCTTGGCGCAAACGTCGCTATGAAGGCGCTTTCGTCAATAAGTTGAGCGACTCAGAAGCTGAGGCGGCCGAAACCCAAACCTGGCTCGAATTTGCGGTTAAGTGCAAAATTATCTGGAACCTGAAATTGGGCGTGAGTTGTATCAAGTTTATGATCAGATTTTGGGAAAGTTGGTGAGTATGATCAATAACCCAACGCCCTGGTTGCTGGAAAAATAAATGCAAGGAGCTTTATCAACAGAAGCAGAGCCTTCTTCCCTCACCCCTGTCCCCTTGCCCCTCTGCTCCCTGGCTCCCCTGCTTGTTATGTAAAGGATCACCAGGATGAATGAAACACTAGATGCCATTATCATCGGCGCGGGCCACAATGGCCTGGTCACGGCGGCTTTCCTGGCCAAGGCGGGCTACAACGTGCTGGTGCTGGAGCAGCGAGCCGCTCTGGGCGGCGCCGCAGCGACCGAAGAAATATTTCTTGGTTTCGATTTCAACACCGGCGCGCCCGACGCCGGTTTGCTGCGCCCGGAGGTCATCGCCGAACTACGCTTGCGCAGCTACGGGCTGGAGTTCATCGACAACCCGGTCACCGTCTTTGCGCCCAATTTAGACGGCCCGTCCCTGGTCATGTGGCAGGAGCTGCGCCGGACTCAAACGGAGTTGGCCAGCCTGTCGGAGAGCGACGCCGAACGATTCCCGGCCTTCATCCGCCAGGTGACCATGATGGCCGGTATTTTGGACAATATGATGACCATTACCCCGCCGACATTAGGCGCCAGTAAAGTCGGCGACAAACTCCCCTGGGCCAAGTTAGCCGCCGACCTCAAGCGACTGGGGGGGGCCAATATGATGGAACTCTTGCGGGTGGTGCCCCTGACGGTCAAAGAGTACCTGGATGATTGGTTCGAGAGTGAATTGCTGAAGGGCGTGCTGGGCTCCAGCGGGATCGTCGGCATGATGCAGGGGCCGCAGGCTGCCGGCACCGCTTTTATGCTGTTCTACCATTACCTGGGCGCGGCCAGCACCGGCTTCCGGGCCAGCCGGTTGGTGCGCGGCGGAGTCGGTCAAGTTTCGGCGACTCTGGCGGCGGCGGCCCGCTACTACGGCGCCAAAATCCGAACCGGCGTCGAGGTAACGCAGATCATGGTTGAGGCTGGCCGGGCCACTGGCGTGCTCCTGGCCAATGGCGTTGAAATCCCGGCCCGAGTCGTCATCTCCAGCGCCGACCCGCGGCGGACCTTTTTCCAGCTCATCGAGCCGGCCACGCTGGAACCCCGTTTCATCCGCCTGATTGATCACCTTCGCTACCGCGGCGTCACGGCCAAAGTGAACCTGGCCCTGAGCGGCCTGCCCCGCTTTGACCCCCCGCCTCCTCCTTCGAAAGGGGGGAGTGAGGGAGGGGTGGAACACCTGGGCGGCCACATTCTGATCAGCCCCAGCCTGGAATACCTGGAACGAGCCTATGATGACGCCAAATACGGCGTATTCTCCCGGCAGCCCTACCTGGATGTGATGATCCCGACCGTGCTCGATCCGTCGTTGGCCCCCCCGGGACAACACGTCATGTCGATCACCATGCAGTATGCCCCCTACCACCTGCGCGATGGTCATTGGGACGAGCAGCGGGAAGCCCTGGGCGACCGGATTATCGACACCCTGGCCGACTATGCCCCCAATCTCAAAGAGCTTATTCTGCACCGGCAGATCATCACGCCGCTGGATTGGGAGCGGGAGTACGGCCTGACCGAAGGTTGTATCTTCCACGGCCAGATGGGGTTGGACCAACTACTCTTTATGCGTCCTGTCGCCGGCTACGGCCAGTATCGCGCCCCGCTTGATAACCTCTACCTGTGCGGCGCGGGGACCCATCCCGGCGGCGGCCTGACCGGCGCGCCAGGTTACAACGCCGCCCGCGAAGTTCTGAAAGATTTGAAACGATAAACGATTATCAATTATACTCGTTAAGGTCATAAATTGTGATTTTGATGAATTAACATAATTGAGTAC
>CAYNLK010000091.1:0-11701 GCA_964398055.1 uncultured Caldilineaceae bacterium
CATTTTTGGCAAACTTCGGCCTTGCCGCAATGTTAAATTTGTCAGTCAATCAGGTTTATCTGTGTTCATCTGTGAGCCAAATCCTTCTCCCGAACTCAGGTTATTATGTAAGGGCGCAAGGCCTTGCGCCCCTACCACGCACTTATATTTAACATGAGCGGTTCAGCTTTATGGAGGCAACTTATGAAAAACAGAAGATCATTGCAACTCATCATAACCCTCTCTAGCATGGCCATCCTGACCGGGCTAACCCTCTCACTGGCCTACGCCAGGGGGCTTTTTCAGGTCGATGAACCTGTCCTCGTTCCGGCCAGTTCCTATCCCAGCCACCTGGTCGAGGTGAATGGGGTGCTGTTTTTCAGCGCCGATGACGGCGAACACGGCATGGAGTTATGGATGACCGACGGCACTCCGGCCGGGACCAAACTCGTCGCCGATATCTATCCCGGCCCGGAAAGCTCATTCCCCACCGACCTCACCAACGTGAACGGAACGCTCTACTTCAGCGCCGATGACGGCGTCCACGGGACGGAGTTGTGGATCAGCAACGGCAGCCAGGCCGGCACCAAGCTCTTTGCCGATCTCAATCCGGGCTTCATCCAACTATTCCCGACCGACCTCATAACGCCAACCGACACGGTCACAGCAACCGGCATCACCGCGCCGAATATCACCGCGCCGCAGCCAACAATCACCCCACCCCCCGCCAATGTGAGGCGGGCCAACTATGTTCTGGCCATGGGCAACCAACATCTGTACGAAGAACCGTGGGGCGGCGACCGGGGCGATCCGTGTGAAGCCTGGCGCAGCGGCAACTTTGACGACAATGATCCCAATTATCGCGGCTTCAACCTGGAGTTGAAACTGACCAACAACACTGATCAAAAAGTTGCCGACGACTGGGCCGAACAACTCAGCTTTGTGACTTCCGGCGGCAAAGCGCTGCGAGCCTGCTATTACGGTTATGACGGCATGGGGCCGCCACCCAAGGGCACCACCTCGGTGACCTTCTTTACGGTGGTGCCCAAAGGGGACTACGTCAGCGTGGCCGAACTGAAAATCGACGCCGAGACACTGCGTCTGTGCTTCGATGGTCGGGGCGGGGCATTTCCATGTCGCTGAGAATCCGGGGCGAGGTCATCAGCGCGCCGGATCGGTGCTTTGAGCCAATCTCGACCAAAGCGTGGAAAGTGAACATGTCATTTTGAGCCGTCATAGACGGTGAGGAATCTCCCCTAAAGTAGCATTTTCAGGTTCAACTTCGGGGAATTTTCGGCCTGGGGCCCATTTATCGAGTTGGATTGTGCAGTGGAAACCCGGCGTCACTGTCTAACGCAGATCCTCAAACAGGTCTTGCTCCGGCTGCTGCCCGCCGTTGACCAGGCTAAAGAGCCGGTAATAGCTCTGGCTGCCCCACAGATTTTGGTGATGTTCTGGCGGTAGATTCTGGAGGGCCTGGTAACCGGGCAGTTGGCTTTGGTGGCAGGAGACGGCTTGCCAGACCTGCTGCCAATAGGCCAGGGTGTCGATGTGGGTGGTAATGGCCCAATCCGGCCAACTAACGGCTTGGCGGGCCTGACCATTGACATGCATCACCAACTCACCAAAGGCGGCCTGATAAGCCGCCGTTTTCTCCTCAGTCTCAGCCATATAGTAGAGTTTATAGACCCGGTGGGGTGGCTGCTGGTCACCAAATGCCGGGTCGGCCGCGGCGACCACGGCCGCGGTGGTGAACTGGCAAATGGCGATATGGTCGGGATGGCCGTAAGCGCCGGCAGGGTCAAAAGTAACAACAACCTGGGGCCGGAGCCGGCGCAGGTGGGTAACGATTTGGCCGATCACCTGGGCCGGATTGGCCTGGTCGAGTTCGCCGTCCCGGTAATCCAGAAAGGCAATCTCCTGCAAACCAAGTACCTGGGCAGCCGCCCGCAACTCGGCTTCCCGCTGCCGGCCCAGAGCTTCTGGTCCGGGATAATCTTGCTCGGCGCCGAACCAGCCTCGTTCTCCTCGCGTGGCCGTGACCAGATAGGTTTCGACGCCTTCCGCGGCGTATTTGGCCAGGATGCCGCCTGTGCCGAGCGATTCGTCATCGGGGTGGGCCAGCACACACATAAGTTTCAGTTGAGTCGTCATAGTAAGTTTCCTTTTGGTCAAACCGGATTGTTCAACCGGTGTAATGATAGGTTTGGTTCGCCGCTGTACAACCATCTTTCCATATTCTTCTTGATGGCGGGCCATTCATAATCCAGCATAGCATACCAGCTTGTATCCCGGTTCCGGCCCTTGTAAATCATATGTTGCCGAAACAAGCCCTCATATTTGAAACCCAAGCGGATGGCGGCTGCCCGTGAGCGGCCATTTAGGGCATCACATTTCCATTCCACCCGGCGATAATTGAGCTGATCAAAAGCTGCGGATAACATCAGGTAGATTGTTTCAGTGTTCACCCTGGTGCGTTGCGCTTCTGAACCGTACCAGATGTGGCCCAATTCCAAACGGCGCATATCAGGGACAATAGCCAAAAAACTGACCAGACCGACCTGTTTGTGACTATTATTCTCAAAAACGGTAAAAAACAGCGGATCCGCCGATTGGGCTTGTTGCTGAAGCCAATATTTCATATCAACCACATCGGTAAATGGTCCGTACGGTAAATACGTCCAGATTTGAGACTTTAGGGCGCTGCCATGTGAAATCTTGTACAACCTCTCGGCGTCACGGTCAGCATCCAGGGGCAGCAGCGAAACAAATTGCCCCGGCAGCGGTTTCCGGGCCGGGGCCATCATCTTATCGACCGGCTTGACCATAGAGCCGACAGACAACTTCAAGTTTGCCATTTGCGCGGATTCAGCCATCAGAATTCCTCCGACAAAAAATTCGGCTAATTTTGGATGATTCTAGCAGCCTGTCGGTGAGAACCCTGTTAAGAGGTGATAAATGCCGACAGAGGGGAAATTTTAGCAAAAATGCGCCCAAAAAGAAAACTGGCCCAAGCTGAGGACTTCTTTGATGATGCCAATGACCGGCTCCACCATGCCCCTGTGCCAGCCAAAAATCGCAAATTGAACATCAAATTGGTTGGACGCTTCCCTAAGCTTGAACCACAAACCCCTAATCGCTGAGGGCGATTGTTGTTAGCTCACTACCGTGTTACAATTTCTGCACAAGTTGTTGTACAATATCACTTACAATTTTACTACTATCGGGTGGTCACTGGCCATGGTCGATACGTTCATTGCCGTGCACGATCTCACCCGGCTAACCACCGTTAATGATTTTGTGGCCATTCCTGCGCTCCAACAAGAAAACTGGCTCACGAATAATGAGGAACTTTATCTATGTTGACCGTATCAATCCGTGAATTTCTACAAAAGCCGCTCATTGCCCGGATGAGCACTATCGACCCGGACGGCTATCCTCACACCGTGCCGGTCTGGTTTGGGCTTGATGGGGATGACATTGTGATTATCAGCGTCAGGGATACCCGCAAGGTGAGCCACATCCAGGCCAACCCTAAAGGGGCCGTGACCATCGGCGGCGACCCTGCCGACAGCGCCGGCTACCTGATTAAAGGGGAGTTCTTGATCGAAGCCGACCCTGACGATGCTTGGGTCAGGCAGTTGACCTACCGCTACGAGGCGCCGGAGCAGGCCGAAAAGGACATCGCCGCCTGGGCCGATCTGGATATCATTGTCTTGCGCTTGAAGCCCAAGGTGGTGCTCAAGGTGATGTAGGGGGAGGCTGGAACTGACTCGAGCTATATTCTCGGTCATCGCCAAGCAAGTCTGGCTGCTGGAAAAGATCACATCGCCAATGAAGATTTGTGAACAGTTGTTCTTTTTTTCAAATTTTGTTATAATCCCCCCATAATGCTCAAAGGTTAACTAATCAGGATGGCCAAAACCAAAACCCGTTACGTTTGCCAGGAGTGCGGCAGCGCCCAACCCAAGTGGATGGGACGCTGCCCTGATTGCGGTGAGTGGAACACTCTGGTCGAAACGATTGTGGAGAGCGGGCGTGCCGGCGGGGCTTCTGTAGCGGTCCGGCAAGCCCTGGTGGGGCGGACCGCCCCCCAACCATTAGCCGACATCGTTGCCGATAGTTACCAGCGTACGCTGTTGCCGATGGCTGAGTTCAACCGGGTGCTGGGCGGGGGCCTGGTGCCCGGCGCCTTGACGCTGATTGGCGGCGACCCCGGCATCGGTAAAAGTACGCTGCTGCTGCAAATTTCGGCGGGGTTGGCTACCGCCGGCCAGGTGCTTTACATCTCCGGCGAGGAAAGCGCCCAACAGATCAAACTCCGGGCCGCCCGCCTCAACATGCCCGGCGACAACCTCCTGATCCTGACTGAAACCAACATGACCGCCATTCTTGAGCACATCCAGCAGCTCTCGCCCGGCTTCTTGGTGGTCGACTCGATCCAGACGATGTACCTGGACGAGCTTGAATCGGCGCCCGGCTCGGTTAGCCAGGTGCGGGAGTGCGCCGCCCGTTTTCAAGAGATCGCCAAGGGGCGCAATATTCCGATTTTTCTGATCGGCCATGTCACCAAAACCGGGGCCATTGCCGGGCCGCGGGTGTTAGAGCACATTGTTGACACAGTGCTCTATCTGGAGGGTGACCAGTTCCACGCCTACCGCCTGCTGCGCAGCGTTAAAAATAGATTTGGCGCAACCAACGAGATTGGTATTTTTGAGATGAGCGACGTTGGCCTGAGCGAGGTGGCCAACCCCAGCGAGGCTTTTTTGGCCGAGCGGTTGCCCAATGCGTCCGGTTCGGCGATTGCGGTGACCATGGAGGGCACGCGCCCCTTGCTGGTTGAGGTACAGGCTTTGGCCAGCACTACCAGCTTTGGCAACCCCCGCCGGACCGCCAATGGCGTCGATTTCAATCGACTGCTGCTCATCGTGGCGGTCTTGACCAAGCGCGTTGGGCTGCGGCTGACCGATCAGGACGTTTTTGTCAACGTGATCGGCGGCCTCCAAATTGACGAGCCGGCTTCCGACCTGGCAGTGGCCGTGGCGATCGCCTCCAGTGTGCGCAACCGGCCGGTGGCGGCCGACCTGGCTCTGATTGGTGAGGTGGGCCTCTCCGGTGAGTTACGGGCCGTGGGGCAACTGGAGGCTCGCTTGAAAGAAGCCGCCAAGTTAGGTTTCAAACGTTGCATCCTGCCGGGTTCAAGCCAATTGAAGCAGCTCAAATCCCCGCCGCTTGAACTGGTGAAAGCCCGCGCCTTGAGCGAGGCCCTGGACGTAGCCCTGATTTAACCTTAAATTCTTTTGACAACTGGTTTGCTTCGTGCTAACATATTGAATTATGCAAGCCGGAGCAATTGAGTAAAGTACCACAATCTGGACAGTTAGAGTAACAACTTCTGGCCCAGGTTTGTTGGGTTGGGGGGCAGTGGGCGAGTGTGCGGTCGGTACAATCGCTCTTTTTTTAAATCCTGGTTTTTATATTCTTGGGTATCAAATAATCGATTGAGTAGCTAAATTGAGTATAGAGTTTGTTTTTCGCCTGGTGGGTATGGTTGTTTTTGCCCTGATCGGCGTTCAATCAATCGCCCTATTTCAACCGGATAACCCTGTTGAGTCGGCTCGCTATATTACGGCCCTCACGCTGGCCGGCGCCGCGCTGGGCTTGTTAATAACCCCTTATCTAACGACCCGCCCTTTTTTTTGGGTTCGCCGTAAACTCAAACAGATCCCGGCTTCACAGCTCATTTCCGGGATTATCGGGTTGGCGGTTGGCTTGGGCGTGGCCGCTTTGTTGTATCCCCCGCTGTCGGCGCTACCCGAACCATTTGGAAGTACCCTGCCGGTAATTATCAGCATCCTGTTCGGCTATATTGGGCTGTCGATAATGGTGATGCGGCAGCGGGATATTTTCAATACCCTGGGCGCCCGCTTCACCGGAGGTGGTTCGTTGCTCAATTTTGGCCGGCGGGGCCTCGATGACGTAGTGCTGTTGGATACCAGCGTTATCATCGATGGCCGAATAGCCGACATCAGCCAGACCGGCTTTATTCGGAGTACTATGCTGGTGCCTCGCTTTGTGTTGACCGAATTGCAGCATATTGCCGACTCGCCCGATCCGTTGCGCCGCAATCGCGGCCGCCGTGGCCTTGACCTGCTGCGCCGCCTGCAGAAAGACTCCCGCACGCCGGTGCAGATTACCGACCTGGATGTGGAAGGGGTAAGCGGTGTGGACGACAAGCTCATTCTACTGGCCAAACAGCTTGATTGTCCCATCATTACCAATGATTTCAATCTCAATAGCGTGGCCAAATTGCAGGGCGTGGCGGTGCTGAACGTGAACGAACTGGCCAATGCGGTCAAAACCGTGATTTTGCCGGGCGAGGCTATGACTGTAAAAATCATTCAAGAAGGTAAAGAGCGCGACCAGGGCGTGGGTTATCTCAGTGACGGGACAATGGTGGTGGTTGAAAATGGCAAGCAATATTTGGAAGAAAATGTCGATGTAACGGTGACCAAGGTCTTGCAGACTACGGCCGGCCGGATGATATTTGCCAGATTGGAAAACTAAACCATGACCCTGCGAGTTTACAACTATCTCAGTCGCCAGGAAGAAGAATTTATTCCTATCCATCCCGGCTTTGTTGGGATGTACGTTTGCGGTCCCACCGTTTATGGCGATGCCCACATTGGGCACGCCAAGGTCTATATCACCTTTGACGTGGTCCACCGCTACCTGGAATTTTTAGGTTACCGGGTCCGCTACGTGCAGAATATTACCGATGTCGGCCATCTGGTCGGCGATGGCGATGTGGGCGAAGACAAGATCGCCAAACAGGCCCGGCTGGAACGGATCGAGCCGATGGAGATTGTCGAAACCTATACCCGCCACTACTTCCGGGACATGGACTTATTGAACGTGATTCGCCCTGATATTTCGCCGCGGGCCAGCGGCCACGTGCCGGAACAGATCGAACTGGCCCAGCGGTTGATCGAGCAGGGGCACGCCTACGTTAGCAACGGCAACGTCTACTTCTCTGTACCCAGTTGGCCCGGCTATGGCAAGCTCTCCCGGCGCAAAATTGATGAACTGGAAGAAGGCGCCCGGCTGGAAGTGTCGACCGACAAGCAGGACCCGCGGGATTTTGCGGTATGGCGGGTGGCCGCCCCGGAACATCTGATGCAGTGGAATAGCCCCTGGGGGGCCGGCTTCCCCGGCTGGCACGCCGAATGTACCGTGATGGCCCGCAAATACCTGGGGCTGCCCTTCGACATTCACGGCGGCGGTTTGGAAAACATCTTCCCCCACAATGAAAGCGAGATTGCCCAGAGCGAAGCCGCCTATGGCGACGGCTTCGCCCGCTACTGGCTGCTCAATAATATGGTTACCATCGACGGCAGCAAGATGGGCAAAAGCCTGGGCAATTCGCTGACTATCCAGCAAGCCATCAGTGGCGATCATCCCCGCCTGTCGCAAGGCTACTCGCCGCTGGCTATTCGATTTTTTATCTTGAGCAGCCACTATCGCCAGAATACCGATTTTTCGGACGAGGCCCTGAAAAGCGCCAGCCGAGGCTATGAGCGGTTGCTGGGCACGGTTAGCTTGGTGCGGCAGCAATTGGCCAAGGCGGCCGGCGACTCCCCTGATCCGGCCTTTGCCGAGGTTATTGAGCAGCACAAAGCTCGCTTTTTAGAGGCGATGGATAACGATTTTAACACGCCGCAGGCTCTTGCCGCCTTGTTCGATTTCAACAAGGCCGTCAATAGCTTGATCAATAGCGATCAGCCGGTGTCCCGGGCTACGCTAATCGCTATCGACCAAACCTATCGCACCCTGGGAGGCGATATTCTGGGTTTGATCCCGGTCGAACTGCGGACCAGCGCCGGCGCGGAAGCCATTTCAGCCGGTCTGGAAGAGGGTTTGATTCAAATTTTGATCGACCTGCGGGCTGCCGCCCGCAAAAACAGAGATTTTGCCACAGCTGACGCCATTCGCAACCGGCTTACTGAGGTGGGGGTGGTGCTGGAAGACAGGCCGGATGGGACGGTGTGGAAGGTGAATCGATAAAAAATCATATAGGCTGATTTATGAAGATAATTGGTGAAATACCGTATTTCTCAACTAATCTTGGTAATGCCTATTTGGGCGACTCGCTCGTACTTCTCCCAAAAATTCCTGATAAGACAATTGACCTTATCTGCACATCGCCACCCTTTGCATTGCTTCGCCAAAAGGCATATGGGAATGTTCATGCTGATGAATATGTTAAGTGGTTTATGCAATTTGCAGGGGAGTTTGCACGTATACTTAAACCTAAAGGTTCACTCATAGTGGACATCGGTGGAACTTGGGTAAAAGGATATCCAACTCGTAGTTTATATCACTATGAGTTAGTGCTTGAATTGTGCAAACCAATCGCTGAAGGTGGTAAAGGTTTTTACCTGGCGCAAGAACTTTACTGGTACAACCCGGCAAAACTGCCTACACCGGCAGAATGGGTCACTGTTCGTCGTGAAAGAGTCAAAGATGCGGTAAATACGGTTTGGTGGTTAAGTCTGGATCCGCATCCGAAGGCCAACAATCGTGGTGTACTCAAACCATATAGCGAGTCGCAAATTAAATTAATGGAGCAAGGCTACAAGCCTAAAAAGCGCCCCTCAGAGCATGATATAAGTGATAAGTTTGACCGGGATAATAACGGGGCTATACCACCAAATATCATCGCTGACGAGGCAGAATACGCGGGAGCTATAGGTGAACCTGTTCCTGTTAATGTAATTGCCGCTTCCAACACATCTAGCAATGACCAATATTTGCGTCTGTGCCGAGAAAATGGGGTTCAACCTCATCCCGCCAGATTTCCTCGTGCATTACCTGAATTTGCAATTGGACTTTGCACTGAAGTTGGAGATGTTGTGCTTGATCCATTTGCTGGAAGTAATATGACCGGGTTTGTGGCTGAAGCAATGGGACGAAAATGGATAGCTGTAGATCAGAGTGCAGAGTATTTGCGCGGGTCAATCTTTCGTTTCTTAGATGGCGGCACTGAAGATCTCCAAAACACTGTTGTACAGCAAACACTGTTTGATTTACCGCCAATTGAGCGACGAGCACGCCTTAAAGAAGAACCTGAAGATTATCAAACCGAATAGGAACCCGAACAAGGATGGCTAAATCATCAGTACGTCGCTTTACCTATGGGGATCAATTTGACCCGAAGAAGTTTTCTCTTCCCGACATACTTGAATTGTGTGTAACCAACACCCCAGATCGCTACAAGCTACAAGGCGAGATAAGGTCTCGTTACTTTGAAGGGCATGGACAAAGCCCAAGCCAGCGAGATGAAAACTCGACCAAGATGGCAATGAACTGCGTTTTGTCCCTAAATGCTTATGAGTTAATTCAATTTGCGGATGGCGGTAAGATTTACACGGTGACGAAGTTGGCTCAAGATTTACTGGCTTTGAAACCTGATACTGTAGCCATTCATCGTCAATTTGCGACTCATATTTTGACCAATCTCGAAGGCTTATTATTGGCGCGTATGATTGAAAATATTCGTGCCAGGGGCGAGCAAGTTACGCTTGAGTATTTGGGGGAAGAGTTCAATGACCTTGGTATAAAAATTCCACCTAACTCTACCTATATCAGTACAATGCGAGAGTGGTTGGCGCTAGCAGGTGTATTTCGTTCCACAGGCTATGAAGTTAACTGGGACGTAATTTATGATTTGTTGAAGGTTGATGCAGACATTATTGATGAGTTGTATGCGCTCTCACCGGAGCAAAAACACTTTTTGCTGTCTCTGGTGAGTCTTGGTGTTCAAGAATTTACACCGTCAAATAAGATTGCCAAACACACTCGTAGCGTTTACAAGATTCGTTTAACAACCAAGAATTTGGTTAAAGATATTCTTGAACCGTTGGAGCAGCTGGGTCTAATTGAAACCCAAAAGACCACGATTGGACGAGGAGCGAAACCTCACCTTGTAAAACTAACGGAAAAAGCCTGTAATGAGATTCTCCGGCCTCTAATTCAGAATCTAGCAAATGTTACTGAACTTACCTCGGCGGACCTGAATCGCTCATTTGCCAGCGTAGTCTCAGATTTGAATAACCCAGATAAGCACTCGCGTGGAATAGCTCTTGAGTTACTTGCTGTCTGGATAATCAGGCTTCTTGGTTTAAGATTCTCTCGCTGGCGTCTGCGTCACTGGCAAGCAACAGGCGGCGGTGAGGTAGACGTATTGGCTGCATCTGACAAAATCATCTACAACCGCTGGCAGATTCAATGCAAGAATCAGCAAAGCCGGGTTGGTGTTGATGTGATTGCCAAGGAAGTAGGCTTAACTTTTCTCACAAAGGCAGATATAGTAATGGTTATCACAACCAGTAAATTTGCGAGTGATGCCATAAATTATGCCAATCAGGTGAACGATGTAAGCCGGTATTACGTAATTCTTTTGGAAGGGGAAGATATCCAACGAATTGTAGAAGATAAAACTCGAATCGTTGACATCTTGAATATTAAGGCACGTCGAACTTTTGCCAAGCGCGAGTTGGGGATGACCGACTTAAGCGACGAATTTATTCAAGAGGATGAACAACCCGAAACAATTGAAGAGTTAGAAGCAGCTATAGCCAAGGCCGCAATTGAGTAATCATGCACGAAATCCTCTATGGTCGTAACGCTGCACGTGAATGCTTACGGGCGCGACGCCGTCATATTCACCGGGTTCTGATTGCCCAAAATATCGAGCGGTCGGCCATCATTGACGACATCAAACGGTTAGCCGGCCAACTAAAAATTCCGGTGCAGGTTGTAGCTCGCCAGCAATTGGACAAAATAGGCCACGGCCACCAGGGGGTGGCGCTGGAAGTGGGCCGATATCCCACGGTTACCATCGAAGATATCCTGGCTCAGGCGGAGAAATTGAATGAACCGCCGTTTGTGGTGGCCTTTGATCACCTGGAGGACCCCCACAATCTGGGAGCAATTCTCCGCACCGCCGAAGCGGTCGGGGTGCATGGGGTCATCCTGCCGCAGCGACGGTCGGCCGGCATTACGCCGGCGGTGGTCAGCGCTTCGGCCGGGGCTACCGAGCATATCTGGCTGGCCGAGGTCTCTAATCTGGTGCAGAGCCTGAAAAAACTCAAACAAGCCGGTGTCTGGCTGGCCGGTATCGAGAAAACGACTAACGCCCAACCATACCATCAGACGGAGTTAAGCGGCCCGATTGCCCTGGTCATTGGGAGTGAGGGCCGGGGGTTGAGCCGGCTGGTTAAAGAAACGTGTGATTTTCTAGTAAAGCTGCCAATGCGGGGTAGGATTGAGTCGCTCAATGCTTCGGTCGCCTGTGGCTTGATATTGTATGAGGTGTGGCGAGCCAGAGCATTTCAGGGTTCAGATTAAAGAAGTTTTTCACACCCGCGATTTTTTCTAATCAGATTTGACTCCTGAGGTGTTTCCCAGTATACTTTACATCTTGATGCGGCGCTACTGCGCCGTCTTTTAAATTTAATATCTGGAGGGGTGCCCGAGTGGTTAAAGGGGACTGACTGTAAATCAGTTGGCTACGCCTACGGTGGTTCGAATCCGCCCCCCTCCACACTTATCACACAAACAGTGAGAGCCTCCTCACTGTTTGTTTTCGCAAATACCTTTATTCCATAAGGAGACCGAGGAAGATGGCAAAAGAACAATTTGTACGGACGAAACCACACGT
>CAYNLK010000092.1:0-11413 GCA_964398055.1 uncultured Caldilineaceae bacterium
AGAAACGTTAGACGTTGTTTAGATTTTTCGGGGCATTATCCCTGAACGGTTACAATTACTTTATGTAGTATAATGGATTATCTGTCGATTGGGCCTATTTCGCAGGGCAGCGTGAGAATGTCAGACACCTCAGCCATTACCGACCTGACCGGAACAGCTCAACGCATCCTGGTGGTGGATGATGACCCGGCGATTCTGCGCTTAGTGGGCGATAAGCTCGACCGGGCCGGCTTCGAGGTGATGACCGCCTCTTCAGGTCAAGGCGCCCTCGAAGTGATCGGTCGCTATGGGCTGCCCCACCTGGCCATCGTTGATATCAACATGCCCGGCATGGACGGCTTTGAATTTTGCCGGACCGTGCAGAAGTTCAGCGATCTCCCCGCCATCATGCTGACCGCCGTGGACGAGGAAGAAACCGTCATCCGGGGCATTGAATATTATGCCGAGGATTACGTTACCAAGCCGTTTAGCCCGCGCGAGTTGGTGGCCCGGGTGCGACGGGTGCTGCGCCGGATCGGTGATTTTGGCTACACCCTGGCCGCCCAGACCCGGATCGATGAGCGCCTGACCATCGATTTTCCCCAGCAGCAGGCCGTGGTCAACGGCCAACCGGTCCCGCTGACTCCCACCGAAACGAAAATTCTGTACATTTTGATGCGCAACGCCGGGCAGACGGTGACGACCGATTTCTTATTGCGCCGGCTGTGGCCGCGGGAGGAGGTATTCGAAGATACGCTGCGGGTGCACATTTCCCGGCTACGCAAAAAAATTGAGGCGCGCCCCAGCCAGCCTCACTATATTATTACGGAACGGGGCCTGGGCTACAGTTTTCCCCGGCCAGGCTGATCCGATCTCTTCAATTAAGTTTTAGCCAAAAATGAGAGACAAGGAGAATTTGACCAATGACTGATCAATCCCAACCCACCAAAACCGCTGCGCCGAGCGAGACGCTGCAAAAAGTCGATCGCGTTAGAGACATTATCTTTGGTCACCAGATGCGCGATTACGAGCAGCGCTTTCAATTGGTGCAACGGGATATTCAGCGGTTGCAGCAGGAACTCGACCGGCTGAACGAGCAGTTGACCGATCATAACTCTGAGCAGGTCAAGAAGTTCCAGGCCTTCCGGCAGGAAATGCGCCAGGCCGACGACAGTCTCCGCGAAGAGATCCGGCACGTCGCCGGCAGATTAACCGATGAGAAGGTCGACCGGCTGGCCCTGGGTGAACTGTTTATTGAGCTTGGCTCACACCTGAAGGCCGGCGGTTCGATTATCGACTTTTTGAAAAATCTGGAGCCTGACATCAAATAGCGTTACGCCGTGACCGAGGAGTCCTCCCTGAACCAAGATCGAGAGACCCAATCTTCAGCCAGCAACCGCGATGATAGCCAGGAACTTAGCGACGATCCCTCGCTGGAGGTATTGCGCGAGATCCTGTTTAGCCAGTATCGGCAGCGGCTGGCCGAGCTAGAGGCCGAACTGAATGACCTGGAGCAGCGCCTCAACAACAAAGAGGCGTTTGTGGCCGTGATCACCCCGGTTCTGGGCGACGCCATCCGGCGTAAGATCCGAGACGCCCGCGCCGAAATGATCGAAGCCCTGTACCCGATCATCGGCCAGATGGTGGTGCGGGCGGTAGCGGAGGCAACCCGGGAGTTGGCCCGCGCCATCGACGCCCAATTGCGCGCCGCCACTAATGTCCGCTCCTGGGGACGATACTTACAAGCCGAGATGAAGGGCGTCTCCAGTGCCGAGATGATTTTGCGGGAGTCTTTGCCCTTCCAGGTGGCCGAGCTGTTTCTGATCCATCGCGAGTCTGGCCTGCTGCTCTGGCACCTGTCCCGCGACGCTGAAACCTCTTCGGACTCTGATCTGATCAGCGGCATGCTCACGGCCATTCGTGATTTTGCCCAGGAGTCCTTTGGCCGGGGCAAAGAAGGGCAACTGGATGAGATCCAATACGGCGAGTGGCGCATCCTGATCGAGGCCGGCCAGTACGCCTATCTGGCCGTCGTCATCGATGGGATTGAGCCGGCCGGCTTCCGGGCCGAGATGCGGGAACGGATTATCGAGGTCAATTATGCCCACGAACCGGTCCTACGCAACTATCAAGGCGACCCGGCGCCGCTGGCGCCGGTGGCCGAACCGCTCGGTTCCCTGTTCTCCACCGGCAAAACAGCCAATCTCAGCCGGGGGCAAAAACGCTTTCTAGCCGCAGCGGCCGGCCTGTTGCTTCTGTGCATTCTGGCTTCCGGCCTGAGCGGGGCCTGGGTCTACCAAGCTACCCATCCCACGCCCACCCCGGCGCCGGTGGTGATTCAGCCCACGCCAACGCCGACCTTTACCGCCACCCCTACGCCAACGTTCACCGCCACCCCAACCCCCACCACTACTGCCACGCCCACCTTTACGCCCACGCCGACTTTTACCCCGACCCCAGTGATTGGTTTTATGCTGGGCAACGTTTGGCTCCATGCCGACGCCGGCGGCCAGTCGTCCCGCCTGGGCATGATCCTGGGCCAGGGCCAGGCGGTCGAGATTTTGGCGGCCAGCGGGGGCTGGTATCGGCTGCGCTGGACGCCGCCAGGCGAAGCCGAAATAATCGGCTGGGCTCCGGCTCAATGGGTCGGCACTGTCGGCCCCATACCGGAGCAGATGATTACTCCAACCACATCCACGCCAGCGCCTTAGAAAGAGCCGCGAAAATGACAACCATCAGCAAAAAAGTCTGTTTACTGGGTGACTTTGCCGTGGGCAAAACCAGCCTGGTTCGCCGCTTTGTACACAACCTGTTCGACGACAAATATTTGAGCACCATCGGGGTCAAGGTTAGCCGCAAAACGGTGAGTGTGATCGGCAATGAGCAGATCAACCAACTGACCCTGCTGCTGTGGGACCTGGCCGGCAGCGAAGAGTTCAGCCCGGTGCGAGCCAGCTATTTGCGCGGCGCAGCCGGAGCCATTTTGGTGTGCGACCTGACCCGAGCCGAAACTCTGGCTAACTTAGCCGGTTATGCCGCCGACCTGCGCCAGCTCAATCCAACCGCCCAATTCATTCTGGCTGCCAACAAGCGTGACCTGGCCGAGCAGCAACAGCTAACCGAGCCTCAAATCGAGGCCGCTGCGGCCGACCTGAATGCACCTTACTTCCTAACCAGCGCCAAAACCGGGGACGAGGTTGAAACGTTGTTCCGCCAACTGGGGCGATTGTTACTATAGTCTTTCAGATAATGTTTCGGGGTATAGAAACCCGTTTTCTCGGAGAAAACGGGTTTCTGAGCACGAATCTTTTTCTGAACATCTATAGCCTGATTGAAATCAACCCATGGACCAGATTGTCGCCGAGTTAATCCTGCAAGATCGAAGGATCGCCTACAGCATCACCGACCGCAACCTCAAGGTAGTGGCCCTGGGCGGGGCGGTAGAGCTTTTCGGCCACACCCCCCTGCCCCGGCCAGATTGCACCCTGTTCGAGCTAATCCCGGAGCTGGCCGGCCTCGATACGGTTTTGAACGAACTTTTGGCCGGGGAATTGCCCCGTTTTGAATTGACCTGGGTCAATCGCGATGCGGCTGCCGGGGGGAGCTTATATCTCAACATTATCGAGTTGCCGTTGCAAGATCAGACTGGCCAGATCATCGGCCTGCTCCACCTGCTGGACGATGTGACCGAGACCGGCTCACTCAGGCAGCACCTGACCCAGCAACGCAACGAACTGCGCCTGCTACGCGATCAACTGGCCCGCCAAAATCTGGAACTCGAGGCTGCCATCTCCGAATTGAAACAGTTGGACGAGCTAAAATCAAGATTTGTCTCCGTGGCCGCGCACGAGCTGCGCACGCCGCTCACCTCGATCAGCGGCTATCTGGAAGTGCTACTGGATGAGGAGATCAGCCCGCTGACGCGAGAGCAGCGGGAGTATCTGGAAATTGTGCAAAGCAGCGCCGGCCGGATGCTCGATATTGCCAACAACCTGCTGGACGTAACCCGGATCGAGGCCGGCCGAATCGAGCTGGTGTTGCAGCCGAGCGATCTGGTTGCCCTAATCCAGACTGTAGTGAATGAAATCAGGCCGCAGTTGGCGGCGCAAGCCAAGCAGCTCACCCTGATTGCCGCGCCCAATCTGCCCCCGGCGCTGTGTGACGAAACGCGGACAATGCAGATCGTCAACAATTTGTTGAGCAACGCCGCCAAATATACCCCCCGCGGCAGCCACATCACCATCACCGTAACGTTGGCCGAGGCAGCCGGCTTTCTGCAACTTGCAGTGGCCGATGACGGCATCGGCATCCCCCCGGCAGACCAGGGCAAATTATTCAATCGCTTTTTTCGAGCCGGGAATGTCGCGGCTATCGAAGCAAGCGGCGCCGGCCTGGGCCTGTACATTACTCGAAGCCTGGTTGAGCTGCACGGCGGGCGCATCTGGTTCGAGAGCGAACTCAATCAAGGCAGTACCTTCTACGTAACTTTCCCCATCGCCGATTAGGCAAATCTACTTACCTCAAATTAACTCTAGATTGGCCAATTTCAGTCATTTCAGCCAATGACCGGGCAGTCGTAATGTAAATTGTAAGGTTCGTGGGTTATAAACATAGGTGGAGCAAAAATAGCCTAAGAAAGCCCGACTTCTACACCCATAACGGTGACAAAAAAATGGAAACTATTACGATGCCTTATGAAAAAATCGGAATCAACCTAAAGCCGGCGGAACCCCAGCCGCAAAATCTTCTACAGACAGCTTGCTGCCCTCTAAAAAAGATATCCGTCCAGAAAACTGATTATCAAACCTTTGCTATTCCAGATGGGCAGGCGACGTGGTGGTACTGCTCGGCCTGTCACGGCTGGCATCTTACAGTAGAAAAATAGGGGGCCTCACCCTACCAGCTAAATTGGTAAAGAAGGAGGGGAGAAGACACATGGACCAAACTAAACCATTGACCATCCTGATCGTAGAAGACCAGAACCTGATCTCGCTGCAACTGAAGTATATTTTACAGAACTGGGCTCGTTCAGCTTCAATTTCAATTTTGATTGCAACCAATGGCCAGGAGGGACTGCGCCAGGCGCGGCAGGCCCGGCCCGACCTGATCATCACCGATCTGGCTATGCCCAAGATGGACGGCTTTGACATGGTCAAAGCGCTGCGCCAGGAGCAAAGCGGTAGTTTGATCCCCATCATCGGCATCAGCGCCAGTGACCCGGCCGATGTTAAGACCAGCGCCTTTCGCGACCTATGTGACGATGTTATCGATAAACCCTTTTCCCCCCAGGATGTGTTAGACAAAGTTTCTGCGCTGCTATGGGCGAAGATGATGCTGTAGGATCACTTTCATCCCCTGCCGCGACTCCATCGCCGCAAAAGCCTGGTTGATCTCGGTCAATTTGAAATAGTGGGTCAGCAGCGGCCGGACTCGCACCAGCTCCTGCTCCAGCAGTTGCACCGCCAGCTCATGATGGCGCGGGGTGCTGCCGTGCGAGCCGGTGACAAAACATTCTTTGTAATGGATCGTGTTCGAGAGAACACTCATAGGTCGAGTGCCTTTGGCCAGGCCGCCAAACAGATTGACGTAACCGCGATGGCCCACCATCTCAATAGCCTGCTCGTGCGTTTCCACTGAGCCGGCCGCGGTGATGACCACGTCCGGCCCTTCCCGATTGGTTTCCGCCAGGCAGCGAGCGACCACGTCTTCCTCGTTGGGGTTGATGTAAACGTCCGCCCCGTAAAATTTGGCAATTTCTAAGCGTACCCGGCTGCGCTGCACGCCGATCACTTTGGCGGCGCCCATCAACCGGGCCAGGTCGATCATCATGCAGCCAATCGGCCCCAGCCCAATGATGACCACCGTTTTGCCCAGCGACATATTGACCAGCTCAAAGCCATTAATGGCGCAGGCCAGCGGTTCGGCCAGGGCCGCTTCCTCGTAGCTGAGCTTGTCGGCAATGGGCGTGACCGGCCCTTGCAGCAGCAGCCTGGGTAACTTCATATACTCGGCAAAAGCCCCCGGAATCTGGTAACCGACGGCGTAGTTGGTAGCACAGTTGTTCAGCAGGCCATTGCGGCACCATTTGCAGCCCTCGCACGGAAAATCGGCCCCAATGGCCACCCGGTCGCCCTCTTTGACCCGAGTGACATTCTTGCCCACCTTAACAATCACCCCGGCCGCCTCGTGGCCCAGAATGGCCGGGGGCGTGACCCGGGGATTGCCGGAATGGAAAATCCGAATATCGGAACCGCAGATGCTGGTCGCCTCGACCCGCAGCAAGGCCGAATCGTCATCGATCTCGGGGTCAGGCACCTCCTTGACCACCATCTTCTCTAAATCTTCAAGAACTGCCGCAATCATTCTAGTTCACCTCTTTCGTATTATTTCGGTGAGGTGACCGGCACTTTAAAAGTGCCGGTCACCTTTGGTCCTTATTTCTCTGGATAAATCAGAACTTTGGCGTAAAACTCCTGCTGCGCCCGCATCATTTGCAGCACCTCAAAAGCATGGGGCAGCGGCACCCGGTGGGTGATGAGCGGCTCCAGCTCAAGTTGGCCGGAAGCCATAGCTTGCAGCACGGTCTGCCAATCATCGTCATTACCGCGAGCGCTGTAAGTGGAGTTCCAGGTACCGAAAATGGTCACTTCGCGGCGCATCACCTGGGAGATAAGCTCGGCGGGCAGGTTGACCGCCCCGGCCGGATTGCCCAGCCACACCACCCGGCCGCCGCGTCGAGCCGCAGCCAGCGCCTGCCCGTAGGTGGGCGGCACACCGGCCGCCTCGATGCAGACATGGGCGCCTTGACCGTTGGTCAACCCCTCAATCGTCTTGACCGGATCGACCTCCCGGCTGTTGAAGGTAAGCGAGAAGCCCAGAATTTGGGCCAATTCGAGCTTTTGCGGCACCAGATCGAACAGGAGCACCTGAACCGCGCCCATCACCCTGGCCCACTGGGCTACCATCAAACCAATCGGCCCGACCCCAAAGATGGCAACCGTCTGCCCCACCAGATCGCCGGCCTGCCGGACCGCGTGCAATGCGACCGCCGCCGGTTCGGTCATGGCCGCCACAGCCAACGACACGTCCGCGGACAGCCGGACCAGATTTTGGCGGGGGGCCACCACAAATTCGGCCAGACCGCCATCACTACGCGAACCCAGATAATCATAATCCTGGCACTGGACATAGCGGCCCTGCTCGCAGGCGGCGCAGCGCCCGCACCAGATCAGCGGAAAGACCACTACCGGCTCGCCGGGTGTTAAATCTTCAACACCCGGGCCACACTGTTCCACCGTGCCGGAGAACTCGTGGCCGATGACGGTGGGAAAGTGGTAGGTGCCTTTAACAAAGGTACGGGGGATGTCGGAGCCGCAGATGCCGCAAAAAGCCACTCGCACCAACACCTGGCTCTCAGCCGGTTCGGGCCGGGGGATGGCTTCGTAACGCATGTCACCCACGGCGTGCAGGCGCTGGGCCATCATCGTTGCCCAAGTTGATTGATTGTTCATTCCGGTTATTCCTTAAGAAAACAGTGATCAGTGATCAGTGATCAGTGATCAGTGATCACTGATCAGTGATCAGTAGTCAGTTACTGATTACTGTTTACTGTTTACTGATTACTGTTTACTGTTCATGTGCTGCCGCCTGAGTTGCTCGCTGGGCCAGACCCTCGGCAATCACCTGGCGAGTACGGGCCACATTTTGCTGAATCGAGCCAGACCCGTGAAAGATGCTGCTGGTGCCGCCGACCAAGATATCGGCTCCGGCGGCGACCATCGCCGGGATGTTGGCAAAGCTGACGTTGCCATCCACCTCAATCGGACAGACCGGCTTGTGCCGGTCCAAAAAAGCCCGGCAGTCGGCAATCTTGCGCAAGGCCGCGGGCACCATCTGCTGGCCGGCAAAACCGGGATTGACGGTCATAATGACCACAAAATCAAGCTGCTCCACCACGTAGGTCAGCGCGGCCAGCGGAGTAGCCGGATTGAGGGCCACCCCGGCTTTGATGCCATAGCTGTGGATCAGAGCCAGGGTGCGATCCAGGTGAATGGCCGACTCGGCATGCACCGAAATCTGCTCGACCCCGATTTGAACCAGCTTGTCGACAAAGAAGTCGTTATTTTCAACCATCAAGTGGGCATCGAAGGGGAGGCGGGTGTGGGGCCGGAGGTGCTCGATGATACCCAGACCCAGCGGCATATTGGGCACAAAATGGGCGTCCATCAAATCGAAATGGAGCAGGTCGACCTGGGCCGCGGTCAGTTCGTGCAGCTCATCAGCCATCCGCCAGACGTTGGCGCACATCATCGAGGGGGCAAGTTGGATTGGGTTGGTCATTGGCGTATGTACTCCTTGAAAATAACCCCCACCCCAACCCCTCCCCCCATATGGGGGGAAGGGCTAGGGGAGGGGGTCAAAAATTTCCATTATTCGAGTGAAACGTCTCGCGCAGGTACCGCAGCGATTCCCGCAGCATTCCCTCCAGTTGGTAGTCAGAATAGTCGCGGCCCAACTTGGGACCGCCGATTTCCAGATAACCGACTATTTCGCCAACCGGGATCACCGCAGCGTTGGCCAGCAGCAACTCCCGCACGGCGGGAATGTCCACAACGCCGCGGGCGCGTTCGGCCTCGCCAAAACCAAAGGTGGCGTTGAAGATCGAGTCGGTATTCTTGAGGTGGACGTGGTCCAGATAGGGCAGGCTGGCTTCGACCAACTGCATATTGTCCCACTGCACCTGGCCGGCCTGGTCGGCGTAACCGTGGGCCACGTCGACGCAGTAGCCAATCGGCACAGTCTGGTCGGGCTGGGCGTGGTGGTAGGCCAGCAGTTCTTCGGCCAAGTCGCGGATCTCGTCGGGCAGGGTGGGCGGTTCGGCCAGACACGACATCGGCTCGATGGTCAGCTTGGGCAGACCTTGCTGCCGGGCGTAGCGCATCAATTTCTTCATCTGGCTCACGTAACAGCGCAGCCCCTCGGCTTTGAACTCCATCTGGTCGCGCATCACCGCGCCGGCGTTGCCGCCCACCGAACGAGCGCCCAGCAGCACGCCAATCTGGATCAACCGTTCATAAATGCGTTGAGTCACCCCGGCCCAGGCCGGGTGGTCGGGCCGAAAGCAGCCGCCCAGCTCACGATGGGTGGTGAAGACGCTGGAAATGATGACCCCGTAATTATCAGCCTGCCGCCTGAGATCAATGAAGAAGCCGTCGGGGAGATGGAATAGTTCGACAAAAGAACCCAACTGGACGTGCCGGATACTCTCCTCGGCCAGCAAGCGGAACAACCAGTCGTAGGAAAAACGGTACTCGATAGGGTCGCTTTTGATCCCCACCTGCAAAGAGAGTTTGGACATAGAGAAGACCTCGTGTTGTCGGGTGATTTACAATTCTACGCATTGTAGCACAGTTGCGACAATTGGTCAATAATTTGTGCTCATTTCTGCTTAGAGTTTGTGATTATTGCACAGTTATGCTATATTAATGAACAAGTAAGACCAAAATATGGAGGTTTGGGCCAATGTATGCCGCGGCAAGAAGACGGCTAATCCTGGAGGAATTGCGAACAAGCGCCAGCGTCAGTGTGGCCGAGCTGGCCGGGCGGTTCGGGGTTAGTCCTTCGACGATCCGCCGCGATCTGAACGAGCTGCACCAGGCCGAACTGCTGGAGCGGACCTACGGGGGAGCGATGGCCCCGCTGGTGCAAACCACCGAAGCCCCCTTTAGCGAACGTCGGGGCAGCCGCCAGGCCGAAAAAGAACGAATCGGGCGGGCGGCAGCCCAACTGATCCGGCCGGGCGATACGATCATCCTCGATGGCGGTACCACTACCGAGAGTTTGCTACCATATCTGGGTGGCATCGCCAATTTGACGGTGGTCAGCTTCGGTTTGAATATCCTCACCGCCCTGGCCGGCGAGGAGCAGCTGACGGTCATCGGCATCGGCGGGCTGCTCCATCACCCCTCGCGCACGTTTGGCGGCGTTCTGGCGCTCGATGCTCTGCAAGCCTACAACATGCGCTTCGATAAAGCCTTTTTGGCCGCCTCCGGCATCTCCGCCGGCGATGGGTTGACCAATGTTGGCTTTGACGAGATTCCCCTGAAGCGCCGGGCCATCGAGCTAGCCCGGCAAGTCATCCTGCTGGCCGACTCGTCGAAAGTGGGAGTCAAGGCGGTAGGCTTTGTGGCCCCGGCCACCAGCCTGGCCCGGTTGATCACCGACGCGAATGCGCCGGAAACTGAAGTCGCCGCGCTCCGCCAGCTAGGCGTGGTGGTTGAGCTGGTCTGAGGTGGGGCATCCATTTCCTCTGTAACTACAGCATAGCCCTTTCGTACTTCTGCATCAATCAAGCCTGGCTCCGACCAACCAGGCTTTTTTGGACCTTAAGTAAGGGCAGGGGCAACTCAAGCAACACAAATTGGCATTACCAAGTTTCGTAAATATTTTGTTTCATAGATATATTGACAGAAATCAGAATTAATAATACAATAAACGAAGGATAATCGAAGGATATCAGGATGGATACCTTTGATCGACGCAGCGAAATCATTCGACATTTGCAGAGACGGCAGCGGGCCAGCACTCGGGCTTTGAGCGACCTGTTTCAGGTTTCTGAAGTGACTATTCGGCACGACCTGACCAACCTGGAGCAACAAGGCTGGATTAACCGGGTTCATGGCGGGGCCGAGATTGCGCCCCAATTGCAAGGTGAACAGTCATTTGCCTTGCGGCAAACCCTGCACGCCGAGGAAAAAATCAGTATTGCCCAGGCTGCGGCGAAACTGATCCAGAGCGGGGATACCATAATTTTAGACAGCAGCACGACGGCTTTTCAACTGGCCCTCCAGCTCAAGGAGGCCACAGATTTGCGAGTGATGACGAACAATCTGCACGTTGTGGCCATGTTATCGACCTGCCCCGGCATCGAGGTGGTGCTATTGGGCGGTCTGGTGCGGAATGAAACGGCCAGCGTGGTCGGTTCGCCGGCCGAGGAGATGCTGGCCCGGTTCAGCGCCGACAGAGGCTTTTTTGGCGCAGCCGGACTCACTGTCGAGCGAGGGTTGGTCGATGCCGACCTGCGGGAAGCCCAGGTCAAACGGGCCATGGTCAAAGCTGCCGGTCAGGTCAATGTTCTGCTCGACTCAAGCAAATTTGGGCAGCGAGCCTTTGCCACCTTTGCCAGCCTGGCCGAGGTCGATCATCTTTTTACCGACGAAAAAATTCCACCGGATTATGTGGCAGCTTGCCAGGAAGCTGGCATCAGCTTAACAATTGTCTAAGGCTATTCCCAAAAAATACCCCTATGTCCAAGACGGCTAATTATCCAGGTCCGTAAAACGTAAAATATGAAACGTAATGAATTTGCTTGATAAAACCTGGGATGGTTCAGAAATCGGTTGACACATTAACAACAGAATAAGTTTACAGGAGC
>CAYNLK010000093.1:0-11028 GCA_964398055.1 uncultured Caldilineaceae bacterium
CTACCGAGTCACCCACCCCGAACCACAGCCCCACCTCATCCCCATCCATCACCCCCACCGCTACCCCCAAACCGGCCAGGATCGTTTATGTGCAGAGCAACGCCCAGACCCATGAACTGGGCCTGGTTAGTTCCAGCGGCGAACTGCTGAACGCCACTTTGCATCGTCGCGCCGCCGCGCCCACCTGGTCGCCTGACGGTAGCCGGGTGGCTTTTTACGGCGAACCCGGCATCAGCGAGTTCGGCGGGGTGTATGCGCAGGGCAGCGGCGTCTGGATTATGGATATTGCCACCGGCCAGGTTGAACTCCTGGTGCAAATCGATCATATTACCAATATGGATTGGTCGCCCGATGGTGCCAAACTGGCGATCGAAGTGGGGCCGCCGGGTGTATCGCACCAGGTCTTTGTGATTCAAGCGGGCGACGGTAAGGAGATTAGCCGCTTTCCCGGCGAGCAGCCAACCTGGAGTCCCGACGGCCAGGAGCTGATCGTCAAAGCCTGCAATCCCGAGTGCGGCCTGTGGAAAGTTGGTTTTAACGGCAGCGGCGGGCGGCTGGTGACCGGCGATAGCACCGACAGTTATCCCAGTTGGTCGCCCAAAGGTGACTATTTGGTCTTTTCCTCGCGCTCGCGCACCGGTGATTGGGAACTCTACCGGTTCAGCCTGGTTGATGGAGCGTTGTTGGCCTTGACCAATCGGGCCGGGAGCGATACGACCCCGGTTTTCAGCTCAGACGGGCTGGAGATCTATTTCCGCACCGATGCGTTGGGGAGCTGGCAGGTGCGGGCCATGGCCGTGGATGGCAGCCATGAACGGGTAATCCGCGAGGATGTCGGTCCGAGTGATGATTGGGGGTTGGCCCGGCCGGCGGTGCATTAGTTGACCTCAGGATTCAGCCTCGCCGGACTCGCCGGGTCTGGAACGGCGTCCCCGCCGGCGAATTTCGTCGGCCTTGGCCTTCAAATCCTGGAAAAAGTCAGTTTCGGTAATCTCGGCCACCTGCTGCTGGCGCTTGACCTCGTCGATTTCGATGCGCAGTTGTTGGATCTCTTGCTTCAACTGCTGTTCGCGAATGTACGCCTCCAGGGCGGCCACGGCCAGCGAGGAGAAGGACTCCATCATCCGTTGCAGATTTTGGTCAAACGGGATGATCTGGTCGCTCTCCTGATCCTTGGCATTGATCAATTGCAGCACCCCAATGACCTGATTTTGGCTATTCTTGAGGGGGATGGTCAGGTGGGAGCTGGCCTGGTAGCCTTTGAATACCCTGGGATCGGCAAAGCTGGCCTCAGTCAGCTGGGCGGCGTCGGCGATGTTCACCGTTTGACCGGTCAGGGCCACGTGGGTGGCCAGGTTTTCGTGATTGGCTTGGCCGGTACTTTTATCATACATCGGCAGGGGCATCAGGAGCTGAGTATAAGTGACCTCATTACCGGAGGCGCCGCCCATGGTCAGGTCGAGTGTATCGTTGCGGACGATCACAAATTCCAGCCGGTCATCTTTGGTCCGCAGGTACAGGATACCGGCGTCGGCGCGGCAAAAAGATTTGGCCTCCAGCAGCATACTCTCCAGCAGGCGGTTGAAATCTTTTTCGGAAGCCAACTCCACCCCAATTGGGATGACCACGTCCAGCAGGTCATCGGCCCGCTTCTTTTCCTTTCTTACCTGGATCAGGGTTCGGCGCAGTTGGCCGGTCATCTCATTGAACGTTTCGGCCAGGCTGCCAATTTCATCGCCTGATTCGATCTGAGCCTGCGCGGCCAGGTCGCCCTCCCTGATCTGCTCGGCCACCCGGGTCAAGCGCCGCACCGGCCCGGCGATATTCTCCCGGAAGATAATCGCCATAGCCAAACCCAACAACACCGCCGCTACCCCGCCGATCAGAATCCGTCGATTGGCTGTCTCCAGCTCATAGCGACTCTGATTCAAATCGGTCTCAAGTAAGAATTGCTGGTCGGTGACCATTTGGGCTAAGAGTTGCTGCATTTCTTCGGCCAGGGGCACGGCCTCGGTCGAGAACAGATAAAGGTCTTCGCGCCACCGCTCACTTTCCAGGGCGGTGAACATCTGCTCCGGCAAGCGCAGAAATACCTGGCGGGTTTGGCCAATATTCGACATTAGCCTCTGTTGGGTGGGAGTCAATGAACTCTCCTTGCTTTTGAGGCGGGCCCAGGCGAATTCATTGGCTTCCAGGTTGACCTCATACTCCTGCCTGAAGATGCGATTGCGGGTGGTGATGTAACCGCGCAAACCGGACAGCATGGCCGCAAAGGAACTTTGGAAATTGGCCATATCTTCAATGAGCTCGGTATTCGGCCTTGACGGCTGCCGTTGGGCCTGGGCCTCGATCATACTGCGGATGTCGAGCAGGATCCAGGCCCCGGTCCGCAACCCATTGGTGGCCAGAATGCGGTAGGCCGGCTCCCGCTCCAGTTGGTCGTCGCGAAGTTCGAATAGCTTATCCGGCAGCTCCGACCACTTGGCGAAGGTCTGGCGCAATTCAACCAGGCGGGCCCGATTTTCGGCATTGAGATTAGGCGATAATTGCTCCAATTCGGCCAGGTCGGCCTCAAAATCCCGGCGAGCCTCAAGGTAACTAGCTCGATATTGGCCTTCGCCCAGGGCCAGGTAGCCGCGCACATCGCCCAACATTCTCAGCAAATCTCGTTGGGCCCGCGACGAAGCCAGCGCGGTCGGAAAGCGGATTTCCTGAGTCCGGTTGATGCTGGTGGTGGCCTGGATACTGGCCTGATAGCTCACAATGGCCCCTACCAGGGTTAACAACACCAGAATGGCAAAACCAATGTTGAGTTTGTTGCCGATGCTCAGATTCTTGAGCTGGCGAAGGAGCGGCAACCCGCCGCCGGCCGCCGCCCGGCCGGCCTGAGGCGCGGTCCCGGCCTGGGTTGATGAGGTTGCTTTAGAAGTCGTCATGGCTGGCCACGTCTCCAATCCTTGATGTTCCACAACGCCTCATCCCAGGGGGTCAACTCCAAACCTTCGATAGTGTTGCTAACCCCGTGTACATCAGCCTGGTGCACCAGGGGAATGATAACCACATCTTCAATCAGCAGATCGTTCATCTGGATAAAAAGCTCTTTTCGCTCTGCCGGGTCGATCTCCCGCTGGGTTTCCTCGAACAAAGCGTCGTACTCCGGGTTGCACCAGCGCTCGATGTTGGCCCCGGACCAATTGTTGGCTTTTTGGGCAATTTCAGGGCAGGTCCAGTTGCGGAAGTAGACCGCCGGGTCGGGGCTGCGATTGCCGGTGCTGAACATTTCCAGGTCGGCGTAGAAATGGTGGCGGGTATTGGGGTTGTTGGGGTCGTTGCTGAAAAAGACACTGGCATCAAAGAACTGGACTTTCACCTCCACCCCAATCGAGGCCAGCGCCCGTTGGACAATACGCTGAGTTTCCTGCCGCACCGGGTTGGCCGAAGTCTGGTAGAGCAGGCTTAACTTCCGCCCATCTTTATCCCGAATACCGTCGTCGTTGCTGTCAACCCAGCCGGCTTCAGCCAGCAGGGCCGCGGCTTTGTTTAGGTTGAATTCGTAGGTGGTATTGGGCGAGCGAAAATTGGCGGGCGAGACGAGAACGTTGCTGACCGGCCGGCCGGCCCGGCCATACAAATTGGCGATGGCCTCCCGGTCGACGGCAAAGCTGAGCGCCTGGCGCACCTTTTTATCGCTCAGGATGGGGTGGGGAAAGCGGATACCGGAACGCTCGCCCGTCTCGGTAGGCGGGTTGGGATCGGTTCGGTTGAGCAGAATTCGCTCCACAAAGGCGCCAAAGAGCACCAGCACTTCGCCCTTGCCGGCGGCCTCCATTTCATCGAGGGTGGCTGCGTCGAGCTGCAAATTGAAGGCAAAATCCACATCGCCAACTTCCAAGACCGAGCGAGCCGCCTCTTTGACCGTGCCGCCGCCCCGCAGTTCCACCCGGCTGAAGTACGGCTTGTCCTCTTCCCGAAAGTACTCATTGGGTTCGTAGACAATCTTGTTGGTTTCGATCAGGTCAGTCCCCAGAAACAGAACTTCCTGGGGTTTGAATGAAACCACCCGGTAAGGCCCGGTGCCGACCGGCAGCATGTTGGCCGGGGCCTGGCGCGCCTCCGGTCCGTTGTAGGCTTCAAAAACGTGCTGTGGAATGATCATCCCCCACGCCCCTACAAAGGGCAGGAACCAGGCCGGGGTGATCTCCTTAAAATTGATTTTGACGGTATGATTGTCGATAACTTCAACACTTTCGATGCCGTCGTACACATTGGCGGTGGTCGCGCCGGTGGCAGGATTGGTGATGAAGTCGTAAGTGAAGCGCACATCGGTTGCGGTAAATGGCTGCCCGTCAGACCATTTGACCCCCTGCTTCAGCTTCCAGGTAACCGATTTGCCGTCGGCAGCCACGCCGCCGTTGTCAAGACTGGGGATCTCGGCGGCCAAAAAGGGGATCAGCTCACCGGCTTCATTGAAGCTGGCCAGCGGTTCGTAGGTTACCCGGCTGGCGGCCCAATCTTTTGAGCCGAGCGCCAGGTGCGGGTTGAGAATGGTGGGGGCTTGCCAATAAAGGATGCGCAGGGTATCGCCGGCGCCGCGGCCGCTGGGAGTAGGCGCCGGGGTCGGCGAGGGGCTGGGGGTGGGCGTGGGAACAGTTGCAGCCGGGCCGCACGCCGCCAGCCAGAAGCCGATGATGAGCAGCAGGCTTAACCGTTGGAAATACCGATGGTGTATTTTCATAATGTTTTATTATACCACGATTCGGACTGATAGCCTAGACTGCCGCAGATCTGCCTTAATCTTTGAATAGGATCAACTTCCAGCCAAATTCTGAGGGAGTGGTCAGAACGGTGACCACGGCTTCACGCCAGCGGCCCAGGTCGTCTTTGACCAGGGCTGAGAGCTGGCGATTCAGATCGCTGGCCAGGGCCGGGTTCGAGAGCCAGAAATGGCAAAACTCAGCCCAGGGATGCCCGGTATCCTGGCGCGGCGACAGGTGTGCCCCTTCGTACCGTTTCAGCTCAGGAGGAGGTGACCAGCCCACCCCAATTTTGTCTTCCAGCCCGGTCATCGGCACGCCAATCAGGCTGGTTACAAAGGGAATGTCGCTCCAGCCGACCAACTGCCAGCCCAGCCGCTCCAAAATCGGTGAAGCGCCCAACCCGATGGAGACGCTGATGTGCAAACAGTTGGGGCTGCTGAAGCGTTTCAGCAGCTTCTGGCGCAATTGCAGACTGATGCCTTTGCGGCGGCAATCAGGCCGGGTCCAGCCGGTGGCAAATTCAAACAGATCGATCGCGGGCATCTGGCCGGCTTCGACGCCAATGATCGCTCCCAAGCGCCGGCGACTGGACTCGGAATAAACGGGCACCACGCTGGTATAACTGACAATATTGCCAGCCTCAATGGCCGTAGCGGCATAGCCTTGTTGCCAGCGATTGGCCAGCACCGGGGCCGGGTAGGCCGTCAAACTGGCTTCCAGGGCAATCGCTGCGGCCAGGGTTTGCCAGCCTGACCCGGTCAGGGTATTGGCGGCGGCAGTCACCAGCTCGACATGTTTTTGGCCAGGAGCTTCGATAAATGTGTAGGTTAACGGTTTCACCGGCGTTCAATCAAGCGTATCATATAGTTTTTGCAATTCGCGCGGCCGCGTTTTGGTCAATTCGGCAATCCGGTTATTGGCCTGGCGCAGCCGCTCGCTGAGAACGTTAATGAGTTCCAACGACAGGTCGGGATACTGGCGGGCCAGGGCAATCAGCGGTTCGCGACGAATCTTCAAGGTCAAGGTGTCCTGAACGGCCACGGCCGCGGCTGAGCGAGGAGCATTATCGAACAGGGTCATTTCACCAAAGTAAGAATGTGAGCCTAGCGTAGCCAGGCGAGCAAAAGAGCCGGTTCGTTTTTCCTGCTCGATGCCGACCTTACCGCTCACGATCACATACAAGGCGCCTCCGGCGTCGCCCTGTTTGAAAATCTGCTGATCTTCCTCAAAAAATTCCTCTTCGCAGATAGCGGCCAGCACCTGGAGTTGGTTAATGGTCATCCCCTGGAAGAAGGGAACCTCTTTTAAGAATATGACTCGCTCGATGGTCGAGAGCACGTTTGCCTCCTTTTCAGCGGCCTGGAGAATGTTGAAACCGGTCAGCTTCCGTTGGGCGGCCCGGGCCGCATTGCTGACATCCTCAACCGGGTCGGCCGCGGCTGCCGTGAGCAGTTCCTCGATTTCAGGCAGGGTTAGAGGTATTTGTAGGGAGTCAACAGGTTTCGCCGGCGAGATGGCCGGCTCAGTTGGCGGCAGTTTAGCGGCTTCGTCGCGGTCGAATAAGGCTCCGAGCAAATCGGGTGGCGGGCGGCGGCGCGGCCGTGGGGCGGGCTGTTCTTGCGCGGGCGAGTCGCTCAATGCGGCCAGCGGATCGGGTGGGCCGGACCGGCGCCTGCCGGACTTGGGCGCAGCATCCGCGTCGGCAATCGGGTCATCATCCCCTGGCTGGACCGGCGAGCCGGTCGGCGGCGCATCTGTCTTGAGCATAGCCCCCATTTCGCCCAGGGCCAAGGCCATAATCGCCCGCAGCAAGGGCTTGTCGAGGTTAGTGTTAAGTTGGCGGATGGTTTTGGCTGGATCAGGCGGCTGCATCTCCCATGTTTCCCGGCTAAGGGTGAGTAACTGGTCTGGGTTGAGGTTAGGCTCAAGCAGGGGGGCAATGAGTTGGGCCGTCTGGGGGGTGGTCAGGGCTTCCAGGGCCTCGCTGGCATTGGCGCGGGTGCGAAGGTTGTCGCTGGCCAGCGACTCGGCAATGATTTTTATGTCGTCCGGCTCATGCACCGCCGCCAATAGATAAAAAATTTCATCGAGCAGGGCCTGGTTCTGCTCGCGCAGGACGCTCTGCAGAACTTTGATACTGGCGAAATTGGTGTAACTGGCCAGAGACTCGCTGAGGTTAAAGTTCTGGTAAATGGTCAGTAAATTACCCATAATATTGGACTTGTTCAAGTCGCCAAATTCTCTGGGGTTGATACGACTCAAGATAACCGCGGCCATTTTACGCAGTTGGGAGTCGGGCGAGTCGAGCAGCGGATGGATGAGGGGAATAATGAGTTTGCCGGCTTGAACCAGAGCCTCAACGGCAGTAGCCCTGACCTGTGGACTTGGGTCGGTCAGGGTTGTCATGATCGCCTGGTACAACTCGGGCTGGCCTGGGCGGGCCAGAATATGAATGGCAGTCTGGCGGATTCGTTCGACCGGGTCCTGGAGGAGCGGAGGCAGTTGCGGCCAGATCGCCTGACTCGCCGGCTCAGGCAGTCCATTCCGGGCGAGCTTCTCCACGGCTGCGGTCGCTGCCAACCGCACTTCATCTTCAGGATCGGCCAGGAATTGGCTGAGGCTGTGCATGGCCGGCGCATTTCCAACCAGGCCCAGCACGCGCACCCCCTGCGCCCGATGCTGGGGATCGGGATCGGCCAGCAACCGGTCCAACTCGTCTACGGCCGGGGTCAACTCGTAGAAGTCATCGCGGCCGGCCAGAGCCGACAGAACCTGCACCCGCACCCCCAGGTCGGGGTCCGACAACATAGATAGGGCCAGCGCCTGGAAATCCGGCTCTTTAGGCCCGGCCAGCCGTTCGAGTCCGGTCAGGGCAGACTGCCGCACCCGACTGTCAGGATCGGACAGGAAATCAAGGTAAAGCCGGCGGGCCGCGGTGCCACCGATCTCGGCCGCGGTTAGCGTATCGAGAATGGCGGCGCGCAGCCCACCGGCCGGGCTTGTTTTGGCGGTTTCAGCCAGGATAGACACGGCTTCACTACCGCCAATCTGGCTGATGAGCTGAGCCATAAAGAGGGTGAACTCATCAGTGGTGCTTTCGCGCAATTTTTGTTGCAACAGTTTTAGGGCGGTCGGGTCGGCCACTACCGTGCTGGAGGTGATATGGGCAAAGAGGAAAGAAAAATCTTCCTGTTCCAGCATCGTAATCAGCGCCTGGGAATATTGTCGCCGGGTAATCCAGGCGCTCACAGGATAGGCCACGGCCAATATGGCGATGATGGCTGCCAGCAGCCAGGTGGTCGGGATCACCGGGATCAGCAGCAGGGCGCCGCCAATGAGGGCGCCAATGGGCACCACTAACCCGCCGATAAAGGCCCTGGCCCGGCCCTTGAGCCGTAACGGCACGGCGTTGTATAACAAGCTGTCGATGGGGTTGCGGAAGGTGGTGCGAAAGGTAGTTCTATTGACATAAGCCAGGGCGCCGGTTAGAAGATTCTGGCTGGCCACCAGCGCCCCGCTTACGGCCAGCGTGCCCAGCGGAAAAATCAGGCTGGCGTTGCCCAGCCCAATCCGGCCAATCAGGCGATTGAGCAAAAAGAGCTGGATGGGTAAGGCAATGAGGTTGCCCAACCCGTTGAGCATGGCGATGAAATTGGAGATGTTCGCGGTGGTTTGCAATTCGGTTTGGAAGATTTGCAGGGCCTGGTAGTTGAGCAACGGGAAGAGGATGAAGATCAGCAGGGTTGAGACGGCCAGCCAGCGCAAAAAGGGCGATTGGGACACGAATCGAAACCCCTCCCGGACGTTGTCCAGGTACGAAGCGGATCGCCTGGAGTCGCCGACCAACTGGTCCGGGCTGATCTGTCCGGCCGGGGCGGCTTCATCCTTGAGCAGGGCGGGCATTAGCCAGGCCAGCAGCGCCGTCACTGCCAGACTGCCGAGCCAGATCAGGATGATCCCGCCTGGGGTCAGATAACGGTTCAACAGGGGCAGCGTAAGCCCGGCGACAATCCCGGAGATGCGAGCGCCGGAGGCCAGCACCGGGATGATTCGTTTGGCCGATTGGGTGTCGTAAAAACCGTTGACGTAGGTGGCCCAGTGGACGTTAAAAATATCCAGCAGGGGCACATTCAGGACGAAGTAAAGCAGAGGGTAGGTGAGAGTCACCAGCCCCTGGCCAAGCAGCGCCAAACCGATGATCACCCCGACCATGCTCAGGCCGAGGATGACGAGCAGTAAGATGGTGTTATCGACCCGGTCGGCGAAAGCCGTATAAATAGCGATACTTAAGATGGAAAAGGTGGCATTGATTACAAAGGCCCAGGGCAGAAACTGGACGCCGACCTGCTCCAAAAAGGCTGCTTCAACAATGGGTTCCCCCCAGTTGATGCCGGTGAGAACCACCAGGTACATCAAAAATAATAGGGTAAGACGCGGCCACTCCGCCGGTCGAATGTTAAAGAGTTTATTAAGTAGCGGGGTAACTTTTGGTGACATCCGGGTCGTCGTTGGCCATTAGAGCCTAAAAATAGAAGATCAAAAATGAATGGTCAGCTCATTTCCAATCTCCAATCTCTGTTTGGCTTGGTTGGTAAAACTAGGCCATCAACTGAGCGGCGACGCGCTTCAGTTCAGAGGTCACTTGATGGTTCGGATAATGCAACACAAACACGCCGGAGCTGGCCAGGGTCATCATCTCATCGGAGTGAGGCAATACCGCCGCCACCGGACAATTATAAGTAGCTTCAACTTTGGCCCTGACTTCATTAAAATCAAAGGCAGTTGGGACTTTGTTGACCACCAGCACCATCTGCGGTACGGTTAGCTTGCGGGCTACCTCTACAGTAACGCCGGTACCCTGGTAGTCCTGCTGGTCGGGGCGCAGAATGATGGCCAGCGCGTCGGATACAGCAATCGAGAGCAATGTTTCCTCGTTCAGACCAGGGTGCGTGTCGATCATCAATACGTCCAGATCCAATTTTTCGATCAGCTCGTGAAAGCCGTCATTGAGCAGGCTGACATCGTAGCCTTCGCGCAGCACCCGGGCAATTTCGCCGGCTTTGATGCTGGACGGGATCAGGTAAATTTGACCTTTGATGTTGGCCTTGAGATTGGCGGTTACATCGTGGGCGGTTTCGGCAATGTCACACTTACCCCACAGGTAATCGTTGAGCGAATGGATCATATCATCTTCATCCATACCGAACAACACGTGAATACCGGGCGATTGAATGTCGGTATCGATCACGCCAACCCGTAAGCCCTCGGCGGCAATCAAGGTTGACACGTTCGCGGTGGTGTTTGATTTGCCTGTGCCGCCTCGAAAAGAGTGGATGGAAATAATCTTGGACATACCTGTTTCTCCCTGTGAATTGATTAGGAAACGAGCCTATTGGTCCTCTTGTTCGATGAGACCATCCAGAGCCGACCAGACGCTCTGGTGGAGAGTTTTATCGGCTTTTCGGCCAAACTTGGCCTTGTACCACAACTCGTCTTTGACCTCGAGGCGCCGCACAAACCCTTTGCCAACCAATTCATCCAGCGTCTCTTGAGTCTCTGCCGGGCTTTGTTCCAGGGCGGCCGCAATTTCGTCCAGCTTCATACCATTCTTACGGATGATTTTCTGAATGACCGCCCCCAACTTGGGCGGCAGGTCCAGGAGATCAATCGGCGACAAGCCGCCGGGTTGCTCGCGCGAGTCAAGTTCGTCCTGTAATCGATCAAAAAGTCCAGCCATCAGTAAATCTCCGGCATTGGGATAGGCTCCGGCTGGGGTTTGCACGTCCCGCACCAGAGCACGTCGGCCACTACAATCGTCTTTGGGGTCTGTTCACTGCCCACGTAAACCGAGAGGATGATCGGCATTTTGCTGTGATGATCGGCGCAGACGGCTCGGCCACAGAATTTACAGATACCCATCGCTGTTTGGCCACACTTATGACAAACCATACCAGCTCCTTGCAGTATATTTTCCGGCGAGCAGTTCCGGTTCAGTTGTAAAGGTAACGCAATGTCTCTCTGACCGGATTGGGTTGGTGGATCGAATTGTTTGGGAGGCTTTTGGGGGTAACGGACAGAGATTGAATCCCCCCATATGGTGGACCTGACCTAAACAATACCGCAACTTACCCATTTCTGCAAATGTTTCGTTGATGGTCAGTCAGTAGGTTGGGTTAGTAATGCTGCCAAACCGGAAAATTCGCCATCTTTTTGTTGGGTCGTATGTCGAAAGTTGTGTAAATTGCCCTTTGCACACGTGAACATCGACCTT
>CAYNLK010000094.1:0-10990 GCA_964398055.1 uncultured Caldilineaceae bacterium
ATCTTGGCCCGGTTACCGGGATTGAAGGTGTCGACCGGGGCGATTGAGAGCAATATGGCCGATGATGCGGCGGATGTAGAAAGCTATTATGCCCAGAAGCCACCCCCCAAGCCAGCTGAGGAAGCAGAAATCCTGGTGGTTCAGGCGGATGGCAAAGGGGTGCCGCTGGTTTTGGAAGAGCTGGCTGAGCCGCAGTTGCGGCTGGGGAAAGGCCAAAAGCGAGGTCGGAAGAAGGAAGCGATGGTAACGAGCATTTACACCATTGCTGCCCATATCCGCACCCCCCAGGCTGTCGTAGACAGTTTCTTTCAGCCCAAGCCAACCAGGACCACCCGTTCAGAGGACACAACCCGGTGTCGCCCCCAACACAAGCACATTTGGGCCACTTTAGACGGGAAAGATGCCGCTTTAGCGCGATTAGCGCAACAAGTGGCCAGTCGGGACGGTGAGCACATTCTGGATCGGGTGGCCTTGTGTGATGGCTATGAACCCCTCCAAATCCGGATGACCCAACAGTTTCCTGACTTTAGCCTCATCTTGGATTTCATTCATGCCGATGAATATTTGTGGGATGTGGCCAACGCCTTGTCAACTGAATAAATCGGTTGTGTCGAATGGACACGTTTGAAGTACAGGCTGGGGTGATAAGGATTTTTCTCGAACAGTATCCAATTAGCAAAAATATTCTGTTCCAGCGCCGGTAATTCGGCTACCTTGGCAAATGCCTTTTCAAGTAGTTCGGTCATCTTCAACCTCCGGTCAATTCGTTGATATTATACCACATTTCCAAAATCAGCATGACCGACTAACGAAAGATATCGCCGCTGTCGGTTTCCAGAAGGGTCTCGATCTCTTCGGCAGTGGTCACCACCTGATCGCCCCACTGGCTGAGGGCCAGGGCGGCCGTTAACGCCCCGTAGCGGAGTCCTTTGGCAAAATCTCCTTGCAGCCAGCCGTGCAACACCCCGGCCACCATCGCATCCCCGGCCCCAATCCGGTCAATGATGCTAACTTCGCGGGCCGGTTGGCGGTAGAACTGCTGCCGGTCCCAGCCAATCAGCCCCTCGTTAGCTAACGAGGTAATAATGTAACCGGCGCCGGTAAGTTCGGCCAACTGCAACACGATCTCCTCCGGCGAACCGTCACAGCCAAAAACACGACGGGCGTCGGAACGGCCGCAGAAAAGCAGATCAACTTCCTTGATAATCGGTTTGACCGTCGCCGCCGCTTCGGCCACGCTCCAGACTCGCTGGCGATAGTTCATATCAAAGCTAATCTGAATCCCTTTGGCTTTGGCCCGCTTGACCGCGGCAATGATGATCGCTTTGATCGAGGACGACAGGGGTACCGTCAGCCCGGACAGGTGAAGTAAGCGCGTATCCAGCAGATAATCCCAGTCAACCTGCTCATGGGTGAGGTTGGTGAAACAAGTATTGGCCCGGTCAAAGAACACTTGGGTGCTGCGCGGCGGTGTGGCATATTCCACATAATAGGTGACCAGCCGGCCCGTCTCCGGCCAAACGACCGCCCCCAGGTCCAGCCCGGCCAGGCGGAGTTCATTGCTCACCCGCCGGCCCAGCGGGTTGTTGGGTAAGCTGCTGACCCAGCCACAGCGCCAGCCCAGCCGCGACAAGAGGCCGGTCACATTGGCCTCGGTCCCGGCGACGTAGACTTGAAATTGGCTGGCTTGCTCCAGCCGTTGACCGGCCGGGACGCAATAACGTAGCTGGCCCTCGCCGATGGTGGTTACATCAAAACGTGGCATCGACTCCCTCCGTCTGTTTGATTGAACTCCGGCGCTGGTTTAATCTTGGGTGCTGATGCCGGTGCTGGCGGCAAAGGTGCCGTAACGATGTTGGTAGCGGTCGTAATTGGCGGCGATCTCTTCAGCAGGCAATTCCTCGATCTGGCCGATTTGCATAGCCAGCCAGACGGTCCGGGCGACATCCTCGACCATCACCGCGGCTTTGAGGGCTTTTTGGACGGTTTTGCCAATGGTGAAAACGCCGTGCTGCTTCATAATGATGGCCCGCGAGTCGCCGATGGAGCGCAGGATTTCCTCGCCAATCTGGTTCCCACCGATGCTGGCGTAGCCGCCGCAGGGAATCGGCCCACCAAATTCGTCGGCGATGGCGGTGATACAGGCCGGAATCGGTTTGCCCACGGCGGCGAAGGCCGTGGCATAATTGGAGTGGGTATGGACAATGCCCATCACGTCGGGCCGGTGTTTGTAAACGTAAAGGTGCGAGGCCGTATCGGTGGAGGGGCCGTGATCGGCTTCGATGACCTTGCCGCTGATATCAACGATCACCATATTGGCCGGGGTTAGCTCTTCAAATAGTAGCCCGCTCGGTTTGATGACCACCAGGCCACTTTCGGGGTCCCGTCCGCTGACATTGCCACTGGTCCAGGTGACCAGGCCGTGGGTGGGCAGGGCCATATTGGCCCGGCAAACTTCCTGGCGTAATGCTTCTAACATCATTTTTCATTTACTCCTTTGAGTTAAGCACAGAATTCTTTCATATCTTTCTGATGTGCGTCATAATCAAGGCCCGCAAGTGTTCCTGAGGGTAGGCGGCATCCAATTCGGCCACCAGCGCTTCGGCCACTTCTTCGGCTGAGCCGCTCCGTTCCTCTTTGGGGCCCCACTGCCAGCCGTTCATATAGGCGTCGGGATCGACCTTGCTGGTCGCGATGGCAGCGCTGTTAATGGCTTGCTGGAATCGGTCGGGGAGGAAGCGCTTGACCGTGCCGGCGCCGTCTTTTACTTTGACCTGGCGGGGAATATCTTGCCAATACATGATTTGGTAGGTGGCCACGGCTTGCCCCTATGATGACTGCGAGATAAGACCGCCTGCCTGCATCCGGGCCATCACCCACTGCCGCGACTCTTGGACAATTCGCAGCGAATCGGGCGAGTCGTCGTTCCACATTTCCAGCAAAACGGGACCGGTGAAGTTCAGCTCGGCCAATTTCTGGAAAGCGGCCACAAACAGGACCGTGCCTGCGCCAAAAGGGACGCGGCGGGGTTCGCCGGGGCGGGTATCTTTAACGTGGACGCCGACCAGATGGCCGCGGGCCAGTTCCAACTCGGTGCATACGTCCAGGCCATGTTCCGACAGATTGCCGATATCCGGGTAAACCTGGAACCAGGGGGAGTTAAAGGCGTTGACAAAAACCATCGCCTGCGTGACCGAGTCGACATCATTGCCGTCAACATTTTCCAGGGCCAGCATCACCCCGGCTTTACTGGCCCATTCCAGCCCCCGGGCCAGGCCCTCCTGATAGCGCGGCAGTGAGCCAGCATCGTGGGGTTCGTAGTACACGTAGTAACCGGCCAGTTGGATAATGCGCACCCCGACATCGATGCAAAAATCAACCGCCTTTTGCATAATATCGAGGGCTTGACGTCGGGTGGCGGCATCGGCGCTGCCCAACGGATATTTGCGATGCCCGCTCAAGCACATCGTGATGATCGGCACGCCGCTGTCGGCAATAGCGGCCCGCAGGTTGGCCCGTTCCCTGGCCAGCCAATCGAGTCGCCCCAGCCGTTCGTCGCTTTCGTCAATGGAGATTTCCACAAAATCAAAGCCCGTCTCTCTGGCCAGCGCCAGCCGCTCAGACCAATCAACGTTGAAAGGGAGGGCTTTTTCGTAAATACCGATCGGTAAATTTTTCATTGCTGTGTAACCCACTTCTTTTGTTACTGCTCAACCTGATGTCATTTCGAGGCCGTAGGCCGAGAAATCCCTGCGGCGCAACAATTGAAAGGAGGTTGTCCGGAAAAATGTCCTCTTTTGCCTGCCAAACTCTGAGTAGGAGCATCCTTATAGGGATTTCTCCCCCCTCCGGGGGTCGAAATGACATTTTTAGGAGAAGGTTTGTTTGATCACATCTTGAAACTGCTTGGCTGCGGCGGCCGGATCATCGGCGCCGCGAATGGCCCGCCCGGCGATGAAAATGTAGACCGGCACCCCGGCAAAGCGGAGAATGTCGGCCGGTTTGACGCCGCCAGTCACCGTGACCTTGAAGCCCATGGCGGCTAACTCACTAATCTCGGCAAAATCTCGCTCGCTCCAGGTCAGCTCACCTTTGGCTTCGGCGTCGCGGCTGCGGTGGGTGATGACTTGCTGAATGCCGATATCCCGCCATTGGCGAGCCATCTCCCAGCTCCAGCCGTCGATCAGCTCGATCTGGACCTCGCCGCCATGCTTTTCGGCCTCTTTTTGCACCACTTCTGCCGTGGTCATCGTCGCTCCGCTGACCACGCTGACCCAGTTAGCCCCGGCCTCAAAAGCCATCTTCGAGATTATACTACCCGCTTCGGCAATCCGCACATCGGCCAGGATGATTTTGTCGGGGAAGAGGCTGCGGATGATTCGGACTGCTTTCATTCCCTCGGCCAGACACAGGATTGTGCCGACTTCGATCACGTCGATGTGCTGGTGGGCTTTTTGCAACGGCCCCAGGGCCGAGGGCAGGTCAAATGTATCAAGGGCTAATTGCAACAGTGGCTTATCCATAATTCACCTTTCACAAATTGCAAATTGCAGTTCACAATTCACAATTCACAATTCACAATTCTATTAGCCTTTCACCGCCCCGGCAGTCAGACCGGCGATAATCTGGCGGGCGGCCAGGAAGGTAATAATCAGGGGCGGCACCACCAGAATCGAACCCATCGCCGTCACCAGGCCCCATTCCACGCCCTGCTCGGTCAGGAACAGGGTGGTCTGCACCGGCAGGGTGCGGGTGAAGCGATCGGTCAGGATGAGGGCCAGGATGAACTCATTCCAGGCGATGCGGAAGGCAAAGATGGCCCCTACGGCAATGCCGCCGCGCATCAGCGGCAGCAAAATCAGGAAAAATACCTGGAACGGGTTGGCCCCGTCGACGATGGCGGCCTCTTCCAGCTCCAGCGGAATCTGCTTGATGAAGCCAATGAGCAGCCAGATGACAAAGGGTAGATTCAAGGCGGTGTAGAACAGTACCAGGCCAATCCGGCCGTCGTCGACTCCCCAGCGGCCCCACAGGGCAAAGATGGGTACGGCCAGGACGGCCGGAGGCACCGCCCGGACGATCAGGGTGGTCTGCGCCAATAGACCGCGGCCGGGAAATTGCATCCGGGCCAGGCCATAAGCGCCCATACCGGCGGCAAGCAGGGTCAAAAAGGTCGCGCCTAACCCAACCAGAACTGAGTTCACCAGATAACGGCTAAAGTTGTACTTGGTAAAGATTTGTTCGTAGTTAGCCAGGGTAGGGGCGAAAATAAACTGGGGTTTGCTCGATAGAATATCGACCTGGTACTTGAACGAGGTCATAAACATCACCAGGATGGGCACCAGCACAATGAGCGAGAGCAGTATCAGCACTACATAATATAGCACTGTTGAACCTTTGACTCGGGTCGCCTGCCGGGGGGCGCGGCTGACCTGGGGCGAAGCGACAGTTAGTTCACCCATGATTTAAAAATCCGCCCTTTCTTTCAAAGGATTTTGGTACAGCAAAACCAGAATGGTAAAGATCAGGATAATCACCATCAGCAACGTGGCAATGGTTGAAGCGTAGCCCAATTGTTGGGCGGTGAAGGCAGTCTTGTAGATGTGGAGCGACAGCACCTCGGTGCTCAAGCCGGGGCCGCCAAAGGTCATCGTGTAGATCACTTCCAGGGCGCGAAAGACGTCGATGATGCGCAGGAGCAGCGTGACCATAATGATGGTCCGGATCATCGGCAATTTGACCCGGACGATAATCTGGAACCAGTTGGCCCCGTCGATAATGGCCGCCTCGGTGATCTCGGCCGGCAGGCTCTGCAACCCGGCCAGCACGATGATGAAAATAAACGGGGTCCATTGCCAGATGTCGGTGATGATGATCGACGTCAGCGCCATATTGGGATCGGCCAGCCAGAGTTGGCGGCTGAAACCCAACGGTTGCAGGAAGGGCGCTGCTGTTCCAATCGCCTCCAGGAAATGATTGATCAGCCCGATGCGGGCATCGTACAGGTAGCGCCAGATCAAACCCACCGCCACCGGCGACACCATCAACGGCAAGATGAAGATGGTGCGGAAGATGGCCGCGCCCCGCACCGGTTTTTCTAAAAGGAACGCCAGGGCGACGCCCAGGATCATCTCGGTCACCAGTACCCAGAAGGTATAGCGTAAGGTGACCCCCAGGGACTGGTGCACAGCCCCGTCGCCCAACATACGTTGGTAAGAGTCGAGGCCGATGAATACTTTAGACTCCCAGGGCGTCCCCATTGACCAGTTATAGAAGCTAAGCTCGACGGCGTTGTACAGCGGCACAATCAGCCCCAGGATCAGCACGGCCATCGCCGGGAGCATAAACACATAGGCAACATAATTTCGCGAGTTTCTTAAAGTTTGCAACATTGCTTTGCTCCTTTGGCAGGAGGGGGGTGGGCGCACGGCCCACCCCCTGATTATGGAACGGTTGATTTTCGTTCTCAAACACATTCTCGCGCCCACACTTCCCGGTCAGTTTGGGCGCGAGAATAAAACTCCGGCAGGACTAGTCGGCGAATTCAGCGTAGTAACCGGCGCGGGTCATTTCTTCGCGGATGAGTTGGGCGGCCTCGTCGAGGGCGGTTTGAGCATCTTTCTGGCCGGTGGCAAACTCGCTGAGCTTGACGCCGAGGATGGGGGCATTGATGGCGCCCCACTCGGGGATGAGCGGTCGCCAGTCGGTGTTGGCGCACTTGAGTTGTTCGAGCAGGACGGGGTACTCGGTGTACTTGGCCTGGAGGTCGGGGTCGGCCAGGGTAGAGTTGCGGACGACGTCGCCGCCCATTTCGGCCAGCTTCTTATCGGTAGCCTTGCTGGTCATCCACTGGATGAAGAGGAAGGCAGCTTCCTTGTGCTGGGAGTTGGCGGCGATGCCCATGGCCTGGCCGCCGGTTTCGGAGCCGCAGGTGACGGCGGTGGGGTGGAGGGCAAAGCCGACCTTGTCGATGACCTTGGACTGGTTGGGATCGCGGCTTTGGGCGGCGATCTTGTGGGCGTCGAGGAACATGGCGGCCTCACCCTGGAGGAAGGCGTTGACCTCTTCGCCAAAGCCGTAAGCTTCGACGCCGGGGGGCGAGTTGGCCATAATCTCTTTGAGAACTTCGGCGGCGGTAACGCCGGCCTCGTTGTTGACGATGGGGTTGAAGTTTTCATCGAAGACAGAGCCGCCGTAGGGGGAGAGGTGGAGCAGCCAGGCGTGGACGACCTGGTGGCCGGCGGAGCCGCGGGAGGTCATCCCGGCGACGCCATCGACGTTCTCGGTGATCCACTTGGCGGTTTCGAGCAATTCATCGTAGGTTTGGGGGACCTTGAGGTTGTTCTCTTCGAAGATGTCTTTGCGGTAGGCCAGGATCGAGGTCTCCGCCCCAAACGGCACCCCGTACAAACCCTGCATCGGCCCTTCCAGATAGCCCTTGTCGCCGCCGATGACCGAGCCGGAAACCAGGTAGGCTTTGGCGATATCATCGGGGTCATAGCCGGGCATCACCTGGGTGGGGTCGCCGAAGAATTGGGACAGCGGGGCGAGCAGGCCCTTGTTGACATACTCGTTCTTCCAGAAGATGGTCCAGGCGACCACATCGTAGTCGCCCTGGGGTTTGCTGAGTTCCAGGACCTGCTTGTCGTGCAGGCTGACGTAGTCGATGAACTCGACCTCGACATCAATGCCGGTCTCTTCCTCGAACTGCGGGATCAACTCGGCGGCCACCTGGAAGTGGGATAACGACGGCCAACTGACCACCAGGCTCTCGCCGGCGTATTTTTTCAGCCGCTCTTCAGGAGTGGCATAATAACCGGCGCGGGTCATTTCTTCGCGGATGAGTTGAGCGGCCTCGTCGAGGGCGGTTTGAGCATCTTTCTGGCCGGTGGCAAACTCGCTGAGCTTGACGCCGAGGATGGGGGCATTGATGGCGCCCCACTCGGGGATGAGCGGTCGCCAGTCGGTGTTGGCGCACTTGAGTTGTTCGAGCAGGACGGGGTACTCGGTGTACTTGGCCTGGAGGTCGGGGTCGGCCAGGGTAGAGTTGCGGACGACGTCGCCGCCCATTTCGGCCAGCTTCTTATCGGTAGCCTTGCTGGTCATCCACTGGATGAAGAGGAAGGCAGCTTCCTTGTGCTGGGAGTTGGCGGCGATGCCCATGGCCTGGCCGCCGGTTTCGGAGCCGCAGGTGACGGCGGTGGGGTGGAGGGCAAAGCCGACCTTGTCGATGACCTTGGACTGGTTGGGATCGCGGCTTTGGGCGGCGATCTTGTGGGCGTCGAGGAACATGGCGGCCTCACCCTGGAGGAAGGCGTTGACCTCTTCGCCAAAGCCGTAAGCTTCGACGCCGGGGGGCGAGTTGGCCATAATCTCTTTGAGAACTTCGGCGGCGGTAACGCCGGCCTCGTTGTTGACGATGGGGTTGAAGTTTTCATCGAAGACAGAGCCGCCGTAGGGGGAGAGGTGGAGCAGCCAGGCGTGGACGACCTGGTGGCCGGCGGAGCCGCGGGAGGTCATCCCGGCGACGCCATCGACGTTCTCGGTGATCCACTTGGCGGTTTCGAGCAATTCATCGTAGGTTTGGGGGACCTTGAGGTTGTTCTCTTCGAAGATGTCTTTGCGGTAGGCCAGGATCGAGGTCTCCGCCCCAAACGGCACCCCGTACAAACCCTGCATCGGCCCTTCCAGATAGCCCTTGTCGCCGCCGATGACCGAGCCGGAAACCAGGTAGGCTTTGGCGATATCATCGGGGTCATAGCCGGGCATCACCTGGGTGGGGTCGCCGAAGAATTGGGACAGCGGGGCGAGCAGGCCCTTGTTGACATACTCGTTCTTCCAGAAGATGGTCCAGGCGACCACGTCGTAGTCGCCCTGGGGTTTGCTCAGCTCGAGGACCTGCTTGTCATGCAGGCTGACGTAATCGATGAACTCGACCTCGACATCGATGCCGGTCTCTTCCTCGAACTGCGGGATCAACTCGGCGGCTACCTGGAAGTGGGACAACGAGGGCCAACTGACCACCAGTTGAGTGCCGGCAAAGCGCCTCAGCCAGTTACCTCCGACCGCGCCTGCTTCAGCTGGCGCTGCCGCTCCACCCTGGGGCGCCTCTGCAACCTGGCCTTCGGTAGCGGGTTGGACCGCTTCCGGTTGAGCTGCTTCTTCCGAAGGTGCGGGGGTTCCCTGGTTACAGGCAACGATGAGCAGTAACGACAGGATGATCGTTAGGCTCAGGAACCATTTGATCGTATTTCTTTCCATCTTTGCGTCCTCCTTAGGATTACACCTTTTCTACATTGAATTAAGTTTGCGTATCTCTGACTTTTCTAAATTGGACTTCTTTGCTCTAATAGCTTACCTCCTTGTATAGATGTCTATAGTCTTTCAGATAATGTTTCGGGGTATAGAAACCCGTTTTCTCGGAGAAAACGGGTTTCTGAGCACGAATCTTTTTCTGAACATCTATAGAAAAGTTTTTTCCAATCATTTTTGGCGGGGATTAGGCGACACTTGTACCGGAGCGCAAGTGCAGGTGTTAGGGGATTTTTCCCTTTATCTTTCATCTCCTAATCCCCAAATCCCCGCAAAAACTTTTCTGGGGGACTATAACAGCACTAACCTTACAGTAAAGCTTTGAATGGCAAATCCGGTTCCATAGCAAAGGCGTCATCAAAACCGCGGGGGTAGTGATATTCCAGCAAATCCTTGTCGTCGGGATAAATAAATTTACCGCCGACCTGCCAGATAAACGGCTTGAACTGGTACTGTAATCTATCCTTTTTCATTCGCCACAGGACGAGAATCTCATTTGGGTCTGCCTGGAAATTGGTCCAGATATCGTGATGGATGGGAATGACCACTTTTGTATTCAAACATTCGGCCATACGGAGAATGTCAACCGAGGTCATTTTGTCGGTCATGCCACGGGGGTTTTCACCGTAGGAACCTAAAGCGACATCAATTTTGTAATCGTTGCCGTGTTTGGCGTACCAGTTGGAATAATGGGAGTCGCCGCTGTGGTAAATGTTCCCCCCTCGTGTTTTTATCAGATAGTTCACTGCTTTCAAATCCATATCTTGCGGCATTTTATCTTTCAAGATAACCCCTTTGGGGGCGGTCACCAGCTCGGTCCGGTCAAATGACTCTAGGGCCAGCAGTTGGGTATCTTTAATCTCCACCACGTCGCCGGGCTTCACGGTAATGCAGCGTTCGGCCGGCACGCCCCAACTGGTCCACAGATCGACGCAGGCCTGGGGGCCGATAAACGGCACATCCGGGTCGCAATTCTGGATAACCGCGGCGGCCACATTGGGGTCAATGTGGTCGCCATGATCGTGGGTGGCCACCACCGCGTCAATTTCCCTGATGGCGAACGGATCCAGCACACAAGGCACGGCCCGCAGATTTGGCTGCAACTTTTTACAACCGATCATGCGTTGATGCTGGTGTTGCTCCTTCATCCAGGGGTTTGACCTGGTTCTTTTGCCGGTCTTAACCCATAAATCGATACAAATGTTGGCATTGCCTTCGGATTTTACCCAGAGGCCGGTACAACCTAACCACCACATCACAAAGGTGCCGGGAGCAACCACTTCTTGTTCGATTTCTTCATTGAGCCAGGTGCCCCATTCCGGAAAAGTGCTCAATATCCAGAACTCTCTGGTAATCTCCGTGACTTTACTCATGGCATGCTCCTTTTGCGTGTTTTTAGATTTCATCGATTGGATGTGAACATATTCTCAATTTATTGCACATATGACCAATTTTCTCGATTGTATCATAGATAGGGTAAAAAGTCAAGCCTTTTTCTAAAAATTGCTCATTAAATTTTTTAGCCAAGAGAATAAATATTATTGGCCCAAATCAAGGGGTTTTTGCGGGTAGAGTATGGAAAATTTTTGAATCTGTAAGGGTCGATAGCATTTTGAACACCGGGGAAAAATTTATACCACTGGAGTCGAGGCTTCAGCCGGTAATTTAGCCCTGGAAC
>CAYNLK010000095.1:0-10152 GCA_964398055.1 uncultured Caldilineaceae bacterium
TGAAGCCTCGACTCCAACTGTTCAATATCATTCTGACCCCTACAGAAAAGTTACCGGAGTTGTCAGGAAACCCTGTTTTCACCACCAGCAACGGCCTGAGTGCGATTTTAAGGAGGAGTTACCAGCGTGAGTCAAGAATCAGTCGATCCAGTCGACCGCGCCCCTTATCCGGCCAACTGGAGTCTCTTTGCGCGACGGGTGGCTGCCATTGGTTTGATTTTGGCGCTGCTCTTTACCGCCAGCCTGGTCGGACCGGTGGTCCATAACACCAGCCTGGCCTTGATCCTGGCCTTTCTCCTGGTTCATCCCATCCAGATTTTAACCAAACGCACCCGGCTAACGTACCGTTGGGCCACCGTTCTGGTTTTCCTACTCTACCTGATCAGCGCGGTTCTGGTTCTGACCCTGGTGGTTGGTCCGGTCATCCAGTTCTTGATCGTCACCGCGGCCGGGTTGCGCGGCTTGCTCAATGAGTCCATTCAATTTCTGCGCAGCTATACCCCAGACCAGGGCTGGCTGATCGATCCCCAAACCGGCCAACATCTTTTCAACTTCAATTTTATGTTAGAACCCCTCAGCCGCTGGGCCAGAGGTGAAGGGCTGCAAGAGTTGGCCCAGGTGGTGCCGCGTCTGGTTGACGCCGTTACCGTCACCGCCGGTACAGTGGGCGGCCTGGCAACCAATGCCTTTATTATTCACATTCTGGCCATCGTCTTCCTGTTAGAGATACCGCGCGGCTTTGTCTGGCTGTTTGAAACCATCCCCCCCCCTCACCGGCGAGAGTATGCCATTCTATTCGAGCGGATGAGCCGCATGTGGGTTACTTACTTCCAGGCCAACCTAACGGTGGGCCTGATTATGGGGGGCCTGGTCTGGCTTATGATGACCGTGCTGGGCATCCGCAATGCCGTCATCGTGGCGATCATTGCCGGCGTTTTTGCCCTTTTGCCGGTGGTTGGGACGTTTGTGGCCTTTCCGGTGCTGGGACTGAACACCTTTTTTGCCGGCTCAGCCTACCTGGATTTGAGTCCCCTGGTTTTGACGATCATTGTGCTCACCGTCTATACCTTGATCGGGCTGACCCTTTTTAATATCATCTATCCCAAGATTGCCGGCGAGGCTGTGGCCCTACCCATTTCCATTGTCATCCTGAGTATTATTGTCGGCGGCGCGCTATTTGGGGTGTTGGGCATCTTCCTGGCTCCGGCGGTGCTGGCCGTAATTCGCCACCTGGTGGAATTCGTCATCAGGAAAATTCGGGGCGGTGACCCTTACCCTGGAGAACCGGCCCCCGCCTTTCTGGACCAGCTTGCATCAGGCCAGCACAAAGCGGGCCAGCTTGCCCTGCGCTCTACCCCAATAACGAAGGGTCACTAATACTGAAGGTGTTGGCCCCCCCAAACCTGTCTTGAGCGAAATCAAAAAACTGAGTAGTAACCGGGGAGTAAAAATTTGCACATCGCTTTTTTTTCTAACACCTATCTGCCCGTTGTCAGCGGCGTAGTGCGCTCGATTGAAGCCTTCCGCCAGGCTATCACCAACCTGGGCCACAATGTCTTTGTCTTTGCGCCCCGCGCACAGGGCTATGAAGATAAAGCCCCTTTTATTTTTCGCTACCCATCTTTAGAAATTGGCTTGGGGTACGATATGCCGATGGCTATTCCCGTGTCTCACTTTGTCAACCAACTGCTACCCTCGCTCAAACTCGACGTGATCCACAGCCACCATCCTTTTCTACTGGGTGAAACCGCAGCCGAAAAAGCGGTCAAATTGGACGTGCCGTTGGTCTTCACCTTTCATACCCGTTATCGCGAATACAGCCATTATGTTGGGCTGGATCAGAGTCTGGTCAAAGAGGTGATCCACCACTGGCTCAGCGACTATTTGCGCAAATGTCACCACGTCATCGTGCCCAGCCAGAGCATCAAACAGATGCTGGCCGATGAGTACGGCATCACCCGGCAAGTGAGCGTGATTCCCACCGGCATCGACCTGAGGCCGTATGACCAGGCCGATGGCCAGGCCGTGCGGACTGCTCGAGGCTGGGGCGATGACACGGTCTTGATTTCGGTCAGCCGGCTGGCCCAGGAAAAGAATTGGGGCACGCTCCTGCGGGCTGTCGCCAGGGTCTTCAGCCGGCGGGAGGGGGTTCGCCTGGCAGCCATCGGCGATGGAGTAGAACGCCAGGCCATCGAAAAACTGGCCCGAGAATTAGGTATTGCCGACCGGGTCGATTTTGTGGGCAAGGTGCCTTTTACCGAAGTGCCCAATTATCTCCGGGCTGCCGACCTCTTCTGTTTTGCCTCGGTTACCGAAACCCAGGGATTGGTAACGTTGGAGGCTATGGCCGCGGGTTTACCGGTAGTAGCCGTCAATGCCAGCGGCACCGGCGATGCCGTTGAACACGGTCGGCAGGGTCTGCTCACTCCTAACGATAGCGAGGCCCTGGCTCAGGCCATCGAGCAGCTCCTTGACAACCCGGCCCGCTTGGCTGAATTTAGCCAGGCTGCCAGAAAACAGGCTGAGTCCTTCAGTCTGCCCCGGCAGGCCGAAAAGATGCTGACCGCCTACCGGCAGGCCATTGAGGATCACCAAGCCGGTCGCTTTGTGCCGGCGCCCAAGCCTAAAGGCATCCTCAAAACGATCTTGAACGGGGAAGCCTGGCAAAAGCTGTTGGGGTTAGATGAGAATCAGGGTGGCCGGGTCTAAGCCAGGTCGCATTGATCCCTGCTCTCCCCACTTATGGACCCAATGCTTCCAGGGCGGTTTGGTATTCAACCCGGCTCGTCTCGTCAGGGGCAGCCTCGATGGCCAGTTCGTAATAGCGCCGAGCAATTTCCGGGCGGCGGCGGTTTTCGCGGGCCAGGCTGGCATACAGGGCGTGGTCAACCGGCAGGGCCATCTGCTGGATCTCGGCCAGCAACTGCTCCCGGGGCGCGCCATCCCCCACGTAATAAACATGGATGAGCGGATCCAATACCAAGCGGACAGCCTGTTGCTCACTCAACCAGGCCTTTAGCCTGGCGTCGGCGCCTGACGAGAAGATGCTCAGGATGACCCAACCCCGTCCGGCCGCGGCCACAGCCTGCTGGATAGTCTCCAAATTATTAAAGTAGCCAGGCGGGGCCAACGCGGCCGGCCAGTACCAGTTGAGGGTTGGCTCGGCGTGAAAGGCGATCACGGCATCGGCCGGCCCGGCGTTGGCCGCAATAAATTGCGCCACCAACCGCCAATCCTCTTTATTCTTTACCTGATAGAGTCTGGTCAATTCGCTCCAGAAGTTAACCAGAACCACACTACTGATAGCCAAAAGCAGCAGGCCGGCCGGCCAATTTCTCCGTTTCTGCATCAGCCGCCCCGGTCCGGCCAGCACGCCCAACGCCAATAACAACAGATAGGCCGGCAAAATCGAGATCAGGTAACGGGGCGCAAAAAAGGCGCCGCGGGAAATCAGAAATGCCACAATGATGACCGGCGGCAGGACCAACCAGAGCAACAGCAACAAAGCCGTTTTGGCTCGACCCTGGCTGAACAGGTAGACCAAGCCCAACCCGGCCAGCGCCAGCAGTCCAACCAGCCATACCCCGGTCGTGGTTCCACTGAGCGGAATCGCCAGTTCGTCCAGCAATAAAGTCCGGTTCAACTTTGGCCCGCCGGCCCGAGGGGCTTCCAGGCCAGCCTGGGTAGGCCGAACCACGGCCTCGCCAAAGCCCTTGGAGCTATAATAGAGAATATCGCCCCAGCCGAGCATGATCAGGATAGCCAGGGGCAAGAGCGCCGTGAGCGCCAGGCCGGCCAACGTCCGCATCGGACCGCGCCGCGACCGGCTGAAGCCGGCATCAATCAACGCAAATAACAGTAGTGCCCCCCAAATCGCCAGAGTGAAAATATGGGCCAGCCAGGATATCAGCAAACCCAACTGTAGCGGCAGCAGGTGGCGACACCGCCCGGTCAGTCGCAGCCGCCAGAACGCCTCGACCGTCAGCAAGACCCCGACCACCACCATAGCATAGGGCCGCGCCTCCTGGCTGTAGGCCACGTGAAAAGGGGATAGGGCCAGGAACAACATCAGCAGCAGCCCTACCTCCGGCCGGATCAGCGTCCGGCCCAGGCGATAAGCCAGTGGTAAGGCCAGCGTCCCCCAAAAAACGGCCGGCAGCCGGACCCAGGCGTCGCTGCGTCCGGCCCATAGCCAGAAGTGGACAAGTACATAATCCAGCGGCGTAGCCGAATGGCCGCGCAGCCGTGAGAAGATCGTCATTAACGGTCCCTGGGCAATATTCAATTCTAAAAGCTCATCATACCACAGGCTTTCGGCGGCCAGATCATACAGCCGCAGCCCAAATCCGAGCGCCGCAACAGCCAGAGCCAGCAGCCTCACACTTTTGGAGCTTATCTTGAACGGTATCTGCACGCGTCACATCATTTCATAAAAATTTCAAACCACATCTGGCTGCTCAACACTCCCATCAGCAGCGCGCCCAACTCGGGCCGGCCGGCCTGATGCGCCCGGCGCAACTGCCCCACCACTGCCGGGTCAAAGAGGCCGGCCTGTCGAATTGCCGCCGGGGAGAGCGCGCTTTCAGCCCAGTCGGGCCAGCGCTCCTGCCGCAGCCAGTCAGCATAGGGCGCAGCCAGTCCCTGCTTGTGGCGACTCCGGGTCGATTTGGGCAAGAGCGACCGGGTAGCCTGGCGCAATAGATATTTTTCGGTACCACCCTTAAGCTTGTAAGCGGCCGGCAGCGCCGCGCAAAACTCCCACAGCCTGTGGTCCAAGTAGGGTACCCGGGCTTCAATGGAGTGAGCCATACTCAGCTTATCGACCTCAAAATTGATAAAATCGACCAGGCGCGTCTGGCTTTCCAACCACAGCCGCTGGTGCAGCGGCGCATCTACCGGTACATTGGCCAACTTATCGGCCCAACCGGCCAGCAAGGTATGGCCGTTGCGGCGCAGCGCCTCGGCCACTGCCGGGGCCAACAGCTTGCGGCGATAGTTGGCGCCGCCCACCTCCAGCCAATCCTGGTAGCGAGCGGCCAGGTCGGTCTGGCCGCGGCGCAGCACCCGCCGGGCCGCCGCCGACATCGGCAGAGGGGCGGCTGCGAGCAGTCGCCGCACGACCGGCGGCCAGCCTAATAAGGGCCGGACCAAAGCGTCCCCCCGGTGCCAATGATAACCCCCTAATAACTCGTCGGCCCCTTCACCGGTCAACACCACGGTCAAGCCGGCTTCGCGGCAGGCCCGGTACAACTTATAGATCGGTAGGGCAGTTGCGGAGCACTGCGGCTCTTCCAGATGAACCATTACCGCCGGATAGTCGTCAAAATCGGCCGGGCTGAAGGCGACAGGGTGGTGCTCCGTGCCCAGGTATTGGGCCAGCGCCTGAGCCGCCGCGGTCTCATCATAACCTGGCTGGTCAAAGCCAATCGAGATCGTTTTAACACGGCCGGCCTCAGCCAGTCCAACCCTGGCCAGAGCCATCTGCATCAGGGCGACCAGCGTTCCGGAATCAAGCCCGCCGGAGAGGAGCGCGCCCAGCGGCACCTCGCTCATCAGCCGCAACTCAACCGCCTCACCCAGCAGCGCCAAGAATTGTTGGACCGCGTCCGCTTCAGCCAGTTGTAGAGAGGCCGAATAATCGAGCTGCCAATAGCACTCGATCCGGTAAGCGCCGTTGTGAGCCAGCAAGTAGTGGGCGGGCGGCAGCTTGTAGATACCCTCAAAGAGAGTTTCCGGCCCCGGCACAAAGCCCAGGGTCAGCAGCGCCTCCAGGGCCGGCAAGTTGACCCGCCGCGGCAGCGTAGGCTGGGTCAAAATCGCTTTGATTTCCGAAGCAAAATAGAGCCGACCGGCCTGGGTGGTATAGTACAACGGTTTGATGCCAAAGCGATCTCGGGCCAGGAAAAGCTGTTGCCGCGCTTCATCCCAGAGAGCCAGGGCAAACATACCCCGCAATCTCGACAAAACACCTGCCGCGCCCCAGGCTTCATAACCGTGGAGCACGGCTTCGCCATCGCTGTGGGAACCGGGCCGGTGGCCCAGTTGCTCCAATTCGGCTCGCAGCGCCTGGTGGTTGTAAGTTTCGCCGTTGTAAACCAGTTGGACGGTCTGCTCCTCGTTGCGGAGCGGCTGGCGCCCCCCGGCTACGTCAATAATGCTCAAGCGGCGAATCCCCAGACCACACCGGCCGCCGGGCGAAATATAAAACCCGGCTTGATCCGGCCCGCGGTGGATCATCGTCTCGATTTGGGTCGCGATCTCAGTCCGGGTCACCGGCTGGCCGCTGAACGAATAGATGCCGCTAAGTCCGCACATTTGAGGTTAGGGCAGGCTTCATTTGCCTCCAGAGTCACCTCTACAAATTTTCGACCTTTGCTAACAAGTTAAATTTTCGCCACGAGTCCAGACGCAACACGTATTACGTTTCACGTTCATTGTTGGCAAGCAGATGAAAATTCGTTAAGATTTATGGTCTGGTGGATATACGTACATAATGACAAAGCCCTGATAATCGCCCGGATGCTCGTAATAGGGTTGGCCGTGGAGGGTCAACCAGGCGTGGCCGCCGATCCCACCCCCCTCCTGGCCGCTTTTGAGGCGCGCTCCAAAAACAATCGAGACCGGTACCTGGGCCGCTCGTAAAAAATGATAACGTAGCAAAGATCGACGCAGGCAAAGCCCCAGCGGCGACCAGAAGTGCCAGGCCGCCACCGCATCGGCCAGTTGGCGAATCTCAACTTCGGCCAACACTTGAACGTGCGGCAGGTCTGGGGAAATTGACCACTGATTGTCAACCGGTTGCGGATAAGCAGCGAGAGGGGTAAGTTGGGCCATCATCGCCGGCAAAGGCTGATTGAATTGGCGAGGAAGAGTCTGGCTGAAGGCAACCATCTGCCGCAGCAGCGTTCGTTTTGGCGCGGCAGTCAAAGCCCGTCCGATTACCAGGGCGTTGGCCAGGCGGCTAGACAACAATTAAGCCTTCTCTTTTGAGACCGGTCGCCAGTTCCAGCAGGTCGGCTTCAATCACTTCGAGGTCGGCCTCATATTCAATGGCAATCAAGCGGGCGCAGTCGGCAATGGTCCGCCGGCCGTCGAGCAGTGTCCAGAACATTGTTCCGGTATCGTTGAGGGAGTAATAGACGCCGGTTTTGAGGTTAATCAGAATCGCTTCGTCGCCCACCGGCTGGTGGGCTGCATCCGGACTGGGCTGTGGTTTATGATCAAGTTCCACTGGCAATCCCCCTGATAACTCAATTAATCGGGCAGGGTAAACCAGAAGTTGGCCCCCTGCCCAGGCAGCGAGTCGACCCCAATTTGGCCGCCGTGGGCCTCCACCACCCGGCGACTGATCGCCAGGCCGAGGCCGACACTTTTTTCACCACCGGTCGGCTGGGCCGAGAGACGGGCAAAATCTTTGAACAAATTTTGCCGATCCGCCTCGGTGATGCCGGGACCCTCATCCGTCACATTGACCCGCCAGCCGGCGCTATTCCGTTCAACGGCCACACTCACCCGGCTGGCCGGCGGCGAATATTTGACCGCATTGGAGATCAAATTGTCAACCACCTGGCGCAGGTGGACCGGGTCGGCTTTGGCCAGAGCGGACGGGACTTGCTCCAGAACTACCTGCGTTCCCTTTGGGCCGGCCATCATAGCGTGACGCTGCACTATCTCGGTTAAAAACTGGCCCAGGTCTAGCGACTGCAACTGCAAACTCAGCTTACCTGCCTCGATCAAGGTAACGTCGAGCAGATCATCCAGCAAACTTAGCATATGGTTGGTTTGGGCATTGATATCGTTGAGCAGCGCCAGACATTGCCTCTGAGAGAGATCATTTTGAGCCTCCAGGAGCAGGTGGGTAATCAGGCGGATATTACCAATAGGATTGCGCAAGTCATGGGCGGCTATACCCAAAAAGGTATTTTTAAGCTCATTCAAGTAACGTAGCTCCTCGTTTTGCTGCTCGATGGCGGCTTTCTGGTCGGCCAGCTCCAGCACCAGGCGTCCTTTTTCCAGAATCACCGACAGTTGACCTGCAATTCGTTTGAAGATATCGATATGGCGATGAACGTAGGTATAAGGTTCTACGCTGGAGAAAAACAAAAAACCAACCGGGATACCGCTGGCAATCAAGGGACAGGTCAGCGAGGAGTACATCCCCTCTTCCACAATCAAGCGAGTCGACTCAGAAGTGGGTTTGCGTCTCAGATAATCGACCAGATTGTTGATAATACGAGGATGGCCGCTCTGCAGAATGGTCTGCAAGCTGCTGCCGGCCAGCGAAGCCGCATAGCCCTGGCTGAGCAAAATCTCCGGTTGGTCGCTCTTGGCCCAGTAAGCCCTCACCGTGCGACCATCATCCTCAACCAGGGCAAAACCAATGCGATTATAGGGGATGACATCCTTAAAATCCTGGTAAACGATCTCCAGAATCTCATCCAGAAGCAGACCGGCATTGATGTTCGAGGTAAGCTGGCTCAGTTTTTGCATCTCCCAATAGCGAGCATCCAGAGTTTGGGCTAAACTACGCAGGGCCAGCCCCAGTTGGCCAAGCTCGCTATCGGGCGAGGCAACCGGTACCTCCAGGTCGTAGTAGCCCCGTTTCAAACGCTCGGTAACTTCAATGTATTGGGAAATCAGTTCTTTGGGTGTAGTCTGTTCACCAGATTCCATCATGTCGTAGTCCCACCCTCCAAGAAACCAACATCACCACGGTAAGATTGACACAATCAACACCCTGCCATTATACTGCCAACCGGACTTTTTTACAAAGAGTTACTAAATGGGATTTACCTCACCAGCCCATAACCGAATTTCGGTTAACCTGCACGGCCTGCCATTGCTCTTTGAGTCGCCCGATTTACCGCTGCGAGAGCGATTTGGCGAGGTGTACGGTCATTTGCCCCGCTTCCAGGGAACCGGACCAGGCATCGTTATACAGTGGCGGCTGGATGGGGCTGCTACTGCGCCGCTGCCGCCGGCCAACGCCCCGCTGTTGGCGCCGGGTGAGCTGGTTAGCTACTACGGTACGGCGCGGCTGGTCTACATTCACCTACCCAAATATGGGCTTATCACAGTTGACCTACAGCACAACTCGCTGGCCGGCGCGGTCAGCCGCGCCTGTCTGGAGGTCTACGGCGCGTTTGAAGATGTGTTGATGATTTCACTGGCCCCCCTGTACCGGCGACGGGGTTGGTTTCCCCTGCACGCCTTCGCCGGGCTGGCCCCAGGCGGACAGGCCGCGCTCATCACCGGCCAGATGGGCAGCGGCAAAACCACCACCGGGCTGGCCCTTTTGAGCGCCGGCTGGAAACTCCTCAGCAATGACTCGCCGTTGCTGACCAGCCAGGATAATCGGGTGCAGGTGCTGGCTTATCCCGGTCGTTTGAGCGCGTTTGACGACTCGCTGGCTCGCTTTGAACATCTGCAAAAGTTTATCCCCTCACCAGCCGGCCCGGAGACACCCACCGGGCCGGAAAAGCGAGTTTTCAGGGCTGAAGCAGCGTTTGATCAGCCGTGGGCCTCAGCGGGTGCGGCCGGCGGCGTTTTTGTGCCGGAAGTTGTCTCCGGGCTGGTCCAAAGCGAACTTGTCCCCCTGGCCGCCAAAGAAGCCGTGCTGCAACTGATGACCCAGGCCGTCGAAGGGTGGGATAAAGCTTTCATTGTGCCCACCGTGCAGTTGCTACACCGGCTGGTCGAGCAGGCGCCGTGTTATCGTCTTAAATTATCGCCCTACCTGGAGCAACTACCCCAACTGATTTTGCAGGGAATGAATAGCGGCCCTACCGCAACCTAAAGATCAGCCGCAGGGGTAATTTCCAGCGCCACCACTCCCAAAGCCTCCTTGTCGGGTGGATAGAGGGCGCGACAGGCCGCCAGCAGCGCGGCCCGGTCTGGCAGCTCCGGCGCAATCCGGCCTGGCTCTTCGGCTGCAATCATCGCCTCAAAATCGGTATAGCGGCGAATCGCCTGGATGGTGTAGCGGTGCTGCTCATTCAGCCAAAGGATGTCGCCTGGCTGCAAGCGAGCAATGTTCGCATATGCCACCCGAACCTCGACAGTCTTGCGGCCACTGAGGATATGTTGTAAATAGTCATAAACGGCATGGTTCAATACTAAGCCATAGGACCTTAACAATTGGATGAAAATGGA
>CAYNLK010000096.1:0-9947 GCA_964398055.1 uncultured Caldilineaceae bacterium
TCTATACGATGGGAACCCTGGTTACCGCTTCACGCGAAACCTATTTTCAAGTCAGCAACAGGTAAGGCTCTGCAAGCACTGTTTCCATAGCCTCGATGTGGGTGATGAAGAAGGGCGAGAGGTAGCCCCGGTCGAACTGCATTCCCTCCACATATTCTGTTTTAGTGAGCAAGCCGTGGCCTGCCTCAATGGTCACTGCTGCATCTTGGCCGACTCTGTCCAACACTCCGGCGATTAATTCCCCAATTTCCTGGTTCTGTGCCGCGCTGGCGGCCACGTTGGCCAGCTCGGTCCGGGTACAAACCCGCATCGCCTGCTTCTTGATGATCGCAGTTACGGCCGCCGCCGCTTTTTCGATCCCCCGCTTCAGGAACATCGGATCGGCGCCGGCCGCCAAATTCTTCAAACCTTCGCGAACCAACGCCTGAGCCAGGACCGTCGCCGTCGTGGCGCCATCCCCGGCGATATCGCCGGTTTTAGTCGCGGCTATCCTCAGCAGTTGCGCTCCCATATTTTCAAACCGGTCGCCCAACTCAATCTCTCCGGCGACCGTCACCCCATCATGGGTCATAGTGGGTATTCCCCACCCCTGGTCCAGAGCTACATTGCGCCCTTTCGGGCCCAGGGTGATAGCCACAGCCTGGGCTGTCTGATCAAGGCCGGCTTTCAAGTGACGGCGGGCCTCATCTCGAAAAATCAGTTGTTTAGCCATCGCTAACCTTTTTTCGTTTCTGGGTCAGATCAATGGCTACTTTGTTCATAGGGTCCTGTTGGCGATGGTTCCAATTCAGCCTGCCTGGTCAAGAAAAACTGGAGGGCGCTGGCCCGGCCCATTGGATCCTTATGCTTGGGGTTACCGTTCCATGCCATGATGTAATCAATCAATTCCAGCCACACCGTGAACGTGGTTGTTTCCGTGGCCAGTCTCGCCGCCTCGTCACGGCTTTGCGCCAGTTGTTGCCCTGACTCGGCTGAAACATAGTCAAAGGCCAATTCAATCAGGCGTCTTGAATTATTACCGCTTATCATCTTCCTTAACTCCAAATTCTGTTTCTAACGTTGCCCGTAGCAAAGATCAATCGTCGCGAATCGCCCCCAAATAGTCGGGATTAAAGTTGACCGGCCATGTCGTGGCTTGATCATGGTGGACCCCACTCAGATTGGCTCCGCTGAGGTTCGTTCCGGTGAGATTGGCCCGGCTGAGATTGGCCTCCCTGAGATCCGCCCGGCTAAGGTTCGCGCCTACAAGATTGGCCTGGCTGAAGTTGACATATCTGAGGTCCGTCTCGCTAAGGTCCACCCGGCTAAGGTCTGCCTGACTAAGGTCCGCCCCCCGCAGATTGGCCTGCCGGAGGTTGGCCTGGCTGAGATTGGCCCCGTTTAGGTTAGCTTGCTCAAGGTTGGCCTGGCCCAAATTGGCCTGGCTCAGCTTGGCCTGGCCCAAATTGGCCAATCTCAAGTCTGCCTTGATGAGTTTGGTCTGGCCGAGATTGGCGCCGGCCAGGTTGGTTTGATAAAGGTTGGCCTGGAAAAGGTTGGCGCCGCTAAGTCCCGCCTGGCTAAGGTTGGCTTCGCTCAGGTTAGCCCCGATGAGTTCGACCCCGTTAAGGTCCACTTTGCGGAGATCCAGCCGAAAAAGTTCGGCTCCGCTCAGGGTTGCGCGCCGGACGTCTGCCTCGCTCAGTTTCGATTCTCTGGCCATCGCCCGGATTGATTGGGTCTCGGCCAGGTTGGCGCCCAGAAGTTTTGGTTTTTCACCCCGGGCCCGGGCAGAGTTGATGATTTGTAAGAGCAGTTCTCGAGTTAGTGCGGCCATCTCACCCTACGTTGTAGGCTTGCCGATTGGCCGTTAGCAAGCTGTCAATTTCTTTGATTGCTTCGGTGGTGCTTACGCCAGCCGCCGTGGCCCATTCCCGGTATAAGCTTTCCCGAGTTTTTTGCAAGGTGGCTATATCCGTCGAGCCTAATGGCTTACACCAGCCCCAGGCCGTCAGGTCTCGCACCACTTCACACACCACCTGGAAGGATCCCTGACTCAAGCGACTGAGCAGTTCTCGCTGTCGTTGATTGTATTTATTTGGCAGGGCCACAGGCCGGCTTTTTAGTAAATCGCGATACTGATCGAGCTCGTTTTTGGCCGTCACCAACCGTAGTCCGGCCAATTCAAACGTATCGACCGGTACCCAGATAGTGTGCTTGGGTAACAAAGCGACTCGATAGTACATTCGCCTCGCCTTCTCGGAAAATCGTTTTTCTTCAACCTCGACGATGTGACCCACTCCGTAGACAGGGTGGACCACAAAATCGCCGACTTTGAATTGTTTGAGAGTTTGCTTACCGTTGGGCCACATTAGCGGCGTTTACCCCAACTGCGCTGGTCAAAGCCACTCTGGCGAATTTGAGCTTCACGAGGTTTGGCCAAATTCACCTTGAGCTCGCGGTTGTCCAGGTTAAAGCCGTTGAACATCCTGATCGCCTTTTCCACTTCGACTTGAGTGCTCATTTCCACAAAAGCAAAGCCTTTGGAACTGCCGGTATCCCGGTCTTTAATCAACGCCACCGAGGCGACCTGCCCTGCCTTGGCAAACAAGGTTTTCAAATCAGCTTCGGTGGTGGTGTACGACAGGTTCCCGACAAACAATTTAACTTCCATAATTCTTGGGTCTCCTTGAAAGTGGCTCATTCAGCCGGTCATAAAACTGCTGATATCCCATTTTGGGGTACTCAGCCTGATTAACTTTTGGTCCACCTAAACCACTCTAACAGTTTCGGAATTTGATCAAACTCGGTTGATTTATCCAGAAAGAAGTCAGCTCCGGCCTGCAAGCATTTCTGTCGAAACACCGGATAAGGATAATTGGTTAAAACAATGACCATTGGCCCCATCCCAGCCTGTTTGATATTTTCCAAGACCTTAATGCCACTGCCGCCTGGCATCAGGATGTCTAAAATCACGGCGTCAGGCTGGAGTAGCCGAATGGCGTTGACGGCCTCGGCTACATTTTCTGCCTGGCCCACAACCTCAATCCCGGCCAACTCGTCGAACATCGTCACCAAATGTTCCCGGACGATGAGCGAGTCATCGGCAATAAATACTTTGATCATTGAGTTCGAGTGTGGAGAATTCATAGACTTAATGACCAGAGCCGGACGATCCCGGTTCATAAATCTGGCGGTTAGGGTAGACTATGGCCTACTGGTTGATCTGCACCAGCAGTTTGGCGCACGCCTCGGCCACCTTATTATCGGGTTTTTCTTCACCCGGCATGGTCGCCCAACCCTGCTCTTTTACATAATTGTTTCTCTGATAAGGGCTGGCTGCTTTCAACTCTCTGAGCTTCTGGATTTTCCCCAGATCCTGGTTGAACTGGACGACACAAATCGGTGCCAGGCGCTGGACGACCGCGTCTTGAGCCATTGCCGCACCCATTTTCTGGGCCGTACCGCCCGTAACCCAACCGCCCCAATTGAAGCCAACAATCATAGTTAGCACAATAGCGCCGATGACGGCCCAGAAGACCACCTTTTTTGTCGCTCGAGCCTTATCCCACCTTTGTCGATAACTCACCTTCGTTTCCTGGTCCATTTTTTTGCTCCTTTCACCGTCTTCAGCCCACACATTTTTGCCAACGTCAGATAACTTACTTACCTTATCTTGCTCCATTTTATTTCTCTCCCGTAGAGTCACTAATAGTTTATATATTTGAAACATCATTATGAGTTATCTTCAGTATAAACCAGCCGGGTTCGGAAAACTATCAGCGGAATTCTGATGGTTGGGTAGGGTTTTGACTGACTCTTTTGTCGGTATTTGCCCTACAACTGTAACGCAAGTTCAAAGGTCAAGCGTTGTCCTCCTCAACCCGTTTACGCACCTTCAAATGGCCTTTTCAATTTGTTGGGGCGCGCGCCTGGGCCTCATCTCCGATTTAAGAAACACTGTCTTAGATGATGAATGGAATGATCCGCCTGGTTTTGCGCGAGTATTCTGCATAGTCAGGATAACGGGCGCGGAGAAACTGCTCTTCGGTCACGATGCGAACAGCAATGACGCCTGTAACAATCAGGCCGACAGCCACGGTGATGAGGGACAAATGCCCCAGAATGCTTGTCCAGACAAAGAGCAAGGCGAACGTGTACATCGGATGTCGAATAAACTGATACGGTCCTGCCAACAGCAGTGGCCTGTCAACAGGTTCGGCATGAATACTAAATTGCCCCCTTGAAAACTTCGTCTAGCCCATATGCTTAGCGCAATGGCCAGCAACTGCCCGGCGATGATGAGTGGTGATCGGGAAAGCAAATTTCCTGAGATCAACAAGTACAAAACGGCAATTATCAGGATCAGTAAGGCGAATTTGGAAATTAGTTTCATCATGTAGAGTTTTCTCCTTATTTACGATCTTGGGCCAAATTACATCATGCCGCCCATACCCATATCATTGCCGCCGGCAGGCATAGCCGATTTGGGTTCGGGGATGTCGGTGATGAGGGCTTCGGTGGTCAGGATCATAGCGGCGATGGAAGCCGCATTTTGCACGGCGCTGCGGGTCACTTTGGCCGGGTCAATGATGCCGGATTTGACCATGTCTTCATACGCCTCGGTCAGTACATTGTAGCCGGTGTGGTTTTGCCCAGCGACGCGGCGGCGGCGCACTTCGTCGATGATGACGGCTCCTTCTTTCCCGGCGTTGTGGGCTAACTGGCGCATCGGCTCTTCCAGAGCGCGGCGGACGATGTTGATGCCGGTATTGATATCAGGATTGTCATTTTTGAGGTCTTTAATTGCCTCAATCGCATTGATCAAGGCCACGCCACCGCCAGGCACCACGCCCTCTTCCACCGCGGCGCGGGTGGCGCTCAAGGCATCCTCAACCCGATGCTTTTTCTCTTTCAACTCGGTTTCGGTCGCCGCGCCCACGCCGATGATGGCTACGCCGCCGGCCAGCTTGGCCAGGCGTTCTTGCAGTTTCTCGCGGTCGTAGTCGCTGGTGCTGTTCTCGATCTCGGCCTTGATCTGGTTGATGCGGGCCTTGATCTCTTCTTCTTGGCCATGGCCGCCGACAATGGTGGTTTCATCTTTGGTCGAGCTAACTTTATCGGCCGTGCCCAAATCGTTGATGGTGGCGCTCTCCAGTTTGCGACCCATCTCTTCGGTGATGACCGCGCCGCCGGTGAGAACGGCGATATCTTGCAACATTGCCTTGCGGCGGTCGCCAAAGCCGGGAGCCTTAATGGCGATCACATTGAAGGTGCCGCGTAGTTTGTTCAGCACCAGCGTGGCCAGGGCTTCGCCGTCCACATCTTCGGCAATAATAACCAGGTCGCGCTTGCCGCTTTGAACCAGTTTTTCGAGGATCGGCACAATATCCTGAGCCACGGAGATTCTCTTGTCGTAAATGAGAATGTAAGGACTGTTCAGCACCGCCTGCATAGTTTCAGCATCGGTGATAAGGTAGGGGCTGATGTAACCGCGATCAAACTGCATGCCATCCACATACTCGGTTTCAAAGGCCAGGCCCTTACTTTCCTCAACGGTGATGACGCCGTCCTTGCCGACTTTGTCCATCACTTCGGCAATCAAATCGCCAATGGCGGGATCGGCCGCGGAGATGCTGGCCACGTGGGCAATGTCATCATGGCCTTTGACTTCAATCGAATTCTTACGAATGGAGTCGGCTACGGCCTGGGCCGCCAGTTCGATGCCGCGCTTCAGTTGCATAGGATTGGCCCCGGCGGCTACGTTCTTGAGACCTTCATTGACAATGGCCTGGGCCAGCACGGTGGCGGTGGTGGTGCCATCGCCGGCCACATCGTTGGTTTTGGTGGCCGCTTCTTTGAGCAGTTGGGCGCCCATATTTTCATAGGGGTCGGACAATTCAATTTCCCTGGCCACAGTGACGCCATCGTGGGTGATGGTGGGCGCGCCCCATTTTTTATCCAGGGCCACGTTGCGGCCCTTGGGGCCGAGAGTGGTTTTAACGGCCTCGGCCAGGATGTCTATCCCCACCTTGAGCCGCCGGCGCGCATCTTCGCTAAAGCTAATTTGTTTTGCCATCAGTTATATCCTCCTTTAGTAGTTATTCGAGCTTGGTTAGACAATGGCCAGAACGTCAGTTTCTTTCAAGATAAGGTATTTCTTGCTTTCAATTTTGACTTCGACGCCGGCATACTTGGCGTAGAGTACAGTATCGCCCGTACTCACATCCATGGCGATGCGCGAGCCATCCTCTTTGCGCGCGCCGGGACCAATGGCTAAGACCTTACCTTGCATTGGCTTCTCTTTAGCGGTTTCCGGCAAAACGATCCCGCTGGCGGTGAGTTCTTCTTGCTCAATAGGCTCGACAATTAACCTATCACCCAAGGGTTTGAGATTCATACGACATTACCTCCTCAATAAAATTTAATGGTGAGACTTGGATTGTGTGGAACCGCTCGAAGATGACGGTTGGACGCTCCCTCTGGGATGAAGCTGCACTGCCTCGGCGTTAGCCTCGAAAGCCTGCAGGTCGGGGGGGACCGTTTCGCCAAACTTTGGCGGCAATTGCCGGAAGGTCGCCCCAAAAAACTAGCGCGCCAAACGTTGCATCGGTTTCAGTACCTGCTGTATCATAAAGACACCTCCCTTGAAAATAGCCCTCACCCCGTCGCTGAGCGACTCCCCTCTCCTAATTTGGGAGAGGGGTTGGGGGAGAGGGCCGCTACCTCACCCCCATTTTCATTCATCGTTGCCGTGCCGCAGGCTGGGTCCGTCTCCTCTGTAACCAGGAGTCCAAGCCTTGGTTTGTCAGAGCAAGCTCTGGACTCCACGCTTCGCGTCGTCAGCGGTGGTGAGCTTTGACTCGTGCTGACTCCTGCCTAAGACAAAAGTATCGCCAGGTTTCACAACTCATACAGTTCGCAAATCTTGCGAAAATGGTAACCATAAATGGCCAGGGTAATGGCCAGGGGAAACAGCCTGGGCCGGCGAATGAGCGTCCAACCCAAAAGTTTCCAATAATGAACCCGCTCTTGACCGACAACACCCAGCCGGTAGATAGAGCGCAAGAAGGTCAGGATGTATTCGAACTCAAGGTAAGGTTTGACTTTGGGCAGTTTATATTCTCGCAAGAAGTTTTGACTCGCTGATAGTAAGGCCCGGGCGAATAAATATTTTGCAGGATGCTTTTGTAGCCCTCACGCAATTGGTCAAGGTCCATCTTGGGGATAATGTTGGTCGTACCGTCCGCATTATCGCCCGACATGTGGTTGAGCAGACGACCCTCCTGCTGCAAACGTTCGTGAAGTCTGGTGCCGGGTGGGGCCTGCAGCAAGCCAACCATTGCCGTTACAATCCCACTCTGCTGGATAAAATCAACCTGTCGCTGGAAGATAGAGGGCGTATCATTGTCAAAACCAACAATGAAGCCGCCCTGCACCTGCAACCCGGTCCGCTGGATGCGTTTCACATGTTCAACCAGATCACGGTTCTTGTTCTGAAGCTTGCCACATTCAACCAGGCTCTCCTCGTCCGGCGTCTCGATTCCAATAAAGACCGCATCAAAGCCGGCGTCGATCATCATTTGCATGAGGGGCGCGTCATCGGCCAGATTGATAGAGGCTTCCGTGTTAAACGGCATCCCCGCCTTGTCTTTACGCCAGGCAATGAGCGCCGGCAGCAATTCAGTTTTGAGACTCCGCTTGTTCCCAATCAGATTGTCATCCACAAAGAAAATGTGTCCCCGCCAACCCTGTTGATACAGACTGTCCAACTCGGCCATGATCTGCGGAGCAGATTTGGTGCGGGGCCGGTGACCGAATAACGCGGTTACATTACAGAAATCACAATTAAAAGGGCAGCCCCGCGAAAACTGGACACTCATCGAGGCGTACCGGTTTTGCTCGAGCAACTCCCACATTGGGACCGGCGTCTCCCGGATGTCGGCAAAATCGGGGGTAGTGTAAATGCGCCGGGCGCACCCCTGGGCCAAATCTGCCAGAAAGGGTGGCAGAGTCAGCTCGGCTTCATTCAGCACAAAGTGATCGACCGTCTCAAACTGCTCGGACTCGCTGGCGAAGAGGGGGCCGCCGGCCACAACTTTGACGTTGGCGGCTTTACACCTGGCAATGATTTGGTGGGCTGACCTCCTTTGGACCGTCATCCCGCTAATAAACGCGTAGTCAGCCCAATCCAGCTCTTCCTGAGTGAGCCTGGTCACATTCACATCTACCATGCGTTTGGGCCACGCCGCCGGCAGCATGGCCGCCACGGTCAGTAAGCCTAACGGCGGCAAGGATGCTTTTTTACGGACAAATTTAAGCGCATACTTGAAACTCCAGAAGGTATCCGGAAATTCGGGGTAGATTAACAGAATATTCATTTTATTTCCAAAGCCTCATACGACACGCTTTCACCGCCGAGCGGCGGAACAATTTTCAGACCGCCCAATCGGACATAAAGTCTAATTAGGGAAATATTTCCGGTCAACAGTTTGACGGGATCCGCGTCTTAGGATCACTCAGGGTTGGGTGGGGGGTAATCTGGAGAAACTGTGATCCAAAATGGAGTATTCCAATAATAAACGATCCTGGTTCGGAAAACTATCAGCGGAATTCTGATTTTTGTGTAGGGTCTAGACTGATTCGCTTGTCGGTATTTGGCCTACATTGTGGGGGCGGCAACTCATCACAACCCCGCGTCTGCTTCACCGACCGGTACCAACAGTAATGCCATGTTGGGTGCGATCATCTCACCCGCTCAAAGTCGATATAGCCGCGCTCTACATCCGTGCCGGTCAACTGCACCCGGAGCTTCCGGCCGACGTCCAGCCCTGCAAAACCGCTCGCCAGCTTTCCTTCAACATTTCATTTCAAAAGCCACTGATTGAACCATATATCGAGTAGCCATTCCGAGTACGGTCATGCTGCTCTTCCTCTTCTTTAGGGTTTTGTGGTATCCGGTGGCCCGCCTGCAGCGGTAATAGGCTGGGGCGAGTGGCATGGTTCGGCAGGGTCAGCCGGCAGAGCGGCCCTCTGAAGAGGATCTTCGACTTGCAGAACGGGTTCAGCTTTCTCAATCAGCCGAGTGAGCCGCTCCATGCTGCTGGTCACCAATGGCGCAGGCGCTTCATCCATCGCCTGTATAGCCGCCCACACGCCTGCTTGCCGCTCTTTGAGATCTGAAACCTGGGCCGCAGTTCCTAGAACAGCCCGGTGGCTGACCAGGTGACCCCACAGGATTTGACATGCGGCTGATAAAGGGGGCGCTACAATAATACCGATGAGACCCAACGCGTCGGCCAGGGCCATCAGGATGACGATGGTCAAAATGGGATTGTACTGCCTGTAGTTGAAAAGGCGTGGCTTGACCCATACTTCCAGGGCAATCAAGACGGCGAGCGTATAGAGAGCCGTAAAGAGGCTGAGTTGACCACTGGTCAACAGGCCGACCAAAAGGGGTGGGATCAGCGCCAGAGCCGGCCCAACCAGAGGAATCAGCCATGCCAGAGCGCCGGCCAGCGCCAATAGCACCGGGTAGGGTGACCCAAGCGCCCAGTAACCCAGACCCAACAGCAGCCCGGCCAGCAGACTTTGGGCGACCTCGCTGCGGATGTAAGCACCGATGTCTGGCTCGACGGTTCGCCAAATATCACGCGCTTGTTTGCGTTGCCCCGCTGGCAGCAGCGAGAGCCAGAGCAGTTCAAAATGAATTTGATTCATACTCCAATAGAGGCTCAAAAACAGCACCACCAGACCACCGCTCACAACGCCGGCCAGGCCCTGGGTGAAGCCAAGTATGGCCGGCAATACGAGTTGCCCCTGGTCGCCGGTAAATTCTTTGAACAGATCACCCGGCGATGGCAGCCGCGCCGCCAGCGCCTGTCCAAACGAGCTGCCCTTCAACCCTTCCGGCAACCGCCACTCATCCTGCACCGCTACCCTCTGGGCCAACTGCTGAATCTCACCGG
>CAYNLK010000097.1:0-9390 GCA_964398055.1 uncultured Caldilineaceae bacterium
GTACTCAATTATGTTAATTCATCAAAATCACAATTTATGACCTTAACGAGTATAAAAGCTGGCGGAGGGAGAGGGATTCGAACCCCCGGAGACCTTGCGGCCTCAGTGGTTTTCAAGACCACCGCAATCGTCCACTCTGCCATCCCTCCAGACGGGATTAAGGCATATTTTAGCAGAGTCAGGCCCGAAAGTCAATTCATTTACAATTCAACGCTCAGATTATCACGACTGAATTGGGGGTCTCGCTCCACCAGCCAGACCAATCCCTGCTCTAATGACACCTGCGGCTGGTAGCCTAATAGCTCTTTAGCTCGCGCAGTATTGGCCACCAAGCTCGATACCCCCCCGGCAACCGCGGGATTGACAATAATCCTGGCCTGGCGTCCGGTCACTTGTTCAATCAATCTGACTAAATCATTGAGGCTGGTGCCAATACCGGTGCCGATGTTGATAATCTGCCGATCGATATTTTGGGCCGTGGCCGCAGCAGCTAGCGCCTTCACCACATCATCCACATAAACGTAATCACGTACTTGCCGGCCATCACCGTGGATTATCACCGAGCCGCCCCCCAAAATCTGGCGCACAAATTGGGGAATCACCGGTGGATGGGTGGGCGGAATGGCCTGGCCAGGCCCATAGGCGTTGAAGATGCGCAACGAGACCGTCTCAATATTCCAGACGCCGCCAATAGTTTGAACGTAACCTTCGGCGGCAAGCTTGCTGACGGCATAGGGGGAGGTGGGGTTTGGCAATAATCTCTCGTGCACTACCGGCCCCGGCTGCTCGCCATAAATGGCCCCCGAGGAGGCCAGCACGACCCGCTTGATGCCGGCATCCCGCATCGCCTCCATGATGGCTACAGTGCCGCTGACGTTGGTCCGATTATACTCGCGCGGGTACAGCACCGACTCCGGCACCGAGACCCTGGCCGCCAGGTGATAAACGCAATCGATCTTAGTCAGCAAACGCCAGACTTTGGGCTTATCTTCAACGTCGCCGCGGGTAAAGTGCACGGCCGGGTCGAGCCGGCTGCGGTCACCGGCGCTCAGGTCGTCGAGCACCCGCACGGTATGTCCCTGCTGTACCAGGTAGTTGGCCAGGGCAGTGCCGATAAAGCCGGCGCCGCCGGTTATCAAAAAGCGCATACCTTATCCTTCACTGGGGCCTATCTAAGTGCCCAGAGCGCTGCGATCCAGTTCCCAGGGGTAAATGATCCAATCCTGAGTTTCTGCCCCGTAAAAATCAGGGGATTTATCCGGGAATTGAGAACGGTGGGTTTTGTAGTGCAAAACTGCAGAAAAGGGATAGCCGCCGGCCTGCTCCACCCGTTCCGTTACCGTGACCATCTCTTTGCCCCGATCCCAGATGTCATCAACAATCAAGACCTGCTTGCCGCGCAAAAAACTATCCTCAGGAAATTGCATAAAGACCGGCCAGTCAAAATCATGTTCCGAGTCCTGGTAAAAATCTACCGAGGCCACCAACACTTGTTGAACGGCCAATCGTTCAGAAATAATCGCACTGGGCACAATCCCGCCCCGCGTAATCGCCAGAACCAGCTCATACTCGTTGGCCTGCATCCGGGGAATCATCTTGGAGATCAATTTATTGACATCGTGCCAGGAAAGATAAATCTTATTTACATTTTCCATTGTCTTAACAACCGGCTTTGGTTGACCTGCCCACCTATTTTGAACCTTAACCCGATTGTATCACAAAGCGAACATGGTGGCTAATTGCCGAATTTTGGATATTGGCGCCCGCTCACTCAACGGTGACCAAGGGCTTGATTTTGGCCAGGGTAGCCTGGCCGATGCCGCTAACCTCAGTTATCTCCTCAACGCTCTTGAAATTACCATTGTTTTGGCGATAATCGATGATCCGCCCGGCAATGGCCGGTCCGATACCTGGCAGCGAGTCTAGCTCCTCCAGCGAGGCGAGATTGAGATTGATCAGGCCGCCTGAAACCGGAGCGGAACTACGGCTGGCGTCGCTACTCTGGCTGGCGTCGATACTCCGGCTGGGCACACCACCCTGCACCGGCGGCGGGGCATCCTGCTCATCCAGCCGGGGCACGTGAATTTGCTGCTGATCCTGCAGCTCCAGCGCCTGGTTGATCCGTTCCGGGTCTGCTTCGGGCGTAAAGCCCCCGGCCGCCAAAATAGCATCTTTGATGATGCTGCCTGCCGGCAAAAAATAGACATCGGACTTGACCACTGCCCCGGTCACATAAACTCGAACTGGCGCCGGAGTCGGGGTGAGGGTGGGTACCGGCGTAGGCTCCGGCGTGGACGTTGCCGTAGGTGAAGAAGTTGCGGCGGCTATAATTTCGACCGCGCTTTGGGCCGGTCGCCCCCAGTAAAAAAGGCCGGCTCCGGCCAGGGCCACGAGCAGTAACAGCCCAAAAATAAGATGACGATTGCGATCTAGCCAGGTTCCGTTCATAGTTGGGTCTCCTTTTGAATCTCATCAAGTCGTTGTTGTATGGGTGGATGGCAAAACTTTCAAGATTATAACATGATTATGGCTGGCGCTTCTCCCTAAAAATTGGTGATTGTAACTAAAAATTTGAAATAATGAAGCAACCTAGATATGGCCCGTACCGGAAAAAGGGTCTGTCCAATTTTTTAGGTGACCGGCACTTCCAACTCATCTTGGCTTGGAATTGCCGTCAAATCGCCTTAATTTTTGCTCAGAAATCGTGGTGAAAGTGCCGGTCACCTTACCCACCTAAAATTCTGGACGCACCCCGGAAAAATTGGTACTTTTGGTTTGCCCGGCTTTGTGGTATGATAGTTTACAGATTAACCCTACTCACTTGTTCCAGGGGAGACACGTTATGAAAGCTGTGGTGATGGCCGGGGGGGTTGGCTCAAGACTTCGCCCGTTGACCATCGAACGCCCCAAACCGATGGTGCCTATCGTCAACAAGCCGGTATTGGGCCATATTCTCGACTTACTCAAGCGTTACAACATTACCGAAGTTATTATTACGGTTCAATATCTGGCTAATTTGATTCAGGATTATTTCGGCGATGGCTCTAGCTTGGGCATGAACATCCACTACAGTGTTGAAGAAACCCCTCTGGGTACGGCCGGCAGCGTTAAAAGCACCCAAAAATTATTAGACGACACCTTTTTGGTCATTAGTGGGGATGCCCTGACCAATGTTAACCTGGCCAAGCTGATTGAGTATCACCAAAACCGAAAAACTCTGGCCACGCTGGCCCTTTATACCCTGGCCAACCCGGTCGAGTATGGTGTTATCAATATCAACCATCACGGCAAAATCATCCGCTTTCAAGAAAAACCAAGCCGTGGCTCGGTGATGTCGGATTACGTAAACACGGGTATTTACGTGTTAGAGCCTGAAATACTCGACTTTTTTGACCTGAACATCCCCTTTGATTTTGCCAAGGATCTATTTCCAATGGTGCACGAGCGCGGTGAGCCGCTGTATGGTTACGTTGCGGCCGGCTACTGGTGCGACGTCGGCAACATTCCAGAATATATGCGGGCCACGGCCGATGCCCTGTCTGGCAAAGTGGAGGGGTTGAATTTAGGTCGTTATTTGGGCAACGGCATTTGGACAGGTGATGATGTCCAGATTGCGCCGGATGCCCGGCTAGAAGGGCCGATTTATTTGGGCAACTCGGTCCAGATCAAAAGCGGCGCGGTCATCCGCGGGCCGGCCGTAATTCGGGACTATGCCGTTATCGATAACGAAGCCCAAATCGATCGCTCGATCCTCTGGCGCAACTGTTACATCGGTGAACGGGTGCAAATCAGCGGCGCGGTCATCACCCGGCAATGCAGCGTAAAAACCAACGCCACGGTGTTTGAAGGCGCCGTCATCGGCGATGGGACGATCATCGGCGAAGGAGCCATCATTCATCCCAACGTTAAAATTTGGCCGGGCAAAGAAGTCGAAGCCAGCGCGACCGTCAACAGCAGTATTATCTGGGGTTCGCAGGGCCGGCGGGTACTCTTTGGCCGTTATGGCGTCACCGGTGTCGTTAACATCGACCTGACCCCTGAATTTAGCGCCAAGTTAGGCGCTGCTTTTGGGGCCACATTGCCAAAAGGCGCCATCGTCACCATCAATCGTGATATGCACCGCAGCCCCCGCATGATTAAGCGGGCGATTATTTCCGGATTGCCGTCGGCCGGGATCCATGTTTGGGATTTAGGCAGCCAGCCCATGCCGATTGTGCGCTATTTTACCAGGTTTAGCGAGGTACAGGGTGGCGTCCACGTTCGCCTTTCACCCTCCGACAAGCGCGTGGTTGATATTTGCTTTATGGACAGCCAGGGGCTGAATTTAAGTAAGCATCAGGAGCGCACCATCGAACATGTCTTTTTTAGAGAAGATTTTCGCCGGGTCTATCTGGACGACATTGGCACCATTGAATATGCCGGGCGAGCCAGAGAGCAGTATATTGGAGACTTTCTAAGACACATTAATACCAAAGCCATTCAAAGCGCTACGTTTGAGTTGGTTGTTGCCTTTGCCGATGAACCTGTGGCCGAAGTTTTGCCCATTATTTTGGACAAATTGGGTTGCAACCTGATTGGGTTGAATGCTTACATTGATAATGCCCCGGTCAGTTCCCCCCAGGCGCAGTTTCAGGCTGCCTTAAAACAGTTGCAGATTATTGCCTCGGCCTTGGGGGTTCAATTAGGGGCCAGGTTGAGCGCCGGCGGGGAGAAACTATTTTTGGTCGATGACCGCGGTTATCTGTTACAAAATATCACGGCTTGCGCCGCCTTGGTCGATATGGCCTTGCGGGATGCCCCCGGCAGCCACGTGGCCATCCCCATCAATATGCCCAATTTATTTGAAGAGATTGCCAAACGACACCAGGGCAAGATCATCCGAACCGAAATTGACCTTGATACTTTGATCAAAGCAACCTGTCCCAAAAATGTAATTATGGCCGGCGACGGTAACGGTAACTTCATCTTTCCCGATTTTCAATGCGCGGTTGATGGGATGATGGCCCTGGCCAAGACCCTGGAATTTTTAGCTACCCAGCACGTTACCCTGGGTGAGATTGTGGCCAATTTACCACCTTATCACCTGGCCCAAAGAAAAGTCTCTTGTGTCTGGGAGGCCAAAGCCAGAGTGATGCGCCTGATTCACCAGAAGTTTGAAAAGTACGAATCACACATCATCAATGGGGTCAAGGTTCCCCTCAGTCCGACCAAATGGGTTTTAATTGTACCCGATCCTGATCAACCCTATTTTCGCATCACCGCCGAAGCTGAAACTCAGGATGAAGCCGAGGCGCTGGTGGATGAATATGCCCAGATTGTGGAAAATATCTCGCCGCTCGAGTAGGACGGCATCAGGATGCCGTCCCTATACGGCCAAAAATTGGATCTACTGAGATTCACGCCCAATAAAAAAGAGCTGTTTTGGTGACAGCTCTTTTTTTCATCAATCCCCGGGTTAATCGCCTTACTTGATCTCGGCCACCGCGCCTTCAGCTTCAAGCTTAGATTTGGCGTCTTCAGCCGCTTCTTTAGACACAGCCTCCAGAACCTTCTGCGGCGCGCTATCGACCAAATCTTTGGCCTCTTTCAAGCCCAAGTCAGAACGAAGGGTGCGGACGGCCTTGATGACTTGAATCTTCTTGGCGCCAACTTCTTTCAAGATGACGTCAAATTCAGTCTGTTCTTCAACCGCTTCGGCCGCTTCACCGGCGCCCGCCGCGGCCACTCCCGGCATTGCCATCATGGCCATAGGGGCAGCCGCGCTAACTCCCCATTTTTCTTCCAACATTTTGGTTAGCTCCGCCGCTTCCAGAACGGTCAACTGGCTGAGTTCTTCTACCAATTTTTGCAGATCTGCCATTTTATATATCTCCTTTTGAAATCAAGTTTAATTACAATCAAAAAATCTATTTGGATAAGCTTATGCTTCAGCGGACGCTTCTGATCCTTTTTCGGCATAGGCATTGAACACATTGACCAACTGGCGAATGCCACCGGCCAACACTCCGGCCAACTGTGAGGCTGGCGTATTGATCAGCCCTAGCAACTGCGCCCGCAGCACATCGATCGAGGGCAGGCTGGCCAGACTCTTGACCGCGGCCTCGTCGATGACTCGACCATTCATAAGGCCGCCTTTGATGACTAGCAGTTCATTAGCCTTGGCAAAATCGCTGATGGTCTTAGCCACACCGGGCACATTCTGGCGACAAAAGCCAATACCAATCGGACCGGTTAGCATTTCGCCAGGGACCGTCAGACCAACCTCGGCCAGGGCTCGCTCAGCCAACGTATTCTTGACCACCGTAAAAGCGCCTTCGGCTTCGCGAATTTTGTTCCGCAATTCCTGGAGTTGGGTTACGGTCAGGCCGCGATAGCCGGTGATAATGATGGCGTCGCTACCCTTCAGTTGCTCCACATATTGCTGGACCAACTCTTCCTTTTTTTGCCGTGTTATAGCCAAATTTGTTGCCTCCTTTCTTACTGAATTTGCTCTAACAAAAAACGTCTTTGTCCCAGCCGAGACAAAGACGTTGAGATTGCCAAAATCAGCGGGGCAAGAATATACCCCCGCCTCTTGGATCTCTGGTCCTCACCTCGGCAGGCCTCCAAAAATTTAAGCGCAAATTGCCTTAAAAAAGGCAGGGCGCACCTGCTGTCTCTGGCAAGAGATAAATAATTCGGTTATGCGTTAGTCTAATTTCAATTGCGTTGCCTGGGCCGGGTCCACTTTAATCCCAGGTCCCATTGTTGCTGCTAGAGCAACCTTCTTGATGTAAGTCCCCTTGGCCCCCGCTGGTTTGGCCTGGTTGATGGCCTCCATCAAGGCCGAAAAATTCTCCAGGAGCTGCTCATTGGAGAAACTGGCTTTGCCAATCGGTACGTGCACGTTCGCGGTTCGATCCAGCCTGAATTCAACCCGGCCGGCTTTAAGCTCTTTGACCACTCTTGCCAGGTCCGTACCGGGGACCACCGTACCGGCTTTGGGACTCGGCATCAAGCCGCGCGGGCCCAGCAACTTACCCAACCGGCCAACTTTCGACATCATCGGCGGGGTCGCCACCGCTACATCGAATTCAAACCAGCCGCCCTGAATTTTTTCGACCATGTCATCACTACCGGCATAATCGGCGCCAGCATCCAGGGCAATCCGCTGATCTTCACCTTCGGCAAAAACCATCACCCGAACCTGCCGGCCGGTCCCGTTGGGCAACTGCACGGTACTGCGAATTTGCTGGTCGGCCTTGCGCGGGTCCAGTCCCATCCGCAGATGGGCTTCAATGGTCGCGTCAAACTTGGTATAAGCAGTTTTCCTGACCAGATCGACCGCTTCTGCGGGCGAATAGTTTATGGTCGGATCGATTAACTTGGCTGCCTCTTGATACTTTCTGCCTCGCTTAGGCATTTTTTCCTCCTAAGGGTGGTTATAACGGGTTTTTTTATGTTTCAACAAACCCTCCCACGTTTCAGAGTAAGGTGAACTGCTCCTTACTCCCCAGGTAGGGCCTGGTGATTAGTCTACAATCGAAATGCCCATACTGCGGGCCGAGCCTTCAATCTGCTTCATGGCGCCCTCAATATCAACCGCGTTGAGATCTTTCATTTTGGTCTCGGCAATTTCACGAATCTGAGATCGGCTTATTTTGCCAACCTTATTGCGATTCGGCTCGCCAGAACCTCGTTCCAACCCGACCGCTTTTTTCAACAGATCGCTGACGGGCGGGGTTTTGGTGATGAATGAAAAAGTCTGATCGGTATAAATTGTGATCTCAGCCGGCACAATCGATCCGATCATATTTTGAGTCCTGGCGTTATATTCTTTGCAAAAGCCCATAATATTAATCTGGTGCGGACCTAGCGCCGTACCCACCGGCGGGGCCGGATTGGCTTTGCCGGCCGGTATCTGTAGTTTGACTACAGCTTTCACTTTTTTAGCCATATTGATTCCTTCCCACGGTTACTCAAACGTAATAAACTGAAGCCTGTTTTGAGCCAGGTTAAGCGCGCTCTACCTGCAGAAAATCTAACTCTATGGGTGTTTCACGCCCAAAAAAGTTGACCAACACTCTAACCCGGGTCCGGTCCAAATCGATTTCATCAACTGTGCCCATAAAATCTTCAAACGGTCCTTCCACAATGCGCACCTTCTGACCAACCTTAAAGCTGATTTTGACCTTGGGCACTTCGGCTTCCATGCGCTTGAGGATCTTATCGACCTCTTCCGGTTGAAGCGGAGTTGGGGCCGTACCAGACCCTACAAAGCCGGTCACCCCGGGCGTGTTCCTGACGACATACCAGGAATCATCATCCAGAACCATCTCAACCAGGATATAACCCGGAAAAACGCGGCGCTCGATGATCCGGCGTTGGCCATCCCGCAATTCTACTTCTTCCTCGGTTGGTACGACCACCTGAAAAATCTTATCCTGCATCCCCATCGACTCGATCCGATGCTCCAGATTTTTCTGAACCTTGTTCTCGTAACCCGAGTAGCTATGGATGACATACCATTGAGTCCCGGCAGGACGAGGTTTTTCCTGCTCCGCCTCAACTAAACCCTCTGCCTCGTCAACTACCTCATCTGAAGCCAGAACCTCTGCTGCAACTGGAGCAAAGTTGTTATCTTCATCAGTTATTTTCTGTTGGCTGCTCTTCTTCTCTTTTTTAGCCATTAACTTTTCCTGACCACTAACACCAGTACCCTGACAGTGATAACTACTCCTGCTGTGCATTAAAATAAAACGCGGCTGTTCCACCAATGAGCAACACCACAGCCAGACCAACCCTAAGCAGATCACCAACAATAACCCCAGCCACCACTATTTGGAAGAGATAATCCAATAACCCCAAAAAAATTGCCATAGCGACCGTAACGATGACGATAATGGTCGTTAGAGTCCTGGTCTCTTCCCGCGTTGGCCAGGTGACTTTGCGCAACTCGGCGCGTGTTTCTTTAAAATATCTTACAATTGCATTTTCGCTACGCGGTGTAACAGTCGGTGCGCTTGATTTTGTTTTAGCCACGATAGCCGCGCTCCTCTCGCTTACTTAATTAGTCAGTTGTTGGCTATTTGGTTTCACGATGAAGGCGGTGCGCCCGGCACCGCGGACAAAATTTAACCAATTCCAACCGATTCGGATCATTACGCCGATTCTTCTCGGTCGTATAGTTCCGTTCGCTACACTCTGTACAAGCTAACGTGACAACCATCCGAACTGCTTTTTTGGCCATAATTCATAAAAAGAGGGCTGAGAGATTGTTACTACGTCTCCCCACCCTCTGACTCCTTTCCACAAAAGCCAGTTTATTAAATGCTATTTCAGTTTTAACCGGCGGTTACTCAACGATCTTGGTAATAACGCCAGCCCCAACGGTCCGACCACCTTCCCGGA
>CAYNLK010000098.1:0-8373 GCA_964398055.1 uncultured Caldilineaceae bacterium
AGCCGATTGTCCACAATTTACAAGCTTTTCATACACGTAGTTGAGGGACATCACCGATTTCTCGGCCTACGGCCCATTCGGCTACGCTCAGGGCAGGCTCTCGAAATGACATGTGGCTGGGTAGTAACAAAGTATCAACTAATTTCTGAACCATCCCCCGTTAGCCGTTAAACCTGTATCTACCCCACCCTCAACAGTTTCTTACACAACTCCACCGCCCCGGCGGCGTCGGGGGCGTAGCCGGCGCCGATCTCCTCGGCCCAATCCTCGGTCACCGAGCCGCCGCCGATGATGATCTGGTAGGTATCGGCCAGCCCCAGCTCTTTGAACAGTTGGACCGTGCTCAAAATCGCCGGCCGGGTTGTGGTCATCAGCGAAGACAGGGCGATAATATCGGCTTTGGACTGCCTGGCCGCGTCCACAAAGGCGCTGGGGGCCACGTTCCGCCCCAGATCGACCACCTCGAAGCCGTGGGCGCGCAGCATGGTCGCCACGATATTCTTGCCGATGTCATGCACATCGCCCTGCACCGTCCCGGCTACCACCACCCCGACCGCCTTGCTGGCCTGGCCGGAGGCGCTAATGGCGGCTTCCAGGTGGGCGCTGACCGCCTCGGCGGCCTCGCCGGCCATCATTAGTTCGGGCAAAAAGAATTCACCGGACTGAAAGCGGCGTCCGACTTCGGTCAGCGCCGGGATCATCACGGTGTTAATGATCTCGAGCGGATCGACGTTGGCCGCCAAAGCCTCTTGAGCGATGGCCTCGGCCGTTTCAGCATCACCTTCAATAAAAGCGTCGTACAAACGTTGGTAAATATCTTCAGGAATGGTCATGAAAATCTCTCTCCTTTCATCAGGCTGCCGGCCGGAAAGCCCGGTCAAACTTCAAGCCAAGCTGGCTGATCTCTTCTTTGACGGTGTCATAGATATCCAGCCACGCCGCCTTTGGCTGGACGGTGTTTTCATCGTAGACTTCCCAGAAAGGCTGGCCGCGGTTGGGTTCGGTCAAGGTGTGGATGTACCCCGGCATCAGCTGAGGAATCAAGGCGGCGGCATCCTGGCGAGTCAACCCCAGAGCCGCGCGCGATACCTCGGCGATGAAGCGAGCCTCCAGGCCGGTGGTGTGATCCCGCTTGAAACCGCCGGTGGTGCCGGCCCCCTGCATGTTGAAGCCGCAGACCGTCCCGACCACCGCGCCGACGGCGCACTCGTACAGCAGCTCGCGCGTACCCGGCCCGGACAGGGTGTAAATATCGTTCAACAGCACCAGCGGGGTATTGCGCGACAACGCCTGCCCCACCATCGCCTGGACCCAGATGCCCAGCGGATCGGTGTTATTCACGTAATTCAGGTGAGTCAACGAAAACATGTGGTAATCGGCGTCGTACAAAACGGCCCCTAACAGGTGATCGGCCACCGAGACAATAGCCGTCCCTTCGGCACGGCCGCCCAGGCCGCCCAGCAGCGGCGTCATCAGATCGACGATGATCCCATCCACATTGTGCAGGTGGGCCACCCGCGAAAGCTGGTCAAAGTCGGTCTTGAGTTCGACCATCTGCGACACCAGAATCCCATCGGAGGGGCGCAGCCCCGCCCCAGGGTCAAAGGTGGCCATCTTGCCGGCGCAGGTGAGCGGCACGGCCACATCGTTGATGTGCATCCCGGGCCGGCCGGCCATACGCACCGCTTCGCGGGCCACGCTGGCGTCGCGGCGAGCGCCCAAAATCTCCAGCGGCGTACCGGGCACGATATTCTCCCCCAGATAGGTGGACACCGAGCCGGCTCCCAGGCAATCGACCAGCGGCTCCTGGGCGCACGACAACAGAATCAGGGGATGGTACTTCTCCGAGCAGGGTGTGCCGGTTGGCCCAGAGTGCATCACGGCCGGAGTGGGGTCTTCCACGCCGCGATGGCGCATCACCACCGCGTCTTTGCCTGCGCCCAGGGTGACGGTCGCCGGTACCTGGGCCAGGATTTCCAGTACTTCGTCGCGGTCGAAGCGAATGCAGCGCTCGGTGCTCTGGCAATACGCCCCAAACTCGACGAACAACTGCAACCCGGCCTGAAAAACGCGGTCGGCCATGTCGTCATCGGCCGGAACGAGGTTGTTGGCGTCGTATTGGACGCCATACTCTTTGACCAACTGCCGGATGCGCTTGACCAGCCCCAGCTCAAACTCCTTATCTTTCATGAAGGGACCCGCCTGGGCCCGTTTGACAATTTCAACTAACCAGTTACTTTGCATAGTATTCTCCTTGTCTAAATGGTTGGTTAGGTAGGTCGTTGGTTGGTTAATTGGGTGATTGGTTAGTTGGGTGGTTAATCCTCATCCAACTAAATATCCAACCAGCCAACTATCAAACTATCCAACCAACAACCCCATCTGCCTGACTTCGGCTTTGACCTCTTCGTACATCGCCTGCCACGCCGGCCGGGGTTTGAGGGTGATCAGATCATACACTTCCGGGAAGGGTTGGCCGATGGGCCGTTGAGCCAGATCGGCTTTGTACCGCTCGACCAATTGGCGCACCAGCGCATCGGCCTCGCCGCGCGAGACGCCGGCGGCGGCGTGGGCCACTTCGGCCGTCCAGCGAGCCTCCAGGCCGGAAACATGGCCGGCGTGAATCCCGGCCGCCGAGCGAGGTCCAATCAGCCCGCAGCTCCCCGAAGCGGTCGCCATAATCGCCATTGCCGCCGCCTCGTAGAGCAACGTTTTGGTGCCCGGCCCACCGACCGGGGTGATGACCACGTCGGTGAGCAGGCGGCTGTTGCGGGCCAGGGCCTGCTGGGCCAGGCTGATGGCCTGGATGATCTCCGGGGTGGTATCGTTGTCGTAGAAAGGGTGCGCCGGCGAGACCGAGTGAGTGTTGGTCATGTACACCATTTGCAGCAAAATGCAGCCGGCCACAATGGCGATGGCCATCCCTTCCCGACCGCCAACCGAACCGCCGTAGATGGTATTGTAAAAGGCGTGGATGACGCTGCCGGTCCGCACCAGGTGGGCCAGCTTGATCAGCGCCCCGTAGTCGGTTTTGAATTCGGAAATCATGGCGATGTGGTGCCAGTCGAAGGGGCTGAAACCGCCGTATGACGTGGCCGACAGCTCGGCCAGTTCAGAGACGGCGTTTTCCACGCAACCCAAGGCCAGACCCGGCCGGCCAGCCCGGCGACAGGCGGCTTTGGTCAACTCGACCTCGTGCCAGCCGCCCAGCACCTCCCAGGGGGAACGGCTACGGATCTCCCGGCCATAGACCCGCTCCAGGGTGCAGTTGATCATTGCGTCGACCAGCGGCTCCTGGGCATAAGACTGGTGAACGGCCAGATACAGCTCTTCCGGAATCGGGGTACCCACCCCACCGCCTTTGATCGTCGGCGGGTTCGGGTCCTCGACCCGCCGCTTGCGTTCGGTGTGGCGGTCGCTGCCCTCGCCGATGGTCACCTCGGTTGGCGCCACGGCCAGGGCAGCCAAAATCTCGGCCTGGCTGAATTTGAGCTGGCGGGAGGTAGTAACGCAGTAAACGCCCAGCCGCTCGGCCAGGGCCAGGCCGGCCGCAAAAAGCCGGTCGGCCAGAACGTCGTCGCTCGGCACTAACGTGTCACCCAACGCCGCCAGATCGATCTCAAAGTCAGCCAGCAACCGGCTGACCTCATCCGGCACCATGAACATATCCCAGTGCGACTCTTCGACGATGGGGCCGGACTCGACCCGGTCGAGGATGTCTAACAAACGGGTACTGTTTCTCACGCGTCCTGCTCCTTTCTGGCGGTCACCAACTGCCGGCAAACAGCCACCGCTTCCACCGCGTCTTCCCCAAAACCATCTAGCCCAATCGACTCCGCCCAGGGCCGGGTGACCGCGGCCCCACCGGCCACCACCAAGAACCGGTCACGCAAGTTATAACCCTCCAGCAACTGCACCGTATCCCGAATATAGGGCATCGAGGTGGTCAACAGCGACGACATAGCGATGATGTCGGCCTGCTCCCGTTGGGCCGCGTCAATGAAGGCGCGCGGGGCCACGTTGGTCCCCAAATCCTTCACCTGAAAGCCGTTCACCTGCAGCATGAGCGCCACCATATTTTTACCGATATCGTGGATGTCGCCCTGGCAACTCCCGATGATGATTTTGCCAACGACACTGCTGCTGCCGCTGGCGGCCCGGATGGCCGGTTCCAGCACCTCCTGCTGCATGGCCTGCACTACCATCCCGGCCCGCATCAACTCCGGCAAAAAAATCTCCAGCCGGGCAAAACGCTCTCCGACCTCGGTCAAAACGGGTTCAATCACGCCCTGAAAGAATTCCAGCGGCGATAACCCGGCTGCCAGCGCTTCTTGGGTCAGAGCCACACCCCCCGCTTTAATGCCCGCGCTGATCGCCTGTTTCAGCCGTTCCTGTAACCGATCGATATCACCGGCAGCTAGCGTCATTGCTTACCTCCATATTCAGTACAAGTGACCGGCGCTTTTTAGCAGCGCCGGTCACTTGGCGCTTGTTTTAGACAAGAAATTTTTGTCCAGCCGGCTGCCCACGCCAATGATCATGCTAACGCTCTTTTGAGGGATCATCATGCCGTGTGACAACCGGACTCCTAGCTCGGCAGCCGGTAGCAGGTTGAGTAGTTCACTTTGGTACTCAACCGGCCAGCGACCGATGCCGGGTCGATAAGACGGGCTGGCCTGTTGGCCGGCCGCTTTGGCCGCCACCCGGACGGTCTCATGCAGCTCGCGGGCCAAACCATTGACCCACAGCGTCCCCACCTCGTCCAGAATCACCGCGGCAGCCGGGTCTTCGCCAAACAGAGCCGAGGAGCGCTGCTCTAACGCCGGGCCAATGGTACACAAGCCCAGGGTAATTGTCTCAGCGCCGGGCAAATGAGCGGCAAAAGTGGGCAGTTCGGCCGCGGGGAAACTTTTTTGCACCGAGCGGGGCGCCACCAACCGGTGGGCCTCCGCAAACATTTGCCGGTAAATATCGCGGATCGACGCCCGTTTGCCCCGGTAGCGGCTGAGTAAATATTCAAGCGTAAAAGGCGCTTCTACCTTAAGCATTGTTCAGCCTGATTAAAGCGACTGGGTGTGTTCAAATAAGTTAGAAAGCCCTCTTTCGTGAAACATAAGGCGTGAAACGTAATAATTTAGCCTGAGAACCATTACGTTCACCTGCACTGCGCAGTGTTATGTTTCACGTTTTATGATGACATCCTTCAACTCAATTACCCCCCAGAATCAGCTTCGCCGGCCGATGAGCCGTTCCAGGTGCGGGAAGGGGTCGGTTGAATGCGGCAAGTCCAGGGCGGCCAGGAATAGTCTCTGAAATTGATCTTCCAACGGCTGGTCGACATGTTCCACCCAACGGGCCAGCCGGCCCGCTTCACTCCTTTGCGACTTATTCAACAGGGCAATCCTGGCGCCATCGCCGGCGGCGTTACCGGCGGTAGAGACCCGCGCCAGGTCGCAATCCGGGATCATGCCGATAGTCATGGCATAACGCGGGTCGATGACGCTGCCAAACGCGCCGGCCAAAACAATGCAATCGACCTGTTCGATGCCCAGGGAACGCATCAACAGTTGGGCGCTTACGTACAGGGCGGCCTTGGCCAGTTGGATCATGCGCACATCCTTCTGGGAAACCACCACCGGCGCACCGCTGGCGCTCTGGTCGGCGGTGGCGATGACAAAGGCGTCCAGATTATCCAGCCGGATGAGGCGAGGCGATGCAATCTTCTTGGCAAAACGACCGTCAGCCTGCAAGATGCCGGCCGTGAACATTTCGGCCACCGCCTCGATAATGCCCGAACCGCAGATACCCCGGGCTTGCAAATCGGCTGGCGGCAAAGCATCGCTCCAGAGAGTTTGGCCAATCACCTTGAAGCGCACCTCCAGCGTGTCCGGGTCGATCCGCACCCGCTCGATGGCCCCCTCGGCCGCCCGCATCCCGTGGCTGATTTGGGCGCCCTCCAGCGCCGGGCCGGTTGGACTGGAGGTGCAGAGCAGTCGCCGGCGGTTGCCCAGCAGCAGTTCGCCGTTGGTGCCCACGTCGATGATGAGCATCATCTCATCCTGCTGGTGCGGCTGCTCCGACAGGATCACCCCGACATTATCGGCCCCGACAAAACCGGCTTCCAGGGGCAATACATGCAGGCGAGCGCCGGGATGCAGCCGTAGCCCCAGGTCGGTGGCGCGCAGATCGAGCGGTTCCTCCACCACCGGAATGAAAGGCGACTGGCCTAGCGATTTGGGGTTCAGGTTGAGCAGCAAATGGTGCATCACGCTGTTGCCGACCACGGTCATATCGACGATCTCCTGGAGCGTCAGCTCGACCTGCTCAGTAGCGGCCTGAGCCAGTTGGTTCAAGGCCCGGATGATGGCCCGGTGCAGCCGCTCCCGGCCGCTGGCCTGTTCATTGGCGTAGGATATCCGTGACATAATATCGTCGCCGTAGGTGACCTGGGGATTCATGGCCGAGGCGGTCGCCAGGAGTTGGCCGGTGCGCAGGTCGCACAGGTAGGCGGCCAGGGTCGTTGAACCGATATCGACGGCCAGTCCGAGCGGTTGTTCGTGATAACCGGCCTGCACACGAGTGATCAGGCGGTCATTCCAAACGGTCAGGGTGATGGCCCCGCCGGCCTGGCGCAAGGCGTCGGATAGCTCCGGCAGAGCCGGATAGTCGAACTCGACACCGGATAGGCCAAAGCGACGAGTCAGTTCGGCCAGCACCCGGCTCTGGTCGGCCGCCTCACCGGTTCGAGGCGGTTCCAGTTCCAGATAGTAGAGGCGAATGATGGGGTCAACGTCGATGATGCGACCCGAGGCGGCTTTGAGCACCACTTGTTTGTGGGCCTGGCTCTCTGCCGGCACGGTCACCAGAACATCACCCAGCACCCGCGCAGCACAGGAAAAGCGGCTGGCCGGCGGCAGGTTCCGTTTTTGGCGGTACTGGCGTTCCCGCTCGCCCGGCGGGGAGAGATGATCGGCCGCCGAGCACAAATTGTGCTTCGGAAATTCCCCTTCTTCCACCTGAACCAGACATTTGTTGCAAGTTTCGTGGCCGCCGCAAATGGCCTCGATGCCGACGCCCAACTGCCGGGCGGCTTCCAGCAGGGTTGTCCCGGCGGTCACCATGCCGGCGCGGCCGGACGGTTGAAAAACCACCTTGTAGAGGTGATTTGGGTTTACTAAAACAGGTATGGGTTCGTCGGCCAAATTAGCCTCCGGATGAGCGAAAGCGGCAAGTTGAGATACCGCTCGACAGAGTTTACTCTGTTTTGAATAATTGTCAAAATTTGACTCACGTTCAAATTTGTTTTATTTTTAAGGATATAAGGTTAAACATGCAGGGATTGATTATGATTCAAACGTTATCCCGCCGCGAGCGGCAACGGCTCGAGCGCGAGCAACTTATCCTGACCACCGCCCGTCGCCTGATTTTGGCGCAGGGCTTTCTGGATTTAAAGATGTCTACCCTGGCCAAAGCGGTTGAATATTCGGTGGGCACGCTGTACGGCCATTTTGAGACCAAAGAAGATTTGCTGGTCGCTCTGGCCGTCCAATCCATTGGCCAACGGGCCGAGCTTTTTGAGCGGGTCAGGCAGGCCAACCGCGGCAGCCGTGACCGGATTTACGGTATTTTGGTCGCCCGCCTGGTGCTGGCCGAAAGCGATCCCGATACTTTTGACATCGAACGGTTGGCCGCGTCGCCCTCGATCTGGAAGCGAGCTACCCGCCAGCGTTACCGGGACATGGTAGCTATGGAGCAACGCTGCAGCCAGAGCGTTTTGGCTATTATTGAGGAGGCAGTAGCGGCGGGTGACTTAAGGCTAGGGGAACTCGACGCCACTGATATCGTCTTTGGTCTCTGGTCGATCACCGTTGGCTTTCACCGGTTGGTACAATCTTTTGACGATCCCGCTCAGGTCGGCGTGTCCAATGCCTTTGCCGGGGTTAGAAAGAATTATCGACTACTGCTGGACAGTTATGGCTGGCAGCCGCAGCAGAGTTGGAACCAGGCCGCAGTGGAACAGGATTTCCGCCAGAATATTTTGTTGCGACCATAACAACTTGAGTTTAGAGTTCGATTAAATTGAGAGCTGAACTTTACTTGAGTTTAGAGTCAATACCTTTCAAATAAGGACGCGGTTGAAACCGCATCTGGAGGGCTACGCCGTGATGTCCGCCTACGCGGACAAAAAGACCCGTCCACGCAGGTGGACGACCGGCTTTAGTCCTGGAGGAGCGATTTCAATCGCTTATTTGAAACAATACCTTCGCCACTCAGGACGCATTAATAGAGCCGATTTGAGCGATATGAGCGAAGATTTGGTGTAACCGTTCAGGGATAATGCCCCGAAAAATCTAAACAACGTCTAACGTTTCT
>CAYNLK010000099.1:0-8298 GCA_964398055.1 uncultured Caldilineaceae bacterium
CGGAAGGTGAACTAAAAATCCCTTAAATCCTGTCCAATTTTATGGGTTCACTACACCTGTTATTCTTACAAAATCATCCAAAGAATGATTTCTATGACTAAATGCCATAATGCCAAGCAGTTTTAACAGTGCATTATTTGTGGTGTCAACTCGTTTCCACTCTATTTCAAATAAATTTGACAAATTATCCAATACAACCTTTGCAGGCACGCCAGCTTCTAGATTGCGCCTCACATCTACAAGACGACCTGGAATGCCCCGGCATGTGTGGTGTATTTCATCAAGTAACAATAAATCGTCATTTTCAATGAGATCGCCCAGGTAACATTTAGTTTCCTCAGGTTGGAATCTGCCGAGTTGGTATGGCCTAATCTTAATTTTTTCAGATCTTTTTGTGGAAAATTCATCGTAATTTCCACTTAAAAGAAAATGGAATTCTGCGAAACCCCACGGCAACATATCCAACATTTCAAATATGGCAGTCTTAAAACCCTCGGAAGGTACCTCATCTAATCCATCAATCACAAAATAATAAGGTGTTCTTTGGGCACGTGCGCGCTTTTTAAGTTTGTTCAATTGAATACGCAAAAGTTTATCGTCAACACTCTCTGATATTTCCAAATCTTTTTGGTGGAGCGCCCATTCAAGTTGAGTACATAAGTCTCCGCGAAGAGTGTCAGGATCATATCCTAATCGGCTTGTAGATATGATAAATAATGAGAACGTATTATTTGGATGATGCCTAGCAAACTGTGATAGCAAAGTGGTTTTTCCAATCCCCTCTTCACCTTCAACCACTACTACATGAACGCCATTCTTAAACATATCTTCAATTGCGTCAATTGAACTTACCCGCGGGATTTCCAATTCTGGCAGCTCTGGAAAGCTACTGCATACTGCTACAACATCCATTATTTGCTGTTCAGGCATCTTTTCTCTATTTTCTTTCTTGTGATGGATCTCTTACAGAGTATCATCGAACTGTAAGCCCAACAATGTTTTTGGACCTATAAGTAGGTCAAAAAGTTTCTGAAAGTTTCTGACTTCCCCTTAGGCTAGAAAATTTATAACTTACGGAGTTAGTATAAGTCTGAACAAGTCCATTTTATCACGACTTACTTACCCCTGACAACCCCTAAAAAGTAATCCCTCTAGCGTGTTCAATCGTCCCAGTTGCCAGCCTTATGGCCGGGTTCAACCACTGTCTGTAATGCATACATTAAGCGTAGGACGCCCTACTGAGTCGCTCGCCATCACGGGCTGGCCCACCACAAAAAAAGAGCCTGCCATAGCTGGCAAGCTCTTTCTTTGATCCAGTCCAGATTTCCCCTGGAAGGATAGGATCCTGGCAACCTTGATTTGTGTTATAGGGCTACGGTCTGGACCAAATTATCCCAGCCGATCCTGTTGGCGATTTCTTGGGGAAAATCCGTTTTGGGAAGACGATCATTTTTGAGAGCGGTATAAAGATTTATGATTATTGCTGTCCTTTGGGTCCCTGGTGGTGAGTGAAAAACACGGTAAACAAGTGCCTTGAGCAGTCAGCTCCGGCTATACAGGCTGGCGGCGTGGCCAAAGCCCAGAAAGCCGGCGCCGACGATAGCCGATCGAGCCATCGCGGCCCCGACCAGCCGGGGGGCTGGTAATTTCCCGGCAGCCCACTGCTCCCTGGCCGCCAGCGTAATCAGCGACATCAAACCGAGCAGTTCGCTGCTTCGGGAGCGCCACTGGCTTATCTGAGGGACAGCCGGCCGGCCAGAGCTTTGACCCTGCTTCGCTGCTCGAGCCGGCGATCACGCCGGAGCTGATTGACCACAATCCTGGCATCGGCGTCCACGCCGCGTAAGGTGGCCGAGGCAACATTCCGTTGCCGGGGCAAACCAACAAAGTATAACCCGGACACGGTCGTACTGATCCCGCCACGTTGCAACACCCGGCCCGCGGCGTCCAAAGCTCCTAGCCCGGCCAGGTAGGGCAGGTGGGGGCGATAGCCGGTGGCAAAGATGACCGTGTCAACTTTTTCGCGGCGGCCATCGCTCCAGATGACCCTGTTTTGGGTAAAGCGGAGGCGGGAGCAGCAATTGTTCCAGGTTATCCAGAATCAGCAGCAGAGTTCTGTCGCGCAGGTAATTGAGCAATTGGATGTGAGGTTCATCGTGGCCGGTTAAGGTCAGGTCGAGGGCATCGGCTATAGCCGGGGTCAGTAATTTGGGCGGGGGCACGGCCTGCAAAGGCGCAAAGTAAACCCCATCGGGAAACTGAGGCCCCAGCCGGGCCGCGGTCTCCAGGGCCAGCCGGGTTTTGCCGCTGCCGCCCCTCCCCACCAGGGTCAGCAAGCGGCAGGTTGGCTCGGCTAAGAGCCTGGTGATTTCGGCAATCTCCTGGCTGCGGCCAACAAAGGTGGTGAGCTGACGGGACAGGTGATCTGCCTGGCTGAGAAGCCGGTTCGACTGCTTCCGCATTGGTCAATTTCTGAACATAAACCTGTTTTTCAAACGGTGGGGAAATTATAAACGGGCCGGAGGAAATATCAATTCTGGCGGCAAAAAAGGGGGGCGGGGGGAGTCTTTACGCGGTCTTCGCTGGCTCAACCAGCGCCGCGCCCCGTTGCAACGCTTGCTCATTGTCCTTTAGCAGCGCGGCCTTGGCCGGCGGCAGATGATCTCTCATTGCCTGGATGACTGTGGCCAGGGGCAGGATTCCGCTTGCGGCGACCAGCGCGCCCAGGGCGACCATATTGGCCACGGTGGGGTTGCCTAACTCATGGGCAATGTCGTTGGCCGGAACGGGCACATAGGTCAGGTCGGTTCGCCGGGGCCGCGCCGCAACCATCGAGCTGTTATAGACCAGCTGGCCACCGGCTTTGACCACAGGTTCAAACTTCTCCATAGAAGGCGCGTTGAAAACAAGGGCTATTTGCGGGTGCTGGACCACCGGCGCGCCAATCTCTTCGCTGCCGATGATGACGGTGACGTTGGCCGTGCCGCCCCGCATCTCCGGGCCGTAGCTGGGCAGCCAGGTGACGTTCTGTCCGTGGGCCATACCGGCGTAGGCCAGCATTTGCCCGGCAAAGAGAATACCCTGACCCCCAAAGCCGGCGATAATGATTTCGGTTTGCATAATTTTCACCCCCTTTTGAAAATGGCCCATTTGTACTTAACGGAACACGCCTTACGAAATCTGGTGCGTGATGCGAGTTCCGTTTGTCTTAACGGCCTTCATTGACTTTCTGGGAATTCTTAGGTTTCAATTCAAGTTCTTGACCATATCGGTCACCCTGTAATCGGCCAGGGGATAATAGGGGACCATATTCTCCTTGAGCCAACCCACGGCCTGCCTGGGCGTCAACTTCCAGTTGGTGGGGCAGGTTGACAAAAACTCGACCAGCGAAAAGCCGGCCCCGGCCATCTGGGCGCGAAAGGCCCGGCGAATGGCTTTTTTGGCCTGCTTGATGGTCAGGATGTCATAAACGGCGCAGCGGCTCACATAAGCCGCGCCGGGCAGACCGGCCACCAATTCAGCCACGCGAATGGGCAGACCGGTCAGTTCAATATCCCGCCCTGCCGGCGAGGAGGTGGTCACCTGGCCGGGGAGGGTGGTCGGGGCCATTTGGCCGCCGGTCATGCCGTAAATAGCGTTATTGACGAAAAAGGTGGTGATGTTTTCGCCGCGAGTGGCGGCCCAGATCGCCTCGGCAATGCCGATCGCCGCCAGGTCGCCGTCGCCTTGATAGGTGAAGACGATTTTGTCAGGCTGAACCCGTTTGAGGCCGGTGGCCATGGCCGGGGCGCGGCCGTGGGCGGCCTCGGCGCTGTCAACATTCAGGTAGTTGTAAAGAAACACGGCGCAGCCAACCGGGGCGACGGCAATGGTTCGTTCTCGAATGCCGAGTTCATCGATCACTTCGGCAATGAGCTTGTGAATGAGGCCATGACCGCAGCCGGGGCAATAATGTGTTGGAACGTCCACCAGCGACTCCGGTGGCTGGTAAACAATCTGCTCAACCCATGTCTCTGCCATCAGTGTGACTCCTTTCAGGCAGCCCTGCGCTGGCGCCAATCCGCTGGATAGGCCCGCCGCGGCCAGAGCCGCCTGGTAAAATCATTCAGCCGGTTCAGGATTTCGGCCGGCCAGGGCACCACCCCGCCGGTGTGACCCAGGAAATCAACCGGCGCCAATCCCCCAACGGCCAGCCGGACATCGTCGACCATCTGGCCGGCGTTCATTTCGACCACCAAAACCGCCGCCAGCGACCCGGCCAGCTCTCCCAGCCGCGCTGCCGGGAAGGGGAACAGGGTGATTGGTCTCAACAAACCGACCCGCAGGCCCTGCTGCCGGGCGGCGCGAATGGCCGTTTTGGCAATCCGGGCCACTGTGCCAAAGGCCACAATCAGGATATCGGCATCGGCGGTCATAAACTCTTCATAGCGAGTCTCCCAGCGGCTGATGCGTTTGAGTTTGGCTTGCAGCCGTTGATTGACCCGCTCCATCGCCTCGCCCTCCAGGTAAACGGAAGTAATAATGTTTCTGGGGCGATCTTTAGCACCGGTCAAAGCCCAGCCAGGCCGGCTGCGCCGGGGTTCTTGCAGCGGCGGCAGCTCGGCCGGCTCCATCATCTGGCCGATGATACCGTCACCGGCCACAATGGCGATGGTGCGATATTTATCGGCCAGGTCAAAGGCCAGGCCGGTCAGGTCAATCGCCTCCTGAACCGAGGCCGGGGCCAAGACCAGGCTGTGGAAATCGCCGTGACCGGCGCTCTTGGTCAGCAAATTGTAATCTGACTGGCAGGGTTGGATATTGCCCAGGCCCGGCCCGCCGCGCATGATGTCCACCAGCACCACCGGTACTTCGGAGCAGGCGATGTAGGACAACCCCTCCTGCATCAGGCTGATGCCCGGTCCCGACGACGAACTCATCACCCGCACCCCGGCGCAGGCGGCCCCATAAACCATATTAATGGCGGCCAGTTCGCTTTCGGCCTGCAAAAAGACCCGGTTGAGTTGGGGCATGCGCAGGGCCATATGCTCCAGCAGTTCTGTTTGGGGGGTAATGGGGTAGCCAAAGTAGGCCTGGCAGCCGGCCCGGATGGCCGCCTCGGCGATGGCGACGTTGCCCTTGAGTAACTCCTTGCTCATGGCGCTCACCTCCCCGGCCCGGCGATAGCCGCAGCCGCTATTGTGAGGGTTGGTTTGGCTTTAACCTCCCGAAAAACGGTAATGCCCGCTTCGGGGCAGATCATGGCGCAGAGGGTGCAGCCGGTGCAGCGCCCGTCCGGGTCGACAAATCTGGCCGGGTGGTAGCCTTTGCTATTGAGGTGGCCGGCCATAGCAATTAACTCGTAGGGACAGACCAGCGTACAAAGCTGGCAACCTTTGCACCTTTCTTCACGAATAACAATACGTCCTCGGGCCATTACGGCCTCCTTTCAATGCGTTGCCAACAGAATCCGCCCATCCAGCGCCATAACCCCTTTTCCCTCCGCCAGCACGAGCAAAGGGTTGATCTCGACTTCTTCAATTTGGGGAAAATCAAGAGCGAGTTGGCTCAAGCGGAGGATGCAGTCGGCCACGGCGTCGATATCCGACCGGCCCCGGCCACGCCAACCGGCCAGCAACCGTCCGGCTCGGGTTTCTTGGATCAGGGCCAGGGCCTCCGGTCGATTGAATGGGGCAACCCGAAAGCTGACATCGGCGAACAACTCGACGTAAATGCCGCCCAGGCCAAACATGATTAATGGGCCAAATTGGGGATCGCGGCGCATCCCCACGATGACCTCGTCTCCCGGTGGGGCCATCGTCTCGACCAACACCCCCTCCAGCCGGGCCTCCGATCCGGCCAGGCCGATCGTCTGCAGCATATGGCGATAGGCCGTCGCCACAGCCGGTGGGTCGCAGAGGCCCAATTTGATGCCGCCGGCCTCAGATTTGTGGACGATATCAGGTGAGACAATCTTTAAGGCCACGGGATAGCCCAGCTCGTTGGCAATCTCAACCGCTGCCTGGGGGCTGCGGGCGAGCCGGCCAGGGACGACCGGGATGCCGTAGGCGGTCAAAATCGGTCTGGCGGCGGCTTCGCCCAAAGCCCCGCTCGAGTTGGCTTTGGCCAGGGCCAGGGCGGCTGCCCGGCTGTCCCGCTCAATTTCAGGCGGTGGTTCGATGTGATTGTGGTTGCGCCAGTGGGCGTAATGGACCATAGCGCTGAGGGCGCGGCTGGCCGTTTCCGGAAAGGGGTACATCGGCAGGCAATGCTGGTGGAGAATCTGCCGCGCCTCGTTGACGCTGTGGTCGCCTAAAAAGCAGGTCAGCACCGGCTTGACCGCGTTTCTGGCCGCCCGGCAGATTTTGTGGGCGGCCTCGGTGGGATCGAGTAAAAGATGGGGCACCACGATCACCAGCACGGCCTCAATATTAGGATCGGCCAGGATAACCGGCAGGGCAAATTCATACTCATCCGGGCCGGCGCCGCCCAGCATGTCGATGGGATTGGTGAGCTGGATGGCCGGTTCCAGTCTCTCCTGCAAGCAGGCTTTGGTGGCTGGCTCTAACTCAGGCAGAGCCAGCCCTTGCGTGGCCAGGTTATCGGCGGCCAGGGCGGCCGGGCCGCCGGAATTGCTCAGCACAAAAACCCGGCGGCCGGCCGGCAAGGGTTGGTTCGCCAGGGCCAGCGAAATATCGAACAAATCGGGGATGGAGGCGGCTTGGATGATGCCGCATTGCTTGAACGCGGCTTCATAGGTATCATTCGAGCCGGCCATCGCTCCGGTATGGGACGACACCGCTCGACCGCCGGCGGCGGTGCGCCCGGCTTTGAGCAGCACGATCGGTTTACGCCGGGTCACCCGCCGGCTCACCTCCATAAAACGACAGCCGTCCGCGATCGCTTCGACGTAAGCGGCGATAACGCCGGTGTGCGGGTCCTGGCCCAAGTAGTCGATCATATCCGTTTCGGTCACATCAGCCTCGTTACCCAGGCTGACAAAGCGCGAGAAGCCAATCCGCTTGCCGATGATGTAATCGATGATCCCGCCGCACACGCCGCCGGATTGTGACAGAAAGCCAATTCGACCTGGCTGGGGCATCCCCATGATAAAGGTGGTGTTCAGGCCGGTCTGCGGATCGATAGCACCAATGCAATTTGGCCCGATCAGCCGCAGGCCATAGCGGCGGGCAATGGCAACGCACTCAGCCTCGAGCAGGGCGCCGCTTGGTCCGGCCTCTTTGAAGCCGCCGGAGACGATAATGGCCGCTTTCAGGCCGCGGCGGCCGCACCCCTCAAGCACCTGCGGAACCAGTTTGGCCGGCAGGAGAATAACGGCTAAATCGACCGGATCCGGGACCGCGGCGATGTCGGGAAAGCAAGTCAGGTTGGCGATCTTGGGGTAGTTGGGATTGACCGGATAGATTTGGCCCTGAAATCCATATTCGGTCAGGTTGCGTAAGACCCCGTAACTGAGCTTGGCGGGATTAGGCGAGGCCCCAATCAAGGCCACACCTCGCGGTGAAAAGAAGCGGTCCAACGTTGTTGTCATCCTTGACCTCCGCGCTGTCCGAAAGGGGAAAGTTGGAGATTTATTTGGTTTCTTCTTCTACGGAATAGTCTATCACGGAAGATGGCGGCAGTCTTGTAAGTTTTTGACTTGTTGGCTTAAGTAGGTTGGGTCGGGGTACGAGACCCAAGAGTTGGGTCTCCCTGACGCTCAACCCAACCTACCAAAAGAAGTCAATTGCGCAAGGGAATATATTGGCCGGGGGTAATGCCAAAGGCTCGTTTGAACCGTTTGGTCATGTGGCTCTGATCGGTAAAGCCGGTCTGGTAGGCCGCCGCAGCAATAGGGCAGCCGTGGGCCAGCAGTTGCTTGGCCTGGCGCAGCCGGACATAGGTTAAATAAGCGTGCGGCGGCAGGCCGGTAGTTTTGGTAAACAGGCGGAGGAGATAGCAGGGCGTCAAATTGACCAGGGCAGCTAGTTGCGGCAGCGAGATGTCGTCGGCGTAATGGGCTTCAATGAAATCCTGCACTTTTTTGACGCAGCGGCGTTCCGGCTTGACCTCAGCCGTGGCCGGGGGGGCGTCGGCGTAACCCAAAATCAGCCGGGCCAGGCTCGACCACAACCGAGACTCGCGCTCAACCGTAGGGATTTGTTGATCTTCAAGGGCCATGTGGAGCTTAAGCAGTTGTTGGGCCAAACTATCATCCGAAATGACAGGCACGGGAAAGAAAGGGACATCGCGGGGCCGGCCGGCTAAGGGCCTATCCGAATAACCCAGCCGCCCGGAAAGCGATGAGAGCACAAGCAA
>CAYNLK010000100.1:0-7444 GCA_964398055.1 uncultured Caldilineaceae bacterium
GAAGGATTGGGAGAGGGGTTGGGGGAGAGGGCCGCTACCTCACCCTCATTTTCATCCTTTGGGGTGAACGCAGTTAATGTTACTTCCTCTACCGGTTAGTTTTGGGCGCAGATGACGTGGTTACACCAATTTGATCGGTTTTCACCGCCCCCATACATGATTGAGCAAATCAAGCCAATCGTCAAATTCAGGCCGCTCCACAGCCAATTGACCGAAGCTTAACAAACGGATATACTATAAACTTAAGCACCACCTGACCACTGATTACTGATTTGAAAGGAGCACCCTATGACCCGTCCCAGACTACGCGATCTAGGCATCACCATCGGCAACTTGCCCCCCGGCCCGCACAACGCCATCACCGACGTGCCGGGCGTGATGGTCGGCCACACTACCCTCATTTATGATGAGCCGCGCCTGGCCCGCACCGGCGTCACGGTTATCCTCCCCCGCGACGGCAACATCTGGCGGGATAATGCCTTTGCCGCCTACCACACCTTCAACGGCACCGGCGAGTTGACCGGCACCCACTGGCTAAACGAGTCGGGCTTGTTGTGCTATCCCATCGGCATCACCAACTCGCACCAGGTGGGGATCGTGCGGGATAGTTTTGTTGCCTACGCGAAGGAGTACGGCTATTCGGACAGTTCGGCTCTGGCCGTGGCCGCCGAAACCTACGATGGCTGGCTCAACGACATCGACGCCTTCCACGTGACCAAAGCGCACGTCTACCAGGCCTTAGAGTCGGCCAGCAGCGGGCCGGTGGCCGAAGGCAACGTCGGCGGGGGCACCGGCATGATCTGCCATGATTTCAAAGGGGGCATCGGCACAGCCTCGCGGCTGGTCGATACCGCCAGCGGCCGGTACGTGGTCGGCGCCCTGGTGCAGAGCAACTACGGCGACCGCCACCTGCTGCGGGTGGACGGCGCGCCGGTGGGCCGGGCGATTGGGCCGGAGCAGGTGCCGCTGCCCTGGCCGGAGTCGCCCCAGGGTGGCTCGATTATCGTAGTAATCGGCACCGACGCGCCCTTGTTGCCGGTGCAGTGCAAGCGACTGGCCCAGCGGGTCACGGTCGGCATGGCCCGGGTGGGCGGGGTGGGCCACAACGGCAGCGGCGATATCTTCCTGGCCTTTGCCACCGGCAATCATTTTCCCGCCAGCGCCACCGGTCTCTACGATCTGAAGATGATCCCCCATCACCACCTCAACCCTTTCTTTGAGGCGGTGGCCGAGGCGGTCGAAGAGGCCATCCTCAACGCCCTGACCGCAGCCGAAACGATGACCGGCTTCAAGGGTCGCACCGCCTACGCCCTGCCGCTGGACGAATTACAGCGGGTGATGACCGGCTACCAAACTCTAACGAAGTGAGTTGAAGCGGTAATGTAAATCGTAATATTTTTGTGGTATAATAATTAAGTAAGAAAGTACCTACTCAGGCGAGTAGGTCAGTTGCACATTAGCATAAGAAACAGGTCCGGCTTGTAGAAAGATAATGATGAAAGAGGAGCAGAGGATTCAAGGAAAAAAAGTTCTGATCATTGACGACGAGATTGCCCCTCTGGAAATGCTCAATCTCTTTTTTTCCAAAGCCGGCTACCAGGTTCAGACCGCGACGAGCGGTTCAATGGGGTTGCAGGCGTTTTTCAATTATCGGCCCGACCTGGTCGTCCTCGATATTATGATGCCCGGCCTGACCGGCCTGGACGTTTGCCAGCGTATTCGCGAGCTGTCCGATGTGCCCATTATTATGCTGACCGTCCTGAGCCAGAATGACTTCATCGTCCGCGCCCTGAAATATGGGGCCGATGACTATGTGACCAAACCCTTCGATCTTGAAGTGCTGCAGGCCCGGACCGAGGCGCTCTTACGCCGGACTGCCCCCGAAGAAAAGCCAACCAGCTACCGGGATGATTATTTGACCATCGATCTGGCCACCCGGCGAGTCCTGGTCCGGGGAGAGCGGGTCAAGCTGAGCGCCATCGAGTATCGCTTGCTGGCTTACCTGCTGCAGCACGCCGGCCGGGTGCTGACCTCTGAGCAAATCTTGGATCACGTCTGGGGCGATCAATGTCGAGGTAGTCCAGAATATCTACACGTCTACATCGGCCGGCTCCGCCAAAAACTGGAAAAAGATCCCCGCCACCCGACCTACCTGCAAACCGAACACGGGGTGGGCTATTGGTTTGAAAAAGAGAGTGGTTGAGCCATAGCCAGCCCAACCTGGCCGTTAGCCTGATCGCTGAAGAAAGCCCGCTTGAGGGCTTTTTTTATTTGCCAGGTTTGGGATTAATTCTTTTAGAAATCTTTTAGAAAATTTTTAGAACGATTTGAGAGGAGGGTGATAGAATGAAACTGGTGTGGTTTAGTAGTTGTTTATCGGGGAACAGAAAGGAGCATGAGCGGCGCTTAACTGCATTCGACGAAACCGAAATCGCATCTGGGCAAACCGATTCTTAGATGCGAGCCGCGGTGGACCATAACACAAACAAATTAAGAAATGCGCCTCCCAGGGGCGCCAATTCTAATCTTGTGACGATCGAGAAAGGAGCGTAACAGTGAAAAATAAGAGGTTTACAGTTTTTGTGGTATTAACCTTGCTGGCCTTGCTATTTGTGGGCGTTACGGTGGTATTGGCTCAGGGCACAGCCAGCACCCCGGTATCTGATGGGGGCATAACCCCGTACATCATTGCTGGGGCGAACCCCGGCGGCAACCGTACGTGCGCTGAAGTAGGTCTGGCCTTCTTCGGCGACGCAGATTACTATCAATTCAGCAGCGAGCGGGTCAACTACGACGATGGAGATTTCGATGCCGACTTTCCCCCCGGGCTCACGGTGACCACTGATGGCACAGACGTGAGTTGGAGTTCCACCTTCGGTATCGGCGCTGTGATTGTCAAGGGTAGCGCTGACGCCAACGTCTATGTTTACAACCCGCAGGCCAAGAGCGACTCTGGCCTGGCTTCTCCGCCCAACGCCAGCGGCAAGCCTGCCGGACTCAGCAATATCACCTTCTGCTGGAACCCGGAACCGGCGCCGTCACAGTGGTGTTCGCCTGGCTATTGGCGACAGTTATTCCACCTGGACTCCTGGGAAGCGACCGGCTACAGTCCTGACGATTTGTATAGCGAAGTTTTCGGCGCCGCCCCCCCACTATCCAAAAAAGGCCAGACCGACGGCGCCAACCCCAATCCAACCTTGTGGCGGGTATTGACGTCGCCACAATGGTACGGTGGTGATGCCTTCAATAAAGTGGGTGACCTGCTCAGTGAGGCTCACCCCGACGTGAACTTCACCGGTGAGCGTGTCGAAGATAGCTGCCCACTGGATTAGCTGCAACTTAGCAACGTCAAATAGGTGACAACCGGACGGTATGAATGCCCTGGCTGGCCGCAACTGCCGCCGGGCAACAACAATTAACTTTAGTAAGCCGCCCGCCCGCAGTCATCTGTAGGGCGGCGGCAACCTCACTTACAGGAGGCTGTCTGCGCCGCTGAGAGACAGCCCTTGACTAACAACCATCGGGATAGGGGATGGCCCTATCCCGATTTCGCGCCAGGCTCGAGTTGCCGGAGAGCTGCGCTTGCCCCTTGGCAAGAAACGAGTCAACCAGAACGGGCATAGGACAAGCCAATCTCCGGACTCCACAAGGGGGCGAACTTCGATTGGCTCCACCCGGCCGCTGGACGAATTGCCGCGGCTGATGGCCAGGGACCGCTTAAGTAGCCGGCCAAATCTATGAAAATGGTTAGATTCTCCTGCGGCGTATTGACTTGACGTAAAGAATATGTTATAAACTTGCTATTCTACAATGCTGCTCCACAATGCTGAGATCTGTTCGGGGGGGACAGGTAAATGATCTGCCGTAAAGTTGGGGCTTATCATTTTCTTATGAGGTGGCGCATACTCAGCTGAGTATGTGTTTTTCATTCTCAATTTTTTCGCCACGCCGCCAGCCATATCTTTGGTTTAGCCTGTCTAAACACTCCTTTTCCCTATCCTGGTCAGATCAATAGTTGGACTGGATCGGTCGAGCCGCCACGGTTGCGCCGGTTGAGGTGAGGTATTCTCTGTGATAATGGGGTTGCCATCTTGAGCCATGAGGCTGCCAGACAGTTGTGCATAACCAGACATCGAGCGGTGTCCTGGCTCCTGGCTGCGGCAACGGTCCTGGCTCTGGCTACGTTAGCCTGTGCTTTTCTCGGCGCAGCTTCTGAGCCTCGTGTGGCTCTCCGCACCCCTCTCCCAACCCTCACCCGGACTCCGCTGCCAACCTTAACCCCAACCGCTGCTATCCCGGCAACGGGGCCGGTTGAACCTTCGACCGTCCCTGGCCCGGAATTGGCCAGCTCTGGCAACAGCAGCGACCGGGTGGCCCCGGTGACAGGCTTCTCGGCCGGGGAGGCGCCGCCGCCCGCATCGAGTCTCACTGCTGCAAATGGGGCTGAACAAATCATTGCCCTGGCCCCAGCCATCACTCCAACCCTATTACTGCCGACCGCCTCTCCAACCGAAACTGTTCCAACCGCAACGCCCACGGCGACCGCCACGGCTGCGCCTACCCCAACCAGCACGACCACGCCAACGCCCACCGACACCCCGCTGCCGGCGGGTTGGATTTTTGGCAATGTCCGCCTCAGCCCCGATGAAACCGGCGAAAATATACGGCTGTACGGGGATGTACTGAACAACACCGGCGCTGCCCAGAAATTGGCCTACATCACCGGCGTTTTCTACGGCGACTCTGGCCAGGTGATTGCCAATGAGGATAGTATCCTTGACTATTGGCCGGTCGACCGGGTGCCAGCCGGGGGACGCGTCCCTTTTGAGCTAACGGTCAGCGGTATTCAAAGCGCAGCCGACTTTGACCTGAACGTTATCGCCGAACCAAGCAACCGGACGCCCCTCCAGGATTTTGAGGTGGTGGAGCTGACGCCAGCGGTTGATCACGGTCTCTACTGCGTGGCCGGCCGGCTGCGCAACCCGGGCGACGCGCTAGAGTCTTACCTGACTGTCGTCACCGTCCTTTACGACAGCCAAAACAATGTCATCAACTTCAGCGATTACCACAAACCGGTTCCCAGAGACATTGTCGGCGACCGGACGCTGGATCTCGAGATTTGCGTTGATCCGCTTGGCCAGGCAGTAGCCCACCATGAGCTGCGAGCCTGGGGCTTGTGAACGGCTTGATCACCCATCTTTAGAAGAGGATTCAATGATCATTCGTGCTCCGCCCATCTTAGCCGATGACAAAAAGGGCTAATAAATTATCAAAATAGAAAGGATGCCAGAAATGCTCAATAAAGTCTCAGTCGTTCAGATCGTTATGCTAAGCCTATTGGTGATGCTCATCAGTGTTTCAATCGTCTCGGCCGCCGTCAAGGTAGATACATCCGCCCTGCGCGCCGCAATTACGGTTGAGGGGGTCAGGGGCCACCAGGCTGCTTTCCAGGAAATTGCCGATAACAATGGCGGCACCCGGGCCGCCAGCACCTCCGGCTATGACGCCTCGGTTGCCTATGTGGTCGAGCAATTGAGCCAGACAGGCTATTTTGATATCGAGATTCAGAATTCTTTACTTTCCGCGAACATCGAATAGTCAATAGGCCAGACAAAAAGTCTGGTCGATAGCACATTAACAAAGCAGATTGTTCAGGATAATAATCGAGGCCGAAAAGGGTCAGGTCACCGCTTTTGAGCGTCGATGAGCCGTCACCCCCTTGGGTAAATGATCAGTGACGGCCTGTTTTTTGCGAACTTGCGGCAGAAACGGGTAATCTTTTGGAAAATCTGCCCTGGCCAGCAAGCGTCGTAACCGACCGGGGGTGGCTTTGGGCTGCTTATCCCAGAAACCGGTGGGAATAGGGGGCAAAGCCGCCGCCAGATAGGTTAAGAGCCCCCCCACAATCAAGGCCAATTCGGGCCAGCGTTGACAACTCTGCGGGGCAAAGACGAACTGCCGATGGGCGCCGATCATATGTTTGGCCGCCAGCGGCACTTGCTCCACCGGCCAGCGGTCTTGATACAAGCCAAAGGTGGTGGCCGGTCGTAAGCGTAGGGTAGCAGCCAAGACCAGGGGGGTCTGATACAACGGGTCTTCAAAGACGTAGATGTCGAAGGTCTCATTCTCAGGGGCTGACGCCACCCCCGGCAAAATCAGTTCGTACCAACCTTTGACCTTGATGGTCCGGCCTTCATACTCAAACGTCTGGCTGAAATCAGCCGGACTGGCCACAATGGTCCGCCCTTTGTAAGTGCGGGCTAAGGGGCGCACGATCGGACCATAGATCGGACGCCGTCCCCGCCCTTGGTAGGGGGCCGGATAGTTCCGCCGGGCTGTCACATTGGCCGCCAGGCGGATCACGCCCCGTTTGATATCAGCCGCTTGTAAGGCCGCCACCTTGAAGCCAGCATCAAACAAGGCCACCTCATCGGGGGCTAATTGCTGCCCCACCTGCCGCAGTAACCGGCTGATCAAGGTTGCATCGCTGGGGTCGTCCGGGTCAGTCCGCACCAGGCTTTTGAGCAACGGTATCCGTTGCAGCCCCATTTGTCCGATCCGGACCACGACCCCAAAACTGACCGCCGGTAAGGCTCGCCCCGCTATATTATGAAAATGCTTGCCCAACCACCCTTTCAAGCAAGGTCGCCAAAAGGCGGTCACATCGACCGCCACCCCACGATAGCCATCGTGCCGATGCTCTTGCCATTGTCCCTGGCTGGTCACATAACCGTCCCACGCTTCGATCAGGTCACTACTTGTCCACTTCCCATACCGCATCGCCGCCCAGCACCACCGAGCCACCCGCCAACTCAAGCCGCTCCCGGTCAAGGCTGGCAAGATCGCCCCCCGGCTGACCAATAGCCGCCCTTGAAGCATGACCCACATCAATTGTAAAAGTGCAAAATTCGTCCCAACGGGCAAGCCCTGGACAACTGTTTGCAAGGCTTGGATAGTATTCTCTACAGCGATTAGCATAGTCCATCTCTCACAGTCTTTCAATTTTGATCAACTGTAATTATGGACTTGCTAATCGCTATTTGTCACATCTCAGTTACCGGAAAGTAAAGGTTAATGAATTTAGAGATAGTGAAGGAAGTGTAAGATCGTCTGTTAATCATTTGGGTGTGACCAAAGTGAGTTTTAGAGACAACTTTGTAAAACGTAAAACGTGAAACGTAAGGTTTTTTTGGCGGAAATCATTACGTTTTACGCTTTACGTTTTATGGCAAATCAGGTTAGCAACTCATTTTAGTCACACCCTAATCATTTACAGAGAGGTATTGCAGCCTTTGATGAAATCTTTGGTGGATGTGCATAGAGTATAAAGCAACCAAGTTGCGGCCCACCGATGTAGTTAAGTTGTCAAGGGGGTAAACCTTAAAAGTGAGAAAAAAAGCCCCCTATTTAGAGAAAAAAAGAGACAGCCTGCCCCAAGCCCACC
>CAYNLK010000101.1:0-5432 GCA_964398055.1 uncultured Caldilineaceae bacterium
TACTCTATCCTACCAGGAAACCGATGTTCATTCAAATTTTGGCGAAAGTCCAGATGTTAGCTTAAGTTAGTTTTACGAGAGACTCGTGAGGGAAAAAGAAGGTCTGATGACCTTCTTTTTTTATTTTTGCGTATGACAAAGCCGTAGACGCTGTTAGTTAGACACGCGATAATGCAGTTAGAAAGATGAATTCAGCCGGATTAACCAGGAGGGCCTATAAGACCATCATCAAAATGACCAGAATTCAATCAAGAACTTGAGCAAATAGATAGGATTAGCAAAGGGAGGCGGGCCTATAAGTTAAACAATTCCACAATCAAATATCGCTAGATTTGACCGGGCTGGCAACAGGCCGGCATCACACCCCAACGGGTGTGGCAAAACAGCATCGCCGACAGTGGGGGTTAGCCACTACCCCCACTCGGTAATCATAAATCTGAGCAAATAGGAGGTTAACCAAGCAGTGATCTATACCCAAACGAGTACTCACCGCAATAGCTCTCAACAGTCCACAGAAACGGCCGCCGTTCCTATGACGGCCAAAAAAGACCCCAACCTGGACCAATGGCACCAGTATTTACGAGCCGAAATCAAGAACAGGTTGGCCAGAAGCAGCAGTTCTTTGGTCGATCTGGCCGTCTGGCAAGGGGAATTAGTTCGGCGGCGCAACTGGGCCAAAGGTTGAACGAATCAAAATCGAGTAGGAAGCAATGAGGAGGAATGAACAATGGCTTGGTTGATGAGTTTCATTTTTGATTGTCTAGCCATCTGGCTGAGTGCGGGCGGATTTTTCATAATCGTAGGCTGGGGCGTCGCCATCATCGTGTCGGCTCGTTGGCCCGATTGGTGGCAGCGCCACATCGTTGCGCCCTGCCCTCCCAGTTTGGAAGCCCTATTTTAACTATAAATATGATCAGGAGTTGAGTCAATGATCGAACTAACGCTTGCCGCGAATAAGTTAACAGTGGAGATACCGGCCAAGATGAAAGCCCAGGCGTCTCGTCTGCTCAAGGCCGTCTGGCGCAGCGAATTCAATGACCGGCTCCGTTTTGAGTTGGAGTTGACCGATCCGGTCAGAGAGTTTGTAACTCAGGCCAGGGTGACCCCCAATATTTTAGTCTATCAATGAAGCTGGAAAGGAGGTGAAACCGCAATGGCTCAGGATACATTCAAACATTGCCCAAATTGCCAGTGCCGGACTTTTTTACGGACCAGAGCCATCTATCGTTGTCCCAAATGTTTTCGCATCTTCTGTGACAAATGCCGGGAGGGCAACTGGTTGTTCGGCTACCGCTGTCCACATTGCACCTATCTGATCACTGCGGTCAGATTGCCGGAGCTAAGAACAGGCTGTTGTTAAGCGGGTAAATAGAGTCAATCATTTAAGGAATGGAAGGAGGAAGACCATGCACATCATTTTGGTTTCCCTGTTAGTCTTGCTGCTCCTGGCATTGGCAGTGAGTGTCATGGCCGGGGCCATCGTCAATCGGGGTAATTAGCAAGTTCAATTCTCACTACCAAAGGCGAAGGGTTCAAGAGGTATCTAAAAATGAATAGCGAGGTAATCCAGCCACAACGCCGGCATCGAAGAGACGCCGGCGTTGTTCTATTCATTCACCCGGCCATTAATCCTGTGACCATTCTCCTATAGCGATTCCCCCCAACCTGGCGCATACTCAAAAGTAGGAATACTTTCACCCGGCTACTGCTCTCTTTCCAGCATCAAAAATTTCAGAAAAGAGATTTTGGGAGTGATGATGGGATCGGCTCGAATTCTGGTGGCGGACCCTGATCCGGATATTCGCCAGAGCCTAAAACTTTATCTTGAGGCCAACGGCCACACCGTCAAAACCGTTGACCGGGCCGGTGAGGTCATCAAAACGGCCCGTCCGTGGCAGCCGAATGCGATCCTCATCAGCGCCAATTTCACCGACCGGGACGCTCATCGGGTTTGTCGCGACCTGCTGGATGACACCCTGACCGGCCACATCCCCCTGCTCATGTTGTTGGAAGTCAACGAGCGCCAGGCTCGCCTGGACGCCCTCGAGGCCGGCGTGAACGATATTATTGCCAAGCCGTTCGATATTGAGGAACTCACCCTGCGGGTTGAAGCGGCTATTCGGCTGTCGATGCTGCAAGTAGCCCTCTAACCGGCTGACGATTTTGGATTTTTGATTTTAGATTTATTATAATACGGCGGCTATGCCCGTAGCGGCCGTATTTTTTATTTAAAGGGAGATAACCTGTGCTCATTGTGATGAAATTTGGCGGCACTTCGGTTGGAAGTGTGGCCGCGCTCCAAAATGTGGTTGAAATTGTGCGAAAATCCTGGCAAGAGGGTCACCAGGTGGTGGTGGTGGTCTCGGCTATGAACGGTGTGACCGACCTGCTGCTCAACTCGGCTCGAGCGGCCGAGGCCGGCGACGAAGGGCCCGCTCACCAGGCCCGGCAGCAAATCGAGCAGCGTCACGCCGAAGCCACGCTTCATTTTTTGGGCGATACGCCGGCTCGGTCCGAGGTGATGGCCCAGATCCGGGCCCACCTGGACGAGTTCGAGTCGCTCTGCCACGGTATCCGGGTGCTGGGCGAGTTAACGCCGCGGGCGCTGGATGTGATCGGGGGGTTGGGTGAACGGATCAGCGCGCCCCAGGTTGCGGCGATTCTCAACCAGGCCGGCATTCCGGCCGAAAGCGTGGCCGCTACCGAACTGATCGTCACCGATAATCGCTTTGGTTCGGCCGTGCCGTTCATCGAACCCACGGCTCAGAAAACTCAGGCGATTTTGCGCCCTTTGTTAGCCGCTGGCAAGGTGGCGGTGGTGACCGGCTTCATTGCGGCCACCACCGACGGCATCCAGACCACCCTGGGCCGGGGCGGTAGCGACTACAGTGCCACCATTATCGGCCGGGCTTTGGACGCGGCCGAAGTGTGGATCTGGACCGACGTCAACGGGGTGATGACCACCGACCCGCGGGTAGTGCCGGAAGCCCATCCTATTGCCCACCTCTCTTACGCCGAAATCAGCGAGTTATCCTACTTTGGGGCCAAGGTGCTTCATTCTCAGGCTATTCGCCCGGCCCGGCGGGCCAATATCCCGGTGCGCATTCTCAACACCTTTGAGCCGGACCACCCCGGCACGCTGATTACCGCTGAAGCCAAAGACAGTTCCAAAACGGTCAAAGCGGTCACCGCCATTAAGAATATGAGCCTGATTAGCGTCGAGGGGCCGGGTATGGCCGGCATTCCGGGCGTGGCCGGTCGCACCTTTAGCGCCGTAGCCCGCACCGGCAGCAGCGTGTTGATGATTAGCCAGGCTTCTTCGGAGCAGTCCATCTGTTTTGTGGTGCCGACAGCGGATGTAGCCAAAGTGGTGGTTGCTTTAGAGGATGAGATGGTTCGCGAGATCGAGCGGCGGGATTTGGACCAGATCAAAGTGGAGCACAATGCCGTTATTCTGGCTGTGGTCGGCTCTGGGATGAAGGGTATACCCGGCGTCAGCGGGCGCTTGTTTGGGGCGCTGGGCCGGGCCGGCATCAATATCATCGCCATTGCCCAGGGTAGCAGCGAGTTCAACATCTCCCTGGTGGTGGCGCAGGGCAAGGCCGATCAGGCCGTTCGGGCGATTCATAAGGAATTTGAGTTGCAGAAGCCTGATTAGATAACGACCGCTGACCGCCGACCGCGGTTACAAAAGGATGATATTAGTTGCTTGCGGCGGTCGGTGGTCGGCCGTCGGCGGTCAGAATTGATTGCTCGATTACCGGCTTCATGGTAAAATGGTTCAACTTTGAGGCGTCGCCTGTCCCCAACCTTTGGCCCGTAGCTCGCCAACCAAAACCCAAGATTTTGATTTGGTGAAAATTCTATTTGTCAGTGACAAAGTTGTAGACCGTTTGTATAGCCCCACTATTACCGAGCGTTGCAAAGAGGTCGAGTTAATTGTCGGCTGTGGCGACCTGCCCTATTACTATTTGGAATTCATTCTCTCAATGTTGAACGTGCCGCTGGTTTATGTGCACGGCAATCATGACCCCGAAGAGGAATATCTGTCGGATGGGACGGCCATTCGCGGACCCAGCGGCGGCCTCAATCTGCATTGTCATACCCATAAAGAAAAAGGATTGCTCCTGGCCGGGCTAGAAGGCTCCATCCGCTACAAAGACGGCCGGTTCCAGTATACTCAGCGGGAGATGTGGTTGAATGTGTTCTATTTGATCCCCAAACTCGTTATGAACAAACTGGTCTATGGCCGTTATCTCGACGTTTTGGTGGCCCACTCACCGCCCTACGGCATCCACAACGGCGATGACCGGATTCACGTGGGCTTCAAAGCCTTTTTGTGGTTTATGAAAACATTCAAACCCCGCTACCTCATTCACGGCCATCGACACATTTACAATCCGAACGAAATCACCAGAACCCAATTCCTGGAGACCCAGGTCATCAATATCTACCCCTACCAAGTTATCGACGTTGAGGTGCCGGCATGACCCATTCTGCCTTACGGGTGGCCTTTCAGGGCGAGCGCGGCGCCTACAGCGAAGCCGCCGCGGTGACCTTTTTTGGCGACTCCGTCGAGCTGCTGCCATGCAATGATTTCGACGCCGTTTTTGAAGCCGTCACCCACGGCCAGGCCGATCGGGGCGTGCTGCCGGTTGAAAATTCGCTGGCCGGCAGCATCCATCGCAATTACGACTTGCTGCTGCGCTACAACCTGTCGATTGTAGGCGAGGTGCAAATCCCAATTGCCCACCAGTTGATTGCCCTGCCCGGCGTCAGCCTGGCCGATATCAAAAAGGTCTACTCCCATCCCCAGGCTCTGGCCCAATGTGAACAATCGATTACCCGCTTGCTGCCTCACGTTGAGCGGGTGACTACCTACGACACAGCCGGTAGCGTCAAAATGATCAAGGAGCAAAACATCACCGATGGGGCCGGACTGGCCAGCCAGCGGGCCGCCAGCATCTACCAGATGAACATTCTCCGGCCGGATATGCAGGATAACGAAGAAAATTACACCCGCTTTGTGGTGGTGGCCCCGGAGCCGGTTGCGCCAACCGGCGATGCCAAAACCTCGATTGTCTTTTCGATGGAGAACGTGCCCGGTTCGCTCTTCAAGAGCCTGGCCGTGTTTGCCCTGCGCGATATCGACCTGACCAAGATCGAGTCCCGGCCATTGCAAGGCCGGCGCTGGCAATATCTCTTTTACATTGATTTTGTCGGCAGCCAGTACGAGGAGCGCTGCCGTAATGCCCTGAACCACCTGCAGGAGATTACCACCTTTTTCAAGGTGTTAGGCTCGTACCCGCGGGGGGTGTGACAATGATTTTGACTATCAGCTTGAAGCCAGTGGGTTGCGTATTGCGTGTTCCGTAATAATAAACATTATTGGAAATAAGATTGATGGCCTGGCAAGTTTGATATGGCTCACG
>CAYNLK010000102.1:0-5303 GCA_964398055.1 uncultured Caldilineaceae bacterium
CCATTTTTGGCAAACTTCGGCCTTGCCGCAATGTTAAATTTGTCAGTCAATCAGCTTGCAACCAGTGAGCCAACGCGGCCAGCCGCAGCGGGCGCAGGCGCCACAGGCCGGCCCAGGGCTTGAGCGCCGCTAGAAACCCAGCGGGACCCTGGTCGAAGCCGTCGGGACGAGCGCCAGGCATCGTTTCACCAGGCCCTGGCTGGTTTCGACCAACTTCTCGATCCCGGCCAGGGCTGTTTCGATGTGGGGAGCCAGGGCCAACAGCTGGGCTGCGCCGAGTTGGCCGGCCTTTTCCAGGGCGCTGACCTGGCGGACCAGCTCCAGGGCCGGCAGTTGGGCCGGCGGCAGCTCGAGCAGCAAGGCGGCCAACTCGGCCGGCGTCAACCGGCGCCCTTTCTCGCCGGTCACCTTGACAAAGGTGATCTCGACGCTGCCGTCAGGCAGTTCCCGGGAGGTCCACGCGCCGCCCTCGAGTTCGGGATAGGTGCGGGCCAGGTAGCCCAAAATGTCCTGCACGGAATACTCCGGGCCCGGGTCCTCGAAATATTCGCCGGCGTAACAAAAGACCCGCCGGCGAGGCGGGGCTGAGTTCAGCGGTTGGTCAAAGATGGCGGTCTGGGGATTGACCGGGGTTGCCGGGTTGGGGTTGATTGGAACAGTCATGACTTGATCCCTTTCTTTTTTGTCTAAAAATATCCGCGGCCTGGGGCCGGTGGATTTCTATCCACCTCAGTCCCCCGGCCGCGTGATGTGTTTAATATCAGTGGACCGGACAATTCGTAAAACGTAAGACTTCTTTGCCCTAAAATCTACGTTTTACGCTTCACGCTTCACGCTTCACGCTTTACGCTTCACGCTTCACGCTTTACGCTTCACGCTTTACGCTTATGGGGTTGTGTAACTCATTGTGAACGCACCCATTTGACCGGCTTGCCTCAAACTCTTCCGTCTGCCGTCGAAGTAGCCGGGATTGCCTCGACTTCGACGATGGCCGGCTGATCGCCGGCCGAACGAGCCCGGACGGGCCACAGGGATGGGCGGCTCAGTCGCCCCAGGCGACCCCGGATCGGGCGTACCAGTTCGACGACCATCTGGCGAAAGGTGGGGGAAGACCGCCACATGTAGGCCAGGACGACAATCGTCAAAATCGTGCCGGCCGCCGCCAGGGTGGTCACCAGCAAGGTGCGGCGATGCCGCTTCAACCAGGCTCGCAGCGCCCGGTAGCGCCGGATCGCCGCGTTTTTGACCTGGCCCGGTATTTGCATGAGGCTATGCCACTTCGTGATCACCGCCTGGCTGATTTGAACTAACCGCAGTTTGACCTGTTGGCTAACCTGAGCCAACCGTTGTTTTTGTCGGTGAAACATTGTTAACTACTCCTTTGCTGTGATTTGATGGGGTGAATATTTGATTTGTCTGACAAAAGCTTCGCCTGACCCGGCAGCGAGGGGCAGGCCAGGCGCAGCGGAGGGAAGATGTCGAGGTCTTTAACCGGAGGGGTTACCAATCCAGATAATCGTGATTTTTACCATCCATCAGCACGTTGGCCAGTAAAGTCAACCGGGCCGGGTCCTGCTCGTACCAGCGCATCAACCGGTCTCGCTGCGCCAACAGCGGTCTGGCCCGCCGCTAGGCCGTCTTGACTTCGAGCAGTTGGTCCCAGCTGAGGTGCAGGTAGGGCGAGCTGGCCGGCCGGTCCAGGATGAAGTTGCCGGTCTTGCCGCAGGCCCAACGGACCAACTCCGGCAGCCAGCGCACCGGCTCCGGGTAGCGGCCCGGGTCGGTCTCGATGGCCAGCAACCGCTGCCAGGCCTGCGACCGCACATTACGGCACCATTCCTCGAGGTCGTTGTCGTAGAACTCGATGGCGATCAAGAGATCGGCGCTGACCGCCTCGACCTCGTCGCTGAACAGGGCGTACATCAGCTCGATGGGCCGGTCTTTGAGCCGGTCGGCCGGGCTGAAACCGTGTAGTTTGACTGGGATATGGTAGAGATACGAGGCCAGCAGCTGGCCGTCATCCTCCGGCCGGTGCTCCCAGTAGGCCCAGGCCTGGTTGAGCAGTTCCCAATCCGCCTCGAACCAGTTGGCCTGTTCGATGGCATTGAGCAGCACCGCCAAAATCTGCCACCAGCCGACATCGGCCAGGTTGGCGAACTGCTCCAGTTCACTGGCGAAGTTATCGTGCAGCCGCTGCAGAGCCACGCCGGTGCAGTGGTAGTTGCGGATGAGGCCGGCGATAGCCTGCAATTGCACCGCCCGGTAGAAGCGCAGCGCCGCCCACGGTTTGCGCCGCTTTCTTCCGCTCATCTGCACCCTATCCCTGTCAGTTTTCAACATCGGGCGGCGACTGCTGTTGACCGGTGAGCCAGAGGTTAAAGGGGTGGGGGGCAACGGCGGAGGAGCGGGGCAGGAGTTGGCCGCGGCGGAAGTGGTGAACCTGGCTGGCCGGCGGCGCCTGCCTGTCGCCGGCAAAGCGATGGCCACGGGCGAGGACGGTCACTTCCACTGCCGGCAGCGAGCCGGCCAAACGGGTGAAATAGTAGGCATACAACTCGATACCGGTGACGCCCGGCAGCGGGCCAACTCGCCGCTCCAACCGGGCTTGCTGCTCCAGCCAGAGCCGCAGGGGAGCTGGCCAGCGCTCCGGGAAGGCGGCCGGGCCCAACACCACCGCCTGGCCGCCCGGTTTCAAAGCCAGGATGGCGAGTTCCAGGAAGAGGTGCTCGCTGCGGCGGGCGCCGGTGACAGAATTGTCCTGGCCAGGGGCGAGGCCGCGTTGGATGCCCAGCGGCGGATTGCACAGCACCCGGTCGTAGCGACCGGCAAGATCGGCCAGGGCCAGAAAGACGTTCTGATCGCGCCAGGTAACCCACGGCAGCAGCCGGCGACCAATCTCGACACATTCCGGTTCGAACTCGAAGGCATCAACTTCGAGGGCGTTGCTTGGCCCGGCGAGGTCGAGCCGCCGGTGGTCCAGCGGCCGGATCAGGTGGCCGATCCCGGCGCCGGGAACGAGGACCCGCCGCGGCTGGTCGCCGCTCCACGGCCAATACTTCAGGGCAGCTTCGGCAGTGGCCAGGCTGGAAAAGAATTGTCCCGCCCCCTGGCGGTCGGGCAGGATATAGGCTTTGAAAACGAATTCGGGGGTAAGGTCGTGCTCCCCATCGAGCCAGGCCAGGATCTGGCGCTGGGCGGCGCTTGGGGCCGCGGTTTTTTTGGTGGTCATAGTTGTCATAGCATTCGAGTCTCCTTATGAATGGTGATTTGATTTGGTTTTGAAAGGTTGCAGCACCACAGTGAGGCAGAGGCGAGGTTGAGTGGTCTGGCCGCCGGGCCAGACCGGGGGATCTCACGGGGATCAATCAGGTTGCGATTGAAACACCAGGCGGCGGGGAAAATTGCGGGTCAGTAGCGTGACCGTACAACAACGGCGTCAGAAATTGGGTTTGCAGACCGTACAGCGGCCGGCGCTGTTGTTGGTGGGCGATGCCGGCGGCATAGGCCAGCAGGTTGCGGGTGTTCTCGCTAACCAGGTACTGGTTCGGCCAGGCAGCCGGTTGTAACCCGGCTGCTAAAGCAAACTCAAACCAGACCCGGCCTAACTCCTCGTGTTTGTATTCCAAATCCTGAAGCACCTGGCTCATCGCCCCGTACACCAGGCTCATCTCCCGGCACATCGCTGCTTTCAGATCGGCCGCCGGGCCGTCCAGCCAGGCGTCAGTGCCGTACTCGGCCGATTGGAAGTTGCCGCCGAACTGGTTGAGAAACAGACGCAGTCTAACCAGCGGCCCATCGAAGTAGTAACCCCAGAAAGTGGCCTGGTTGGTGTGAGCGATGAAACCCGTGAAGCGGCCCAACCAGCGGTACAGCTCGCCGCTAAAGCAATGGAACTTGAAGCCGCTGTGAATGAACCGCTGCCAATCGCTCAGCAGTTGCCGCTTCGTTGCGGCAGGGAGTTCCTTTTCGTCGCTAAAGACATATTCAGTTGGTTGGTAGATTTGAAGCTGATTCATTTTTTGTGACCTCCTTTACGTAAAATATGACCTTAAACAAAAACAACCCGGCCTGAGCACGGGTTGTCGATTGAAATTTCTGAGAGCCAGGCCAGTTAGCCAAAGCCAAACAGGACTCCGTCCACGCCCATAAGGTCGCGGTATTCCGAGCCAAAGAACATATCGACCAGTTGGCTGTAATGGTACTCTTCAAAGAAGTTATTCATCGCCGCAACCGTGCCCTCGTCGACCGCCTGCTCGTAGGCCTGGCGGAACGACACGGCCAACTCCCAGGCTTCCTGGCGGGAGAAACGGCCCACTCGATACCGTTTGCGGAACGGTTTGTGGTGGTAGTGGGGTACGTCATCCCGCAGGGGGCGTTGATCCTGGGGATAGGGCCGCTCATTGATATGGGCTTCGGCGTATAATTCAATCGTGCTCTTGTCCTGGCGAGCGCCCTGGCGGTGCCAGCGCACGCCAACAATGCCGCTGCTGTTGTGGCGTGGCTTTGTTTTGGCATATAGCGGCCGTTTTACCACCGTTTGAGTGGCCTCGATTGCCTTGAGGAATTCAACGGCAGCCTGATGGGCTTCTTCTTTGCCGCCGTAAGTGCCGTCGCTAAATAGCTTCGATTGGTAGTGGCGGGGTGGCTGGTTTGGTTCGCGCCAGCGGACCTGCCAGCCGTGGGTGGCCCCGGAGCCGCGCGGACCGCCCTTGTCTAATCGACAAATATGGGCCATTGGGCCTGACTCCTTTTTCAGTTTATGGTTATGTATGGAAATATATCAGAAGCACAGGCCCGGTCAAATTGGCGAGCCTGCTGCTTGAGGGGGTAAATATAAGTGAATTTTTCAGGGGTATATTGTATATTATACACTATCTAAAAGGATTTGTCAATACCCGTAAAAAAAGGCCGGCGTCACGATCAAAGACCAATTCGATTTCAGAAATCGAAGCCTCAATTGCCCTCTGGGTGTGAGTTGCACTCACTTCGCCTACTCGCCAACTACTCGACGTTGGGGTTGGGTAGCCCGGTGGCAATGCTTGTTTTCTGTTTATCGTTTACTTTGACGCTGGCCTCGCCGTGATCTTTGCTGTTTTGGGGAAGTAACGATCAACTCGTTCTTGGAACCATATTGGTGAACTACCTCGGCCCGCAGCCGTTCCCGCCCTTCATCATCCAGGCCAAAGGCCGCGGCTGTCCCCATCGCCCCCCCGGATCAGGTCCCGCTGGACCTTGGCGTCACATTTCGCACAGAGTTGCTATGAACTACGTTCGCCATGAAGGATGAAAATGGGTATAACCTC
>CAYNLK010000103.1:0-4894 GCA_964398055.1 uncultured Caldilineaceae bacterium
AACCTCGTTTTTTCTTAATTACTTATGTCTATACACGTTGTTCAGGGACACCACCGAGTTTACTGGAAACCTCGTTTTTTCTTAATTACTTATGTCTATACACGTTGTTCAGGGACACCACCGAGAAATCCCTGAGTAGGCTGATTTAAATTCAGGGCCACCTGGCATACTCGACTCGTATTTACCATACGCCAAGTTTTATGCAACGGCTTCAGGGATTTCTCGCCGTCTACAACGGCTCGAAATGACATGCCTGAGTCGTAGCGATACTTTTGAAAAATACTTTATAGGGCAAAGCGGAACCGAAAATTCTCGGTTCCGCTTTTCTTTTTAGGCTCATTTCTTGACAGCAAAGTCGAGTTATAGTATGATGCGCTGGTCTTAGTGGTCATACCACTCAGACCAGTTTGTTTAGCCGGAAAGGTGAAAAAAGTGTTGTACGGTGACCAAAAAATTACCGTCGCCGGCGAAACGGTCGAGCGAATTGCTGACATGATCCGCAGCGGCGACTATATCCCCGGCGACCGCTTGCCGGGTGAGCGACAGTTGGCCCAGGAGTTGCACGTAAGCCGGACTTCGGTGCGGGAGGCGTTGGGGCGCCTGGAAACGGTCGGTTTGGTGGAGTGCCGGCACGGCCTGGGGACTTTTGTCAAAGACCCCAGCCGCGAGATCGTTCAGGCTGCCCTGATGCCGCATCTGCTGACCGATCGGGAGACCTTGCAGAAACTATTTGAAATCCGCCAGCTCATCGAGGTGGAGGCCGCGGCGCTGGCGGCCGAACGGGCTAACTCGGCCCAGCTTGGGGTGATGCGTCGTTGGCTGGAGGAGGTCGAAACCCAGATTGCCCGGGCCAATGAAGCCGGGATTGTGACCGCCGATATTGAATTCCACCGCCAGATTATCATTGCCACCGGGAATGATATCATGGTCGACCTGATGGATAGCCTTGTTGACTTGCTGCGAGCCGTCCGGCGGGATAGCATCAACATCCCGGAGTTGCAGGCCACCATCATCAGCGGTCACCGGGCCATTTTTGAGGCTATTGTCGCCGGTAACAGTCAGGCCGCCCGCCAGGCGATGCAGGATCATTTGGCCGCGATTATGGCCAGGGTGAAGATCGCCTGGAGCAAGGAACAATGAACAATGAACAATTATCAATGAACAATTATCAGTGAATAGTTCGACTGACCATTGACTACGAACTACTGACAACTGACCACTGCCCACTGATAACTGACCACTGATAACTGGCCACTGATAACTGACCACTGACCACTGAAAAAGGAGTAAATTATGGAAGTCGCAGCTAAATACCGCCCTTTGGCGCAATACATTGAAGAGGGGGTGACTGACGCGGCTGTGGCTGAGGCCAGGCGTCTGGTCGAGGTGGGCGATACAGTCACCGACATTTTCCAGCAGGCGATTGTGCCGTGTATGACCGATATCGGCGACCGGTTCAGCAGCCTGGAGCTATTTTTGCCGGATATGATCCGGGCGGCCGATGTGGTCAAAGCGATCCACGCCGACCTGGCTGATGTGTTGCAGGGTGAGGCGGCCAAAGTTGAGTCGATCGGCAAAATTGTGATTGGCACCGTCACCGGCGATATCCACGATATCGGCAAGAATATCGTGCGGACTATGTTGGAAGTGAACGGTTTTGAAGTGGTCGATTTGGGGGTGGATGTGGCCGCCCAGGATTTTATCAGGCGGGCCAGAGAAGTGAACGCCGACATCATTGCCCTCTCGTCGCTCATGACGACCTCCATCCCTTACATGGAAGATGTGATCGAGTTGATCAAGGCCAGCGAGCAGGACCGGGGCCGGTTCAGGATTTTGGTCGGGGGGGGACCGGTAACACCGGAGGTAGCTCAGCAGATGGGCGCCGATGGTTTTGGCCAGGACGCGGCCGACGCGGTCAGGCAGGCGCGGCGGTTGTTGAAATAGCCAGGGGTTTCTTGTGTACCCTCGAGGCGACAACGGCAATGAAAATACGCAACTCGCACCACGTTACGTGGTTCGTGGTGCGTAGTACGTGGCGTAGAAGCACTTGCAATAAATCTATATTCAGAGGAATTTGATATGCACAACACCTCACGTTTACTGGACATCATCGACCGGGCCTACCACGGACCTGTGGCCGATGAAAAGGAGTTCGATCTGAAGGTTGTGGCCGACGGGGTCGCGACCAGTGTAAAAAAATATGAGCTCAAGTTTGATAAAACCAAGATCATTCAGCCGGATGATGAGTTGAATGACCGGCTCTGGCAGGCCGGGCTGGACTTTTTTGAGCAGTGCGGCGTCTACTGCACCGGCACCAGCCGGCGGATCACCTTTACCCGGCGGGAGATCGAAGAGACGCTCAAGTGGGCGCCGGCGGCGGTGGTCATCGGCGAGGGGCGGGAGGCCCGCACTGAACGGCATCGCCGGGTGGAGGATGAACAGCCGCCCATCGTCATCGGCGGGCCGATTGGCACCCCGCTGACGGAAGCGCTGTACATCCCCATTATGCAGAGCTACATTCAGGAGCCTATCGTCGATACGGTGACCTCCGGTACCCTGGAGACGACCCACGGCCGCCGGCCGCGCACCCGCTCGCCGTTGGAGGTGCTGGCGGCCTGGCAAGAGGTCGAGCTGTTGTTCAGCGCGGCGCGGCGGGCCGGCCGGCCGGGCATGGCCTTTGGGGCCGTGCAGATGGCCATCAGTGATATTGGCCATTTGACCGCAGTCAGTCGCAACGGTTACCGTCCCACCGACTGGGCCATGATCGCTATGGTCAGCGAGTTGAAAACCAACGCCGAACTGCTGAACAAGCTGGCCCACTCGGTGCGCCAAGACCAGATCATCCACAGTTTCTATAATCCGATTTTGGGCGGCCTGGGCGGCGGCGAGGAAGGGTTGGCGGTGCTGATTGTGGGCGGCATCATCGCTATGCAGATGATCTACATGGCCGCCACCCATTGCACCGCCCCGACCACGCCGTCGCTGCCGATTGCCTCGGTGCCGCAGGTGCTGCGTCCCATTAGCGCGGCCATCGCCGCCATTTCGCGCAATTCCACCCTGATGACCGATGTGATGACCCAGCCCATTGCTGGGCCGGGCACCGATATCTTGTTGTATGAATGTCTGGCGACCGCCACCGTGGCGACCGTGTGCGGCGTTTCCCGATTAATGGGGCCGCGCTCGGCCACAGGGGTCCATACCAACCACTGCACCGGTTTGGAGTCGCGTTTCAACGGCGAGGTGGGCCACGCCGCTACCCGGCTCAGCCGGGCCGAGGCCGATGAGATTGTCAAAAAGGCAGTTGAAATGTATAAGCCTCACTTGCAGTCCAAACCGTTTGGCCAGCGTTTTGAAGAGCTGTATGACCCGGTCACGGTCAAACCGGGCGCCGAGTGGCTGGCTATTTACGATCGAGTCAAGGCGCAGGCGGCTGAGTGGGGCATGCCGTTCAAATAGAACCTGTCTAATTCTTTGGTGACCGGCACTTTCAACTAATCTTGGGTTGGAAATAGTGATCCAAGTGCCGGTCACCTTATCGGCCAAATATGAGGAGACGGACCCAGCCTGCGGCACGGCAACGATGAATGAAAATGGGGGTGAGGTAGCGGCCCTCTCCCCCAACCCCTCTCCCAATCCTTCGGCTTCGCTCAGGACAGGTTTGGGAGAGGGGAGTCGCTCAGCGACGGGGTGAGGGCTATTTTCAAGGGAGTCGCTGATGTTGAATGACCCTGTGCTGGTCAATGATTGGCATCCGGTGGCCAGTATCGAAGAGCTGGCGGCCCGGCATGTCCTGGCAACCCGGCTGTTGGGCGAAGACATTGTGGTGTGGCGAGGCGACGGGCAGATCATGGCCTGGCAGGATTTGTGCGTTCACCGGGGGGTGAAGCTATCGCTGGGGCAAGTGGTCGAGGGTGATAAACTGGAATGTCCCTACCACGGCTGGACGTATGACGCCGGCGGCAAATGCGTCCGCATTCCGGCCCATCCGGAGCAGCTCCCGCCCAAGAAGGCGGTGGTCAAAAGCTACCAGGCTCGGGAACAGTACGGGCTGGTGTGGGTGTCGCTGGGTGAACCGGCGCACGATATACCGCCCTTTCCGCAGTGGGGCGACGAGCGTTTTCAGATTGTGGTGTGGGGTCCCAAACAGGTCAAGGCCGGCGGCCCCCGCATCATCGAGAATTTTCTGGATGTGGCCCACCTGCCGTTTGTCCATGCCGGCATTCTGGGCGACGCTGGCTGGCCTCAGATTGGCGAGTACGAGGCCGAGATTGGGCCTGACGGGGTCAAATCGGGCCGGATTGGGGTCTACCAACCCAGTCCTTTTGGCGACGAGGGCGGCGTTGTCTTTTACACCTACACCGCGTTCCGGCCGCTCACCGCTCATTTTTTGAAAGAGTCCGGCCAGTCCAATTATGCCATTTTGCTGGCGATCACCCCCCACGCTGAAGTCGAAAGTTCGGCCTGGGCTTTGATTGCCACAACTCATCCAGAGGCCACCCCAGAAAACCTACGGGCGCGCCTGAGCGAGATTTTTGGCCAGGATCAACCGATTGTTGAGTCGCAGCGACCGGAACTGTTGCCGCTCGACTTGCAGGCGGAACTGCATCTGCGCTCGGATCGGATGGCGATTGCCTATCGCCGCTGGCTGAATGAGTTGGGGTTAACATTCGGCACGGCTTAGTTCAGTTGGCTGATGTTAACTACAAGTGACCGGCACTTCAACATTCCAGCGAAACGCTTATCTTTGGAGATTGTTTCTTCATCAGTGAAAAGTGCCGGTCACTTTGAACTGATCTGGCTGAACACTGAGCCTACTTGCTTAGATGCTCCATTCTGATTATACTCAGTAGATCCAAATTTCATAATCCAAGAGGTGAGACGTCAGCTACAATGA
>CAYNLK010000104.1:0-3122 GCA_964398055.1 uncultured Caldilineaceae bacterium
CTAGTACACCGAGGCGTAAATAACACAATGGGGAGGACAGTTTTGGCATCAGTCGATCTCCTGGGTAAAATAGAAGGTTTTGGTCAATACAACGAGAAGGAGAGAGAACTTATGCCCGGCCTCCAAGCCCTTGTCCTCAACTTAAGTGAAGAAGCCGTCACCGGCTTAACCAAACTGGTCAAGGCCCATCACACGGGCCAACAAATCGTCCTACGAGCGCGGATTATTCTATCAGCGGGTCAGGGTCACAGCAATGCTCAGTTTGCCCGGACCCTGAGCGTTCACGTGGATATGGTGCGACGGTGGCGGCAGCGCTGGCAGGTGTTGGAACCGATCCCCTTGAGCGAGTTGAGCGTCGAGGAGCGGCTGGAAGATTTACCCCGGCCCGGCGCTCCGGCGCGGATTACGGCCGCGCAGCGCTGTCACATCGAGGCGTTGGCCTGTGAACAACCGGAAAAGTCAGGCCGACCGATTACCCACTGGACCCACCGGGAAATTGCGGATGAACTCATCCAACGCCAAATCGTCGAAAGCATCTCCCCACGTCACGCCGGACGGCTCTTAACAGAGGGCGATCTCAAACCTCATCTGATCCGCTATTGGCTGACCCCCGGCTCAGATGAGCGAGGGGATGAGAAAATCAAGGATATCAACGACCTGTACCAACGCGCGCCAGACCTGGTGAAACAAGCCGAACGGGTGGTCAGTAACGATGAACTGACCGGGGTGCAGGCTCTGGAACGAAAACATCCGGGCTTACCCCTGCGCCCCGGCAAAATCGAGCGGCGTGAGTTTGAGTACATCCGCCACGACACCTTGAGTTTCATGGTCAATTTCGAGGTCGCCACCGGTCAGATCGGCACGGTGGCGGTGGGCCCCACGCGCACCGAGGAAGATTATGTCCAGCACATCCAACGCACCGTCGAAGCCGATCCCACCGTCAAAGGGTGGCACTTCGTCGTTGATAATCTCAACATCCATCAGTCCGAAGGCTTGGTGCGCTATGTGGCCGCCGAATCAGACCTGGCTGAGGTAGACCTGGGGGTCAAGGGTAAATCCGGTATTCTTCAATCGATGGAAACCCGGGCCACCTTTCTCAGTCAGCCAGAGCATCGGATTGTCTTTCACTACACCCCCAAGCACGCTTCCTGGATGAACCAGGTGGAGATTTGGTTCAGTATTTTGGTCCGTAAAGTCTTAAAACGGGGTAACTTCACCTCCATCGAAGATTTGAAAACCAAAGTGCTGGCTTTTATTGACTACTATCAGCGGACGATGGCTAAACCCCTCAAATGGACTTACAAGGGCAAAGCCCTCTCCGCCTAAACCCTGGTGCTATTTACGCCCAGGTGTACTAGCACCAGGGGATGCTGCCTCATTCGTTCCACTGTTCGGTGCTGATGCGGGGCACTGATCCCTGCCGGGGTCACTTTCTTGGTGTTGCCGAAAAAACGATAGGCCGCTTTGGTATCTGCCCAATCTTCGCAGGCCTGGTTGATGTACGCGCTCGGTTGCTGGCTTAAGGCGATGGCTAATTCTTGACAACGCCGATTCAGCCGGGCATCGTGCAGTTCGACATCGGCAAATTCAGTGGCTGCCCACTGGTCATCGAGTTCCATTTTGTCGGTGGTCAACGGTTACTGTTCTCCCTACTCTTATTAAGGTGGGCTATAGTTTAACATATCCCATCTACTTATGGGAGATATGGGTAATAGATAGTGATGGATTGAATAGCTAAGAGGCTCAATCGTAGCTGCTTTCCGGGACAGGACAAGAGGATTGACTATCTTCGGGGTCCTTTGCGTCGCGCCCCTTTTGACACAAACGGTCAATGAATTGCACGATTTGGCGTAAGCCTTCAATGTCGAGCAAGGGGAGAGGGCCAGACGGCAGATCAATATCCGGGCCAGGCGCATAATCGGTCGAACTCATAGCCACAGCCGTGTGGATACCATCCGGAAGTCGGATGATTAAGTCTGGATCACGCCTGCGATGAATCTGGATAACTTCGACTTGTTGACCCCGTCAAGGGTGGAAGGGAGGGGTGATGGTCACCCATCCCAAAGACGGTTGGGATGAGGGGGTAGTGTACTCTGGGTGTTTTTAGGCTGGCAGGTTGCCCCTACGGGTGATACCGGCACGGTGGATATTCTTTCTGTACTCCTTGTGGCTGGCTCATTCGGCATCTTCGGCAGGACAAGCCCCCGCAAGCGACCGCCAGGGCCGGCGCAATTACCACTTGCTTTATTGCGGCTCGGCCCTGCTGGCCCGCCCGTTAGAAATTCCCCCGCTATTGACCGCCTTTGAAAAACACGCCGAACTGTTGACTGCTTTTCGCGCCCAAGACTGCCTCTGGCCGCGTGGCGGCCTCGCCGGCTAACGCCGGGCCAGGCCCTCTTAGCCCTGATGGATAACACCGTCACCGCCCGGCGCGAGCCGGCCCACTCGATGCCCATTTTGAAGCAGGCCGTCGCCGGCGTGGTCGCCCTCAAAAGCAAACGCGGCGAGGCCGGAGAAGTCGCCTCCAAACTTCTTTACTCCCCATATTGAACGCTCAACAATAAGCGCGGCGGACTTCTTCAGCGATCATCTTCAATCCGGCCCTGACCACCGCCTCATCCTGGGCGTAGGTTACCCGGATGCACTCTTGTTTGTGCCGCCACGCCTCCGGCAGACCGGGAAAAAAGTAATGTCCCGGCACTACCAGCACCCCGCGACGTTTGAGCCGTTTGTACAGCTCCTGGCTAGTAATAGGCAAATCTTTGAACCAGAGCCACAGAAAGAGCGCCCCCTCCGGCCGGTGAATATAGAAATTGAGATCGCCCAGCTCCGCCCGGAGTTGGGCCGCCGCCTGCTCGGCTCTACGCCGGTAATAGGGCTTGATCACTTCCCGGCTCAAGCGGATGATCTCACCACTTTCAATCAGCTCTGCCACCAGCGCCGCCCCAAAACCACTTGGGGCCAGACTGGTGATGGCATTAAAACCGGCAACAGCGGCGATGATCTCCTCACTGGCAATGACAATTCCGGTTCTGACGCCGGGCAACCCCAGCTTTGACAGGCTCATACCTGATTGGCCGACAGATTTAACATTTGCCAAGCCCAAAAAATCAGGGTAAGCC
>CAYNLK010000105.1:0-2879 GCA_964398055.1 uncultured Caldilineaceae bacterium
CGATGACGAAGCCGGCGCCGAGTTTGATGGGGGCGCCGGGAGCGACGGTGACACACCCCAGCGGGTCATCGCAGCCAGACGCCACTTCAGCCGGGGCGGCTGCCTCAGCCGGGGCGGGCGCCTCGGTCGGGGCGGCTTCTTGAACAGGGGCAGCTTGTTCAGCCGCTGGTGGCGGGGCTGCGCCCCCACATGCAGCCAGCAGAACCACGATAGCCAGTAAACTTAAGATCCCAAAAAAACGTCTGTTCATTGGATAGTATCTCCTCCTAGCTAATTATTGTTAAAAATACATTATCTTTTGACCAGTAGTTGCGACTCTTGATCTATCTTGAACTGACACCTCCTTTCAAGCCGGCTGCTCAAATTCAAATGGGTGTGACCAATTTCAGTTGTAGGGGCGTTCGGCGAACGCCCAAATTGGGCCAACCAACCAGGGCGAATGCCATTCGCCCCTACATTAAAACTCATTTTGGTCACACCCAATTCAAATAATTGAAAGCCGGGTAATTCAAGTAAACGTGGTTGATATAGATTGTAACCTGTGGACGGAGTTTATTTTATAAGTGGGTGGACTATTTTGCAAGAATTGACTCAATTTATCGCCTATGAAGACGCCGCGAACGGGTCAGCTTTTCTTAAGCTGGTTGGCGAGGCCGTCAAATTATGGTAGGATATCAAAGTCGAGCCGGGAGTAGCTGCTATGAAAATAACCTTTCTCTATTACGAAGCGTGTCCCTCGCACGAGGTGGCTCTGGCCCGCCTGTGGGCGGCGCTGGCCGAGGTTGGGGTTGAAGCTGACGTGGAAATTATCAAGGTCGAGACCGAAGCGGAGGCCCAACGGTATCAATTTGTTGGTTCACCGACGATCCTGATCGACGGGCAAGATATTGTCCCGCCGTTGGCCGGGGCTGTCCCGGCCCTGACCTGTCGAGCCTACCGGCTGGAGGATGGCCGGATTTCTCCGCTGCCATCGCTGAACATGATCCGCCAGGCGCTCGAAGGAAAATAACGCCGATGGCTGGCCACAGAAGACTGACCGCCGACCGGCGACGGCTGACCGCCGTAAGAGAATACGCCGTCAAATTACTCAAAACTAAAAACTCAGCATCAAAACTCAAAACTTTTAAATCCTGGAGGAAAATGATGTCAAAACTCAAGATTGGCGACAAGGCCATTCCCTTTGAACTGCCGGGAGTCGATGGCCGGGCGTATTCTTTGGCCGACTATGCCGATAAGGCTGTGGTGGTGGTTGTTTTTAGCTGCAACCACTGTCCCTACGTGATGGCCTGGGAGGATCGCATGGTTCAGGTGCAGGCCGACTATGCCGCCAAAGGGGTACAACTATTGGCTATTTGCGCCAATGATGCTGACCGCTATCCGGCCGACAGCTTCGCCAAGATGAAGGAGCGGGCTTTGGAGAAAGGGTTCAACTTCCCCTACCTGCACGATGAAACCCAGGAGGTGGCCCGCTTCTATGGCGCGGAACGCACCCCGGAATTTTTTGTTTTTGACCGGGCCGGGGTGCTGCGCTACCACGGCGCCCTGGACGACAACTATGAAGACCCCGGTCAGGTTAAAGTGTCGTATTTGCGTAATGCCCTGGAGGCCATCCTGGCCGGGCAAACGCCGGCCATTGCCGAAACGCCGCCGGTCGGTTGCACCATCAAATGGAAATAGGTGAAGAAAGGCCAATAACAATGACCGAAAAAGTAGGCTTCATTGGTTTGGGGATTATGGGCCAGGGCATGGCCCGGAATTTGCTCAAGGCCGGCTTCCCGCTGACCGTCTGGAATCGAACGGCCAGCAAAATGGAGTCGCTGGTTCAGGCCGGAGCCCAGGCCGGTCAAAGTCCGGCCGACGTCGCCGCCCGCAGCGATATCATTGTCATTTGCGTCAGCGACACCCCTGATGTTGAAGCGGTGATGACCGGCCAAAATGGGATCATCGAAGGGGCCAAAGCGGGCAGCCTGGTCATCGATTGCAGCACCATCAGCCCCAGTGTGACCCACAAGCTGGCCAAAACGCTGGCCGAGCAGGGCGTCGCCATGCTGGATGCGCCGGTTAGCGGCGGTAGCGAAGGGGCCGCCCGGGGCACCCTGTCGATTATGGTGGGGGGTGAGGCCAAAGATTTTAAGCGGGCCTGCCCGGTCCTTGAAGCAATGGGCCAGAAAATTACCCACGTGGGTGCAAGCGGTGCCGGTCAGACGGTCAAACTGGTCAACCAGATTTTGGTGGTGGGCCATGCCCTGGCGATGTCGGAGGCGTTGCTCTTTGCCCAGGCCGGCGGGGTCGACTTGGCGAAGACGTTAGAGGCGGTCAGCGCCGGCGCCGCCGGAAGCTGGATGCTGAGCCATCGCGGCCCCCAAATTTTGCGGCGCGATTGGCGACCCGGCTTTACCATCGATCTGCAGCTCAAGGATATCCGGTTGGTACTGGAGGCCGCCGACCAGTTGGGGGCACCGTTACCGGGGACCGGCCTAATTTTTCATCTATACCGAACTCTGCAAGCCCAAAACTTGGGCGGCGAAGGCAATCACGCCCTGGTGAAAGCCCTGGAGCACCTGGCCGGTTTTGAGATCGAGCCGGTGGCCGAGAAGTAGGTATCCTTCTTCCGTGCCTCGTTTCCTCGTTCCCAAACTCAGTTTGGGAATGAGGAAAGAGTGTAACCTGAAAAATGCAAAGAGCAGGAGGTTGAACTCAACTCCCTGCTCTTTGTTTATGATTACGCTAAACTGACTTTTACTCGTTCCCAAACTCAGTTTGGGAACGAGTAAAAAAACTCTCTGCCCGCGAACTGGCTGGCTTTAAGGATTATTCCCCGGTGGCCCCGCCGAAGATGCGGACAAAGGCGCCGTTCTGAACCTGATTGATGGCAATCT